>CAVPDI010000023.1:0-266701 GCA_963702605.1 uncultured Pseudomonadota bacterium
TGCGATGCTCCCATTCTCGAACAGCATCCCGATTTGAACGAGATTGTGCCGTTCTACCGCGGCGCCCTGCCAAGGGAATCGTCGCGGGAACGCTGGAATTCGGACGTTTTCTGAAACATCTGCGGTCGCAGCGGTTCGATATGGTGATCGATCTGCAAGGGTTGCTGCGCACCGGCCTGATGACGCTGGCGACGCGTGGCGCCGTGCGCATCGGCCTGGCAACGGCGCGCGAAGGTGCGTCTCTTTGCTACACCCACTGCGTCGATGATCGACCGGCGTTACCCATGCCGTCGAACGCTACTGGCGCGTGATCGAAGCTTGGGGGATGCTCCGCCGCATAAGACGTTTCACGTGCCGGTGCAGGCTGACGCGCGGCTCTGGGCCCGCGCAATTGCAGCAATATCCGCGACCGTGGCTCGCGGTCGGCGTCGGCTTCGCGCTGGCTGACGAAGCGCTGGCCGCCGGAGCATTTTGCCTCGCTCGCTGCCGCGGCGCAGGAGCGTTTCGGCGGCACGGCGATGTTCGTCGGCACTCCCGAAGAGGCGAGTCTCGCCGGACAAGGCGGCCGCGCTCGTAACCGGTTCAACGCTGCAACTGACCGGCAAGACGACGTTGCCGCAATTGGTCGCGCTCTTGAGTGCTGCCGACGTGATGCTCGCCAACGACACGGGGCCGTTGCATTTGGCGGCAGCGCTGGGTCGTCCGGTGGTTGCGCCGTATACTTGCACTTTGATCGAGCGCACCGGGCCGTATGCCCAGGCGGATCGCGCCGTCGCGACTTCGGTCGAGTGCAAGGGAAGCTACCTGAAGATGTGCCCGCACATGAAGTGCATGGCCGATTTGACGCCGGAGCGCCTTTGGCCCGCCCTGGAAACGATCTTGCAATCATGGCAACAGCAAAAAACACACGCCGCTTGATTCTCGCCAGCAGTTCGCCGGATCGCCGCATTCTGCTGGAAAAGGCGGGCTACGCCTTCGAGGTGATGCCGTCGCACATCGACGAACCGACCGGGCCCGGCTTCAGCGATCCGCGGCATTACGTGATGACCGTCTCCTGGCTGAAAGCCGCCGCGATTGCGCCGAAGATCGACGAGGGCTTGATCCTCGCTGCCGACACCGTCGGTTGGCTGGACGGGCAAGTCATCGGCAAACCGACCGACGTTCACGACGCCCGCCGCATCATCACGCGCGCTGGGCGGGCGCGAACACGAACTCTGGACCGGCGTCGTCCTGTGGCGTCGGCCCGACAACGTGCAAATCGTTTGGCAGGAATGCACCCGGCTGCGTTGCCGAACGCTGTCGCCTGCGGAACTCGACGCGTATCTCGCGACCGATGAATGGGTCGGCCGATCCGGGGCGTATGCGATTCAGGAAGACAGCGATCCGTTCTTGACGATTGTCGATGGCAGTTTGACGAACGTGATCGGCTTGCCAGCAAAGACGCAACTGAACGAAGGCGGCAGGTACGGTGCGATGTTCGGTCCGGCACAAGCTCTGCATGGGGCGACCTTCGTCATAGACGCAGCATTTTTTGCCGACGCTCTCGATTCCAACGGTGTGGTGATCGACATCGGTCGCGCGCACGAGGCGCTTAGGTCGGCGTTGACGCCGCTCAATTATTCCAATCTTGACGACCTGCCTGAACTCAAAGGCATCAACACCACGACTGAATTCCTTACCAAGCATATTTTCGATCAGCTTGCGAAGGCCGCACGCGCGGACGGGCTCGGACGCCCCGGCCGTCAACTCAAGGCAATCCGTGTGACGCTGTCGGAATCGCACGTGGCCCGGGCCTCGTACGAGGCGAATTTGTGGTGAAGCGGCTCGCCTTCGCAGTTCCGGGCGACCTTGCAACGGCGACCGGCGGCTATGCATACGACCGCCGCATGATCGCCGAGCTTGAAAAACTCGACTGGACAATTGACATCATCGGACTTGGCGAGAATTTTCCCTGGCGCCAGCAGGGAGACATTGATGGCAGCGGAGGCGCGATTGCTAATGGTGCCCGCATCCCGTCAAATTCTTGTCGACGGTCTCGCTCTCGGGGTTTTGCCGGAGGCCGCGCGCCGATTGCGTGAGCAGCATACCTTGGTAGCACTCGTCCATCACCCGATGGCTCTGGAAACCGGCTTGAGCGCGGCACAGGCCGAAATTCTGCAAGCCAGTGAACGCGCCGCCCTGATGGCCGCAAATCACGTGATCGTCACCAGCGGCGCCACCGCGCAGCAACTGGCCGACAGCTGCGACGTGCCGCGCGACAAGATCACCGTTGCGCGTCCGGGCACCGATCCGGTAACGCCCGCGCCGGGCAGCCAGGATGGCATTGTCCGGATTTTGTCGGTCGGCGCGGTGGTGCCCCGCAAAGGCTTCGACATCCTGCTCGCGGCTCTCGCGACCCTCTCGGATCTGCCCTGGCGCCTGACCATTGCGGGAGATCGGGACCGTGACCCCGCGACCGCAGCTCGGCTTGAGGCCGACATTGCGCGATTCAAGCTCGGCCAGCGGGTCAGTGTGCTCGGCGCTGTATCAGCCCTGCAGCTGGCGGACTTATACGCAAGCTCCGACATGTTCGCGCTTGCCTCCCGTTTCGAAGGCTACGGCATGGCGTATAGCGAGGCGATCGCATACGGCTTGCCCGTCATTGGGACGCGCGCGGGCGCGATACCGGAGGCGGTGCCGTCCGGAGCCGGCATGCTGGTCGCGCCGGACGACATAGCCGCGTTTGCGCAGGCGCTGCGCAGCGTAGTCGCCGATGCGGAAGTCCGCAGGCAATTGGCCAGCGCTGCGCGCGTAGCAGCAGTCGGCCTCCCGCGCTGGCTAAATTCGGCGAAAATATTTTCCAGTGCGTTGGAGACAGTGGCGTGAGTGGCTTTTCAGCTGATTGGCTGGCGCTGCGCGAACCTCATGATCTGCGTGCGCGCAGCGGTGAAATCGTTTCGATGGTTGCCGCGTTGCTCGACACGCTTCCGTCGTTGCAGATTGTCGATCTTGCCTGCGGGACCGGCTCGACGTTGCGGGCGCTGAGTCCACATTTGCCGGTCCGTCAGCACTGGCGTCTCGTCGACAATGATTTGGGCCTGCTCGGCCGAGCGAAGGCCATGCCACTCGCCAATCACGTGACGGTTGCCGCCACGCCACTCGATTTGAATCGCGACCTCGAGGCCGCACTCGACGGACCGACGGATCTCGTCACGACGTCGGCACTTCTAGATCTTGTCTCGAATACCTGGCTTGACCGGCTGGTCGTGGAAATCGCGGCACGTTCAATTCCGTTTTACGCCTCGCTCACTTACGACGGGCGGATAGAGATCGCTCCAGGCGATCCGGCCGATGCGAGAGATTATTTCCGCGATCAACGCGCATCAGACGATCGAAAAAGGATTCGGTCCCGCGCTCGGCCCGGCGGCAGCGAAAGCTGCGATCGAGGGCTTCGAGCGCGTGGGCTATGTCGCTACGCATCGACGGTCGGACTGGATCATCGGTCCAAACGATCACGACATACAGGAAAATATATTCTCTGGCTGGGCGGACGCAGTGGGCGAGATTGGCCTTGCGCCTGCCAATGCGGCATCTTGGCTTGCGCGCCGGCGTGAATTCATTGCCGCCGGCGTGTCATTTCTGCGCGTCGGTCATCTTGATCTGCTCGCTGCCCCGATCGGCAAACGCTGAGCGGACAGATCGCAGTCGAATAATATCTCGTCGCCAATTTGATGCGTGCGCATCGGCACGCGCAATGCCTGATCGGCCCGCTCTACCGGTGGCAGAGTAATGCCGGGTCGGCCCGCGCCGAGGATGACTGGTGCGACGATCAATGCAGGCGGTCGAGACAGCCGGCGGCCAGAAAGCGCGAAACAGTTTCGGCGCCACCCTCGATAAGCACACGACGCATCCCGTGGGCGGCCAAGGCCGCAAGGATCGTGGCTGGAGCAAGATGGCCCTCGACTGCAGGTAAGGGGAGGATTTGTACCCCGCTTGGAGGCTGGGCCGAGGTCCCTTCGGCGGTAATCAGCAGACGCGGCACGCCATTATCGCGGAATACCTTCGCACCGGAGCCAAGACGACCTTTTGGGTCGATGACGACGCGCGCCGGATGCATTCCGGTGACCCGCCGGACGGTCAATTCCGGGTCGTCGGCGATCGCTGTGCCAACCCCGATAACAACGGCATCGACCAATGACCGCAGTCGATGCAAATGGGCAAGTCCTGCTGGGCCATTAATATACTTGGAGTGGCCTGTTTCCGTGGCAATGCGACCGTCAAGTGACTGACCAATCTGGCCCACCACGACAAGGTCATCCACGGCGCCTTGCGCGAAGAGGGCCAAAAATTTCGTCCCAGGGCTGCGGTAAAGGCTGGTCCCCCGCGCGAAAAATATTGCTAAACTCCAGCCATCGGTCGGAAGACCTGGGCGGCCGCCTGGTTGCTCGGCTTAGTTGTGGGGAAATTTCTTAATGGCATGGCAGCTAAAAGCACGCCGAGCGCGTTAATCAATATGTGTTGGCGCCATCAAGCTGGCACAAATTCGGCCTATTTGCGAACGGAATGATAGTCAGCCGCGCGGTGTTCTTACACTAGCGGGCACTAAGAATGGAAAGTCTCGGAATGAATCCAGTGCGTACTGGCGTGAGCCCGGTTTTGTTCGGTAGCAAAGGATATACCGGCGTCAGCCGCGGCCTGGCCGAAATCCATGGCCGGCGGCCGGTTCTCCTTCGCGGCAAAGATGAGACACTCCTTGCGTTACCGGTTGACGGCCTCGACGCAAAGCGACTGAGCGCATTCATTGCGCTCTGCGCGCCGTCCGTGCCGAGACTCATCATAACGGCGCGCCGCGCCATGGCACTCGGGCTCGACGCCCGTACCCCGATGGCCGTGCGCCTTTCGGCCGACGATGACGGTACTTCAATCCTGACTCTCGTTGCCGATGCAACGTGCAACCGTGTGCCGGACGCCAGCCCGGCCGGTCGTACCGCCGCGGCAGCTATCCAGCTCGTGAAGCTCTCACAAGGTCTGCCGGCGGTGCTCGCCGCAGAAGTGAAAGCACGCTCCCTTCCGCGCGAAGCAGACATCATCACGGTCGAAGCCGATGCCGTGGAGCAGTTTGCCGGAGAAGCGATCAAATCGCTGACGATAGCGAGCGAAGCCTCCGTGCCCCTGGATTCCGGAACGTCCGCACGCTTCGTCATCTTCCGGGACTCGATTGGCGGAACATCGACCGCAATCATCGTCGGCAAGCCCGATTTCACGAATGCCGTGCCGGTCCGGCTGCACTCGGCGTGCCTTACCGGTGACGTCTTCGGTTCGCGGCGTTGTGACTGTGGCGATCAACTTCAGCTCGCAATGACGCGGCTCGACGATCTCGGTGGCGGCGTGGTGCTTTATCTGGCGCAGGAAGGACGTGGAGTTGGCCTCGCCAACAAAATGCGGACCTACCAGTTGCAGGACGATGGCCTCGACACGGTCGATGCCAACACAACGCTCGGCTTCGATGATGATGAACGGGACTACGGTATCGCGGCGCGCATGCTTCAGATGCTCAACTGCACGCGAATAGTTCTCCTGACAAACAATCCTGCCAAACTCGACGGGTTGGCCAAAGCCGGTATCGACATTGCCAGCCGCATGCCGCTTCAGGCACCGGTCAATGCCGACAATCGCCGCTACTTGACTGCAAAAGCTGCGCGCGCCGGCCATCGACTCGACCATCTCATGGCGACGCTGGCCGATCCGACCTGACCACAAGACGCGTGAAGCCTCTAGCAACATCTCCCGGCGCTGATATCGTTACAACGGCCGCAACCTGATTGTCGGCACGGGAGCCGATGCCGGTCATGCCACATGAACTGCCAAAACGGTTGATCGGCGAGCTCACTTTTCTCGAAGTGTCCGAGCGCCTGCGTACGAGTTCGATCCTCTGCCTGCCGGTCGGGTCGATCGAACAGCACGGCCCGCACTTGCCGATCAATACCGACGTGGTGCTGGCGGAGGAATTTACCCGGCGGATGATTTCACGATGGATCGATACTTACGATCTTTGGCAATTGCCCACCCTCTCGGTCAGTCTCGCGCGCGAGCATGAATGGGCGCCTGGTACATTGTCCTTGTCGGTTCAGGGCATGACCGCATTGGTACGTGATATGGCGCGCGCCATTGCCCGCGGCCTTCCCGCGCGAAATATGGCCATCGTCAATGGCCACGGCGGCAATCGGGGAATTTTGGAGGCGCTGGCTCAGGATCTGCGTGCCGATTTCGGGCTTAACGTCTGTATCATGCACCCGACCTGCTGGGTGGACGCCGGATTGACCAGCGGTATTCCGGAAATTCACGGCGGCAAGATCGAGACCTCGATGATGCTGGCGGCCGCTCCGACCCTGGTACGCCGCGATCAAGTCGCGAAATTGAAGGCGCCGCTTCGCGCCGAAACCGTGCGCGCGACAATACTCGATCCCGGAGTGACATGGCCCTGGACAACGGATGAGCGGAACATCGCCGATATGGGAGTGATCGGCGATGCCAAATCGGCGTCGGCGGAGTTCGGGGCACAGCTCCTGGACAGAATCGCGGAAGGAGCTGGCGAAATTTTCAGGCAACTTCTGGATCGCCAGGGCCTTCTGCGCGGCTAGGGCAAAGATGCGCTCGGCACTGCGAATTTTCAATCGAACCGACGAAGATCTTTTGCGTGCCCTCGTCATTGCCGCGGGGCTTTTGTGGTCGATCGTTTTTGTCGCGCTCGCGCTGCAATATAGCCTGCAGCTCTATGCCGATGGCGCAATGTTTTCCTATGCCGTCGCGGTAAGGGATGTCTGGGCATTCCATTGGCATAATATTTCAGGACGTCTCTCTGTTTTTCTCCTCTCACTGTGGCCGGCCGAAACCTTCGTTTGGCTCACCGGGAGTCCTCGCGGAGGAATTGTCGTCTATGGATTTCTTTTTTATATCGCGCCGCTGGCCGGTCTCATCGGCACTTTTGCGGCTGATCGTTCGCGTGGCCGCATAATTTTTGCCTATGCCTGTTGCTCGACTGCCCTGCTTTGCCCGCTCGTCTTCGGTTTCCCGACCGAAATGTGGATCGCACACGCCCTTTTCTGGCCTTGCATCGCACTGTGCCATTATGCACGTCGGGGCTTCGTCGGAACGGCGCTCGTAACCGTAACGATTGCCGCCCTCGTCTTTTCACACGAGGGCGCACTTGTCCTTGCCATCGCGATCGTCATGACGCTTTCCCTGCGCGGAACGCGCGACGCATACTTCTTGCGCGCAGTCATTGCGCTTGGCGTGGTGCTGGGCCTCTGGGTTGCCATCAAAGTCATATATCCGCCCGATCGATATTTTGGCGAGGTATTGATCAGGGCGGGTTTGCACTTTTTCGATCCCACAATTTTCGAGGCAAACCTGGTGATCCTGCTCCTCGAAGTTCTCGCGCTCTATGGGTTCGTTTTTCTCTTGCTTTCGCGATGCGCGTCGGGCCGTACCGTGCAGTACGGCGCCGTTGCCGTGGTCGCCGTGGGCCTCGTCGTCTATTGGCTCTGGTTCGACCACTGGGTGCACGCGAGCAATCGCTACTATATGCGTACCTTGCTCGTCATTATCACGCCGATGTTTGGTTTGATCGCGGCGTTCTACGCCCAGCGCGCCGACGGATCGATTTCCGTCCCGCCGGCGTTCGCGCGCGCGGCAACATCAATGGCGAGCGCCGTCTTCGCGCGTGCATTCGTCGGCGCGTTTCTTCTCATCAATCTTGTGCATGTTGTGCAGACGAGCAAGTTCGTTGCGGAATGGACGGCTTATAAAAGCGCGGTCAGAGTCCTCGCGACCGGCAGTGCCTCCGATCCGGCGCTCGGCGACCCGCGATTTGTATCGGCACAACGCATTGCACCGGATCTCAAGCAGCTCACCTGGTTCTCCACAGTCGAGTACCTGTCGGTACTGGTTTCGGACTTCATGCCGACCAGGCTGGTCATCGATCCGCGGGGGAATTATTTCTGGCTGTCTTGCCGAACGGCAACCGAAAACTTCAGAGCGACGCGGGCGGTGCCGGCGGATGCGCGTGACCTTATACGCATATATTCATGCCTTCACCGCTGACGTCGCGGCATCGCAAACCACTTTGTAGCTGATCACACCGGGGCCCAACCCGGCGCTGTCTTCATGACCATGGAAGATGCCGCGCACGATGGCCACGTTGACATTTAGATCCCGCACCATTCTCGTATGAGGCGCGCGTAAAGCTCCGCGGCATGGTCCAGGCGCGATACGAAACAGTATTCATCAGTCTGATGCGCCAGCGTCAATTCGCCGGGGCCGATAATTGCGGTCGGCGGCGAACCAAGGGCGGGAGTCAAGACCGAAGCATCAGTGAAATACGGTGCGCCGCCAATCGCCGTGTCAACTCCGGCAATCTCGCGCGCATTTCGCATGACGCTCTGGATCCACGCGTTGTTAGGGTCTGTCCAAACACTTTGCGCATCGAGCAGCGTGCCGAGCGTGACGTCCGCGCCAAGATAGCTCGTCAGTTCATCGCGGATTTTGGCATGGCTTTGACCCGGAATTGTACGGATGTCGATTCCAATGACCGCGCGATCCGGCACCGAATTGATATTAAGACCGCCATTTAGCGTGCCGACATTGAGCGTCGGCGCTCCAAGGACATTGTGGCGGGCGACATTGAAATCGAATTCCTGCAACGCGGTGACAGCGCGTGCCGCCCGATACACCGCGTTGACGCCCTCCTCCGGCATCGAACCATGTGCCGTGAGCCCTTTGGTGACTGCTTCGAGCCACAGCGCGCCTTTATGGCCGACGAGCGGCCGGTTACCGGTCGGTTCCGCCACCACCAGCGCGCCGACAGGCGGGAGCTGCGGCTTGCCACGCACGAGCGCATCGGCACCCGAACAGCCGGTTTCCTCGCCCGCCGTAATGATCAATACGACCCCGGCCGTCTCGACAAGACTGTCGGCCAGCCCAACGCAAGCGGCAACAAACGCCGCGACGCCGCTTTTCATATCGGACGATCCGCGGCCATAGAGCTTTCCGTCAACGATTGCGCCAGCCAGCGGTTCGACCGACCAGGGCTGCGCGCCAAGCGGCACGGTATCGAGGTGGCCGGTAAAGCCGATCGGCAATTTATGACTTGCACCCCCGATATGGGCGACCAGCTGCGCGCGGCCTTCGCCGAATGGGCGCAGTTCAATCGCAAAACCCGCATCCTGGAGCAGACCCGCGAGTTTCTCGGCACAGGCGCGCTCGGCGCCCGGCGGATTGATCGTGTTGAATCGGACGAGATTCTGGGTCAGTTCGACGGGTGATAGCATGGCTCAACCAAAATACGCATCGCGCACCTCGTCACGCGCGGCAAGTTCGGCCGGCACGCCGCTCGCCGCCACGCGGCCTTTCGACAGAACAAACCCGTGATGGGATATCGCAAGCGTCTGATGCACATTTTGTTCAACCAGGAGCACTGTAACACCGCGCTCGTTGATATTGCGGATGATGTTGAAATTCTCTTTTACCAAGCGCGGCGACAGCCCAAGTGACGGTTCGTCGATAAGCAAAAGCCTGGGCGCGCACATCAATCCGCGGCCGATCGATATCATCGCCTGTTCGCCGCCAGACATCGTCCCGGCGAGCTGCGTGCGCCGTTCGGCAAGGCGCGGAAACGTTTGCAGGATGTCGGCGAGCCGCGCCGAGGTCGCCCTGTCCGATCGCTCGCTGTACGCCCCAACCCGCAGATTTTCCTCGACGGTAAGCTTGGGAAACACCTTTCGCCCCTCGGGTATGCAGGCGATTCCGGCCGCGACGATCTTGTGGGTCGGCAGCCGTGTGATGTCGATACCGCTGAAAATGATGCGACCGGCGCGCGCCGGTGTCAAACCGAGGATCGAACGCACCAGCGTCGTTTTTCCGGAGCCATTCGAGCCAAGCAGGCAGGTGATGCGCCCGGCCTCCACGCTCAGCGACACGCCCTGGAGTACGTCGGCCTTGTCGTACGCGGTGTAAACGTTTTCGATCTCAAGGATGCCCGCCATCATGCGGCTCCAAGATAGGCTTCTTGAACCTGCGCGTCCGCGGCAACAGCGCGATACGGTCCTTCCGCGATCTTGCGGCCGAAATTGAGCACGACGCACCGGTCCGTGATGCGTTCGATCACTCCCATCTCGTGTTCGACGATGATGATCGCGAGGTGCCTGTTTCGCTCGCGAACCAGCAGAATGTCGTTCATCAATTCCGCTGTTTCGTCATGCGTCATGCCGGCCGAGGGCTCGTCGAGAAGCAATAATTTGGGAGCGCTGATGAGCGCCCGGCATATTTCTATGCGGCGCCGGTCAATCATCGGCAGGCCCGCGACAGACTCGAACATCCGGTCGGCCAGCGCGGGCTCGAACACTTCAACGAGCGCACGCGCCTCGGCATAACTGCGCTCAAACTCGCGTTTGAAATCGCCGCGCCTGACCAGATTGAACCAGAGGCCCTGCCTGAGGCGCTTGTGGTTGCCGATCATGATGTTGTCGAAAATCGACAAGGGCAGAGAAAGGCGCGAGCGCTGGAAGGTCCGCGACATGCCGGCGTGATAGACCGCACGCCCGCTCGCATTGGTGATGTCGGCACCATCGAACATGACCCGTCCGGCATCAAGGCCATAGATGCCCGTGATGACGTTGAAAAAGGTTGTCTTTCCCGAACCGTTGGGCCCGATCAACCCCAGGATTTCATCGCGCGCAACGTTCAGATCAAGGCCATCGAGCGCGCGGACACCGCCGAAATGCTTGGTCAGGCCGCGCGCTTCAAGCATCGAGATCATCGTCGATGTCATTGCTGTCATGGCCGCCACCCGGGGAAATAGCGGCGCACCGGGCGCGGCAACAATCCTTCCGGCCTGAACAAGAGCACCGCGATGACCATCAGCGCGTAAAGCAGGAAGCGATATTCCTGGATGGTCTGCAGTTTCTCGGGGAGAACGACCACAATGATCGTGGCAACGACCAGACCCCACGGATTGCCGATGCCGCCCAGAAGCAGAATCGAGACGAGGATGAGCGAGTCGGCGAATGTGTAATTGTTGGGCGCGACAAACCCGCCAACCATGCCGAAAAGCGCGCCGGCGACGCCGATGAGAAAATTTCCGATGAGGAAGGCGGTAATCTTCCAGCGCGCGACATCGATGCCGAAGCAGCCGGCGGCGGTCTCGTCGAGGCGCAAGGCGTCGAAATTCAGGCCGACCCACGAGCGCTCAAGCCGGCGTACCAGAACAAACGTAACAACAAGAAGAAGCAGACTGAGCACGAAATAGTTCATATAGAACGACAACGAGATGCCGCCGATCTCGATGTTGTCGTTGAACGACCAGCCGAGAATGCGCATGCCCTTGACCTGCATTCCCTGGGGTCCGCCGAGCACGTCATTGACTTCCAGGAATGTTTTCAACAGCAGGGCAAAGGCGATCGTCACCACCGCCGCGTAATGACCGCGCGTTCGCAGCACCGGCAGCAGCAGGACCGAGCCCGCAAGAGCCGCCAATAGCCCGCCGCACAACAGCACGAGCAGGTGGGGCATCGCGGTCTGCGCATTGAGCACGGCCGACGTATAGGCGCCGATCCCGAAAAAGGACGCGCCGGCAAAATTGAGCACACCCGCAAAGCCGAATTGAACGTTGAGTCCCAGCGTCGCCACCGAATAGAGCAGCACGGTTGTGACCAGCAAAAGAACGAAATGGTTATCGTGAAAGAATGCCGCTATCGCCAATGCGCCGCCGACCGCAAGCACTGCCATTGCATCTTCGTGGCTATTGAAGGACTCGCTCGCAATCCCTGTGAGGCCGAATGATGCCGCCGCGACGACAAAAATGATCCCGGCGGTGAGCAACGCGATGATCACGCCCTGCTTTTCGGCTCCAAGCAACGCGATGAGATAGGCCGTGGCCAGCGCAAGAGCGATGGCGCCGGGCCATACTGCAATTTCTCGTTTTGCTGACACCGGCCTAGACTCGCTCACTGATTTTTTCCCGGATGAGCCCGGTCGGCCGCCATGCCATGATGACGATGACGACGGCGAAGGCAAAAACATCCTTGTATGCACTGGCAAAGGGAAGCAGCACGGTGCCGATCGTCTGCAGGCCGGCAAAGAGGAAGCCGCCCAGGATAGCGCCATAGATGCTGCCAAGACCGCCGATGATGGCGGCGGAAAAACCGATGACCCCGAGATAGAGACCGATGCCGAAATTGATCTCGTTGTAATAGAGCCCGTTCATCACGCCCGCGACGGCGGCGAGCGCAGAGCCAATGGCGAATGTCACCAGGACGATAGCGGTGAAATTGATGCCCATGGTCCGGGCGGTTTCTTCGTCCTGCGCGACCGCCCGGATGGCAAGCCCGAGCTTGGTCCGGTTGAGCAGATATTGAATGCCGGCGATCACCAGAACACCGGCGGTCAGCATCAGGACATTGTCGAGCCGAAGGTTGAAATCGCCGAAGTCGAAAGAGGCGCGCGGCAACAGCGCCGGAAATGGCTTGGGGTTGGCGCCCTGCGGATAAAACAGCCGCACGCTTTCGCGCAAGACCGTGCCCAGCATCAGCGTGATCAACAGAGTGTTAAGTGCCGGCGCCGAGCGCAGCGGCATAACGAGATACCGCGCGATCCCCATACCGAGCAGTGCCATTGCAAGCGTCGCGACCGCAAGCATGACAAAAAGATCAAACCAGCTCGAATTGACGCCAAGGGCGTGCAGGCCGGCATAGGTCGCCAGCGCGATAAACGCACCGACGGTCAGTACATCGCCATGGGAGAATTTTATCACGTCGAGAACGCCGAAAAACAGCGTGAACCCGACGGCCACCAAGGCGTACATCATGCCGAGCATGAGCCCGTTCATGACGTACTGGGCGAACAGGCCTGCGTCCATGTCAGGAAATCATGTCAGGGAATCATGTCAGGGAAACCTGCCCAGCGTTGAGAAGTGCGGGGCCGCCGGCGCGCGGCCCCGCTTTCTCGTCGGGTTACTTTTGCCCCGGCAGCTTGCGCTTGCCGCTGGCATACTCGCTATCGTCCCATTCGACGAATTTTCCATCCTGAACGACATACTTCGTGATGACGGCCACCGTGTTCTGGCCGTGATCGTCGAATGTGATCTTGCCGACAATCGAGTCGCGATCCTTGACGTTACCGAGATCCGCAATGACCCTTTTGCGATCAGGCCCGACCTTCTCGATTGAATCGAGAATCATGTTCATCGCGGCATAAGCGAAAGCGCCATAAGCCTCCGGCGGATTGTCGTATTTCTGCGCGTTGTATTTCTCCATGAAGAATTTTCCGCCGGGCAGCTTTTCGGTCGGCGCCCCCTCGCGGAACGCGAGCGTGCCCTCGGCCAGCGGGCCAAGACCCTGAATGTAGGCATCAGATACGATGCCCGAAGTCCCGTCGAACACGGCCTTGATACCGAGCTTGTCCATCTGTGAGCGGATGCGGACGCCGATCGGCGTGAGCCCGCCGAAATAGATGACGTCGGGATTGAGCGCCTTGATCTTGGTAAGCTCGGCGGTGAAATCCTGCTGCTCGGCTGTCACACCGAACGTGCCGATGATCTTGGCCTTCCCTATTTTTTCCAGCGCCTTGCTGAAATATTCGTTGTGTCCTTTGCCGTAGTCGGTCGTGTCGTGGATGACTGCCACCGTCTTATAGCCCAGCCTTGAAATAAGCTCGGCATTGGCATCGTTCTGATTGATCATCGTGCCGTTGACGCGGTGTATCTCGTCATACTTGTTGCGATAGGTGATATCCGGCAGCACGGCTCCCCATACGATCACCGGAAAACCGAACTTGTGATAGACGTCGACTGTGGCGATCGCCGTTGCAGAGCAATAATGCGTCGCGCCGGCAATGATGTCCTTGTCGGCCGCCATCTTCGTCGCGACCTGCACTGCGACGTTCGGCTTGCACTCGTCGTCAAGTACGACCATTTCGTATTCATATTTGGCCTTCGGGTCTGCATTGCGGAGCCGCACGGCGAGGTCGGCCGAGTTACGGCCGCCGAGTCCGTTAACGGACACACCGCCAGTGAGCGGGCCGATGAAGCCAACTTTCACTTTGTCCTTGGCATCTGCACCGGCCGTCAGAGCGCCGAAGATGAGTGCGGCGAGACCCAGTGCCGCAAATTTCGGAAATTTACGCATACACCCTCCCAAATCGTTTGTCATTCTGCGCGAAGATGTCATACGGCCGAAGCCACCTGTCACTATGGCCATAGTCGCGCGGCAAGACGAGTACGGCAAGACCCGTCTTTGCGGGCGAATTTACGCACTCCACGCCGGCAATAGATCCGCTGGTTCAAAAGCGACAAATTGTCCGCGCTTCGCGACCCATTGCCGGCCCTGACCCAGCCGCCCCAATTGCCGTCAGTCTCGCGTGATGGCGCAGACGTCCTTAAGGGAAGCTCCTTAGTTTTCTCAAGCGATGACTTGCGTGACTATTTTTCATGGCCGCGGAACGCTCAAATCAGATCGCCACACAATTCGCGCCGGTTTGCTCCTGCGAAGGAAAGCCGATGAAGATCGTTTTCATTTCCCCGAAAGCCGGGCCGTTACCGGAATTGTGGACATATCGATGCGAGCAATGCGGCCACGTCGAGACGATCGAAGCAAGGACAGGAGGCCGCCAATGACAATGCAAAGTGGCCATGATCACCATGGCTTTTTTGGCAGTGCCGTGGGCCAGATGACATTGCTGGGCGCGGGCGTGCTGGTCGTTCTTTTGCTCGGCTGGCGTTACGTCTGGTGATGCCCAGCGGGCATGGGTGCGAGCATAAGTGCGAGCATTGGACCGCGAATCGCCCTCTGCCCGGTTTTTGAAAAGCTATTCGCGCCGGCGCACATTTTCGCCGACGGAGTTTGCGTATTGCTTCATGGCTGGGAGAAAAGCCTATTTTTGATGCTTGACACATCACTATAGATGTTTAAAACGTTATAAACAATTTCTGGCCTTTCAGACCCGCTATCACTGCCATGATCACTGCAGGGCAATTGCGAGCCGCGCGAGCGCTGCTGGGCATCGACCAGCGCGGGCTCGCCCAACGCTCGGGCCTCTCACTGCCGACAATTCAGCGTATGGAAGCCTCGGACGGGGTTGTCCGCGGAAATGTCGACTCGCTCATGAAGCTGGTCGATGCACTCGCTGCCGGCGGGATTGAACTGATCGGCGAAGGCGCAACAAGCAGTTCCGGCGGGCGCGGCGTGCGGCTCAAAGGACCGCCGCAATGACTGTCACCTACACGCTCTACAGCGTGGGGGCGTTGATCGCATTCGCGCCGATCGCAGTCGCGCTGGCGCGCTCGGCGCGGCGGCAGTGCGATCGTATATGGCGCATGCCTTGTCCTTACACTGACCCTATCGGTTCTGGCGCTGCTCCGCCTCTTCGATCATGCCGAAGCGCCGGCAGTGGTATTGCCGCTCGGCCTGCCATGGCTCGGTGCGCATTTCCACATCGATGCCTTGTCAGCGTTCTTTCTCGTGGTGGTCAATGTCGGCGGTGCCGCCGCCAGCCTGTTTGCGCTCGGCTACGGCCGGCATGAACATGCACCCGAACGCGTGCTCCCGTTTTACCCGGCTTATCTTGCGGCGATGAATCTCGTCGTGATCGCCGACGATGCATTCAGCTTTCTTGTGTCGTGGGAATTCATGTCGCTCACATCCTGGGCGCTTGTGGTCGCGCACCATCGGGAGCGTGAGAACCTGCGCGCGGGATATGTATATTTGCTGATGGCGAGTTTCGGTACGCTCGCACTGCTGCTGGCCTTCGGTCTGCTGGCGGGCGTGAACGGGGATTACCTGTTCGACGCGGTCCGCGTGTCACACCCCACACCCGGATTGGCCGCGCTCGTATTGATACTTGCCGTCGTAGGCGCCGGATCAAAAGCCGGTGTCGTTCCTCTGCATGCATGGTTGCCGCTCGCACATCCTGCAGCACCCAGCCACGTCTCCGCACTGATGAGCGGCGTGATGACAAAGGTCGCCATCTACGGGTTCATCCGGATTGTATTCGACCTGCTCGGTACGCCTGAGTGGTGGTGGAGCATGCTGGTGCTTGCCGTCGGCGCGCTAACTGCGGTCATGGGTGTGCTGTACGCGCTGATGCAACATGATCTCAAGCGCCTGCTTGCCTACCATACGGTCGAGAATATCGGGATCATCTATATCGGTCTGGGCCTCGCCCTCGCCTTCAAGGCATACGGCATGTCATTTGCTGCCGCGCTCGCGCTGACTGCGGCATTGTTTCACGTCTTCAATCACTCGCTGTTCAAAAGCCTTCTCTTTTTCGGTGCCGGCGCGGTACTCAATGCTACCGGCGAGCGGGACATGGAGCATCTTGGCGGCCTCATCCATCGCATGCCGCAAACGGCGTTCGTATTTCTTGTCGGCTGTGTTGCGATCTCGGCGCTCCCCCCGCTTAACGGCTTCGTGTCGGAATGGCTTACATTCCAGGCAATTCTGCTCAGTCCACAGCTTCCGTCATGGGGGCTGAAATTACTTGTGCCGGCCGTCGGCGCCCTGCTCGCGCTTTCCGCCGCGCTCGCCGCGGCCTGTTTCGTGAAAGCCTTCGGCGTGAGCTTCCTCGGCCGTCCGCGCACACCTGTCGCCGCGGATGCATCGGAGACCGATAGAAATTCGCTTGCGGCGATGTTTTTTCTGTCCGCAGTGTGCTTTGTCGCCGGTATCCTTCCGGGAATTTTCATTGACGCGCTCGGGCCGGTCACCACTGCGCTTGTTGGCGTAAGCATGCCCCGTCAAACCGGGCTTGACTGGCTGACCATTGTGCCGATTGCGGAAAGCCGCAGTTCTTATAACGGGCTGCTTGTCTTTGTCTTCGTCATGCTCTCCGGCTCCCTCGCAGCGTTCGCAATCCATCGGCTGGCGTCCGATAAAATGCGGCGCGGACCAGCCTGGGACTGCGGCTTCCCGGTGGCGAGTCCCGCGACGCAATACACCGCATCGAGTTTTGCTCAGCCGATCCGGCGCGTATTCGGCACCACCGTCTTCCGCGCGCGCGAGATCGGCGAAATGCCTGCCCCGGGTTCGACGGCGCCGGCGCGTCTTACTGTCGAGCTGCACGATGTAATCTGGGACGTCCTCTATGCGCCGGTTGCCGCCTTCATCGGCTACGCCGCAGAGCGAATGAACGTTCTGCAGTTTCTCACAATCCGCCGCTATCTGACGCTGGTATTCGCGGCGCTCGTTCTGCTTCTTTTGGTGCTTGCGATATGGCCTTGATCCGCGATTTCGCGTTCCAGGGAGCGCAAATGTTGCTCGTGCTGCTGCTGTCGCCGCTGCTCACGGGTTTCGTGCGAAAGGCGAAAGCCCGCCTCCTGCGCCGGCAAGGGCCGCCGTTGCTCCAACCCTATCGGGACCTCATCCGGCTGATGCGAAAAGAGGTCGTGCTCGCGAACAGCGCGTCGTGGCTGTTCCGCGTCATTCCTTACATCGTCTTTGCCGGCACCTGGGTTGCGGCGTCGCTGGTCCCGACATTTCGCGGCGGATTGCTGTTCTCCTGGTCAGCCGATTTGATTGCGCTGATCGCCCTGCTTGGCAGTGCGCGATTTTTTCTCGCGCTCGCCGGGCTCGACGTCGGTACCAGCTTCGGCGGCATCGGCTCAAGTCGCGAGGTCATGATCGCATCGCTCGCCGAACCCGCAATGCTGATGATCATGTTCACCCTCGCGCTTATCGCGGGGTCGACACAGCTCACAACCATGGCCGCCTTCATGGCCTCCGGTGAAATCGGGCTGCGCGTTTCGCTCGGCCTTGCCTTGCTCGCGCTGATCATGGTGGGCATCGCCGAAAACGCCCGCATCCCGATCGATAATCCGGCGACCCATCTCGAACTTACCATGGTGCATGAAGCGATGGTGCTGGAATATTCGGGCCGCCATCTGGCGCTGATCGATCTTGCTTCCGAGCTCAAGCTGCTACTCTACCTCTCGCTGATCTGTTGCCTTTTTACGCCCTGGGGCATTGCCGGGCCCATCGCAGCGCCCGTCGAGATTGCACTCGGCATCGCGGTCTATATCGCCAAACTTGCGGCCGGCGGTTTGCTCCTGGCGGTGTTCGAAACGTCGATCGCAAAAATGCGGGTGTTCCGGGTGCCGGAATTTCTTGGCGCGGCCCTCATGCTGGCGCTCCTCGCCACACTGCTGCGGTTCGTATCGAGGAGCTTCTGATGAGCGGCCTGCAATTCGATATAGCGCATCTGCTGGCGGGACTTCTGGTCCTGCTGAGCTTCATGCAGCTCTACCAGGACCGCCTCTATGCGCTTCTTAACCTGTTTGCGCTGCATGCCGCTGGTGCTGGCCGCGTCTGTCGCGTGGCAGGCCTTCGTCCAGGACGCACCGCATCTTTATCTTACGGCTCTGATTGCGCTCGTGTTCAAGGCCATCGTGATTCCGACGGCGCTCCATCGCATCATCGTGCGCCTCGGAATCCACCGCGAGATCGAAACAGTCGTCGGCGTCGGTCCCGCCATGCTGCTCGGCATGGGGCTTGTTGCGCTTTCGATGGTGGTGATGCTGCGGGTCACGACCGAGGCAGATCCGCTCGCTCGCGAGGATCTCGCCTTTGCCCTCTCCGTCGTGCTGCTCGGTCTGCTGATGATGGTGACCAGGCGTAACGCCGTAAGCCAGGTGATCGGATTCATGTCACTGGAAAACGGGCTCGTGCTCGCAGCCACCGGCGCCAAGGGCATGCCGCTGGTGGTCGAGATCAGCGTCGCTTTCTCTGTGCTGATCGCGTTCATCGTCATCGGCATTTTTCTCTTCCGCATCCGCGAACGGTTTGACACGGTCGATCTGCAGGCTCTCGACCGGTTCCGTGGGGAGCAGCGATGATCATCGATGCACTCGCGGGCGTTTTGCTGAATTCCTGCTGCTGCAGCCGTCCTCCTTGCGGCCCTGCCCAGCTATCGTCTCGGCGCGCGCCTGAACGTATTTGCAGCGCTGCTGACATTCCTGACGGCGGTATCGCTGTTCTTCATCGAGCCGCGCTCCGGCCCCTATCTGCTGGTCGACGACCTCAACAAGGTCTTCATCGTTCTGACGACATTCGTCGGTTTTACGACCAGCGTGTTCAGCGCGAGTTACATCGGGCATGAGATCGAGATCGGCCGGCTGACGCCGACTTTCGTGCGCTTCTATCATGCCATGTATCAGGTGCTGATGTTCGCGATGAACCTCGCGCTGGTTGCCAACAATATCGGCCTCATGTGGGTCGCAATCGAGATGGCGACGCTGACCACCGTATTGATGGTCGGCATTTACCGTACGCACGAGGCGCTCGAGGCGGCATGGAAATACTTCATCCTCGGCAGCGTCGGCATCGCGCTCGCGCTTTTCGGCACGATTCTGGTGTACATGGCGGCACGGCCGGTCATTGGCGAAGGCGCCGACGCCATGGTGTGGACCGTGCTGATGACTCGCGCCGCGAAGTTCGATCCGGCGCTACTCAATGTTGCGTTCGTCTTCCTGCTGCTCGGCTACGGAACCAAGGTCGGGCTTGCGCCGCTGCACGCGTGGCTGCCCGATGCGCATGCCGAGGGTCCTACGCCGATTTCTGCCGTGCTTTCCGGCCTGCTTCTCAATGTCGCGCTCTACGCGCTGTTGCGCTTCAAGATGCTGCTCGCCGCTCAACCCGGCGGCGCTCGCGCCCGGGCCGCTGATGGTGATCATGGGCCTTATTTCCTGCGTGTTCGCCGCTTTCATGCTTTACCGCCGGCGCGACATCAAGCGCATGTTCGCCTACTCGTCCATCGAGCACATGGGCATCATCGTTTTCGCCTTCGGCATGGGTGGCTCGCTCGCGAATTTCGCCGGCCTGCTGCACATGACCATGCACTAGCTCACCAAGTCGGCGATCTTTTTCGCTGTCGGCCATATCGCGCAGGTCAAAGGCACGCAGAAAATCGCCGACATGGGCGGGCTGACGGTAACCCATCCGGTTCTCGGCTGGGGGCTCGTGCTCGGCGTCGTCGCGATCGCCGGACTGCCGCCGCTCGGGATCTTCATGAGCGAGTTTCTGGTCGTGAGTTCCACCTTCGCGCGCGCGCCATGGCTCGCGACCGTTCTCGCGCTCGGGATCCTGGTTGCGCTCGGCGCTTTGTTTTTGCGGCTCAACGGCATTGCATTCGGTGAGCCGCGGGCAGCTACCGCGCCGGCGGACGCTTCGTATGTGCCGATGTTTGCGCATCTGGCGCTGGTGCTTATGGCCGGCATTTACATGCCGCCGCCCTGGTGACATGGTTTCAGCACGTCGCAAGGCTCTTGGGATAGGCGATGCGCATGCTCGATACATGCTCACGCGGGCGACAGCTCGGCCGCACCATCGGCCGTGGCCGCGCGCCGTCGTCGACGATGAGGGCTGGCGCAAGCGCGATCGAGGCGCTGCGCGAGGCCGTTGCACGCTGCTCGGCCTTTGGGGGGACGCGCGCGCGTGCACATGGCGCTCCTGCGACGAGAGCTCAGGCGAGCTTGCGGTCGTGTCAGCTTGCGTCGCCAGGACGGCGAGTATCCTCGCCGTCGCCGGCGCGTCCATCCGCCGGCGATCCGGCTCGAACGCGCGATCCGCGATCTGTTCGGCCTCGAAGCCGTCGGCACGCCGATCGGCGGCCGTGGCTCGATCACGGACGTTTGGGCCGTGCGCGCATCCGCTCGGCGACAGAGCGCCGGCGCACGCGAGCCGCGAGCCGTACACCTTCCTGCCGGCCGAGGGCGAGGGCCTGCATCAGATTCCGGTCGGACCGGTGCATGCCGGCATCATCGAGCCCGGCCATTTCCGCTTCACCGCCAACGGCGAGAACGTGGTGCGGCTGGAGCAGCGGCTCGGCTAGGTGCACAAGGGCATCGAGTGGCTGATGGCGGGCGCCGACGCTCGACGAGCGGCGCAAGCTCGCCGGACGCACCTCGGGCGACAGCACGGTCGCCTATGCGTTCGCGTTCGCGCGCGCGGCCGAAGCCGCGCTGCAGATCGAGATTCCGCCGCGCGCGCGTTTATTTGCGCGCGTTGATGGCCGAGCTCGAGCGCCTCGCCAATCATTTCGGCGACATCGGCGCGATCTGCAACGACGCCTCCTTCGCGCTGATGCACGCGCAATGCGGCATTCTGCGCGAGCGCACGTTGCGCGCGGCCGGCGCCGCTTTCGGCCACCGTCTGATGATGGATGCGATCGTGCCCGGGCGGCGTCACGCGGACATCGCGCCGGACGGGCTGCGCGGCGATCGCAGCGCTTGCTCGCGCGAGGTACGGCGCGTGTTTCCCGCGCTTGTCGAGCTCTACGACAACACGGCGTCGCTGCAGGACCGCACGGTCACGCACCGGCATTGTGAAGCCGGATCTCGCACGTCAATTCGGCTCCGGCGGCTATGTCGGGCGCGCTTCCGGCCGCGCCTTCGATGCGCGCCGCGACGCTCGCCTACGCGCCCTACGACGGGCTCACGTTCGACGTTCCGGTCCTCGAAGCCGGCGACGTCAATGCCCGCGTCTGGATCCGCATTCGCGAGGTTGAGCAGAGCCTGTCGTTGATCGAGCAGATCCTCGGCCGCGCTGCCGGCGGGACGCCATCATGCGCGACGTATCGCCAGCAGCGAGACGCGCGAGGGTATCGCCCTTGTCGAAGCCTTCCGCGGCGACGTGATGGTCTGGCTCGAACTCGACGGCGGAGGGCGCATCGAGCGCTGTCACCTGCGCGACCCGTCCTGGTTCCAATGGCCGCTGCTGGAGGCTGCGATCGAGGGTAACATCGTGGCCGACTTTCCGCTCTGCAACAAATCGTTCAACTGCTCGTATTCGGGCCACGACCTGTAGAGCGAAGCATGCGCAGGACATTGCTCGAAAGTATTATCGCAAGGATCGCTGACCGAACCCGCGCCGGCGGCCGATGAGGCTGCGCTTGCGGAGATTGGCGAAGCGCGTTGACCGCGCCGCGCGCGCCAAGCTCGGCCGGTCGCTTTCCATCCGGCACATCGATGCCGGCTCCTGCAACGGCTGCGAGCTGGAGATTCACGCGCTCAACAACGCATTCTATGATCTTGAACGCCTCGGCCTGCGCTTCGTCGCTTCGCCGCGCCACGCGGACATCCTGACGGTGACGGGCCCTGTGACCAGGAACATGCGTGAGGCGCTGCTGCGAACATACAACGCTACGCCCGACCCGAAATGGGTGGTGGCCATCGGGACATGTGCGGCTGACGGCGGTCCTTTCGCGAAAAGCTACGCAGTAGCGCGGCGGGGTCAAGGACGTAGTGCCCGTCGATCTGCACATCCGCGGCTGCCCCCCGACGCCGACCGAGATCCTCAAGGGCCTGGTGGCGCTGATGGAGCACCTCAATTAGCGCGGGCCGGCGGGACCGCTCCCGCCTTCGAAACGCGCGGCCGCGGGCGGCCGCCGTCGGCAACCGCCACGATAACCGCTATTTCGTCGGGCCTCGGCGCGCCCGAAACGGAAATCGTTATTGTGTCGATTTCGTTGAATGACCAGACATCGTCCTTGTGACCGAGCGGAATGTCGATGGCGGCCCCGGCAGCGCCGATTTTGACGTTGGACGGAATAATGGCTTGACCGCCGCCGATAGCGTCGCGCATCGGTTTTCCCATGCGCGGGTGAATGATCGCGGCTGCGTGCTCGATGTCACCTGAAGTTCCAACGATCGCACCTTTACCGTACGAGACCACCGCGGCCCCAAGTGCCTTCACCGCTTCTGTTATGAGGCATTCACCCAGCTCGGCGCCGAACGGAATCAAAACGCCGAGGTCATCGGTTACGATGCCTGCGAGCGGATTCGCAATGACCGCGCAAATGGCGACACGCGTCACCGGTATGATTGCCGGCGCGCCGCCTTCGAAGTTGATCCTGTCCTTGACTGTCTGCAAGCGGCGAATTTCCATCTCTATCATCCCATCAGCGTTCAAGATCCAATCAGCCGGTCGAAATTGCGGCTCAAGATGGCGGACGACTGCTCGCTCGACAGCGCACGCCGCACGAAGTTCACCGGATCCGGCTCGCCGAGCGGAAAGGGAGCATCGCTTCCCATCAGCAGATGCTCGACCGGGACGACAGTCGTCGCATATTCGAGGATTTTCGGTTCGAAGCAAATGGTGTCAAAATAGAGTCGGCGCAGGTAATCGCCGACCGGGGCCTTGAGAACCGCGGACAGCTGCGCGTTGGTGTCCACTTCGCGCTGCATTCGTGCTCGCAGCGCCATACTGAATGCCCCCGTATGCGCGCAGACCAATTTGAGGCCCGGCCAGCGATCGAGGAAACCGGAGCAAATCATCTTCAGGATATTGATGGTGCTGTCGAACAGATAGCCGGCCACCACCGTCAGCTCGTATTCGCGCGTACGTTCCCTGCCGGCCGGATCGGCGGGGTGCACAAATAACGGTACGTTCAGGTCGGCAGCGGCCCGGTAAATCGGGTTGAACTGCTCACTATCCAGGTAGATGCCGCGCACATTCGAGGCAACGTGCCCGCCTACATAACCCATCTCGCGAACACACCGCCGCAGCTCCTCTGCCGCCGCGACGGGATCCTGCATGGGCAGGAATGCCCAGGCACCAAAGCGATCTGCCTGTCCGCCGATCGCCATTGCCATTGCGTCGTTGAAATGCCGCGCCGTGCTGACCGCAATCGCCGCATCGAGATGGTAGTTGATGAATGGGGTCGCGAGAGACAATATCGCGCGGTCGACACCTTCCTTTTTCATCCGCGCAATTTGGCGTTCCAGATCGAAGAAGGTCTTGTTCAGGCCAAAATGCATCCCGCGAATGTCAACGTCGACATCATCCGCCTCTTCGCGTTTTATTTTCACCGCGTATTCCGGCAACGACTTGACGATATTGAAAAACGAAGGCGGCACAAAATGGCGATGAATATCGGTGATCATGTTCACAATCCGAGATAGGCGACCTTGAGTTGCTCGTCGTTGAGCAGTGTCGCTCCCTGACCTTCCAGAACGATGCGCCCGTTTTCCAAAACATAGGCGCGGTCCGATGCCTTCAGGACGTGATGCACATTCTGTTCGACAATGAGGATTGCGATCCCTTTACGTCTGAGATCGGCAATAAGTTCAAACAGACGGCCCACATAGATTGGTGCCAGTCCTTCGGTAGGCTCGTCGAGCAGAAGAACCCGCGGCATCGCCATCAATGCCCGGCCGATCGCCAGCATTTGCTGTTCGCCGCCGCTGAGCGTGCCGGCAGGCTGTTTCCGCCGCTCGGCAAGAACGGGAAGAAGGTCGAACACCTCCCTGAGTGTTGCATCGGCGGCAGCGCGCGCTGTCGCGGAATAGGCCCCGACCTGCAGATTTTCCAACACCGTCATGAAGGGAAACAGGCGGCGACGTTCCGGCACAAGCACCAGGCCGAGAGGCACGCGATCATAAGCAGGCAAGTCCTGGATCGCCTGCCCATCGAAAATAATCTGACCGGTGCAGGTCGTCCGCAAGCCAGCGAGTGTGAACATCAATGTGCTCTTGCCGGCAGCATTGGCGCCGACAAGGCCGACAATTTCGCCAACCTTGAGTGACAGGCTGATGCCATGCAAAACCTGGATCGGCCCGTAAGAGGCATTGAGATCCCTGATTTCAAGCAAGGCTCATCTCCTCTCCGAGATAGGCCTTGACGACGGCCGGATCGCGCGCGATCGACGCCGGCTCGCCATTCGCGATCAATTCGCCGCGGTTGAGCACCATGATACGGCTAGCGGTTTTCATGATGGCATAGAGCACGTGCTCGACCCAGATGACCGTGATTCCGCGGGACGGGAGGCTGCTGACAAATCGTGTCATGGTCCCGACTTCTGTTGGCGTGAGGCCCGCCATGATCTCGTCGAACAGCACGAGCTTGGGCCGCATGGCGAGTGCCCGCGCCACCTCGAGACGCTTCAGCAAACCGACCGTGAGCGTAGAGACCGGAACATCGGCGCACTCACCCAATCCCACATCCGTGAGTGTATCCATCGCAAGCGCATGGGCGCGCTGCACCGAGCGCTCATGCTGGAAAGCCGTCAGCATGACGTTTTCAACCACTGAAAGCTGCCGATACGGTTTCGGAATCTGGAATGTGCGCGCAATGCCGACGCGCGCGACCTGATGTGACTTCCAGCCCGTTACGCTTTGGCCGTCGAAGGAAATCTCGCCTTTAGTGGGGCTCAATGCGCCCGCAATGAGGTTATAAAGTGTGCTTTTTCCCGCGCCGTTTGGCCCGATGAGACCGAGCAGCTCTCCGCGCTCAACCGAAAAACTCACATCACGCACCGCCCAGAGCGAGCCGAATTTGCGGCCGACCTTGTCCAGTGTGAGCAGCGCCGTCACGATCTACCTCCCCGCCGGGCGAGACGTGCAAGAGCGCCGGCAATTCCGCCGGGGAAGTACAGCATGACGACGATCAAGAGCGCGCTGTAGATAACGAGGTGCAGGCCGGCTGCCTGATTTCCGAGATAGGAGCGCAGCAACTCCGACATCGGTGTAATCAGAAAGGATCCCAGCACCGGTCCGACCGCGGTACCAAGACCGCCGACCGCGGCAAGAAGCGCAAACTGAAACGAAACTTCCGGCGAAATAATAAAAGTCGGATCGAGGTATAGAAAGTACTGCGCGAAAAGTGAGCCGCCAATGCCGGTCAATCCGGCACTGAGAGCCATGGCGACGGTGCGCACAAGCAGCGGATTGACCCCGGCTGCACTGGCAGCATCCGCATCATCACGAACCGAATTGAGGTAGTAACCGTACTGCGATCCTTCCAGCCATTTTGTAATCGCATAGACGGCCAGCAAAAAGGCCAGCATCAAAGCGACATAAGTTCCCTTCGACGCGAAAACCATGTTGGCAAGACTGGCAACCGGCGGAATCGAAAGCCCTTCCGGCCCTCCGGTCAGCGTTGCCCAGTTCAGCGCCGCAATGCGGACGACTTCTGCCGCAGCGAGCGTCGAGAGAATAAAGAAAGGACCGCGCAGACGCGCACAAATCAGCGCCAGCACTGTGCCAAATGCGGCACTCAAAAGGCCGCTGCACCAGATGCCGAGCCATGGGGTGATCCCGAAGCCAACGAATAAGATGGTGGACGTATAAGCACCCACCCCAAAAAACGCGGCATGGCCGAACGATATCAACCCGGCATATCCGCCGGCGATGTTCCACGCCAGCGCCAATCCGGCCCACAGGAAGGTAAGGACGGCGATATCCTGAAGGTTTTGCGGAATGCCGACCGACGCGATCACAACGCAAATCAGCAACAGAACGATTTCAAAAACTGAAATTCGCGCGCCACGCCGTGGGAAAAGCAGCGGCGGTTGCGCGCCTCTTGACCGGTCCGCAGGGGCCAAAGACATTCCAGGGCTCAATCGTTGATACCGATGGTCGCCGAACCTTTCTGGCCGAGCAATCCATTCGGTCGAAAGGCCATCACGAGCAGAAATAAAATGAAGTAAAACATCTGTCCGTAGGCGGGAGCGACATAATAGCTGCTCATCGACTGCACGACCCCGATACAGATTCCGCCGAGCAATGCGCCTTCGATGCTGCCCATGCCGCCGAGCACGACGATCACAAAGGCGATCAGCACGAAATTGAGGCCCACTGTCGGAAATACGGAGAAAAGCGGCATCATGATGCAAGCCGCCAGGCCGACAAGTGCGGACCCGCCGGCGAAAGTGAGGAGGAATATCCGGGGGACCGGAATGCCCATGAGCATCGCAGCCTCGCCATCCTGCACAGTCGCCCGGATCGCCTTGCCGAGATAGGTCGTGCGGATAAGCCACTGCAGGATCGCTGTGCAAGCAATCGTGACCGCAAAGCCAAGCAGCAACTCGGCCTTGAAATAAAAGGGGCCGATTTCCACCGAACGGCTGAAAATTGGCGGCACGTCCCAAAGATCGGCCGTCATGACCATGAGCGCGACGTTCTGCATGAAGATCGAGAGCCCCATGGTCGCGAAAACCACGACAAGATGCGGCTTGTCGAGCGCGCGACGCACGATCAGCTGGTGCACGATCGCACCGAACAGGAACATTGCCGGCACGATTGCAATTGCGGCCAGGTAGGGGTTGAGACCCAGCAGCCTCGTCATCGCCCAGGCGCCGTACATGGCGAGCATGAGAAACTCGCCATGCGCAAAATTGACGATGCGCAGCACGCCAAAGATCAGCGTCAATCCCATGCTCATCAGGGCATAAATGCCGCCGATGAAAATGCCCGACAGGACAAGCTGACCGAGGGTCGTCATGAGCGTGCGGAACTGCCAATGAAGGCCCGCGGGCGCCCTGCCCGCGAGCCTAAACGGTCAGCGCTTGCTCCATGCAGGCAGCGGCACCATGACCGGCGCATGCGTGGCGAGCTTGGAAGGAAACACCTCTTCGTTGCCGTTCGCGGTCCACTGCCAGACCCCGATCGAAGCCCTCAAATTCTGGCCGGCATCTTTCGGATCATCCGCCCAGTCAAAGTTGGTGAATTTTATTCCGCTGCCGTTCACCAGTGAGCCTTCCGGCAAATCCAGCTTGAGCGCGATGTCGCGCAACTCGTCGGGCTCAAATGTCTTCGCCTTGGGAAGGACTTCCGTGAACAGGGCCCAGATCGCCGAGAACCCGGCGGCCGCGTGACCGGCAGGGGGACGTTTCATCTTGGCCTCGTAGCGCTTGTAAAACTCGTCGGCGATCTTGCGAATATCGGGCTTGAGCACGCTCGGATTGACCTTCGGCGGGAAGTCCGCGACGAAAATCCCGTCAACCATGCTGCCGATGGAGTTGCGGAGGTCGGGCGACGAATAGCCGGCGCTGACACCGATAAAGGCGGCGACATTGAAATCCAGTTCTTTCGCCTTGCGCTGGAAAAGAATGGCGTCGTTGGGGAAAGAGATCGCGATCACGATATCCGGTTTCACGTCCTTGAGCTTCTGCACGATCGGCGTCATGTCCGTTGAAAACTGGTCATAGCCTTCATCGTAGACGAGCTTGATGTTTTTCTGCCCCGTGTAGGCGCGAATCCCATCGCCGACGGATTTGCCGAATGCCCGGTTTTCCCAGAGCAGTGCGATCCGCAGATCTCCGACAGGTTTCTTCAGGCGCTTGGAGAGATCTTCAATGATGAAATCCACGGCAACCTGGCCGTAGCGTCGCGCCGGAGCGCCAACCTGGAACGTGTGCTTGAAGCCGCGACGCGTGATGATTTCGGCCGCGCCCGTCGTTTCCCAGTGAAATACGCCCTGGCGCTCGGCGGCCTGACTGACCGCGATCGCGAGCGGAGACGCAAATGAGCCCGTGGTGATCTTGATCCCTTCCTTCGTAATCAGCCGCTCGGTCTCGCTGATTGCCGCCGCCGGGCTCGTCGCGTCGCCATTAACATACTCGATCTTGCGCCCGTTCACGCCGCCGCGCTCATTGATCATGTCGCGCGCGATCTGCATCGCTTCCCAGTTCTCGATGCCGTTTTTCGCGAATGGCCCGGTTAGCGGCAGCAGCACACCGATGCGAATTGGTTGCTGGGCTCTTGCCTGATCGGTTGCCACAAACGCCAGAACCGCGGCGACGATACATAAGCCGAGACGTCCCCATTTACGCATGTTGGCCCTCCACTACGGTTGATTGCTTGTCGGTTGCCCCAAGTCGAACGCCGACGCTAGCAACCGAGGCGACATGCAGCAATTGCATTGTTCCCATACGAACCATGCCGTTTCCGCATTAACCGCTAGGACTTCCAGGCGGCAAGCTTTTCGGTTTTACCCGACAAAAAATCCTCATCCCGGGCGAAAATGAACTTGAGGAATTGCGTAACGGATTTGATCCTCGATAGGTGGCTTTGTTCCGTGCGAACCGAGACCCAGACATCCCGTTGGACGGAGACCTTGTCGGCCAATATGCGCTGCAGGCCTGGGACGCCGGTGCCGACAAAAGTCGGCAGCAAGGTAATGCCCAGCCCGCAAACGGCCGCATTGCATTGCGCGATAACGCTGTTGCTGCGGAAGCTCATCGTCGGCGCGCTCACGACTTCGTCGAGCCATCGAACGGCATGAATGGCGAGCAGATCTTCGATGTAGCCGACAAAAACGTGGTGATCGAGATCATTCCGGTTCTTCGGCATGCCATGTTGCCGGAGATAGTCCTTCGAACAATAGAGAAACAACGTGAACTTGCCGAATAGCGAACTCTTGAGCCCTCGCGCGTCCGGATTGAAGAAGCTGAGGAAAATATCGGCTTCCTTCCGATTGAGGTCGACAGCCTGTGGAATGCTGACGAGCTCAATATTCAGATTCTCTCCGAACTGCGACAATGCCGGCAGGCACCGGGCGAGATAACCGCTTGCTATTCCTTCCATGGTGGCGATCCGCACCACCTGCGCGTCGGTATCACCGCGCGCCAGTGCATCTTCCAGCGACCCCGCATGGCGGTCCATCTGTTCGACGTGCTTGAGCAGGCCCTTCGCCTCGTGACGGACCACGATGCCCTTGCGGCTGCGATCGAACAGTTTCACGGCAAGCAGCGATTCAAGCCGCCCGATCTTTCGACAGACAGTGGAATGATCGAGCTTCAGACGTTTGGCGGCCGCATGCACGCTGCCTTGGCGCGCGACTTCCAGGAATACCTTCAAGTCGTCCCATCGGGCCGCGCTGGAGGCCATTTGCGTCGATCTGATCTGCATGGGCAGCTCCCCACCGGGAAACCTACAACATTTGAACACTGGGTGGTGCAAAATTACACAATGGGGTTGGCTAATTTGCATGATTACCTAGGCGGGCTTTCAGAGCCCGTGCATGCAAATACTGTCAACCGATGTAGCCATCATAGGCGGCGGTGCCGCCGGCTGTTACGCGGCCCTTGATCTGCGCAAGCGCGGCATCAAGCCTCTCATCATTTGCAAAGGCCTTGTCGGCAAGAGCGGCGCCTCGCTGTTTGCGGGCAATCTGGTGATTTCCGGCCGGGCGCTCGCCAACAGTGAAGCAAACGCCCGCAACACCGCTGAATTCCTGATCAAATATCACAATCAGTTCCTGATCGATCAGGAGTGGGCGCGGCGATGTGGCGACATGGATCGAGCAGGTCTATTATCCGGAACTCGAGGAGCTCGGTCTTTATTTCCGGCGCGACGACGACGGCAACGTCGTGACCAGTCCGGGCGCGATACGAAGCATCGCGGCGAATGTGCAGGGCAATTCCGGCGTGCCGTTCATGGATCTGCGGCGCAAGCAGATCCTGCGAGCCGGCATCCCGAAACTTGAGGAAACTGTCGCTACAGCGCTTTTGCGCAACGCTGACGGTGCCGTCGGCGGCGTGTTCTGCCTCAACTACATGACGGGCGAATACATTGCCGTGCAGGCACGCGCGGTTGTGCTCGCGACGGGCTATTCCGACCGCCTCCATCAAAGATCCACCGGCACGCGTGAAATGTCGGCAGATGGCGTTGCGATGGCATGGCGCGCCGGCGCCACGCTGGTGAACATGGAGATGCAGTGGTGGCACACCAACGACATTGCCGATCCGCCATGCTGGCAGCGGATGCAGGTTTATCCGAACCCGATGCTCGGATCGGAGAAGTCGGCGCGAATGGTCAATTCGCTCGGCGAGGAATTCTTCAACCAGCAGCAGGACGATCCGCTTGCCTTTGGTCCCTACACCGTCCAGCTCAAGGCGCTCGCCAAACAAGTGCACGCAGGCAAGGCGCGCTACGATGGCGGCTACTACGCCGGCTTCGATCATTGCGATGCGGCTGAAGTCGATAACTACACAACTTACGGAAAAGCCTATCCGCCAGCTCGGGCTGCAATTTCCGCAGCAATTGGTCGAAACTGCCGTGACCTCGCACTACCGGCAGGGTGGCGTCGACGTCGATACGGCCTCGATGCGCTCCTCGGTTCCGGGGCTGTACGTTGCAGGCGGCGTCGGTGGACACAGCAACGGATTGATCGGGCTTGCAACCTACGACGGCAAGGTAGTCGCCGACGGTATCGCCGGAGACTTCGACAGGCTTTCAAGTGGTCCATTTTCCGCAACCGAATTGGACGCTGAACAGCGGCGGCTCGAACGGCTGCGAAATTCTTCCGGTGCGCGATAAGCCCCATCAAGCTCAAGGAGATGTTGCGCGGCATCATGTGGAACAAGGTCGGCGTTGAAAAGGACGCCGCCGGCCTGCAGTCAGCGATCGAGGACATCGAGCAGATCCGGCTTGATCTGCTGCCCGATATGGCGATCGCCAACCGCGACACCGACGGCCAATTTCGAATGGCTCGATGCCATCGATGTCGTGAACATGGTCGATGCCTGTGAACTGATTGCCCGATCCTCGCTACAGCGCAAGGAAAGCCGCGGACCGTTCTTCCGGCGGGATTTCCCGGCAACCGACAACATCAACTGGCTTGTTGCCAATGTCGTCAGCAAATCCGGCAACAGCCTGCGCTTCGAGCAACGCCCCTACGCGCTTCCATTTTTCCGGCCCGATTTCGATACCAAGGACAATCTGGAGGTCGCCTGGTGATGCCTGCGCCCGCACCCGCTTCAGGCGCCAGCCGACTTGGCCAGGCCGAGAACCACGACACGCTGGCGCTGCGCAATACGCGGCTCGGGGCCGGTGACACTATCGAGGTGCATGTCCGACGCGACGACGATGCAGGCGCGCGCTACCAGTCGTTCAAGATGCCCTATCGAAAACACATGCGCGTATTGGACGCGCTCAACTGGATCGCGGAAAACGAAGCGACCGATCTTGCCTTCCGATGGATCTGCGGATCGAAAATGTGCGGCAGCTGCGCGCTTCGGATGAATGGGCGCGAGGTCCTTGCATGCTGGGAAGCGGTCGAGCCGGCCATGACGATCGAGCCGCTGCGTAACCTGCCGGTCATACGCGATCTTGTCGTTGACCGCGCACCCGTTGAGGACAAAGTCGCCGCGCTTGAGCCGTGGATCGAACGCCATGCGGCCTATAGCGGATTTCCAGAGCCGCTTTCACACAAGCAGATGAAAAATGCATCGAAGGCGCTCGATTGCATCGGCTGCATGTGCTGTTACTCGGCCTGCCCGGTGATCGGGCTTGGCGATCTGACCGATTTCGCCGGCCCCGCTCCGCTGGTTCAGCTTGGTCAAACCGCGCTCGATCCGCGCAACAGCCCGGATAAGGTCCGGCGATCGCTGGCACTCACCGGCATATTCAATTGTGTCTCTTGCTACAAATGCGAAGAGGCATGTCCTGCCGCGATTCCGATCGTCAGCCAGGTTATCGAACCGCTCAAAGCAATGGCTGCCGAACTCGTGCCGGCGATGGCCGGCCATGCGCGTTCCCTGCGGGCCATTATCGAGGCGCGCGGAAGGGTCGATCCGGGCGCACTGGTCTTGCGCGTGCAGGGCCTGGGCGCGTTCGCCAATTTGCCGCGGATTTTAAGGTTGCTTGTCCGCGGCAAGATCAATCCACTCAAAACTTTCCTATTCGTGAGAACGGCGGCTTCAGCGTCGGCACGTCGTCTGCTCAATAGAAAGACAGCAGCGCCATGAAATTCGCCTACTATCCCGGATGCTCGGCGCGCAGTACCTGCGCTGAGCTCAATGTCGCGACACATCGGGTGGCCGAAAAACTCGGGCTGGAACTGCTGCAACTGGAATCCGCGACCTGTACCGGCGCGCGCGAATTGCGCGCAATCGATCCCGCCGGGTTTTATGCGTTGAACATCCGCATTCTCGCGTTGGCTGAGCGCTTATCCATGCCACTGATGACGGTTTGCAACACATGCACCCTCAACCTTCTCGATGCGCATGCCGCTTTCGTCAGCGATACCGAGCTCGCAGGGGCGGTCAACGGCCGCTTGGCGGATGAGGGGCTGAGCTATAGCGGCAGAACCCGGATCAGCCACTTCCTGTGGGTCCTGCACGAAGACATCGGAATGACGCGGCTGCGCGAGATGGTGGTCAATCCATTGACCGACCTTTCCGTAGCGGCATTCTACGGATGCCACATCACGCGGCCACCGGCGCGATACGGCTTCGTCGACTCCCGCAACAATATCGCGCTGGAAAGGCTTGCGGAGAGTCTCGGTTGCCGGCCGATAGAATACAGCGGGCGGACCGAATGCTGCGGATTTCATACCGCCGCACACGATGAGAAGGTCGCGATCAAGCTAACCGGGCAGCACATTCTCTCGGCGAAAACCGGTGGTGCGCAGGCCATGATCACACCCTGCCCGCTTTGCCATACCGTACTCGACGGCTTCCAGCGTGAAATCGAGAAGGATCTGGAACAGGACCTGGACATGCCGGTCTTGCACCTGCCGCAGCTTGTCGGGCTGGCGCTGGGTCTCACACCGGAAGCACTCAACATCGATCGGCACATGGTGCCTGCCGGTGCCGTGACAAATTTTGTGGCGAACACCAACCGGGGGTTGACGTGATCGCGTCTTGCTTCGGTTCTGTGATGGTCGGACACTATCGAGGGGGAGCGATTGGCGTACACGCCGATCGTGCCGCGTAATGATGGATACGTTGCTGCTGCTTGCCCTGAACGGGCTGATCTGGGGGCTGATCATCGCGCTGATCGCGCTCGGCTTGTCGATTATTTTCGGACTGCTCGATGTCATCAATATCGCCCACGGCGATTTCTTCATGGTCGGTACCGTGGTTGCCTGGTTTACGCTCGAATACACCGGGAACTTCTGGCTCGGCTTTGTCACCGCACCGCTCTTCGGCTTCATTCTCGGCGCGCTCATCCAGCGCACGGTGATCCAGTCAATTCGCGGTGCCGCCGCACTGTCGATCGTCGCGACGTTCGGCCTGTCACTTATTCTCCAGGAAAGCGTGCGCATCGTATTCGGGCCGACTCCGCGCCGTATCCTGCCGCCCATTTCCGGCACTATTCCGCTGTTCGGCATCGAGTACGACATCTACCGCATCTTTGCCGCCGCCCTGTCGATCGCGGCGCTCGCCGGTTTCTTCTATTTCCTGCAGTACACCAAAGTCGGCACGTGGATGCGCGCCGTGCGTCATGACCGTGACACCGCGATCGCCATGGGAATTCCGGCGCAGCGCGTCTACATGGTCACCTTCGCGATCGGCTTTGGCCTGGCCGCGTTCGGGGGAGCGGTAGCGGCGCCGATTACCACCGTGGACTTTCGTGGCGGGGTCGACATCCTGCCGTTCTGCTTCATGGCAGTGATCATCGGCGGTCTCGGCAACTTGCCGGGCACGGCTGCCGCCGCGGTCCTGCTCGCATTCATGGAAGGAATCATTCAAAGCGTTGCTGACCCGACCGTCGCGCGCATTGCCTCGCTCGTACTGATGAGCGCGGTGCTACTGCTGCGGCCGCAAGGCCTGTTCAGAGGATTTGTCAGGTGACCGCCCGCAACATCGAGCGCGCGCTTTTTGCGGCCTTCGCAGCCTTCATGCTGTCGGTGCCCTGGATGATCCCTGCGCTGCTCAGCGGTTTCTGGGTCAACCTCGTCGCCGAGATCCTGATCTGGTCTCTTTTCGCAGCGAGCGTCAATTTACTGTTCGGCTATGTCGGCCTGCTGTCCTTCGGCCAGGCGCTCTATTTCGGCTTCGGCATGTACGGTGTCGGAATTGGCATCGATCAGCTCGGGCTGACATTCTGGCCCGCCTTTGGATTAGGCATTGTTGCCGCCATGGCGATGGCGCTGGTGTCCGGCGTATTGGCCGTGCGCCTGACGTGGCACTATTTCGCCATCATCACCGTCGTGTTCTCGCTGATCTTCTACTTCCTGGCGGTAAGCATGAAGTGGCTGACCGGCGGCGACGACGGCATCAATTTTTCAATGCCGCCGACATTTACTTTCGGCAAGTCGGTCTGGAGCTTCACCGACCAGACCTTCCAGTATTTCTTCATCCTCGCGACCGTGGCGTTGTGCTTTTACCTGATGCACCGGGTCGTGCGCAGTCCGCTCGGCAAGGCATTCCTTGCAATCCGCGACAACGATGTGCGCGCCTCGTTGATCGGTCTCAACGTCTACCTGTTGCGGCTTGTCGCCTTCGTGATGGCAGGCTTCCTTGCGGGCGTTGCCGGCGCGCTGTTTGCATTCTTCGGCCGCTATGCGTCGGCCACCTACATGTTCTATCAAGTGTCCGGCGAGGCGGTGGTTTGGGCGATCGTCGGCGGTGCCGGTACGCTGTTCGGGCCGATCATCGGCACGAGCGTTTTCATCCTGATCCGCGAATTGGTGTCCACGCATTGGGAGCACCACGCGCTCATCGTCGGCTTTGTGGCGATACTGGTCGTGAGGCTTGCGCCGAAAGGCTTAGCCGGGCTCTGGGCCGATTGGCTTGAAAATCGCGAGAAACCTGCGGCTGACGCAATTGCCGTCAGCACCTTGAGGACCGAGCCATGAGCGCGGCGATCCTTGAGACCAGAAGCCTTACCAAGCGCTTCGGCGGCCTGACCGCGGTCGACAACCTCAGCCTGACGCTGCCGAGCGGCCGTCTGCACGCCATCATTGGCCCCAACGGCGCCGGCAAGACGACACTGTTCAATCTGATCTCAGGACTTCTGACGCCAAGCGCGGGGCGTGTGCTGTTCCGGGGCAAGGATATCACCGGCCTGAAGCCGCATGAGATCAGCCGGCTCGGCATCAAACGGACCCTGCAGATCAAGAGCGTATTCAATCAGCTCAGCGTCGCCGACAACCTCTGGATCACATGGGCAGCATCCAACCGCTGTGCTGCACCCCTTCCGCGCCGCAGCCGATGACCAGCGATGCGCGCCAACGGGTCGAACGCACGCTGGAACAGACCGGACTGACTGCTCTCGCCCGCCGGCCGGCAGGCACGCTGTCTTACGGTGACGTGGCGCTGCTCGAAATCGGGATGGCGCTGATCTCGGACCCGCAATTGCTGCTGCTCGACGAGCCGACCTGCGGCATGAGCCCGGCCGAAACCGACCGCGCCGTCGAAAAAATCCGCGACATGGCGAAAAACATCGACATCATCATCATCGAGCACGACATGCCGGTGGTATTCGAGATTGCCGACGACATCACGGTAATGGCGCAAGGCGCCGTGCTCGCATCAGGCAAGGCCGAGGAGATCGCCGCGGACGAGCGCGTACGCGAAGCCTATCTCGGCCGCCCGGAGGACGAGGACTATGTCGAGGAGGCCGCGCATGCTTAGCCTCCAGGACGTCCATGTGCATATCGGCAAGCTGCATATCCTCCAGGGTGTCAGCCTCGAAGTGAAGCCCGGTGAATCGGCCGCCTTGCTTGGCCGAAACGGCGTCGGCAAGACGACGACATTACGCAGCATCATGGGCCTGGTCGCGCGCAGCCATGGCGCCATTGCGTTCGATGGTGACGATCTCTCGCGCTTGCCGCCGCACCTGATCCCGCGCAAGGGCATCGGCTACGTCCCGCAAGGGCGCGGCATTTTCCCCACGCTGACCGTGCTGGAGAATCTCTGCATCGGACTTACCGGCAAGCGCGATCCCGAGCGGGAAGAATACGTGTTCTCCTGCTTTCCGCGCCTCAAGGAGCGCCTCAAGCAGGCGGGGAGCACGCTTTCCGGCGGCGAGCAGCAGATGCTGGCGATCGCGCGGTGCCTGATGATGCGGCCGAAGCTGATCATCCTCGACGAACCGACTGAAGGAATCATGCCGCGGCTTGTGTCGCAGATCCGGCGCGAGATCCACCGGATCAATCAGGCCGGCGTGTCGATCCTGCTGGTCGAGCAGAACGTGGAAACCGCGCTCAAGCTATGTCCGCGCGTGTTCCTGATGGAGAAAGGCACCATCGTTTATTCCGGTGCCTCACATGACCTGAAGTCGCAACCCGAAATCGTGCATCGATACCTCGGGCTGTCCCAATAACAGTCAATAGGAAGGGGAGTAATACCATGGCAAAGAAGCTTTCACGCCGCAGTTTTCTCGAATGTGCCCTGGCGGGCGGCGCAGCAGCCGGCACGGCCAACCTGACACTCATGAAGGATGCTTTCGCGCAGGCGTCCGGACCGATCGTCATCGGTCATCACTGCGATCTCACCGGCGTGATTTCGTCGTGGGGATACTGGCATGACAAGGCCGCCAAGGCGGCGGTCAAGATCATCAACGACGGCGGCGGTATCGCCGGCCGCAAGGTCGAGCTGGCAACCGAAGACACCGAATCGAATCCGGCCAGCGGAGCGCGCAAGCTGCGCAATCTGGTCCAGCGGCTCAATGCCGAATTCGTCGTCGGCTCGGTCCATTCCGGCGTCATGCTGGCCGCAATCCCGATCGCGTCGGAGCTCAAGACGATCTATTTCTCGACCGGCGAGGCAACCGAAGCGACCGGATCAAAGGGCACGCGCTTTTCGTTCCGGACCGGCACCGACACCTACTCGATCGCCGCGGCGAGCCTTCCCTGGTGCGTGGAGAATTTCGGCAAGAAATGGACGATCATTTATGCCGACTACGCCTGGGGCCAGAGCACCAACCAGGAATCCAAGCACTACATCGAAAAGTCGGGCGGCAAGGTACTCAGCAGCATTCCGATTCCGCTCGATGCCAAGGACTTCGTGCCCTATCTGTCGCAGATTCCCGGCGATTCCGAAGTCCTGCTGCCGGCCTTTATCGGCTCGCTGTCGGTGGCCTTCTACACGCAGGCGAAAAATATGGGTCTCGACAAGAAGATGAAGATGTACTCCTCGTCGGCAAGCATCGAATCGATCGCCCCCGACGACATCCAGGGCGCGGCGGAAGGCGTTTATTTCTTCGAAAATTTCCCGCGCATGCTCAAGGCCAAGGATGATCCCTACCACAAGGAATTCATCAGGCTCATGGGCATGGATGAGGTCAACGCCCGCGAAATCGGCAGCCAGCGGGTGATGGACAAGAGCCATGGCTGGCAGGCCTGGGAAGATTTGTTTGCAATCAAGCAGGCGATCGAGGCGTCCGGCTACAAGGGCCGCAAGGACGTCGAAGGCGTGATCCAGGCGCTTGAGGGCATGCAGATGAAGAATTCGCTCGCGCATCCGCAAGGTGACAAGATCATCCGCAAGGAAGACCACGTCGGCATCATCGACTGCTACATCAGCCGCGTGCAAAACGGAAAGCTCGAAGTGCAGAAGCGAATTCCGAAGGAAGAGCTTCTCAAGAACATGCCGCTGCGGCACAACTTGTCGCAGATGCCGGTGTGACGATCCGTGGCGGCGGTGCCATGGCATCGCCGCCATCATCCACGGCACATCCGAAACATGCCCGGCTATCCGAAATTCAAGGCCTGCGCTGCCCACGTCGCTCCCGTTTTCCTCGACGCGCCGGCCACAGTCCAAAAAGCCTGTTCATTGATCGCGGAAGCCGCCGGCGCCGGCGCGCGGCTGATCGCATTTCCTGAATCCTTTGTGCCCGGCTTTCCGCTGTGGGCGCCGGTGCAGGCCCCCATCAAGAACCACGAATTCTTCAAGCGGATGGCAGCCAACTCGATTGAAGTGCCGGGTCCTGAGGTGTCGGCCCTTTGCGCCACAGCGCGGGAGCACGCCATCACGGTCTCGATCGGGATCAGCGAACGATCACCGGTTTCGGTCGGCTGCCTTTGGAATTCCAATCTGCTGATCGGTGAAGACGGCGCCCTGCTCAACCATCATCGCAAGCTGGTGCCGACTTTCTACGAAAAGCTGATCTGGGCAACGGCGATGGCGACGGCTTGCGTGTGGCCGAAACCGCGATCGGCAAAATCGGAATGCTGATCTGCGGTGAAAACACAAATCCGCTCGCACGATATTCGCTCATCGCGCAAGGCGAACAGGTACATGTTTCATCTTACCCGCCGGTTTGGCCGACGCGGCCTTCCAACGAGCCGGGGCGTTACGACCTTGCCGCAGCGATCCGCATCCGGGCCGGCGCCCATTCATTTGAGGGGAAGGTGTTCAACGTGGTGTCCTCGGCCTTTTTGGACAAAGACACACTCGATATCTTGCACGACATCGGCCGCGAAGCCCGCGAAACGCTTGAACAGAGTCCGCAGGCCGTTTCGATGGTTCTCGGACCATCGGGCGAAATCATCAGCGATACGCTTTGCGAGTCTGAGGGCTTGCTTTACCAGGACATCGACGTGGCCTTATGTGTGGAGCCCAAGCAGTTTCACGACGTTGTCGGTTACTACAATCGGTTCGACGTTTTTGACCTGAAGATCACGCGCAAGCGGCTGAGCCCGATCGAATTTATTGAGGAGTTGACGCATCCGGACGAGCGCTAGACTGGCGGCCAGAAGCTTTCATTTCATGCCTTGGGCGATGCACCTACGGACCGCGGGCTACCGCCGATATCCCCATATATGCCGTGATTATGTGCCCGATGCTTAAACGCATGGGTCGGCGGGTAGTGTCCTCGATGGGGCGCCCGGCCATAACCACCTTGCGGAATTTGTTTCGCTATGACCTAAATCCCGCGGGGGGCAAGCCATCGTTGACTTTTGTCGGACCGAATAGCCGAACCGGCCGGCCCATAACAATCTAACAAGCCCTGGGAGAACCCATCATGAAGAACCCTTTCGATTCCATCGTGCCTGACCGCCGCTCGCTCCTGAAAGGCGCTGCCGCGGTCGGCGCACTGCAGGTCGCCTCGCCTTTCGTCATTCCCGTTCGCGCTGCCGACAACATCAAGATGGGAATGGTCGACCCACTGACCGGCGTCTATGCCGCGCCCGCCGGCAATGAAGTCATGGGCGCCAAACTTGCCGTTGATCAGATCAACGCCAAGGGCGGCGTCATGGGCCGGCAGGTCGAATTGCTGGTCGAGGATTCGGCCAACGACGTGGGCACCGGCGTGCAGAAGGCCCGCAAGCTGATCGAGCGCGATAATGTCAACTTTATCATCGGCGACGTGAACTCCGGCATCGCCGCGGCAATCGCTCAAGTGACGGCGGAAAAGAAGGTTCTGCACGTCGTTTCGGGCGGCCATACCGACTCGATCACCGGCTCCGACTGCCACTGGAACGTCTATCGCGTCTGCAACACGACGCGTATGGAAGCCAATTCGGTCTCCGATTTGCTCTTCAAAAAATACGGCAAGAAATGGCATTTCATAACGCCGGACTACGCGTTCGGCCACACGCTTTTCGACGGCCTGCAATGCGAATCTGAAAAAGCTCGGCGGCACGAGTGACCGGCAACGAGCTCACTCCGCTTGGTACAACGGATTTCTCCGCATACCTGATCAAGGCACGCGCGGCAAATCCCGACGTTCTACTGCTGCTCGTGCAGGGCTCGGACATGATCAACTGCCTCAAGCAGATCGTGCAGTTCGGCCTCGACAAGCAAATCCATGTTGCCGGCACCCAGCAGGAACTTGAATTGCTCGCCGGCTTGCCGCCGGAGGCACGCATCGGCATCTGGATGTTCGAGTGGTACTGGAAGCACCGGGCGTTCCGCACGTCGCGGAATTCGTCGCTGATATCCGCAAGCGCAATGGCGGCAAGGTCCCGACGGCGCGCCATTGGTTCGGCTACACCTCGGTCATGACATTCGCGCACGTCGCCAACCAGCAGAAATCACTCGACGCCGTGAAACTCGCGCAGGCGCTGAGCGACTTCGAACTGCCGCCCGAGGTCAAGCTGCAACCCAACAAAGTGTACTACCGCAAGGGCGATCATCAGCTGATGACGTCGTCCTTCATTGGTGAAGCTGTCAGCAAGGGCAAGGACGACCCGGAAGATCTGTTCAGGGTCGACTCTGTTGTCCCCGGCGACAAGACTGCGCCGCCGGTTGCAGACACCGGTTGCACCGTGAAGTGGCCGGCGTGATCTGACGCCATCTCGTACCGCCTAACCCGGGAAGCGCCACGCTTCCCGGGCTGGGCGCGAGCCTTCATTTCCCAGTGTGTCATGACGCAGCTTCTGCTCTTCAACATCACGAATGGGCTCATCATTGGCGCGTTCTACGTGCTCATGGCGCTCGGCCTGTCGCTCATCCTCAACCTGAGCAACGTCATCAATTTCGCCCATGGCGGATTTCTCGTTATCGGCGGCTATATCGCCTATACGATCACGCCCTATGTCGGCTTCTGGGGCGGGCTGTTGATCGCCCCGCCCTTGACGGCGGTCATCGGCTTCATTGTCGAACGCGTCCTGATCCGTCCGCTCTACGGGCGCGATCCGCTTTACAGCCTGCTGCTGACCTTCGGCCTTGCATTCATTATCGAGGACGGCACCCGTTTTTTCTGGGGGGCGCAGGGTAAACCGGTCACCGTTCCGGCGTTTCTGGCAACGCCGCTAAGCTACAATTTCTTTTTCATCACCGGCTATCGGCTGTTCATGGTCACGGTCGTCGTGATCACGGTTGCGCTGCTCTTCATTTTCCTTCGCTACACCAGGCTCGGCGTGCGCATTCGCGCCGGCACCCTTGATCTCGAAACGGTCGCCGCGCTCGGCATTAACGTCCGCATGCTGCGATCGCTCAATTTCGCAGCGGGCATTTTTCTCGCAGGATTGAGCGGCGTGCTGGCTGCCGGGCAGCTTGGACTTGAGCCGACCATGGGTACCGGCCTGCTGATGCCGAGCTTTATCGCCATCATCGTCGGCGGTGTCGGCAGCCTCACCGGCACCTTGCTCGGCGGCCTGCTGATCGGTGTCGCCTCGGGCCTGACTGCCGTGTTCTTCCCCGCCGCCAGCGAAGCGATCATGTACGTGCTGATGGCGGTGGTGCTGCTCATCCGGCCGCGCGGCCTGCTTGGCGAAGAAGGCATGATGACATGAGCGGCGAACAGACCCGCAAGCTCATCGTGCTCGCGGCTATATGGCTTGCGCTGATCTTTGCGCCGTATTGGATGGCGCCCCTCGGCGGCTATACGGCGCTTGCAACGCGTGTCCTTGTTCTTGGCCTGGCGGCCATGTCGGTGAATTTCCTGCTCGGATTCACTGGCGTGCTGTCGTTTGGCCACGCCGCCTATTTCGGCCTCGGCGCCTACGGCACCGGCCTTGCCCTTAAATTCCTGACCACCAGCACCCCACTTTCTCTCGTGCTCGGGATGCTGCTGGGCGGCGTCGCCGGCGGGCTTCTGGGTGCGCTGATCGTGCGCCGGCGCGGCGTCTATTTCGCGATGGTGACGATCGCTTTTGGCCAGGTGTTTTATTACATCGCGTTCCAATGGAGTTCGCTCACCGGCGGCGACGACGGCTTGCGCGGCTTCTCGCGCCAGCCGCTCAATTTCGGATTTTTCCAGATCGATATCCTGACGAATACCAACTATTTCTATTATTTCGTGCTGTTCTGCTTTGCCCTTGCGGTCGGCGTGATGGGCGTCATTCTTCGCTCGCCCTTCGGCCGCGCCATGATTGCAATTCGCGAAAACGAGCGACGCGCCCGCTTTCTGGGCATTCCCGTCGAGCGCCACATCTGGATTGCGTTCACGCTGTCTTGCTTTTTTATCGGCTTTGCAGGCGCGCTCTACGCGCTCGTCAACAATTTCGCCGACCCGAAAGGGCTGCATTACAGCCAATCCGGCGATTTCGTGATGATGGCCGTGATGGGCGGGATGCGCACCTTCTGGGGGCCGCTGCTCGGCGCGGCAGTGTTCGTCGTGCTGCAGGATTACCTGTCGAGCGTCACCATCAACTGGATGTCGTTCGTCGGGCTCCTTTTCGTGCTGGTCGTGCTGTTCTTCCCGCGCGGACTGCTGGGCTTTATTCGCCGCAAGAGCGCGGCATGACGGGTGACGCATGACGGTCCTGGAAGTCAAAAACGCCACGAAACGCTTCGGCAGCCTGGTTGCCGTGCGTGACGTGTCGCTGAGTGTGCCGAAGGGCGAATTGCGCGCCGTCATCGGCCCCAACGGAGCCGGCAAGACCACGTTTTTCAATCTGATCAGCGGCTTCTTCCCGCCGAGCGCGGGCACGATCGAATTCGAGGGGTCCGATATCACCCAGCTGGCCGCGCACAGGCGAGTCGCCCTCGGCATCGCACGCACGTTCCAGATCACGGAGATATTTCCCGAGCTGACGGTGTACGAGAACGTACGGATCGGCGCCGAGGTGGCGGAGGGCTATTGCCTGCGGCCGTGGATCAACGCCGCCGAGAAGGCCGGCATCGACGCGCGGGTGCAGGAAATCCTCAAGCTGGCCGGCCTGGAGGCCAAGACGCATCGTCTGGTCGGCGAGCTGGCGCACGGCGATCAGCGCGCGGCAGAAATTGCGATGGCGCTGACGCTGCGCCCGCGCCTGCTGCTGCTCGATGAGCCGACCGCGGGCATGGGCGATCAGGAGACCTACGAGATCACCAAGCTTATCCGCCGGCTGCATCAGGACAGCAAGCTGACCATAGTGCTGATCGAACACGACATGCGCGTGGTGTTCCATCTTGCCGACCGCATCACCGTGCTTGACCAGGGCAGCGTGCTGGCCGAGGGCACCCCGCAGGAAATCGCCGGTAACGAGGCCGTTCAAGCCGCCTATCTGGGCAAAGCCGCATGACCGCAGCACTGACCGCCGAAGGGCTGCATACTTATTATGGCAAGAGCCACATCCTCCACGGCGTGAGCCTTGAGGTGGCCGAAGGCAAGATTACCGCGCTGCTCGGGCGCAATGGCGCCGGCAAGTCGACGACGTTGCGCAGCCTGATGGGATTGACGCCGCCGCGCGAGGGACGCGTCACGATCTTCGGGAACGAGACTGTCCACTGGCCGACTTTCCGGATCGCCGCGCTCGGCGTCGGGTATGTTCCGGAAGGCCGGCGGATTTTCGCCAACCTCAGTGTTGACGAGAATCTCATGGTCCCGCTCGAGCGCAGCGGCCCCTGGACGGCCGAGCGGATCTACGAGCTCTTTCCACGGCTTGCCGAACGCAAGCTCAATCGCGGGCGTCAGCTGTCCGGCGGCGAGCAGGAGATGCTGTCGATCGGGCGCGCGCTGCTGCTCAATCCCAAGCTGCTGATTCTCGACGAGCCGTCGCAAGGGCTGGCGCCGCTGGTGGTACGCGAAGTATTCCGCATCGTGGCGCAGATGCGCGCGGAAGGCATATCGGTGCTGCTGGTCGAGCAGAATGCGCGCATGAGCCTGGAGATCGCCGACGACGCCTATGTCATCGACGACGGCGCCATCGTCTACTCGGGCCCCGCCCCCGCCCTCGCGGCCGATGAGGCGCGCGTGCAGGCGCTTGCCGGCGTTAGCGCGGAGGAATGGACGATTTCGTAGTCACGGTTTTGAGTTTTCGCCGACCTGCGATCGTGGCGGCACAAGGCGCGCACGCTGTTTCAAATCTTTCCACGACGTTGCGGCGCTACTGTACGCGACGCAGCGTCGTTATGGTACGCGACGCTTCGGCAAGCGGCGATCGGCTGTCTGACCGGGCACCAAGCTTCTCAGCGAGAAATGCAAGTGCACGTGCCCAGGCATCCTCGGCCGCCTCTTTACGGTAGTGATCGGGACGTGAAAAGTCCTGGAACGCGTGGCCGCGCATTTTCGTAGATGTGAAATTCGTGCGCACATGCGCGCGTCGGCGGGTTGCCATCACACGTTTGATTTCGTCCAGCGGAATGACATGGTCCTGCATCACCATATAATCCGAGGATGGGTGCCTTTATATCCTTGATGAGCTCGATCGGTGGCGGGGTCCCCTTGCCCTCGGTCTTAAACAGGTGGCCTCCGTAGAGAATCACGGCCGCTTTCAGGTTCGCAATCGTGGCGGCCCCAATGAACGCCGTCCGGCCGCCCATGCAGTGGCCGACAATGCCGATCCTGTCCGCCTGTACGTCGGAAGGCCTGCCAGAAAATCCGCCGTTGCCTTTAAGTCGGCGACGACTTCGGCGTCTTGCATGGTTTTCCTGGATATCTGCCATCCCTCGTCGCGCGGACGTCGGTGGTAGAAATTGGGTACCGCCGTCAAAAGGCCGCCCTTGGCCAGTCTTCTGGCGGCGTCGACGGTGAACTCGTCAACGCCTTCGCGATGATGGCACAAAATGACTGCTGGAAATGGGCGCAACGCGTTCCGGCGTCACCAGCGTAATCTCCATGGAACTGCCGGCGACAGTCGATATTGATCACTTTCTCCATGCGCAAATTACTTTGCCCGAAAGGGCATCGTCATTCTGAAACGATCGGCGCGAAAATATTGTCGACTGCGATCTCCGTGTCGACAAAGCCTTGGTTCTTGAAGATATCGCGCTAAGGCCTCCAAGGACTTGCTGTTCTTTGCAAGGCCGTAAGCGAAAGGATCACCGCCGAACAATTCATCGATCTCGTCGAGATCCTGATAGAGCCAAGGCAATGCGTAACGCATCGCCCCGGTAAAGCGCATCTCCCGATAGGCGACGGCTTTCGCATCTTCGAAGGCTTTGAACAAGCTCGCTGCGATCCACGGTTCCCTCCTGATAGAGCTCCTCCCGCATGACCACGGTATGCATGATCGGGAAGATACCCGTGCGCTGAAAATAATCCCGTTCGGCAGCCCGATAGTTTGAAAAGAGCCGAACCACATTCGGGTTTTTACCAAATGTCACAGGATGGCGAGCACCGAGCATCGCGTCAATTTCGCCGCGGGCAAGCAGATCGCCCATCGCGACATTGTCAGCGATCTTTTCAATGGTGATACCCGCCGGGATTTTGAAGTCTTTGCTCCGCCCGCTAAACGGCGCTTCACTGCCTCCCTCGAGCCATCGTATCGATCGCAGATCGATCGCCGTGATCGTCCTGCAGCATGCCGCGAATCCAGACCGCGGCAGTTTGCCCATACCCCATCGTCCCAACTCTGCGGCCTGCAAGGTCGACTGGCTTCTCAATTCCGGAGTTCTTGTTGATGAAAATGTAGCCGTGGCGAAATACTTTCGAAGGAAAGACCGGAATTGCAACGAACGGAAAGTCGCCCCGCGTGCGCGCGCTGAGATACGTCGAAGCAGACATTTCGGACACGTCGAATTCGTGCCCTTTGATCATGCGCGAGAAAATTTCGGGCCCGGACTTTATGGCAATGTAAGTTGAGTCGATGCCTTCAACTGATACACGTGCCGTCGGCGAGCGCCGCCATGCGATCGTACGGACCGCAGGCGAACGTGAGAGAAGATTTGCCACTTTTTCTGGTCCCCTTATGCATCCAACAAAATAATCGATAAAAATAAGATTGACAAATAAAAGTAGATAAAACACGCTTGACTGCCACTCGGGGAAGTGCCGTTCTTGCGTATCATCAGCATCAAGACGCCAAGCGAAGAGCACATCGGCTTTGTCGATGGCGACGAGGTCATCGATCTGAACGCGGTCGACAATCGAATTCCCGCACAATTTGGCGGACTGGCTAAAGGCAACAAGATGGAGACTTAAGCGGGCTACGCGCAACTCGCCGTCCGCGCGCCGGCAAGCGCACGCCAAGCGCTGTCGCAGATTCAAGTTCGCGTCTGCCGGTTGCGCGACCCAATAAGATTCTTTGTCTCGGCCTCAACTACATGCAGCATGTCAAAGAAGGCCGCTACGCTGATGAACATTCCGAAATATCCGACTGTATTCTTGCGCTGCTTGACCTCGCTTGGCACCACATAATGTCCAGCCTAATTGCTGAGGCCGGACGGTCTCGGAAACCTTCGACTATGAGGCGGAACTGGCACTCGTTATCGGCCGGCGATGGCAAAAATCTCAAACCCTGAACACGCGTTCGGCATGTATCGCCGGATATACCTGCGCAAACGAAGGAACCATCCGGGAATTTCAACGCCGCACCACACAATGGGACATGGGCAAGAATTTTGACCGGACCGGTGCGATTGGCCCGTGGCTCGTAAGCGCGGATGAGCTGCCGTCAGGTGCTCAAGGGCTGAAAATCGAATGCCGCCTCAACGGCAAGAAGATGCAATCCGACACCACGGATAACATGCTGTTCCCGGTCCGGGAATTGCTTGTCTACATCACGCAAGGCATCACACTCGAACCAGGAGACATCATCCTTACGGGTACACCCTCAGGCGTCGGTCATGCGCGGAAACCTCCAGTATGGATGCGCGACAGCGATGTCTGCGAGGTCTATGTCGAAGCGATCGGTACTTTACAAAATTTAATCGCCGACGAGCGGCCAACAAGTTATTGAGCACATGCTAAAACGTTACAATATCGCTCCGCCTGGCCTGTACAATCGCCAACTTCGCGGCCGTTATCTGTTCACACCGGTTGTCGTCGTGTCCGGCGGCGACCACGCCCACATTTATGTGGCGGGAAAGACATCTATCCAGCCGGATGGCTCGATCGGCGGCGTTGGCGATCTTCGCGGGCAGATCGGATCTCGTATGTCAGGCAATCCACACGAGCGTCGAATATGTCGGTGCAAGGCTCGACGACATTGTGCGAACGGTCACCTACGTCCGCGATATCGACGCCTACTATGCCGTTGCCGAGGAACGTTACCGATATTTCAACAACGCTCTGCCGACCAACACGCTAATTGCGGTCAGCCGCTTGGCCCATCCTGACATGTTGATCGAAATCGAAGCGGAAGCGATTGTCGAGCCATCACGGCTGCAAAAATCTTGACTCCTGATGATCGCACTTATGCAAATGGCGTTGCCACGATCGCCGACGACTACACATCCTGCGCGCTTTTTTGCGGAAGAAATTTTCCGGCGGACGATAGCCAGGAGGCTTCAATTCGGGCCATCCAGGCCTTCACATTCGGGTACGTCGATAGATCGAAATCGCCTTCGCGCGCATATCTCACCACCCCGTAAATATCAACATCCGCGATCGATGGCATCCTTACCGGCCAGCCATCGTCTTTACCGAGCTCGTCCTCGAGCACCCCAGCGCAGCCTGCCCATCATTCATATACATTTGCAGTGTCGCTGAATCGGCTGGCCGGAATCCAAGTTTACGGGCGCGCGGCCGGTAAATGTTGGGCACAAGACGATCAAAATCCCACAAGATCCACTCGCGCGCGCGAAGCCGCTCAAGCGCGGCGCTGGGCAAGAAATGTCCCTCCTCCCGGCCACATAATCAAGGATCAGCCCGGACTGGCAAATGGCAAATTGGTTTTGGCGATCGACGAGGCACGGCACCTGCCCGAAGCGATTTTTCGAAAGGTAGTCCGGTTCTTTGTTTTTGCCGGTTCGCAAATCGACATGGACGTAGTCGAACCTTTTTCGCAGCAATGAGAGCAACAAAGCGACTTTGTAGGTCGGCCCCGAAAGCCACGTACCATGAAGCGTGTAGCGATTTGTCATTTTCGTACTTCCCGTTTCTTCGAGATTGATCGATAGCGAGGCACACACGCCGCGCAAATTATCTCCGCTGCCGGCAAGGCTAGACTTGTTAGTCGGCCGGAATTAGGAATTCGCGATGCTAAAAAGTCACAACCGATACACCTATCAGCCAATCACCGAACGAAAATCCTACAGTTGGCCTAACGGGCGCAAAGCTCGCAATCTTCACTGCAGTCAATGTCGAGGCGTTTCCATTCGCCGAAGGGCTCGGAGTTGAGCTTGCAGCGGGCCAGCCGCAACCCGACGTCGTAAACTATTCCTGGCGTGATTACGGCAACCGGGTCGGGCTTTTGGCGGCTGCTCGAATTGCTCGAAGATTTCGACATTCCCGCATCCATGCTCATGAATACCGCCATTTTTGATGAATGCCCGCAGATTGCCGAAGCGATCATCAAACGGGGCGATGAGATCGTCGGGCATGGGCGCACCAATGCAGAACGTCAAGGGCAAATGCCGGAAGACGAAGAAAGAGCGACTGATCAATGAAGTCGTTGAAACCATTCGAACCAAAACCGGGCAGCACCGTCGGGCTGGCTCGGCCCTTGGGTTTCCGAAAGCCACGTAACGCCTGATCTACTGCAGGAAGCGGGATTTACCTATCACATGGATTGGATGCTGGACGATCAGCCAATCTGGATGAAAACCCGGGCGGGGCGCATCCTCGCGATACCATACGTCAGGCCGACTAACGATCTTCCAATGATGCATCGCTATCAGGTCACGCCCGAGCAATATGCCGATATTTTGATCGATCAGTTTGACGAAATGCTCGTGCAGTCCGGGAGCGCGCCGCTGGTATTCTGCCTTTCGTTTCATCCTTATTTTGCCGGGCATGCATTTCGACTCAGGCAACTGCGGCGCGTATATCAACACATCCGTGCGCACGCAAATGAGGTCTGGTTCGCAAGAACCGGCGAGATAAGCCAAACACATTTCTGAGCCTTGCACCCGGGATCGTGCCGGGAAGCAACTGAGTAACAAACAAAGACGGAGAGCGATGATGTGGCACAGCCGATTTTTAATATGCGTTTTCGCTTTGCTTGCCGCGACGGTGATCCAAATCTCCCTTGCTTCGGCTGAGGACTACCCAACCCGGCCGGTCACAATCCTCGTGCCGTTCGCACCGGGCGGATATACCGACTTGCTTGCGCGGCTGATCGCTCAAAAGATGATCGGAGAAATTCGGCAAACCATTCGTCGTCGAAAATCGGCCAGGCGGCGGCACACTGGTCGCGGCTGTTGCGACCGCAAGGGCTGCACCCGATGGTTACACATTGCTGATGGCACCCAACGGAACCATCGCGACCAATCCAACACTCTACAAGTCGCTACCTTACGATCCCCTCAAGGATTTCATCCCCGTATCACTGGTCGCATCAGGGCCTCTGGTACTGCTGGTCAATCCAGCCGTGCCGGCGAAAACTCTCCCTGAATTGATCAAGCTCGCGAAAGAAAAACCAGGCACACTCAACTATGGCTCGCCTTCCGGCGGCGCAAACATCGCCGTATTTATGAGCATGCTCCAGAGCCTTGCTGGAATTAAGCTGACGGAAATTCCATATCGCGGCGTGGTCCCGATGCTCTCCGACGCGATCGCTGGTCGTATCCAGGTACTTTTTGCGGATCTTGCTTCCTCGAAGGGTTTCATCGCCGAAGGCAAGCTGCGCGCCTTGGCAATCAGCACCCGCCAGCGGTTCAAAGGCGCGCCGGATATTCCGACGATTGCCGAATCCGGCGTGCCCGATTTTGATGCCGGCGCGTGGCAGATGCTGCTTGCGCCTGCGAATACCCCCAAGGAAATCGTCGCCCTTCTCAACACTAACATCAACAGCATCGTGCAATCACCCGAGATCAACGACTCGATAACGAAGTTTGGCCTCATTGCCGATGGAAAAGGTAATCCTGATGAGCTCCGCAAATTTTGCGAGGCGGAGATCGCGCGCTGGGGTGAAGTTTTGCGGCAAGCGGGAATGGCAGGTACTCAGTGAGCCTCGGAGGCTGAAGATGCCGGTGACCGCGGAAATTCAGTCCGTAGACGACAAATCAGCCGTCTCGCTCACAACGCAAGTCTACGAGACCCTGCGGCAGGATATACTGGCGGGCATTTCGCCTCCCGGAAAAAAGCTTCGTATCGAGGAATTGAAGGAGACATATGGTATTGGTGCGAGCGCCATTCGCGAAGCACTCAGCATGCTCAAATCGGATATCCTAGTCCAACGCATTGATCATCGCGGGTTTCGTGTCGCCGAGGTCAGTTTGTCGGGATTCGATGAGTTGTTGAAGACGCGATGCTGGCTCGAGGAGCGGGCGCTACGAGAATCAATTCGCTTCGGCGACATGTCATGGGAAGAGGCGCTCGTGCTCGCAAATTTCCATTTGTCGCGCGTCCATCAAACCGATACGGACGATCGATTTCTCGCGAACGACCTTTGGGAGGACATCATAAATCTTTGCATAAAGCGCTGATAAGTGCCTGCAGGTCCGGTCTGTTGCTGCATTTTTGCGAGCAGATGTATGACCTCAATATCCGCTACCGCCGGGTCGTCGGTTCGCCCGTCGAGAATGCGCGCGACGTCAAGGACGAACACGATGCGATTGTACAGGCGACTTTGACGCGCGACAGTGACCGCGCCGTAACACTCCTATTGCAGCACTACAGCAAAACTGCCGAGCTGGTCAGAAACAAACTTAAATGACAGCCTAAAACGCGGGCAATCAACAGGAAAAAATAGTTTTGGCGGAATCTCGTTGAAGATGCGTCAACCGTCCTGCTTCGGACGCCGGAGCCACACAATTAGTATAACCAATAGACACCCGACGATGGCGGTCGCGAACACCGCAGCAAATGCCAAATTGCTCAATGCCATTTTCAGTGCCCTCTGCCATTAATATCAGCCTTGCTTGTACCACGCATCGAGCTCGCATGAGCTGGCTCGTTTTGCCCCGACCTCGTTGCTGGCAATCGCAGGGTGGTCCGGTTGACACAGCCGCAAACCCCATCAAGTGTATTTCGAAAATACCGGCAGCCTCTGATTTAATCCGGTTGGCCAAACGGGCGACCAATGAAGTCCAGTTCTGATCAAATACTCACAACACATACCGGTAGTCTGCCGCGTCCGGCCGACCTGGTGGCAATCCTCAACGCCAAGGAGCTTGGCGCCGGTTACGATCAACTTTCATATCAACACCGTATTCGCCGCGCCGTTTCCGAAATCGTCCACAAGCAAGCCGAGGTCGGCATTGATATCGTCGATGACGGCGAGCACAGCAAGGTCAACTGGATGGCCTATGCGCGCGCACGCCTGAGCGGTCTTGAAGAAATCGACAGCCCGGTCAGATTTCGCGGCCCCACGCGCGATTCGCGCGCATTCCCCGGCGCTTATGATGACATGGGGGTGATGCTCGCCGGCCGCTCTGGCGCAATCGTGCCGAAACGGCACGGTTCGCCCGAAGGCCCAGGTCTGCACCGGGCCCATCGCCTATATCGGCCGGGAAGAATTGCAGACCGACATCGACAATCTCAAGCAGGCGCTTAATGAAGTCGGCGTTCACGAAGGCTTCATGACCGCGATTTCCCCATCGAACCTGGAACTCTATTACGAGAACCGTTTCTACGCGTCAGACGAGGAATATCTCGCCGCGCTCGCTGACGCGATGCACGTCGAATACAAGGCAATCGTCGGCGCCGGCCTCTTGCTTCAAATCGATGACCCGCGCATGGCGACGCATTATAACCGATCTATCGATGCCTCGATCGAGGATTGCCGAAAATTCATCGCTGTGCGCGTCGAAGCTGTCAATCACGCATTGCGCGGCATTCCTGCGGATCGCGTGCGCTTCCATACCTGCTACAGCGTCAACATTGCGCCGCGGGTGCACGATTTCGAACTGAAATATTTCGTCGACCTGATGCTGCAGGTCCATGCCGCCGCCTACCTGATCGAAGCCGCAAATCCGCGCCACGAGCACGAATGGCAACTGTGGCAGGAGGTCAAATTACCGGCTGACAAGATTCTTGTGCCCGGCGTTGTATCGCACTGCATCCATCTCGTGGAACACCCGGAACTGGTGGCGCAACGCATTGAACGCTTTGCCGGTGTGATAGGCCGAGAACGCGTCATTGCGGGAACAGATTGCGGCTTCGGCACCTCTGGCGCGGGCGACGAGGTCCATCCTGAAGTCGCCTGGGCCAAGCTGAAATCCCTGGTCGAGGGCGCGCGTATCGCCAGCCAGAGGCTTTGGCACCGCTGATCGAACGCGAAGTCCGTTACCGCCAAAGTTCGCGACTCGCCTTCGCGGCGCCCGCGACAAGCGAGCCCAACTTGAGAAAGGCGACATCGGGGTCGATTTTGCCGTAGCCGGCCGAAGTAGCAAACCCACAATCGGTGCTCGCCATAACCTTCTCGCGGCCTACGATATTTGCAAATCGCACGATGCGCTGCATTACTAAATCCGGATGCTCGACATAGTTTGTCGAAGTGTCGATGACGCCCGGCAACAGTATCTTGTCGGCCGGGAGTTCGATCTGCTTCCATACGGCCCATTCATGTTCGTGCCGCGGATTGGCAGCTTCGAGCGACAGTCCTTTCGCATTTACGCGGAAGACGATGCGCAATATTTTTTCGAGGCCGATATCGTGTGTGTGCGGACCCTCGTAGTTGCCCCAGCAGACATGAATGCGAATCATATCCATGGGAATATTGGCCACCGCGTGGTTGAGGGCCTCGACATGAAGTTCAGCGCGCTTGAGAAATTCGAGCTCGGACAGATCCTGGAACGTCGCGTGGCGGGACATCGCCAAATCGGGGCAATCAATCTGAAGAACCAGTCCCGCTTGAACGATTGCCTCATATTCTTCGCGCATCGCATCGGCAATCGCCGCGACGTAGCTCTCGTGCGACGGGTAGTATTGGTTTGGCAGGAAGCTGGCAACGACGCCAGGTGAGGCCGAATTGAGGAATGCTTCGGCCGGGCCCGCGGCGGCAATTGCCTGACGCATGTTGCTTAGGTCCTCTTCCAGCGCCCCGCGATTGCGGTAAGCAACAGGGCCAATACACGTCACCCGGTTGAAGCGTCTTTTCCCGGATAGTAAAGCCATCTTGCGCCGAAGGTCTGGAAAAGGCTGCAGGTCGAGATGCGGTTTGGCTGATTCCGTCGACCCCTCTTCCGAAAAGCCGGTCAAGCGGTCCTTTACGTAAGTCGCGTAGCTGATCTTGCTTGTCTCACCGTCGCTCACGACGTCGATGCCGAGATCGACCTGTCGCTTGACGACATCACCAACTGATTGACGAATTATTCCGCCGAATTTCGCCGTGTCTATCTTGCTGCCATTTTCACGCTGCTCGAGCAACGCAACGACCGCGTCGGTCCGCGGCAAGCTCCCGACATGCGTCGTTAATATTCTATCCCGGCTCGTTTGCACGCCGCCCCTCCTAATTCTGCGCGTCGGGCACAAGACCAGCGACGTCAAGGGAACGTATCGATTCTTCGCGTAATTTTCCCCACAGCCGAGCGGTGATGGCGCCAAACCTTTGGTCAGACACAATCCGGCTGTCCCGCGTGCGCGGCCACCCGGTTGTGACGACGTCGATAAATCGTCCCGGCCGCGCCGACATGACTCCGACGCGGTCCGACAGCATTGCCGCCTCATCGAGCGCGTGGGTAATCAGAACGATTGTCGCGCCGGTTTCCCGCCAAATCCGCAGTAGCTCATCGCCCATCAGCAACCGCGTCTGCTGATCGAGAGCGCCGAAAGGCTCGTCAAGCAGGAGCACTTCCGGCTCGAGCACCAGCGTGCGCGCTATGCAGACGCGCTGGCGCATGCCGCCCGACAATTGCGCGGGATAAGCTTTGGCGAAGCCGGTGAGCCCCATGAAGGCGAGCGCCCTATTCACGCGGTCTTCGATTTCCGCGTGGGGCGTCCCGCGCCGGCGCAGGCCGAACGCAATATTGTCCCAGACATTTAGCCAGAAAAAGCTAGCATCCTGCTGAAAGACCGCACCAATTCCGTTAGGGACCATCCCCGCGATGCGTTTCCCGTCGAACGTCACGGTCCCCGCTGTCGCCTTGCCCATGCCGGAGAGCACATCGAGCAGGGTCGACTTGCCGCAGCCCGATGGGCCAACCACCGTAAAAAACTCGCCACGGGAAATATCAAGATCGATCGGACCCAGCGCGTGCACGTCCGGATGCCCCTCGTACCCCGGAAATATCTTGGTCACTCCGCGAAGGCTGATCTGACCGCTGGCCTTAACCTCCATGCCGGACCCACCGCTCAATGAAATGAAGGCTGGCGTTCAGCAATGCCGCGAAAATAAAAATCAGCAGCGTCAATGCCAGAATGTCAGTTACGGCATGGATCCCCATCGCGCGTACCAGCGCAAAGCCGATGCCAGACGTCGAGGCAAAAAGCTCGCCAATCAAAGTACCGAGCAGCGTCAAGGCGATGCCGATGCGGATGCCGGCGAGGATCTCAGGCAACGCCGCCGGCGCCATGATCGTCATCGCTGTCGTCACCGAAGAAAGGCGCATGATGTGCGCGGTGCGGTGGTAGACTGGAGCGACATTGCGAACGGCGTTCATCGTGAAGATTGCGACCGGAAAGATTCCGTGGATGACACCGAACGCTATTTTCGCGGAGATGCCGAGCCCAAATGCAAGCAGGATCAGCGGATAAAGTGTAATTTTCGGGATCGAATAGAGCGACCCCAGAATCGGGCTCGCCACATCGCCGGCAAAGCGCCGAAGGCCGAGCCAAACACCGATCACGATACCCCCGGCAATCGAGATCAAGCTGGCGACGCCGAAGGCCGACATGGTTGCTTCGGCGTGGACCCAAAAGGCATTCGTCAGTACAAGCTCCAGCGCTCGCCGGATCGTCGCAAAGGGAGAAGAAACGACTTTCCGCCCCGACCGCGTAATAGGTGAGTTGCCAAAGCATCAGCAGGCCACCCGCGAATACGAGGTAATCGAATCGGGACGATTTCACCGCTGGCCAAACCGGCGATGAAGCCGATTCTCCCAGACAGAGAGCGCGCTGTTCACGATTATGACGCCGACCAGCAACAACAACAGCATGCCGTACATGGTCTTATTGTCGAAATTGTCATACGCAAACGCAATCCGTTTACCCATCCCTGAGGTAGCCAGGATAAATTCGCCGGCGACAATACCGATGACGGAATAAGCGACCGCCAGCCTCACGCCGGTGACGAGGTGCGGTGATGCCGCCGGCAGCCTAATCAGAACAAGCTGGCGGAGCGCGTCCAGGCGCAGAATAGAACCGACCTTGTCCACGGCAGGCGGCACGCGATCCAGCCCCAGCATCGTGTTCACGATCATTGCCACAACGCCAAACATCGCCCCCATGATGATCAGGGCGACGCGTCCGATGCCGAACATCACGATCAGCAGCGGATAGAAAACGAATGTGGGAATCGCATAGTAGGCCGAAAGCAGCGGCTCGCTTACCCGCCGCAGTCGGGGAACAGAATGCAATGCCGCACCCGCGAAAAATCCGACTGAGGTCGCCAGGGCGATCGCAGCCGCTACGTTGAAGAGTGTAAACGCTATGTCCGCGTTAAACCGCCCGGACTTGAGAATATCCCATAACGAGGCCGCCATTTCAGTCGGCGGAATGATCGTGATCCGATCAAGGACTCCGATGCGGCACAGCGACTCCAGCAGCGCGAGCGTCAGGACGATAAGCGCGGTTCGCGCGGCACCAACCTTCGAGATCCGCGATCGCAACCATGATGTGATCGATCCGGTCAAAGCGGCTTCTGCAGGTCTTTAGGCAAGAATTGCTGGTCGATGACAGATTTCCACTCGACCGGCCCTTTCGACTCACCGGTCAGTTGGAGCCCCTCCGACATCTTCCCGAGCGCTTCCTTGTCGAAGCCACCCTGCGACCATTCTCCTCTGTAACCGAAATATTTCGGAAAATAGGTTGCGACCTCGTCCGGCTTCTGCTGCCACACCTTTGAATAAATGCGGATCGCGTCGTCATGATGCGCATAGATGTAGTCGACGCCACGGCGATGCACTTCAATTAGCTTGCGCACCATATCCGGATGCTCTTGTGCGAATTTCCGCGTCGTCACGCCGACAAGCCAGGTCATTCGCGGAATGAGATCGGCAAAATGAAAAATGACGCGGTATTTATCCGGTTTCAATGTCAGGATCGGATCGATTAGGGGAGCTGCATCGATTCCGCCGCTGTCGAGCAGAGTAAGCCCGCCACCGAACCCGCCCGTTCCGACCATCTCTACTTTGCCGCTCATGCCCGCCTCCTTGAGAGCAAGCCGAAGCAGGAGTTCGCTGGTCGATTTCGGGTTGGTAAAACCGGCTTTCTTGCCCTGCAGCTCCCGGACATTGTGGATATCGCCTCTCGGATTGGCGACGAGCGCAATTTCACCAATGTGATCACTGGCCGTGTTCACGATAACGATGTCGATTCCGGAACGGATCGCGGCAAGCGCGGCGGACGTCGCCACTTCGCCGTAAGGCAAATCGCTCGCCAGCATATTGCGTAATGTGGTGCCGCCACCTTCTCCCGAAATGATGTGATCGATCTTAATTCCGGCATCGGTGAAATAGCCTTTTTCAAGCGCGACGGCCCAAGGCAGGGTCGCCGTCACCCGGCCATATTGGCTCACGGCAAAATCGGAGGCTCGGGTCGGATATGGAAAAAGTGACGTCAGTGCCATGAGCACCAGCGGGAGCGCGTATCGACGTAGATGCATCAGGTCCATTGTTCCCTCACGCGAAAACAGGAAGTGCGTTTCATTGATAACATAGTCCGGAACCGGAAGCCCCTGAGCGAGCCGCGTTGAGCTGCGGTCCGGCATAATAGAAGCATTCGCCCGCTTACGGTCGCAAGCGATTTGAAATAGGCTTTGCCCACCAATCCTTGGAATGGAGTTTTGTGATGCAGCCGCCGAAAGCCTTTGTCGTCGAAGCGCATGGCGCGAGAATGCCCGCAATCGGATTTGGCACCATGGAGCTGCCCGACCGTCCGGCCGAACTCGTCGCGGTGGCAATTGAGGCCGGCTATCGGCACATCGATACCGCGCGCAAATACGGCACCGAGGAGCGTGTTGGCGAGGGCATCCGCGCGAGCGGCATTGGCCGCGGCGAGCTGTTCGTGACCACGAAGGTCACTGAAGAAAATGCGCGCGAAGCAGATTTTCTGCGCTCGGTTGAAACTAGTTTGAAGGCGCTTCGCGTGGACTACGTGGATCTGCTTTTAGTGCACTGGCCGCAGCCAAAGGTGCCGTTCAGCGAAACGCTTGGGGCGCTCGCCAAAGCCAAACGCAGCGGCATGACGCGACACATCGGCGTGTCAAATTTCACGCTAGCGATGCTCGATGAAGCGGTGCAGGTCTGCCCTGAGCCGCTGGTCACTAACCAGATCGAGTATCACGCCTATTTGCCGCAGGATCGCATGATAGCGGCGCTCAGGAAGCATGGTATGATCTTGACGGCCTACTGCCCGGTGGCACGGGGCAGGCTTCTCGACGATCCCGTGGTCGGCGACATTGCGAAGGCCCGCGGAAAGACGCACGCGCAGATCTGCCTGCGCTGGCTTGTCCAGCAGCCGATGGTCACCGCGGTGCCCCGCGCCCTTGAGGAACGCCACATCGTCGAAAACCTCGATGTGTTCGATTTTTCGCTCACCCCGGAAGAAATGCGACGAATATCCGCGCTGCGAAAAACGAACATCCGCATCGCCGATCCGCCCGAGCGGGCGCCAAAGTGGGATGTCGAGACCGTTTCCTGACATATGCGCCACGGAATTGTTGGGCTACCTGCTCGCAGCGTGACGGCTCCTTTTCGTCCTGCGAAACATCCGCGGCCGCGAAGTATGTTGCGGATTGAAATCCATCAACATACGATGAGTTCAAATATCGCCCGCGGCATCAACGCGGACGTCTGGGGAGCTAAACGCGCTGATTGTACCGGGCCGTCTTGACGCGCCATGGCCGTAGACCGGCTGAACGCGGCGGGCCAGAGTTACGGGAGGCCTTTTGGATTTTTCCTCTCGCGAACGACGGGTTGAAAGTTTGCGTGTTCCCTGCTCAGCGCAGGTAACGATAGTCCTTCCATTGTCGATACTCGACATCTTCGGCTGCATGAATTCGCAGCGTAATTCTTTCATGCGGCAGAACACACTCTGCCGGATCACTCCACACATCAATTCATAAGACCAGCACAAGCGAGGAGGAAGTCATGTCCAGGTCGGGTTTTTCGCGACGCACGTTCCTGCAAAGCAGTGTCGGGCTTACCGTGGCCAATTTCGTGCCGGGGACAACGCCCTTCGCCCATGCCGCTACGATGGAGGAGCAAACGATTGCGGCCGCAAAAGCGGCCGGGAAGGCGGACGTCAACGGGATGATCTGGTCGCCCTACCTTGTGCCGATGAAACCAGTCATCGCCGAATTCACCAAGGAGACGGGAATCGGCATCGGCGCGGTACAGGACATCTCGATTTTTGACGCTCCGCAGCGCGCGATGGCCGAGGCCCTGTCACATTCGCCGCAGTTCGACTTCATCCATATCGACTCGAACATGATCCCGTCCCTCTCCTCGGCCGGATATCTCGAACCGCTCGACGAATATATCAAGAAGGCCGGCTTTCACCTCGATGCCGTCGCCGACTACGGCAACTTCATGAAGTACAATGGGCAGACCTTCGGCGTTCCGACCGACGGCAACGTGCACATCCAGTACACGCGCAAGGATCTGATCGACAACCCCGACAACAAGAAACGCTTCTCCGACAAGTTCGGCGTGGAGCTGAAAGTGCCTGAGACCTGGGAAGATAACCTTCGCCTGCAGGAATTCCTGATGGATCCATCGAAAGACCTCTACGGGTCAGGCAACCTGCGTAATCGCGCGAATGGCGTGACGTGGTGGTACATGATCTTCTACAGCGCCGGCGGGTTTCCCTTCGATGACGACATGAAGCCGACGCTCGACACGCCGGCCGGCCAATACGCAGTGGACCTCTATCTGCAGGACAAGAAGGTGAATCATCCGGAGGCGGCCAACTGGGGCACGCCTCAGATGATCCCACGCATCGCGCAGGGACACGTGGTCAGCTGCCAATACTGGGACGGAACCTGCAAGACGATCGCGAACCCGAAGCAATCGAAAACAGTGGGGCAATTTTATTTTAGCCTCGTGCCGGGCTCGAAATTCACCGGCAAGATGATCCACCGGTCGATCTCGTCGCCTTTGGCGGCGATCCTCATCAACAAGTACTCGCCGCGCAAGGCGCAGGCGGCCTACATGGCGCTGTGGCTCGGCTCTGGAAAGAACAGCATTCCGATCGTTTCGGATCCGGTCAATGCGTTCAATGATGCCTGGGCCAAGGAGCATATGAAGGCCCAACCTGTGCTGAATGCCTATACGCCCGAGGGCATCAAAGCTGTCGAGACGAATTTCCAGGTGGTCGCACCGCCGATTTACCTGACCGGATATCTCGAATTCCAGGACGCACTCGGCAAGAATTTTTCGGAAGCCTATGTCGGCCAACTGCCGGCAAAGGAAGTGCTGAAGAGGACCGAAAACGAGTGGAACGCGATCATCGGGCGCATCGGCCGAAGCAAGCTCAAGAAGGATCTCGCAAGCTACAAGGCCGTGATGCCGACGAAGGCCATACCAACCTGATGCCGACGTGCGCCGGGCGTGGATGGGCCGCATCGGCCCGCCCACGCCCCTCTCCTGCAAAGAGCCAGAACATGGCCGTCCAAACTCTCTCAGCCGGCGAAGCACAGCTCCCGAGCAAGACCCGCATTCAGTCGCGACGGCTTGCCGTGCGCCATTTCAAGCTCTCGCTGCTGCTGCCGCTGATTGCGCTCTTCCTGTTCCTGCTGATGCCGGTACTGTTGCTGCAACTCTACTTTTCCGTCCACCAATGGACCGTATATCTCGGTTCGTGGTGGGACGCGGAATTCGTCGGCCTCGACTTGTTCCGTGAGGTGTTGACCGATCCCAGGTTCGGCTGGGCCGTTTTGCGCTCGCTCGCTTTCGCAACCGGTTCGACGCTGGGCTGTTTCGTATTCGGCTTTCTGCTCGCCTACCTCATGTACAAGCCGTTTCGCGGTCAGGCGTTCTATTACATCATATTCATATTGCCGATGCTCACCGTCCCCGTCGTCGTCGCTTATACGGCCGAGATGATCCTCTACCAGAGCGGTCCGCTCAATGACATCATCTCAAGGATTATCGGCGTCGATTTCAAGCCGGCATGGCTGAGCAATCCGCACATCGCGCTCGCGACCGTCGCGATGCTCGAAATCTGGAATTGGACGCCGTTCTCGTTCATCATTTTGCTTGCCGGCCTCTCGGCCATCCCAAAGGAGCCGATCGAGGCTGCGGAAATACTCGGGGCATCGAAATGGCACATCTTCTGGGAAGTGCAGCTGCCACTGCTGCGCCCCGTCATCCTGCTCGCGCTTGTCCTGCGCTTCCTTGAGGCCATGGCGGAATTCCCGAAAACCTGGGCCCTGTTTCAGGGTGGCCCGGGATCGGCGACAGAAACCCTGCCGGTCTACATCTTCATGACGACATGGCAATACTTCCAGATCTCGAAAGGCGCGGCGATGTCTTACATCGTCATGATCATGATGGTCGTCATCGTGCTGATCGCCATTCATCTTCTGCGGCGCGAGAAACGCTCGCTCGATCAGATCTACGAGATGCGCACGAAGGCCGCGGAGGGCTGAACGATGGTCACAAAATCGCGCCGCCGCCTGATTTCGGCAACCGCGCGTTACGCGATCCTCAGCGTCTGGGGGCTCATCGCCTTTTTCCCGATCTACTGGATGATCTCGACCTCATTCAAGCCGGACATCCAGTGGTTCGCCTGGCCGCCGGTCTATTTCCCGGACCCGCCGACACTGAAGAACTACATAAACGTCTGGCTCGGCAGCGAGCAATACGACCAGACGCAGTACGCGATCTCTTCGCAGACGCCGCTGGTTTCCCTGTGGAACTCGACGGTCATTGCGTTTACCTCGACCTTCCTGGCGGTCGCTTTCGGCTCTGTTCTCGCCTACGGCGTCTCGCGTTACCGCATTCTTTCCGAAGCGCGCATGTTTCAGCTCCTGATGCTGCGCATGATCCCGCCGATCGTCGTGGTCGCGCCACTGTCTCTTTACTACTCCGCGCTCGGCCTGCTCGATACCCGCATCGGCGTCATCATGGTCTACTTCCTGACCACACTCCCTTATGCCGTATGGATGACAAAGAGCTTCATCGACGAGGTGCCCCGCGAAGTGGAGCAGGCCGCGGAGATACTCGGCGCGTCACGCTGGCGCACTGTCTTTGAAATTGTCCTTCCCTTGATCCGCTCCGGCCTGGTGGCGACTTTCCTCTTCATCCTGATCCTTACCTGGAGCGAATATCTCCTCGCGCTCATTATCACCAAGACGCAGGTTTCGACGCTGCCGATCGAACTCTCGAAATACCAAGGTTCCACCGAGGGCCGCGTCTATGGCCGGCAAGCGGCACTCGCGGTCGGCATCACGATTCCCCTGATGATCGTCGGGCTCATCATCCGCAAACATCTCGCGCGAGGGTTTAGTTTCGGAATGGTACGGAGATAGCTGTGGCACGTATCGAACTGAGCAATCTCAACAAATCGTTCGGCGCCGTTCAGGCGGTCAAGAACCTTAACTTCACCATCGAAGACGGCGAGTTCGTCGTGTTCGTCGGGCCGTCCGGCTGCGGCAAGACGACCACATTGCGCATGATTGCCGGCTTCGAGGATCCGACTGCGGGGGACATCCGCATCGACGGGCGCGTCGTGAACGATCTTGAACCGCGCGACCGCAATCTCGGCATGGTATTCCAGAGTCATGCGTTGTTTCCGCACAAGAATGTCGCGCAGAACATCGAGTTTGGCTTGCGCATGAAGAAAGTCGCGCCGGAGGAGCGTGCCAAGCGCGTGCGCGCGGTGGCGGACATGGTTCGCATCGGGCATCTGCTGGATAAGATGCCGGGCCAGTGCTCGGGCGGCGAGTCACAACGGGTTGCCCTGGCGCGCACGCTTGTGACAAATCCATCCACGTTCCTGCTGGACGAGCCGCTGTCGAGCCTCGACGCGAAGCTTCGCCGCGAACTGCGCGCCGAATGCGATCGACTGCACCAGGAACTCAAGCGAACCTTTATCTTCGTGACGCACGATCAGGAAGAAGCGATGACGCTCGCTGACCGTATCGTCGTCATGCGCGACGGGGAGATCGTGCAGGTCGGTTCCCCGATGGAAATCTATTCGAATCCCGTCAATTATTTCGTCGCCGATTTCTTCGGCTCGCCGTCGATGAATCTCATTGCCGGTGAGGTTGTGCGCGACAGCGGCACAGCGCGTTTCCGATCGGCTTTGTTCGACGTCGCTCTTCCGGATCGTTTGAAGACAGCTCCTGCCGGCAAGGGAACTTTGGGAATCCGGCCCGAACATGTGGGCATCAATGCCGGCGGCAAGAGTGACGCCGCCCTGCCTGTGCGGCTTGTCGAGCCGCTCGGCAAGGACACCCTCCTCTATTTCGACGCCGGCACGGACCGCGCCTTCGTTGCCGTGACTGAAGGCCTTCGCATGGCCGACACCGGCGTTGGCGAGCGACTGACACTCTCCCTTGACGAGCGCCGCATGCATCTGTTCGACGCCGAGGGAAGCTGCATCAGAGCATCGTGATTGCGAAAAATCCTACGACCCGGGGAACTCATGGACTACCGAGAAAAGAGCGAAATCCGCGACGGCATGCGGATCGAATGGGATATGCCGATCAGGGTGGACGACGGGCTGGTGCTCCGCTGCGATGTCTACCGACCGGTCTCCGACGGCAAATACCCCGTGATCATGACTCTTGGGCCTTACGGCAAATGGCTCCATTTCGAGGATCTCTACAAGACACAGTGGGAGCGGATGTGCGCCGATCAACCGGACGTGCCCACGGATTCAACCAACAAATATCAATGCTGGGAGGTTGTCGATCCGGAGAAATGGGTCCCTGACGGCTATGTCTGCATCCGTGTCGACAGCCGCGGCGCGGGCCGCTCGCCTGGAGTGATCGACATCTGGTCCCTGCGGGAGGCGCAGGATCTCGCCTGCTGTATCGAATGGGCGGGGACGCAACCGTGGTCGAACGGCAAGGTCGGCCTCAATGGAATTTCCTATTACGGCCAGAACCAGTGGCAGACCGCTGCGCTTCAGCCGAAGCACCTCGCGGCCATCTGCATCTGGGAGGGTGCCGCCGATTTCTATCGCGATATGGCTCACCACGGCGGCATCTTCAATCGCGGTTTCGTGCAGGACTGGTCGAAGGCGCAGGTCTATTCGGTCCAGAACGGCCGCGGCACGCGCGGCTTCAAGAGCCGCATGAACGGCGACTGGGTGTCAGGGCCAGAAACTCTCCCGGAAGAACAACTCGGCCGCAACCGCCGCGACTTCTACGAAGACTGTCTCGCGCGAAAGCTCGACACCGATCCTTACTGGCAATCCCGCATGCCGGACTGGACCAAGGTGAAGACGCCGTTGCTCTCGGCCGCCAATTGGGGCGGGCAAGGCTTGCATCCGCGCGGCAACTTCGAGGGTTTCGTGCGATCCGCATCCGACCAGAAATGGCTCGAGGTGCACGGCATCGAACACTGGACTCATTTTTACACGAACTACGGAGTTGCACTGCAGAAGAAATTCTTCGGCCATTTTCTCAAGGGCGAGAACACGGGCTGGGACGGCCAGCCGAAGGTACTGCTGCAGGTCCGTCATCCCGGCGAGAAATTTGTCGAGCGCCACGAGAGCGAATGGCCGCTCGCGCGGACGCAATGGACAAAATTTCACATTGATGCGGGCGACATGACGCTCTCCCGGAACACGCAATCCTCGGCTGAGACCGTGACCTATGCCGGGATGAGCGAGGGCGTGACGTTTCTGTCCGAGCCGCTCGAGCAGGACACCGAGCTTACGGGACCGATCGCCGCAAAACTCTGGGTGTCCTCGGCGACGGAGGATGCCGACCTGTTTCTGGTGGTGCGCGCCTTCGCACCTGATCTCAAGGAAATCACATTCCAGGGCGCGCTCGACGCACACACGCCGATCGCGCAGGGCTGGCTGCGCTGCTCGCACCGCAAGCTCGATCAGAGGCTCACACTGCCCTACCGCCCCTATCATACCCACGACGAGGAGCAGAAGCTCACGCCTGGACAGGTATACGAGGTCGACGTCGAAGTCTGGCCGACCTGTATCGTTCTGCCCAAGGGATATCGCCTCGCGCTCTCCGTGCGCGGCACCGATTACGTGTTTCCAGGCGAGCCGGGCGCGGGCGTCGAGACGCTCGGAAAAGTCTGGACCGGCGTCGGTCCCTTCACCCATGACGATCCGCGCGACCGTCCACCCTCCATGTTCGGCGGCGACGTTTCGCTGCACACGGGGCCGGACCGGCAGGCCTATGTGCTGCTGCCCGTCATTCCAGGAGCATGAGCATCAACGATAATTCGCGCTGATCAAAACGGCGAATAAAGAGGAACAAGACCACCATGAGCTATCGTGAGGTGAGCGAAATCCGCGACGGCATGCGTATCGATTGGGATATGCCGATCACGATGGACGACGGCATTGTCCTGCGCTGCGACGTATTCCGCCCCGTCAAGAACGGCCGTTACCCCGTTCTCCTGAGCCATGGCCCCTACGGCAAGTGGCTGCATTTCGAGGACGGTTACAAGACAGCGTGGGATCGCATGGCGCTCAAGCATCCTGACGTGATGGGCAGCTCCTCCAACAAGTATCAGAGCTGGGAGGTGTGCGACCCGGAGAAATGGGTGCCGAGTGGCTATGTCTGCGTGCGCGTTGATTCGCGCGGATGCGGCCGCTCGCCCGGTTATGTCGAGCATTGGTCGCCGCGCGAAACGAAGGACTTTCATGACTGCATCGAGTGGGCCGGAACCCAGCCATGGTCGAACGGCAAGGTGGGCCTGAGCGGCATATCCTACTACGCCATCAACCAATGGCAGGTTGCGAGCCGGCAACCGAAGCATCTCGCCGCCATCTGCGTCTGGGAAGGCTTCGCCGATTTCTATCGCGAACTCAGCCACAACGGCGGGATCTACAATACCTTCGCGCAGAATTGGTACGACATGCAGGTGAAGACCGTGCAGTACGGTCTCGGCACCAAAGGTCACCGCAGCCGCATGAACGGCGACTGGGTATCGGGACCGGAAACGCTCACCGCCGAGCAAATGGGTGCGAACCGCTACGATCTCGGAAAGACCTATCTAGCGCATCCTCTCGATGATGATTTCTACAAGGCAATGCGGCCGGATTGGTCGAAGGTGAAAGTGCCCATACTTTCCGCCGCGAACTGGGGCGGGCAGCCACTGCATCCTCGCGGCAATTTCGAGGGCTTTTACCGCTCAGCCTCCAGGCAGAAGTGGCTCGAGGTGCACGGCATCGAGCATTGGACACATTATTACACCGACTACGGAATCGGCCTGCAGAAGAAATTCTTCGGCTATTTCCTGAAAGGTGAACGCAACGATTGGGACAAGCAGCCGCGTGTGCAGCTCAATATCCGCCATCCGGGTGAAAAATTCGTGATCCGGCACGAAAATGACTGGCCGCTCCCGAGCACCCAATGGAGCAAATTCCATCTGGCCACTGACGCGCAGAAACTTGTCACGACGAACTCCCAGCGGCTCGGCAAAAGTCACCTTCGATGCGACCGGTGATGGCGTCACGTTCCTGACCGAGCCCATGAAGGAGGAAACCGAGATCACCGGACCCGTTGCCGCGAGACTTCACGTTTCATCGTCGACCAGCGATGCCGACCTGTTCCTCGTGCTCCGGGTGTTCTCACCGGACATGAAGGAAGTGGTATTTCAAGGAGCACTCGATCCGCACACGGCAATCGGGCAAGGCTGGCTGCGCGCGTCGCACCGCAAGCTCGACAAAACTCTGACCCGGCCATTCCGCCCCTATCACACCCATGACGAAAAACAGCCGCTCAAGCCTGGAGATGTTTACGAACTGGACATCGAGATCATCCCGACCTGCATCGTGGTGCCTAAGGGCTATCGCGTGGCGCTCAGCATCCGCGGGCGCGACTATGTCTATCCCGGCGGATCCGGCGGCAAACTTTCCAACATGAAAAATGAATTCACAGGCAACGGACCCTTCCTGCATGATGACCCGCGCGACCGTCCGCTGGAAATCTACGGCGGCAAAACGACCTTGCACCTCGGTGCCGGCCGGGAGAACTTCGTTTTGTTGCCGGTCATTCCGCCCCGCAAAGCTGCGTCAAAAATGGCGGGGGCGAAAGCAACCACATCCAGGCCGCCAAGGCGTGCGGCGAGGAAGAGGCGGCGGTAGGCAGGGGTCACGCCCCGCACGAAAGGCGCTTGGAGGACGACGCAAAATCTTTCGACCGACAATCGATGCGGCAGTGGCAGGTTCTGCTTCCAGCGGCAGCGCGGACCACCGTGAGACACCATCGCTAGATGCCGAGGTAAGCCGCCTGCACCTGCGGATTATTCGCCAATTCGGCGCTGGTGCCGTGCATGATCACCTGGCCACCTTCAAGCACATAGGCCCTCTGCACTAATCCCAGCGCGCGGCTGACATTCTGTTCCACCAGAAGGATCGCCGTGCCCATCTTATGAATCTCCTGGATCTTTTCGAAGGTGACATCACACATCACCGGCGCAAGGCCGAGTGACGGCTCGTCGAGCATCAGAAGCCGCGGCTTGAGCATCATGCCACGGCCCACAGCGAGCATTTGTTGTTCGCCTCCGCTCATGGTGCCAGCCAGCTGTTTCCGGCGCTCAGCGAGACGCGGAAAGATGTCGTAGACGAGATCCAGCGAACGCGCACGATCGGCCTTGGCGCGCGGCGCGTAGGAACCGATCTCGAGATTTTCATTCACAGTCATTTCCGGAAATACCTGGCGGCCTTCCGGCACGTGGGCGATGCCCAGTTCCGTGATTTTATGCGGCGGTTGCGAAGCGAGATCTTGGCCGAGGAACGTGATGCTGCCGGCGGTCAACTTCACAAGGCCGGAAATGACTCGCAACGTCGTGCTCTTGCCGGCGCCGTTGGCGCCAAGCAACCCCACCGCCTCGCCCTCCCCGACATTGATGGTGACGCCCGCAATTGCGGGCACTCTGCCGTACGAAGCACTGACGCCTTTAAGCTCAATCATGGCGCCGCGCCCTCAGGAGCGTGGGCATAGCCGGAGCCGAGATAAGCGCGAATGACTTCCGGATTTTGCACAATTTCCTTCGGGCTGCCTTCGGCGATTTTCTGCCCGTGATCGAGCACAATGATATGCTTGGCAAGCGCCATGATGGCACGCATCAAGTGTTCGACAATGACAATAGTGAGGCCACGGCTTGATAACTTGCCGACCAAGGCGACGGCCTGATCGACCTCAGCCGGATTGAGGCCCGCCATCACCTCGTCGAGCAGCAGCAGCCGCGGCTGCGTTGCCAGAGCCCGCGCCATTTCAAGCCGGCGCTGGTCGATAGTCGTCAGATCACGCGCCGCCGTGCGCTCGCGCGCCGACAGGCCGACGAAGTCGATGGCTTCGCGGGCCTTGACGCGTGCCCGATCGGGGCTTCGATCGCGCAAAAAGGCGCCGGTCATCACATTGTCGAGCACCGTCATGCCGCCAAACGGCTTTGCGATCTGGAAAGTGCGTGCAAGTCCATGTGCGCACACGTCATGCGGGCGCAGGCCAACCATTTCCTCACCGAAAGCGGACACCGAGCCGGTATCGGGCCGGTAGAAACCCATGATGAGATTGAAAGCGGTCGTCTTGCCGGCGCCGTTGGGCCCGATCAGCGCCAGCGTTTCGTTTTCCCGCACGGTGAAGCTGACATCCTGAACGGCGCGAAGGCCGCCGAAGCGTTTGTTGAGGTTGTTAATGACGAGGGCGTCAGCCATTGCATTATCCCTTCGCGGATTTATCGCGACGGCGGGCGTAAACTTCGGCGAGGTAGCCCATGATGCCGGTCGGCCGCCACAGGATCACTGCCATCAATATCAGGCTATAGACGGTGAGCTGGACGCCGCCGATTGAATTGCCGAGCCAACTTTGCAGCAAGGCCGAAGTCGTCTCTAAGAGCACAGTCCCAATCACCGGACCCCATAACGTGCCGACGCCGCCGACGATGGCGACAAGCGCCGCTTCAATTGAGATGTTGAAGTTGAATGCCGTTTGCGGATCGATGAAGTAGATGTATTGCGTGTAGAACGTGCCGGCCAACGCCGTAAGGAATGAGGAGATCATGTAGATCTCGCGCTTAACGCGCGGCACGTTGATGCCGATGGCCTCGGCCGCATCCTCGTCCTCGCCGATGGCGACGAGATAGTAGCCGACACGCGAACGCTCGATCCAGGCCGTGATCGCCAACGCGATGGCGAGCAGACCGAGCACGACATAATAATACGGCGCCTTGCTTTCGAATTGCATCATCAACGGCGCATTGCCGAGATTAGGGATCGTCGCACCTTCGGCACCCCAGGCAAAATTGCGGAATTTGAGGAAGATCAGCATCAAAACCTGAGCGGTCGCGATGGTGGCGATGGTGAAATACGGCCCACGTAACCGAAAACACAGCCAGCCGATCGGCAGGCTGCCAGCCATCCCCACAAAGCCCCCGGCGACAATGCCGATCCATGGCGATATCCCGAAATCGATCTGCAGCAAGGTCGATGTGTAAGCGCCGAGCCCGAAAAACGCGGCATGTCCGAGCGAAAGCTGCTTGGCATAGCCCCCCAGCAAATTCCACGCAGTACCGATGAATGCGAACAACAGGACGCGAATAAGAATTTCCAGCGCAAACGAACTTTTCACCACCAGGGGCAGGACCAACATTATGGCAATCGCGATGGCAAGCACGAGCCCGCCCCACCCCCGAAGCTGCATCAGCGGCGCCTCCCGCCGGCCAAACCGCTCGGCCGCACGGCCAGCGTCGTGAGCAGCAACAAGAACACGACAATCAAACCGGAGTCCGCACCGATGAACTGGATACCGAGTGATTCAGCGATGCCCATCAACAAGCTGGCGATCAGCGCGCCGATGACATTACCAAGCGTGCCGAGGACGACGGCGACGAAAGCCATCAATACAAAGACCTGCCCGACCAACGGGTATGCCGGATAAAACGGCATTAGCAGGGAGCCTGCGGCACCGGCGAGCGCCAAGGCGATGCCGAACGCAACCGCGAAGACGCGGTTGGGATTGATCCCCATGAGCTGCGCGACGTCGCGATTTTGCGAAGCAGCCCGCATCGCCTTGCCGAGATCGGTGGTGTGCAGAAAGATCCAGAGGATGCCGCTCAGGACCATCGCGAATGCGAAGGCAACCAGCTTCGCCACCGGGATATAGAGCCCGCCGATGTGCAAGGCCTCGTCTGAATACCACGTGTGCACCGTACGGTAATTCGCCGTCAGCAACATCAGCGCCAGATTGAGGATGAGCAGCGAGAGCGCAAAGGTCAGGAAGATTTGGGGCAGATCATTAAGCCCGAGTACCCTGCGGATCAGAAATTGCTGAACCAACACGCCGACGACGAAAAGCACCGGCATCGACACGATCAGTGAGACGACCGGATCGATGCCGAACTGCGTGGCCAGGAAGAAACTGATGTACATCCCGATCATCACGAATTCGCCTTGGGCGAAATTGACGATCTTCACCACGCCGAAAATCAGCGTGACGCCAATGCTCACCAGAGCGTAAATTCCCCCGATAAGCAGGCCGTTGATGACGGCCTGGGCCACTATTTCCCACATTGCGGCTGGCGGCGCTTAGGTCTTCATGAGCGGAGCGCGCGCGTCTTCTTTCGGGAATACGCTGGCGAGATCGCCGTTTTGCCACTGGACGCCGATCGGCCGCCCATAGATGTTCTTGCCGTCAGGATCGAACTTCACCTTTCCGCCCGGCGCCATTGCGGCGTAGCCCTTCGAAACATCGAGCGCGGACAGCGCATTACGCACCTTTTGCGGATCGGCAGAGGCCGCCCGCTCAAGCGCATCGGCCAGCATGAACGTCTGCGCGACCAGGCCGCCTGCATACTCGAACAGGAATTCGCCCGTGCGTTTCTTGTACTCGGCATTCACCCTCTGGGAATCGTCGCTCATGTCGTGGTTCCAGTGCGCCACGCCTTGCAGGCCTTCGGCGAGTTTGCCGACGTTCTTGTAGAAGTCGGGAATGACGAAGCCGCCAGAGCCGCCGTTGATTGCGACGTTGAGGCCGACCTGCTTAACCGTGCGCACGATCAGGATAAGGTCATTAAGATACGAGACGGAGAAGAGGGCGTTGGCGCCGGATGCTTTTACCTTGTTGATAAGTGGGCTGGCGTCTGTGAAGCCTGCAGAATAGGGCTCGAACATAACGATCTCGACGCCTTCCGCAGGGGCTAATTCCTTCAACCCGTTCGAGGTCGAAGTGCCAAACGCGGTGTTCTCGAAAATCACCGCCACCTTCGGCTTGTCGCCGACGAGTTTCGACATTTGCAGCTGCGCTTGGGCGAACTGCGAAGCGCGCGCGAACGGCGTGAATGTAAATCGACGGCCCTTATTCAGCATGTCGGAACTCGAGCCGGTGATGATCGGCACCTTGGCGCGTTCCGCGACTTCGCTGGCGATCAAAGTGAGAGCCGAGGCAAAGCACCCGTGAATGGCGGACAGCTTGTTTCCGGAAATCAACCGGTCGGTTTCGGTGCGGGTAACGGTTGTGTCGCTCTGCACGTCGGAGATGACGAGATTGAGCTTGGCGCCGCCGAGCGACTTGATACCGCCGGCCTCATTGACCATCTCGACCGCGAGCTTGGCGGCAGCGACACAGCCCTGCCCGATTTGCGCCATGCTTCCTGTGCTCGGATACAGCGCCCCGATGTTTATCGGGTCTGCCGCCCAACCTCTGAGTGGGATCGCGCCGAACGCCGCGGTGGCAATTGCACCGCCAGCCGCCTTGCGGAGAAATTCTCTGCGGCCTTGCCGCTTCGACAATTCCAAACCCTTGGAACGTTTCATGTATCCCTCCCTGGGAATTTTAATGAGGTGTTTTTTTCAGCATCCTCAGTCTTATCTTTCATGGATGACGCGCGCTCGGGGTAACCAAACGCAAGCATGACACATATTGTTTACTGCCGCGAGAGGATTGCACGCCGCCACGCCAACGCCCATCAAACCGTCGATAAAGATCTCTATGTTTTGCAAGTTGATCTTTCATATCGAGCCATGGCCACGCAGAAAACCGGCCTCAATCGCACGACGGCCACGGTCGCGCTGTACGATCGAGCCAGCCCTCGGGCGCGTCCGCCAAAAAATGGGAACAAAGGTGAATATGCGCAGAGATTTTCGCTGCGGTGTACTGATGAATTAGCAATTCGGGACGCAGAGATGCGTTGCCCGATGCGGGAAGCCGCCTAACGGCGCGCTTCTTGCAGCGGAAATCTCTGGAGACCGGACTTGGGAGCTGGGGCGCCAGGATTCGAACCTGGGAATGGCGGAATCAAAATCCGCTGCCTTACCACTTGGCTACGCCCCAAGAGCTACCGGAAAGCCGCGCTGAAGCGAATTCGCGTGCGGCGGCGGGACCATAGCGGCGCGGGCCCGTCCAATCAACTTCCATGCCCATTATATACATAAGCGTGCGTTGACCGGCTTCCGGTCAAGGCTAGATTACGGCGATGACCTACCGTGCCCCCGTTGCCGATATCGCCATCGCGCTCAAATACGCGGCGGGGCTTAAAGATGCCTTGGCCGAGGGACTTTATGGCGACCTCGACGAGGAAACGATCAACTCAGTGATCGCCGAAGCCGGGCGATATGCGAGTGACGTCATCGCGCCGCTCAATAAAATCGGCGACGAATTCGGCACACCGTTCAAGGACGGCCACGTCACTACGCCGCCTGGCTGGAAAGAGGCCTACAAGGCCTGGGCCAGCGCGGGATGGAATGGACTTGCCGCGCCGCCTGACTGGGGCGGACAGGGGCTCCCGCAGGCCGTGAATGCTGCCTGCATCGAGATGTGGAATTCGGCCTCGATGGCGTTTGGCATCGGGCCCGTACTGACAATGGCGGCGATTGATGCCCTTCACGCCTACGGCAGCGAGGCTCTTAAAAAGCAATATCTCGGCAAGCTCATCAGCGGAGAGTGGATGGGCACGATGCAGCTGACCGAACCGCAGGCGGGCTCCGACGTAGGCGCGCTTCGCAGCAAGGCGCAACGCGCGCCCGACGGCAGCTACCGCATCACCGGATCAAAAATCTTCATTACGTATGGCGAGCACGATTTAACGGACAACATCATCCACTTCGTGCTTGCTCGCCTTCCCGATGCGCCGGCCGGCACCAAAGGCATTTCGCTCTTCCTGATACCGAAAATCATGCCTGATGGGACGCACAACGACGTGCGCGCGCATTCGGTCGAGCATAAGCTTGGCATCCATGCGTCACCGACCTGCACAATGGTCTATGGCGATCACGGCGGCGCGATAGGTTTCCTCATCGGCGAAGAGCACAAGGGCATGGCGTGCATGTTCACAATGATGAACCGCGCACGGCTTGCCGTCGGCCTGCAAGGCGTCGGCATTGCTGAAAGAGCGATGCAGCAGGCTTTATCTTACGCTCGCGAACGTAAGCAGGGTACAGCGGACGCGATCATCGCCTATCCCGACGTCATGCGGATGTTATTGACCATGCGCGCGCTGACCGCGGCGGCGCGCGCGATCTGCTACGCCACGGGCGTTGCAATCGACCGCTCGTTGCGCGCAAGGACAACTATTGCACGCAAGCACGCGCACGATCGTGCTTCACTGCTCACTCCGATAGCCAAGGCATTTTCCACAGATATCGGCGTCGAGGTCGCGTCCCTCGGCATTCAGGTGCATGGCGGGATGGGCTATATCGAGGAAACCGGCGCGGCGCAGCACTATCGCGATGCCCGGATCGCCACGATTTATGAAGGCACGAACGGCATCCAGGCGCTTGACCTTGTGGCGCGCAAAGTGCCGCTGGACGACGGCAAGGCCGTTTCCGTCTATATTGATCAACTTCGGCAAACGGTGAAATCGGTCCAAACCAGCAATGCTCCCGCATTCGGCGAAACGGCGGCACTGCTCGGCGAGGCGGTCGATTCTCTTGAGCGCGCGACACAGTGGTTGCTCACGCAGAACTCTTCCGGTGCCGCACTTGCCGGCGCCGCACCCTATCTTCGGCTGTTCGGCAACGCCGCCGGCGGATGCATGCTGGCGGAAGAAGCACTGGCCTCGTTGCGCGGCGGCGATGGCACCAGTCGCGCCGCGCTCGCGCGATTTTTTGCCGAAAACATCTCAATTCAGGCGGGCGGCCTCGAACGTAGTGTCACCGAGGGCGCCGGCAGCATCCTTGCCGGGCAAGCAGCGCTCAACGAATAAGCGCGGAGGGCATTCAAGACGATGTCATTAAAGGGCAAGACCCTGTTTATAACAGGTGGATCGCGCGGGATCGGCCTCGCTATTGCGCTTAAGGCTGCCGCCGAAGGCGCCAACATTGTCATTGCCGCAAAGACCGTGGCGCCACACCCCAAGCTTGAGGGAACTATTCACACCGCTGCTGCTGAAATTGCAAAAGCAGGCGGACGGGCGCTGCCGTTGGCCGTTGATGTGCGCGACGAAAATGCGGTGCAGTCCGCCCTCGATGAGGCCGCACTTAAATTTGGCGGCATCGACATAGTCGTGAACAACGCCAGCGCCATCCAGCTCACCTCGGTAGCGGCAACCGACATGCGCCGTTATGACCTCATGCAGCAGGTCAATGCGCGCGGGACATTTGTGGTATCGAAATTCGCGATTCCCTATCTCACGCGTGCTGAAAATCCGCATATTCTCATGCTGTCGCCGCCACTCGACATGGCCGAGAAGTGGTTTGCGCCCCATACCGCCTATTCGATGGCGAAATTCGGCATGAGCCTCGTCGTTCTTGGCCTTGCCGGCGAATTACGCGGCAAAGTCGGCGTCAACGCCTTGTGGCCGCGTACGACGATCGCCACGGCCGCGATCAGAAATCTGTTGGGCGGCGACACCATGATGCAACGGTCACGCAAGCCGCAGATTCTTGCCGAAGCGGCGTGCCGCATTTTCCAAAAGCCCAAGACCTTCACGGGGAACTTTCTGATTGACGACACATTTCTCGCCGGTGAAGGCATCACGGATTTCGACCAGTACCGCGTCGATCCCAGCCAGCCACTTCAGATGGATTTCTTCGTGCCGGATAGCAGCCCGCCTCCTGCGGGAGTGACGCTGGACGCGAAATCGCGATAGGGACTTCCGCCAAAGCCCTTGAGCGTCTAAGTCTAGGTCATGTCCACACTTCTCCTGAGCCACCCCGCCTGCCTGAACCATCTGACGCCTTCCGGCCACCCCGAGCGGCCGGACCGATTGCGCGCGATCGAGCAGGCATTGGAAGATGAAAAGTTTCAGTCGCTGGCACGCGTGGAGGCGCCTCGTGGACCGCTCGATGTCATCGCATTGTGTCACCCGATGGACTACATCGAAGCGATCCGCGACGCCTCTCCGGCGGAAGGCCTTGTCCAACTCGACGCCGATACTGCGATGTCGCCGGGAAGTTTCGAGGCCGCCCTTCGTGCGGTCGGCGGCGCAAAGCTTGCCGTCGATGAGATAATGACCGGCAAGGCGACGAATGCGTTCGTTGCGACGCGTCCACCTGGGCACCACACCGAAACTGCCCGGCCGATGGGTTTCTGTCTTTTCAATAACGCAGCGATAGCGGCGCGCTACGCGCAGAAAACCTACGGTGCCGAGCGGGCGGCAATTGTCGATTTCGATGTCCACCACGGTAACGGCTCCCAGGATATTTTCTGGGCGGATAAAACGGTGATGTACTGCTCGACGCACGAAATGCCACTTTATCCCGGTACCGGCGCGGTCGGTGAACGAGGCGAATTCGGCACTATCGTCAACGCGCCGCTTTCAGCCGGCGATGGCGGCGACGCCTTTCGCGAGGCATTCGAGACCGTGATCCTTCCGCGCCTGCGTGAATTCAAACCCGACATCCTGGTCATCTCCGCCGGTTTCGACGCGCATATGCGCGATCCGCTCGCCAATCTCAACCTGGTTGAGGCGGATTTTTCCTGGGTCACCAAAAAGCTGATGGAGCTCAGCGAGACAACCGCGCAAGGACGGATCGTTTCTTTGCTCGAGGGCGGCTATGATTTGCAGGGACTGTCGCGTTCGGTTGCGGCCCACGTCACTGCGCTGATGTGCGGCTAAAAATACGCTATCCTGATATCCAATTGACCGCTTAAGACTGCCTTACATATTACCGGACAAAGACATGGCCGAGATCAACACTGATATCAAAAAAATGGCCTTCGAGCGAGCGATCGAGGAATTGGAATCGATCGTCAAGCGACTGGAAGAGGGAAAGGTCCCGCTCGAGGAATCCGTTGCCATCTACGAGCGCGGCGAGGCGCTGAAAAAGCGCTGCGAGGAGCTGTTGCGCCAGGCGGAGGCGCGCGTCGAAAAAATCACGCTCGATGCTGATGGGAAGCCCGTCGGCAGCGAGCCGCTTGACGTCGATTAATTGCCCCTCATGGTGAAATTGTGTAAGCCAATGCTTCCGGCAGGCTTGGTGGGCGGGCCCCGCTGGAAAGGCCGGTAAATCTGACTGTTCGGAGTTGCTTTGTGTCCGAGGCTTCCAAAACCCCCCTGCTCGATCGCATCCATCTCCCGCGCGACCTCAAGAACCTGTCGGCCGAGCAGCTCAAGCAACTGGCGGACGAGTTGCGGGTCGAGACCATCGATGCGGTTGCTAAAACGGGCGGCCATCTTGGCGCCGGGCTCGGCGTTATCGAGCTAACCGTCGCGCTGCACTATATTTTCGATACGCCGGACGACAAGCTGATTTGGGACGTCGGCCACCAGGCTTATCCGCACAAGATTCTCACCGGGCGGCGCGATCGCATTCGCACGCTGCGCCAGGGTGGCGGCTTGTCGGGGTTCACCAAGCGGGCCGAAAGCGAGTACGACCCATTCGGAGCGGCGCATTCCTCGACATCAATCTCCGCCGCACTTGGCATGGCTGTCGCGCGCGACCTCGACGGAAAGAAACATAATGTCATTGCCGTGATTGGCGACGGCGCCATGTCAGCTGGCATGGCGTACGAAGCCATGAACAATGCTGGCGCGCGCAACGAACGGCTGATTGTCATCCTCAACGACAATGATATGTCGATTGCGCCGCCTGTTGGCGCCATGTCGGCTTACCTGTCGCGACTGTTGTCTGGGCGGACCTACCTCAAGCTGCGCGACGTCGGCAAACAGCTTACGGCCCATCTGCCCAAGCGTATCGACAAGTTTATTACGCGCGGTGTCGAACACGCACGCGGCTTTTGGACCGGCGGCACGTTATTCGAGGAACTCGGTTTCTACTATGTCGGCCCCATTGATGGTCATAATCTGGACCATCTGCTTCCCGTCCTTCGCAACGTTCGCGACGCCGAGGCAGGTCCCATCCTCGTCCACGTCGTGACGCAGAAGGGCAAGGGCTACGCGCCGGCTGAAACCTCAGCCGACAAGTATCATGGCGTAGTCAAATTCGATGTCGCGACTGGCGCTCAGGCAAAATCGAAGTCGCGCGCTCCGCAATACACAAAAGTTTTTGCGGACAGTCTGGTCAAGGAAGCACGTAAGGACAGTCGCATTGTTGCCATTACCGCTGCAATGCCATCCGGTACCGGGCTCGACCTGTTCGCAAAGGAATTTCCCAATCGCTGCTTCGACGTCGGTATCGCCGAACAGCACGCGGTGACTTTTGCGGGTGGCCTGGCAGCCGAAGGGCTCAAACCGTTTGTTGCGATTTATTCGACATTCCTCCAGCGCGCCTATGATCAGGTCGTTCACGATATTGCAATTCAAAAACTTCCTGTGAGGTTTGCTATCGATCGCGCGGGTCTTGTTGGGGCGGATGGACCGACACACGCGGGCTCCTTTGACGTCACATATCTCGGATGTCTGCCTGGCTTCGTGTTGATGGCGGCGGCCGACGAAGCCGAGCTCGTGCACATGGTTGCAACCGCGGCCGCGATCGACGACCGCCCGTCCGCAATCCGCTATCCGCGCGGCGAAGGTCTTGGCGTGCCCATGCCGGAAGAAGGCAAACCGCTTGAAATCGGCAAAGGCCGCATCGTCCAGGAAGGCCACAAAGTCGCGTTGCTTACCTATGGCGGCCGCCTCGGCGAATGTCTTGCGGCGGCGAGTGAACTCAAGGCTCTCGGACTGTCAACCACAGTGGCCGATGCACGCTTTGCCAAGCCGCTCGACGTCGACCTGCTCAAGCGCCTCGCGCGCGAGCATGAAGTGCTGGTGACCGTCGAAGAAGGGTCAATCGGGGGCTTTGGAGCCTACGTGCTGCAGGCTTTGGCCGAGCATGGACTGATCGATCGGGGCCTGCGCGTGCGCTGCATGGTATTGCCGGACCAGTTCACCGACCAGGACACGCCCAACGCGATGTATGCCCAGGTTGGCCTCGACGCCAAAGGGATCGTCGCCAAGGTATTCGAGGCGCTCGGTAAAGACGCCGCCGCAGAAACGGTGCGGCTGGCCTAGCGTTCAGAGCCTCTTTTTGCGTGGCACCTTCTTGCCTTTCTTGCGTGCTTCCGAAAGTCCGATAGCAATTGCCTGCTTGCGGCTCTTTACCCGTTTGCCGCTGCGGCCGCTTTTGAGCGTGCCTTTATTGCGTTTCTTCATCGCGCGCTCCACGTATTTGGAAGCGCCTTTTGAATATTTACGTGCCATATTGTTTCTCCCAATTTCGGCAAACATCGTCGCTGCTGCAAGCGCGTCAATTCAGTCCCGGTAACCGCTGTGTACGAGACATTGTTCCGCGGCGCCACCTTGAAAGGATTCCGGCCGTGACCGCACCGCGACAACGCATCGATCGCCTGCTGGTCGAGCGGGGCTTGTTCGAGAGCCGCGCCAAAGCGCAAGCCGCAATCGAGGCGGGCCATGTTACAGCCGACGAACGTGTCGTTCGAAAGGCCTCCGAAGAAATCCCGGCTGACGCCGCCTTGCGAGCGAGTGCGGCCCATCCCTATGTCTCGCGGGGCGGGTTGAAACTCGCAGCCGCTCTCGACCACTTCGGGTTCAACCCGAAAGGCCGCGTTTGCCTCGACGTTGGTGCATCTACCGGCGGCTTTACCCAGGTCCTGCTCGATCGAGGTGCGAGGCTTGTTTACGCGGTAGATGTCGGCCACGGGCAATTGCACGACTCCCTACGCACCCGGACGGACGTGGATTTGATCGAAAACACCGACATTCGCACACTTTCCCCCACCCGCCTTGGCGCATGCTCCGGATTTTGTCGTCGTCGACGTCAGTTTTATTTCGCTCAAATTGGCAGTGCCGCCGGCGGTGGCGCTTGCGAAATTGCCGGCGCAACTGGTCGCATTGATCAAGCCGCAGTTCGAGGCCGGCCGCGCCGCACTGAAAAAGGGAATCGTGCGCGATCCATCCGTGCACGCCGCGGTCTGCGATGATATCGCCAAATTCGTGGCCGCGCTTGGCTGGCACGTACTGGGCATCGTCAATTCCCCGATCGAAGGCGGCGACGGTAACGCCGAATTCCTGTTGGGAGCTACGCGTGACTGAGCAACTGACAATCGCCCGCCTCGGTCATCGCGGTGATGGCGTCGCCGAAACGCCGGAGGGGCCTGATCTACGTTCCCTATACTTTGCCCGGCGAAGTCGTGACGGTTGAATTCGGTCGCCGGGCATCCGGACAGAAGGCATCTCGTGCATGTCGAAAAGCGCAGCCATGAACGCGCCGAGCCGGTGTGCAAGCATTTCGGCACCTGCGGCGGTTGCGCGCTGCAGCATTGGTCGCTGGCAGAGTACCATCTGTGGAAGCGCTCACTCGTCGTCGAAGCACTGGCGCAGGCGAACATCGTCGCGCCGGTTTCAGATCTGATCGATGCGCATGGCGCGGGGCGCCGCCGCGCGGTTTTCCATGCGCGGCGCGGAGTGCATGACGTTCTCGAAGTCGGCTTCACTGCACCGCGTGCGCATCATGTTGTTCCAATTGACGCATGCCCCATTCTCGCGCCCGGACTTGGCGGCGCGCTTGGCACTGCCTGGGCAATCGCGGAAGTCCTCAAACCTGCGGGAAAGCCTCTCGATATCCAGGCGACGGCGACCGATTCCGGTCTCGACGTCGACATTCGGGGCTCCGGGGTGCTCAGCCCCGACCGCATGACAGCGCTGGCGCGACTTGCCGAAACCCGCAAGCTTGCCCGGCTGACGCGACATGGTGAACTGGTTGCGCAACAAGGTCAGCCGATCCTGAAGATCGGCAAGGCAGAAGTCCCCTTGCCGCCCGGCGCTTTTCTGCAGGCGACGGCCGAAGGTGAAGATACCCTGGCACGACTGGCGACTGACTATGCCGGCAAAGCAAAAAATGTCGCCGACCTGTTCGCCGGAATCGGGACTTTCGCACTGCGATTCGCCGAGCAGGCACGCGTTGCCGCCGCCGACTGTGACGCTTCGGCAGTCAAGGCACTTGAGCTGGCTGCAGGAAAAGCTAGCGGACTCAAGCCCGTCACGGCGCAGGCACGTGACCTTTTCCGTCGTCCGTTCATGTCTGCGGAGATGAAGGCTTTTGATGCGGTGGTTTTTGATCCCCCGCGGCAGGGCGCGGAAGCCCAGGCGCGCGAATTGGCCAAGAGCGCAGTGCCAATCGTGATTGCGGTATCATGCGACGCCGCGACATTCGCCCGCGACGCGAAAATACTGATCGGCGGCGGATACAAGCTCGGCGCCGTCTCGCCGGTCGATCAATTTCGTTACTCCCACCACGTGGAAATCGTGGCGAAGTTCGAGCGTTGAACGTCATCGCGTGAATTTATTATCGAAAATCGATTCCGCCGCCCCATCGATCCTGCCACATCTTCTCGCCGATGGTGCATGAGATGCGCGGCGCTTCCGACGAAACGGGCATTACTCGCGCGTCAGGCTGGCGTCCCGCAACTTCGAGCACAAGTTTCGTGCGCGTTGCTTCGATGAATTTTTCACGTTCGCGGATGGGACACGACAAATGCGCCTGGTCCACCAATCACGCAGTCCTCGTAATAAACGTCGAGGTTTTCGATATCCATGGTCCCGCGTGTAGGGCCGCTTGAGCATGATCGGTAAGCCATTGATTGTGATGCCTGCGGCGAGAACATCGTCGCGCGTCGGCACGAGGAGCTGTCCCGCATTGTTGGCACCGTCCCCCGAAACATCGATGACACGGCGCGAGCCCCTGTAACCGCTGTCGTCAAACAGTGGCTTGGCAAAGTGCAGCGCACCGGAGATAGATGTTCGCGAGGCACGCCGGTAAGGCGCCCGCGCAATTTCGGCGGCGACCGCATCCGCGGCTTCCGGTCCGTCAATCACCCGCCACGGCATGATTATCTTCTGATCGAATTGGCCCGCCCATTCAAAATATGTAATGGCAATCTTGCCGTGGGCACCTTCCCGCAAGGCTTGCAGAAATTCTTTCGAAGTCAGGGCGAGAATATAGCCCTCGCGCTGCAGAGCCTGCTCGTCCGGGTCCATCGAGTAGGAGACGTCGACCGCAATCACCAGTTCGACGTCGACAGGAACTGCATTGGGCCGCTTGTCGGCGAACAAGCGTGGAACGCCTGCAATCGCCAGGCCCGCCATCGCAGCCGCGCCCAAGGCCAGCGCGGCGGCGAACACAAAACGGCGCAGCATCGTCATTCCTTTCGCCCCTGGGCCAATGTTGCCACAGAGGCGCGCGCAAGCAAACGGCAAGGCCGGCCAAGTCGCCCTCGGCCGGCCTCATATTATTGCGAGTATTTTTCTTTCAGCTCGACTTGATATGCTTGGCCCGCATTGAGCGAAGCGCTGTGATCGCCAGCAGGGCCGTGATAATGTCCAGCGCCGCCACAATGATGAAGACCGAGGTCCAGCTGCCCGTCGTCTGCTTTATGTAGGCTGCCGCCGGCCCTCCAAGGATCGAACCAACGCCCTGCGCGATATAGAGGAAGCCGTAGTTCGTGGCCGCATATTTGGGGCCGAAGGTGTCGGTCAGTGTCGACGGGAACAGCGAGAAAATTTCGCCCCAACCGAAAAACACGAGACCCGTGAGCACCACAAACAGCGCAGGCCTGTCGATGAATGCGAACAATACGAGGATTGCCGCACATTCGAGCGAAAAGGCAATGAACATCGTCATTTCACGGCCGATGTGATCGGAAACCCAGCCGAAGAACGGACGGGTCAGACCGTTCGTGAAGCGCGACAGCGTCAGTGACAGTGGCAGCGCCGCCATCCCGAGGACGAGCGCCTGCGAGACTTTAAACTCGTTGGCAAACGGCCCGACGTTCGACACGACCATGAGCCCCGATGTCGACATCATGCTCATCATGATGAAGAGCAGCCAAAAGATGGGGTTTTGCAGCATTTCCCGCGGTGTGTAGCTCCGCTTGGCCTGCATCGTAGATGCTGCTGCCGGCGAATAGCCGGCCGGCAACCAGCCGTCAGGCGGAATGCGCAGCCACTGCGCCGCAATGATGCCGATCGCGCCTTGAATGATGCCCCACACCACCAGCGTATGCGCATAGCCTGCGCTCTTGATCATGCTGTCGATCGGGAAACTGGTGAAGATCGCGCCGAAGCCATAGCCGGCAGCGGCGAGCCCGGTCGCAAGGCCGCGTCGATCAGGGAACCAACGCACCATCAATCCAATGATGCCGACATAGATGATGCCGGTACCGAAACCGCAGATGACGCCATACGTAAAGTAAAGAGCCCAGATATTGTCGACATAGCTCGACAATACCCATCCCCCGCCCGACATCAGCGCGCCGACCGAGATCAGCAACCTTGGCCCAAAGCGGTCGACCAGATAGGCCTGCAAAGGCGAGCACCACGTTTGCAGTATAATAAGCAACGAGAACGTCCACTGCAGTTCCGCAAGCGTCGTTCCCATTTTTTGGTTGAGTGGGCCGGTAAATAGTGTCCACACGTACTGCGGACTGGAAATCGCCATCATCGCAATCAAGCCGAGCACGAGCTGGGCCCAGCGATTCCAATACCACGCAGTTGATCGTACGGTCGCCGTCGCTGTCGTCATGACGTACACCCCTGATATGCTGCCGTTGCCCCTTTTGCGGAATGATTATTTGCGCGTTTCATGCGCGCCGCAATGGCAAGTTGAAAAAACGTTGCAAAAAGCGCGCCAACTCGCGACCGCAGATCCTAACCTTCAATAGGCTCGGTCGCCACGATCTCAATGCCAAATCCGGCTAGCCCCACATAGGTGCGCTTGCTCGAGGTGAGCACGCGAATTGATGAAATACCGAGGTCCTTGAGGATTTGCGCGCCCAGGCCGATTTCGCGCCACTGGCGCGATCGTGCGGCGTCTGCACCGGTATCGCCCTCGTGCGGAATCTCGGCGACCGGCACGCCCGCGGTGCCGTCGCGCAGATATACGATAACGCCGCGGCCTGCCTTCTTGAAACGCGCCAACGACGCGCGGATCGATTTGGCACCGCCAAAAACGTCGCCAATGACGTCGGCGCGATGCAGCCTTGCCGGAACATCCTTTCCGTCCCCGATGTCACCGTAGACGAAGGCCATATGGTGGACACGGTCAAAAGGCGTGACGTAGGCAAAGCCCTGAAGCGGGCCGATCTCCGACGTAAGCTGGAATTCGCCGACGCGCTCCACAAGCTTGTCGCGGCTCTGGCGATAGGCGATCAGTTCGGCGATCGAGACCTGCGAAAGCTTGTGCTTTTGCGCGAAAAGAGCGACCTCGGGCCCACGCATGACTGAGCCGTTGTCGTTCATCAATTCGGCAAGCACGCCGACCGGCGGAAGCGAAGCCAAACGGCAGAGATCGACGCAGGCCTCGGTGTGGCCCGAACGCATGAGCACACCGCCCTCGCGCGCTACCAGCGGAAAGACATGGCCCGGCCGCACAAAATCCATGGCGCCGCTGTTGTCGTTGGCGAGTGCGCGCACCGTATTGCATCGTTCCTCCGCCGAAATTCCGGTCGTCAGTCCATGACGGACATCGACCGAGACGGTGAAAGCGGTGCCAAGCGGAGCCTCGTTTTCTGCAACCATCGGCTCAAGATGCAGCCGCCGCGCCTGCTCGGCGCCGAGTGGCGCGCAGACGATGCCGGATGTGTTCCGGATGATGAAGGCCATCTTTTCGGACGTGCAGTGTGAAGCCGCAACGAAAAGGTCCCCTTCGTTCTCGCGTTCGTCATCGTCGGTGACAACGACGATTTCGCCTTTGGCGAACGCTTTGATCGCGGCTTCGACGCGCTGATGACTATCCGGCACTGCTTGACCTCGAAGGTGGCGTCACTTGCCTTGCTTGAACGGCCAAGGTGTCGCTTCACCAACCTGACCGCGGTGCATCAAATAATGGTCGGCCAGAACACAAGCCACCATTGCCTCGCCGATCGGCACCGCTCGAATGCCGACACACGGATCATGCCGGCCCCTGGTGGCAATGTCGGTATCATTGCCATAGCGGTCTACGGTCTTGCGTGGTGTCAGAATGGAGGACGTGGGTTTGACCGCAAATCGGGCGACAATCGCCTGCCCGGTCGAAATCCCGCCGAGAATCCCACCGGCATGATTGGAAAGAAAAAGCGGCTTGCCGTCGTTTCCCATGCGCATCTCGTCGGCATTTTCGATGCCACTCATCGCCGCCGTTTCAAACCCATCGCCAATCTCAACGCCCTTGACCGCATTGATACCCATCAGCGCGGAGGCGAGATCGGCGTCGAGCTTGGCGTAAACCGGGGCCCCGATACCGGCCGGCACCCCTTCGGCAACGACTTCGATGACGGCGCCGCACGAGGAACCCGCCTTGCGCACACCATCGAGATAGTCTTCAAAAAACTTGGCCTGTTTGGCATCAGGGCAGAAGAACGGATTCTTTCCAATTTCGTTCCAGTCCCAGCGTGAGCGGTCGATCTTGTGCGGACCCATCTGGATCAGTGCGCCGCGCACCTGAAGACCAGGCACGATCTTGCGCGCGATCGCACCGGCACCGACGCGCGCTGCCGTCTCTCGCGCGGAGGCCCGCCCGCCGCCTCGATAGTCGTGGATGCCATATTTGATGTCATAGGTGTAGCCGGCGTGGCCCGGACGATACTTGTCCTTGATGTCGGAATAGTCCTTTGATCGCTGGTCGATATTCTCGATCATCAGCATGATCGGCGTGCCGGTCGTCACCTGCCGGCCGGTCTTTTCGTCCGTAAACACTCCCGACATGATTTTTACAGCATCCGGCTCCTGTCTCTGGGTCGTAAACCGGGACTGACCGGGACGCCGCCGGTCAAGTTCGCGCTGGATGTCTTCAGCGTTGAGCGCAATCCGCGGCGGACAGCCATCGACCACGCAGCCGATCGCCGGCCCATGGCTTTCGCCAAAGCTCGTAAACCGGAATAAATGACCGAAGGTATTGAATGACATAGGGGTTCTGCACTCGCGCGGTTAGGTAACCCGCGCCTTTCTCAAGGTCAAATAGGCGGCAATTGGCGCATAATATTGCAGTATGTCTTGGCCTGCGGCCACGGCAAAGCCTCATTTGGACAGACCCCTGCTCGCTGTTTGTTCTCAAGACTATAGAACGACTGCACATTCATCCTTCGTTCAGGTGAAATCACCGAATTGTACTGAACCAGCGCCAGGCCACATATGCTCTCGCCGAACAAACCAACGATCGCGACCCCGTCGCCGCCACGATTCCGCACGCCCGAATTCTCGGCGCCGCAAATCGCGGTGCTGTTCGCTGCGATGATCCTGCTGATATCGATCCCTATCTGGACGCACCCGCTGCCGCCACTGTCGGACTACGTCAATCACCTGGCGCGCATGCACGTCATGGCGACGCTTGCGAAGAATCCGCAGCTTGCGGGCTTCTACAACGTGCATTGGCAGGTCATTCCTAACCTGACCATGGATATGATCGTTCCGCTGCTGGCCCGCGTCATGAATATCTATCTGGCCGGTCAGGCTTTCATCGTTCTGATGTTCGCGCTGATCATTTCCGGAACATTGGCGCTCAATCGAGCTCTCATCGGCCGATGGTCGGCACTCCCGCTCTTCGCTTTTCCTCTGCTCTACAACTACGTCTTTCTCGTCGGATTGATGAACTACATCTTCGGAATTGGCGTGGCGTTGTGGGCGCTCGCAAGCTGGATCGCAGTGCGCGAACGCATGTGGGCGGTACGGCTCGCAGTATCGACGGCTTGCGTCGTCGTACTGTTCTTCTGTCATCTTTCAGCGCTCGGCATTTATGCCGTCGGCCTGCTCTCTTTCGAAATCCTGCGGCTGTGGCAGCAGCGCCTGGAACCGTGGCCCGTGCGGATCGCGGATTTTCTGGTGAGCGGGCTGCCGTTTCTTGCCGCGGCGCCGTTGCTCTATGCCAGCCCCACGATGCAACTGGTATCCGGCATATATTGGGATCAGCGCGGTAAAACCGACGGCCTGATGTACGTGATTTCGGACTATTCCGACATCGCGGCATTCGCCCTGATAACCGTCATGGTCGTCAGCATGGTTTGGGCCCTACGCCATCGAATCCTGCGTTTTCACCCGTTGGTTTTCGTTCTGCTGATGGTTGGCGCGGCTGTGTATCTGGCTTTGCCGCGCGTCATGTTCGATACCTATATGACCGACCAGCGCGTTCCAATCGGAATCGCTTTCATGATCTTCGCTTGCGGCGATCTTGAATTGCGTCGACGCATGGTGCGGCGGGGGTTTCTAGTCGTTCTCATCATTCTGATCAGCGCAAGACTGATCGAGATCGATCTCAACTGGTCTCAGCTGTCGGATTCGACCAGCCAATTCCGCTCGTCTGTGCGCCGCATTGTGCCCGGGATCAAAAGTATTTGTCGCCTATGCCGATAATGCGGCCGGCGATGACGTGCGGGATTTGGGCCTCGTGCACGCCGCATGCATTGCCACCATCGAACGCTCTGCGCTCGTCACAACGCTGTTTACGGTGGCCGGCAAGCAGGTGTTGCATGCACGCCCCGAATATCGCGACTATGTTGACGCCCAGGATGGCACTCCGCCGTCGATTTCGCAGTTGATCGTGGCCGCCGAACATCCAAAGCCCGATACTCCGGCGTTCTGGCTGAACTGGACCAAGTTCGATTACCTCTACATTCTGTTTACCGAGGATGACGCGCCCAATCCCGACCCCACGCACCTGAAATTCGTGGCTGATGGCGACCGGTTCCAGCTCTATCGTATCCTCAAGCCGCAATAGCGGGCGGCATTCACGCGTAGCGCGACAGCCGGGCGCCTTCAAATACATAAACGACACCTTGCGCGATATCGACGAGAGGCGCGGCCGCCGGCTTTGCAATGCCGAGATGCGCGATGAGACCGCGCGCGGTGCCACCATGCGCTACCGCAACGGTATCGCGCGCAAGGCCCTCGTACCACGCGCTCACGCGAATAGAGACAGCCTGATAGCTTTCTCCGCCGGGCGGCACGAAATGCCATTTGTCTTGCTCACGCGCCGCGATGCGCTGAGGATCGCGCGTACGCAGTTGGGCGATCGTGAAGCCTTCCCACGCACCGAAAGTGATTTCAGCGAGCCTTGGCTCAATTCGATAATCATCGGCAGGCAGATCAAGCGGCTGGCGTACGAGTTCCATCGTTTCGCGCGCTCGTCCGAGCGGACTCGACACGAAATCGAATTCGGAAGCGTCGCGGCCGACGCGCGCGAACAGTTCGCGAAGAACGCCGCCGCAATGCGCCGCTTGTTCACGGCCGCGCGCATTGAGTGAAATATCGCGTTGGCCCTGCAAGCGGCCGGCCACATTCCAGTCGGTTTCGCCGTGACGGATATAGTAGACGGTCGGACGGTGCGTTGCCGTTCCAGCCATTACTCGTTCTTGCCGACCGCAATATCCGGCGCATCGGGATGTTTGATGCCGACGATGTGATAGCCGGCGTCGACATGATGAATCTCGCCAGTCACGCCGCTCGACATGTCCGAGAGAAAGTAGACTCCGGCCTTCCCGACCTCTTCGAGCGTGAGGTTGCGCCGCAGCGGCGTATTATATTCGTTCCACTTCAGGATATAGCGAAAATCGCCGATCCCCGATGCGGCGAGCGTTTTCAACGGGCCGGCCGAGATCGCGTTGACGCGAATATTCTTGGTCCCAAGATCGGCAGCTAGATATCGTACCGAGGATTCGAGCGCGGCCTTGGCAAGCCCCATGACATTATAGTGCGGCATCCATTTTTCGGCGCCGTAATAGCTCATCGTGAGCAAAGAGCCGCCATTCGTCATCAGTTTTTCAGCTCGCTGGGCCAGTGCGGTGAAGGAATAGCAGCTCACTATCATCGTCTTGACGAAATTGTCTTCGGTTGTGTCGACGTAGCGGCCGTCGAGTTGCTCCTTGTCGGAGAACGCAATGGCGTGCAGCAGGAAATCGAGCGACCCCCATGCTGATTTTACGGCCGCGAATACCGCGTCCATCGAGGCCGCGTCGGTGACGTCGCATTGGCCGACAACCAGGCCGTCCACTTCCTCCGCCAGCGGCTCCACCCGTTTTTTCAAAGCGTCGCCCTGGTAGGTGAAGGCGAGGTCGGCGCCGTGGTCACGGCATGCGCGGGCGATGCCCCAGGCGATCGAGCGATTGTTGGCCACGCCCATGATCAACCCGCGTTTGCCGCGCATCAGAGCCGAGATTTCCGGCATGGTCCTTCCCGTCTTCGCCGGTGAGGGCCGGCCGCTTCCTATGGCACAGGGACTTTTGCCCATCAAGCAAAGCACTGGTGAGCGCAATTGTCGCTGTAATTCAATTCGTTTTTGGGAATATGTTTGGACGGGTGGGGTTTTTCTGACAATTGACGGTGGTCGACGGGTGCGCAGCCGACCGGTGGTCAAGCGCCTGCACGTGGCGAGGTTGAAGGAGGCTTGGTTGCCAGCGTTCCAGAAGAGCGTCGAAGCGACGATCCCCGCTCTGCGCCGCTATGCGCGCGCGTTGACGCGGGACGCCGATATCGCCGACGACCTCGTGCAGGACACCTTGGTGCGTGCGTTGCGCTCCGAGCATCTGTTCCATGGCGGAGACGTACGAAGCTGGCTTTACACGATCCTTACCAATCTCAACCGGAACCGCCTTCGTTCGTTGGCGCGGCGCCCCGTGCTTTCGTCGATCGACGACAACGATGCTCCCGATCTTGCCGGACCAGAAGCGGGCGGGCGCGACATCGAACGCGCGCTCGCCACGTTGGTGGAGGACCAGCGCAATGCATTGCTGCTGGTGGTGCTGGAAGGCCTCAGCTATCGCGAAGTTGCTGAAGTGCAAGGTGTGCCAATCGGCACAGTGATGTCGCGTCTGGCGCGTGCGCGCGTCCAGATCAAAACCTACCTCGACGGCGGGCGCCCTGCGCTCCGCCGCGTGAAATGAGAGAGAAGAGAGAGAGAAGGTGAACCATGATCGACCGAGATTCACCCATAACTGAGGATGAGCTGCACGCTTATATCGACGGCGAATTACCGGCCGACCGCATGGAGGCCGTAACCGCCTGGCTTGCCGATCATCCTGAACAGGCCGTGCAGGTTGCCTCGTGGCGCGCGCAGGCCGAGAGAATCCGTTCCCGGTTCGGCGCAGTCGTCGAAGAACCGGTACCGGAACGTCTCAAGCTCGATCAGATCATCCGGAACGACCGCGCCAATGGAAGGTCCTGGGCGGCGCGCGCGGCCGCAGCAGCTGTCGCCGCATTTGTGTTCGGCGGCGCGGCTGGCTGGTTCGCGCATGGCGCATCGATTACGACGCGCACCGGCTCCGATGCGGTCGCGAGCGAAGCACTCGACGCATACAAGCTGTATGTGGTCGAGGTGCGCCATCCGGTCGAGGTGCCGGGCAGCGAGCGTGCGCACATGACGCAATGGCTTTCGAAGCGGCTCGGTGAAGAGCTGCGCATTCCCGACCTGCAATCGATCGGTCTCAAGCTGGTCGGCGGCAGGCTCCTGCCGGGACCGACCGGTGCCGCGGCCTTCTACATGTATGAGGGGCCGTCAGGCGAACGCTTCACGATTTACTGCGCGAAAGCGAGCGTGCCGGAAAGTGCACTGCGTTACCGAGGTGGCGAACGCGCGGCGGCATTCTACTGGGCCGATAATAAGGTTACCTATGTGGTGAGCGGCCCCGCGGATCGCGAACGTCTCGAGGCGGTGACCAAGGCCGCCTGGGAGCAGATCGACAAGAGTGCCTCGAAGAAGTCGTAACGATCGTAACTTCAAAGAGAGAACTCGTCATGGCCGGGCTTGGCGGGCTGGCCCGGCCATCTCGTTCAGGAGGCACCGTGCCATCCTGAACTGGTCACCGGGACGAACCCGGTGACGACCCCTATCTCACTCCATGTCTCCGCGCGGGTCGTAAGGCTTCTTGTCGCGCCACGTCTTCATCAGTTCCTTGAATTCGTCGTCGACACGTTCAGGCAGCACGATGCGCACGGTCGCCAGCAGATCGCCTGCGCCACTTTTCGCCTTCAGCCCTTTGCCCTTGAGCCGGAAAGTGCGGCCCGAATTGGTGCCGGCGGGGATAGCCAATTCCACCGCGCCGTCGAGCGTCGGGACGCGGACTTTGCCGCCGAGTGTCGCCTCGTAGAGCGTGATCGGCAGTTCGAGCCGCAGATCGGCGCCGTCGGGCTTGAACAACGGATGCGGCGCAACATTGACCGTGATGAGTGCATCGCCGGCTCGTCCATTTGCGCTCGGCCAGCCCTGCCCCTTCAGGCGGATCTGCTGGCCACTCGCGATGCCTGCGGGAATCTTGACCTCAACATCCTTGCCCGTCGGCAGATGCACGCGCGTTTTCGTGCCCTTGGCCGCATCGCCCAGCGCAATGGTGAGCGATGCGTGCAGGTCCTGACCGGCGCCGCTTGCCGCGCCGAAATCTTCCGTCTCGAATTGCGTGCCAAAGCCGCGGCCCGCGCCGCCACGGCCGCCGCGCGCGCCACCGAACATTCCGCGCAGCAGGTCATCAATGCCCGCGCCGCCGCTCCCGCCGCCCGAGCGCCGGAAGCCATCGGGGCCGAAGCTGAAGCTTTCGAAATTCGCGCCGCCACCGGGAGCAAAGCCGCCGCCGCCAGGTTGCGCGCCGAAACCCTCGAAGCCCTGAAAGCGCGGCTTGCCTTCGGCATCGATCTCGCCACGGTCGAAGGCTTTGCGCTTCTCGCCGTCGCCTACGATCTCATAGGCGGCATTGAGCTCCGCAAACCGCGAGGCGGCTTTCGGGTCGTGCTTGTTGGCATCAGGATGCAATTTCTTTGCAAGCCGACGATAAGCGCTCTTGATGTCGGCCTCGCTTGCACCCTTTGAAACCCCCAGAACGTCGTAGGGGTCGCGCATCGTATTCAGACTCCCGTGAAGTCCCCTGCCTGCCGGCAGAATACCGGCGACTCGACACGATCAATGTGGGGTTCCCGCGCGGCGGATGCAACGCGGCTTCTCACCCCCGCGTGCCAGCGGAAATAGGCTGAGGAGATTAGGACCGCTTCCAGGGCTTGAGCGAGCGCACTTCCCAGTCGCCCTGCTGCTGCTTGCAGGCTTCGCCCTGCACCCATGATTGCGAACTGCCGCTGACGAAACTCGCCAGGAAATCGCGGCAAGTCTGTCCATCCTGGGTGTAGGCGGAGGCGATCGGGGTCACCGTTCCGCGCGTTCCGGTACGCGGATTTTCCCACGGCATGCTGGTGTCTTTTTCGCCGCGGTTAAGCACGGCGCTCGCCGCGGCACGCGCATAGGCGAGATCGGCATCGGGCGGCAACTGGCCCACTGCCTTTGTGCCGGGTGGCGGCGTAATGGTGCCGGTCTGCTCCGCTTTGTCGCTGCCGAATAAAGAGTCGAGTTGCCCGGAGAGACTGCAGCCCCCGAGCGGGAGCGCCATAACGCCGGCGACCGCCAAACCCCGGCATAGCCGCGGCCATAGGCGCGACGATGCGCATCCACTATAAAGGCCGCCGTATTGACGGGTCTTAGTCCCGGCCACGCGAAGCACCCCAGCAGATGTCCGACACAACACCGATTCAACACCCGAGTTGGTTAACGACTGGTGATTTCACCGCCGCCGATGAGCCTTTGCGGCTGTTTGCCGCTTGGTTGACCGAAGCAACAGCCACAGAACCGCGTGATCCGACCGCCATGACTCTTGCAACGGTCGATAGCGGCGGGTTCCCAAATGCCCGGATGGTGCTTCTCAAAGGCGCCGATGAACGAGGATTCGTCTTCTATACCAATATGGACAGCCAAAAAGGGGCAGGAGTTGGGTGCGCACCCGCGTGCAGCGCTTGTTTTTTACTGGAAATCGTCGAATCGCCAGGTCCGTGTACGGGGGAATGTCGAGCGGGTCGCCGACACGGAGGCCGACGCCTATTTTGCCTCACGTCCCAAGCAGGCCCAAATCGGGGCCTGGGCAAGCAAGCAATCCTCGCCGCTGGAAAGCCGCCTCGCCTTCGAAAAGGCGGTCGCCGTCTATGCGGCGAAATATGCCGTCGGCGAGGTACCGCGTCCGTCCAATTGGTCGGGCTACCGGATCGTGCCGATCTCGATTGAGTTCTGGCAGGAGCGCCCGTTCCGGCTGCACGACCGTGTCGTATTCAGGCGCGACGGTCTCGGCGGGCCCTGGAACAAGACGCGGCTTTATCCCTGAGATAGGCTCAATCGTTGCAGCACAGCACGAACCATTCAAAGGACGGAATGCCTAATTCGCCGACGAACCAGCCACGCCGCACGCTGCTCCTTACGGGAGCAAGCCGCGGCATCGGCCATGCGACGGTCAAACGCTTCTCTGCGGCCGGCTGGCGGGTGCTGACATGTTCTCGCCATCCGTTTCCGGAAAACTGTCCGTGGGAAGCAGGTCCCGAAGATCACATTCAGGTCGATCTTGCCGATGAAGCCAACACGAACGCAGCGATCGCCGAGATCAAGCGCCGGCTCGAGATGCACGAGTTGCACGCGCTGGTGAACAATGCGGCGATCTCTCCCAAGGCTGAAGGGGGCAAGCGACTCTCCACGCTCGATACCGGCAATGACGACTGGCACCATGTCTTCCAGGTGAACTTCTTCGCGCCGATCATGCTGGCGCGCGGGCTGATGGACGAGCTCAAGGCCGCCAAGGGCTCTGTGGTGAACGTGACATCGATCGCCGGTTCACGTGTGCACCCATTCGCTGGCGCGGCCTACTCGACATCGAAAGCCGCGCTCGCGGCCCTCACCCGTGAGATGGCGGGCGATTTCGGACGACTCGGCATTCGCGTCAACGCCATTGCGCCGGGAGAGATCGACACCGTCATGCTTTCCCCCGGCACTGACAGGATTGTCGAGCAAATCCCGATGCACCGCCTCGGCACGCCCGACGAAGTCGCCAAGATCATCTACGTCCTGTGCACCGACACATCGTCCTACGTGAACGGTGCGGAGATCCACATCAACGGCGGCCAGCACGTGTGAGGCCGCGTCAGCTGGTCATTTTAGGGTGGGCGAGGGCGCCGCAGGCGCCGGCCCGCCGCGCATGTGCAACAACGAATCGCCGATGGTGGGCTCGCGCCGCCACCGTCATGGCCGGACTTGGTCCAGCCATCCACGTCTCACTGCCTGTTTCTTCCTGCAACGCCTTTAAGACGTGGATGCCCGCGACATAGGCGCGCGAAAGCACGCCGTCCTTCGGACGGCTAGGCGCGGGCATGACGAATGAGAGGCAGTTCGTAGGGTGGGCTAAGGCGCCGGAGGCGCCGAGCCCACCGCGCGCGTGCAGTGATCATCGCCGATGGTGGTGGGCACGCGCCGCCGCCGCGCATAACGCGCGCCGGCGCCCCTTTGCCTACCCTAAAGACTGCAAAGACGTGGATGCCCGCCAAAATCCCCCAATCAAGTTCGCCCTGGCCATTCTCCCGGTTCCCTTGGAGGTATGAACTAAATGATGATTGACGAAATACGTATTTCATCAATAATAACGTCACATGACGCTAGTGGGACATCCGACAATGATACGCCGAACCGTTTTCTCAAGTTTTCCCAACGTGTTAGTCATTTTAGGTGCGGTCGCCCTCGCAGGCTGCGAACCGACAACGGCCCAGCAACAACAGCCCGCGAGGCCAGTCCTGGTCACCAGCCGTCCATTACGGGGCCCAGGTGGCCGACCGCAGTTTCGTCGGCACCATTCGGCCGCGGATCGAAAGTGATCTGGGTTTCCGGGTCGCCGGCAAGGTGGCCAAGCGGCTGGTCGAGGTCGGCATGCATGTCGAGACCGGACAGGCGCTGGCGGTCCTCGACCAGGCCGATCTCAATCTGCAGGCCGAGCAGGCCAAGGCCGAGCTGAGCGCGGCGACCGGCAATATGGCGCAAGCCGGCGCCGCCGAGACCCGCACCAAGGAGCTGCGGCAAAAGGGCTGGTCGACGGACGCGCAACTCGACCAGGCGAAGGCCGCCGCGGACGAAGCGCGCGCGAGGCTCGACCGCGCCGAACGATCGGTCGACCTGACGAAGAACAGCCTCTCCTATGCGACCCTTCTCGCCGACGCGCCGGGAGTCGTCACCGCAACACTGGTCGAGCCCGGACAAGTAGTCGCCGCGGGACAGACGGCCATTCGCGTCGCGCGACTTGCCGAAAAGGAAGTCGTGGTCGCGATTCCCGAAACACTTCTTTCACGCGCTAAGTCGGGCCGCGCACGCGTCTCGATCTGGTCCGAGCCGGACAAGCAATATGTCGCGCAGCTGCGCGAGCTCGCGCCGTCAGCCGATCCGGCAACGCGAACCTATCTTGCCAAGTTCTCGATGCCGGGGGCGGGCAATGAGGTGCAGCTTGGCATGACGGCCACGCTCACCTTGTCGGACGAAGCGAGCGAACGCGTCGCGCGCCTTCCCCTCTCGGCGCTGTTCGATCAGGGCGACGGTCCCTCGCTTTGGGTCGCCGACGCCAAGACCGGCGCCATCACGCGCAAGCTCGTTACCGTGAAGTCCTACGAGCGCAACAATGTGCTGATCACCGGCGGCGTCGCGGAAGGCGACAAGGTCGTCGCACTCGGAGTTCAGAAACTCGACCCCAACGAAAAAGTCAGGGTCGTCTCGTCGCTGTCGTTTTGATTGCGGAGGATCGTCTTATGCGCCGCTTCAACCTTTCCGCCTGGGCCGTCGCTCACCCTGCCCTGATCCTGTTTCTGATCGTAATGTTCGGCGCGGCGGGATTTTTTTCGTATGTAAAGCTCGGCCGCGCCGAGGATCCCTCCTTCACCATCAAGGCGGTCGTAGTCAGCGCGATGTGGCCGGGAGCCACCGCGCACGACATGCAGGAGCAGGTCGCCGATCCGATCGAAAAGAAGCTGCAGGAACTGCCCTACTTCGACAAGGTCACAACCTATTCGAAGCCGTCACTTGCCGTGATGCTGGTCGCCTTCAAGGACAACACGCCGGCACGCGAGGTGCCGGAACTGTTTTACCAGCTGCGCAAGAAAGTCAGCGACATCAAGGACGATCTGCCGACAGGTGTAATTGGCCCTTCGGTTAATGACGAATATGGCGACGTCAATTCGATCCTCTACATGCTGACGTCGCACGGCGGCAATTATGCGCAGATGAAGAAGGTCGCCGAAGCACTGCGTCAACGGCTCCTGAAGGTCAAGGACGTGACCAAGGTCAACCTTTACGGCACGCAGGACGAGAAGATCTATGTCGAGTTCTCCAATGCCAAGCTCGCAACGCTCGGTATCACGACCGACCAGATCTTCCAGTCGCTGGCCAAGCAGAATGCAGTCGTGCCGGCCGGCATCGTGGAATCAACGGCGCAGCGCGTCCCGTTGCGCGTTACCGGCGCGCTCGACGGAGTCAAGGCCGTTTCCGAAACGCCGATCGAAGCCAATGGCCGCGTCTTCCGGCTGGGCGATATCGCAACCGTAACGCACGGCTATGTCGACCCGCCAAGCTTTCTGGTGCGGCAGGAAGGCAAGGAGGCAATCGGCATCGGCATCGTGATGGCCAAGGGCGCCAATATTCTCGATCTCGGGCCTGCGGTTGCCAAAGCCACCGGCGCATTCATGACCGACGTTCCGCGCGGTTTCGAACTCGAGCAGATTGCCGATCAGCCGGCGGTGGTCGAGCACGCGGTTGGCGAGTTCGTCCATTCCTTCGTAGAGGCGCTGGCGATCGTGCTGTTCGTGAGCTTCCTCGCGCTAGGCTGGCGCACGGGCATCGTCGTTGCGCTTTCGGTCCCGCTCGTGCTGGCGATCGTGTTCATCGTCATGAATGCGATGGGCCTTGACCTGCATCGCATCACGCTCGGCGCCCTCATCATCGCGCTCGGCCTCCTCGTCGACGACGCCATCATCGCCGTGGAGATGATGGTCGTGAAGATGGAGCAGGGCTGGGATCGGGTCCGTGCCGCGTCTTTCGCCTGGGAATCGACCGCATTCCCGATGCTGACCGGAACGCTGGTGACGGCCGCGGGCTTTCTGCCCATCGGCTTTGCGAATTCCTCGGTCGGCGAATATGCCGGCGGCATATTCTGGGTGGTCGCGATCGCCCTCGTTGCGTCATGGCTGGTCGCTGTGATGTTCACGCCGTATATCGGCGTGAAACTGCTTGGCAATCTCAAGCGGCAAAGGGCCGCAGGCATGATCCGCATGCAATTTACGAGACGCGCATCTACCGCAGTCTCCGGCGAGTGATCGAATGGTGCGTCAACCGCCGCGTCACGGTCGTGCTCGCAACAATCGGCGTGTTCGTCGCCTCGATTATCGGCTTCGGCCATGTGCAGCAGCAGTTTTTCCCGCTGTCGGAGCGGCCGGAGCTGTTCTTCCAGCTGCGGCTGCCTGAGGGCACCGCCATCGGCACCACGGTTGAATCGGTCAAGAAGGCGGAGGCGCTGCTAAAGGGCGACAAGGACATTGCGACCTACACCGCTTATGTCGGCCAAGGATCGCCGCGCTTCTGGCTCGGACTCAATCCGCACGCTGCCGAACCAATCCTTCGCCGAGATCGTGATCCTTTCAAAGGATGTCGAGGCACGCGAACGCATCAAGGCGCGCCTCGAGAAGGCCGTCGCCGATGGCGCACTGTCGGAAGCGCGCGTGCGCGTGGACCGGTTCAATTTCGGCCCGCCGGTCGGCTTCCCCGTGCAGTTCCGCGTCATCGGACCCGACACGAAAAAGGTCCGCGACATCGCCTATCGCGTGCGGGAAGTCATGCGCACAGATCGCCAGGTCATCGATCCGCATCTCGACTGGAACGAGCAAACTCCGAATCTGCGCCTCGTCGTCGACCAGGACCGTGTGCGGGCGCTCGGCATGACGCCCCAGGACATTTCCAAATCCCTGAGCATGCTGATCTCGGGCGTGCCGATCACTACGGTCCGCGACGGCATCGAGAAAGTCGAAGTCGTGGCGCGCGCCGTGCCCTCGGAACGGCTCGACCTCGCCCATATCGGCGACCTGTCGATCTATTCGCATAACGGCGTGGCTGTCCCCCTTTCGCAGATTGCCAAGGTCGAATATTCCCACGAGGAGCCGATCCTATGGCGCATCAACCGCGACACCGCCATAACGGTGCGCGCGGATGTCATCGACGGTGTACAGCCGCCGGACGTGACCAACGAGATCTGGCCGAAGCTCAAGTCGATCCGCGACAGTCTCGAGCCCGCCTATCGCATCGAAATCGGCGGCGCCATCGAGGAGATCCGAGAAAGGCAATGCGTCGATCTTCGCCCTGTTCCCGGTGATGGTCGCCGCCATGCTCACGCTGTTGATGATCCAGCTCCAGAGCTTCTCGCGGCTCGTGCTGGTGTTCCTCACGGCACCGCTCGGCATCATCGGGGCATCGTTGGGTCTGAATGTCGCCGACAAGCCGTTCGGCTTCGTCGCGCTGCTCGGACTGATCGCCCTCGCCGGGATGATCATGCGCAACGCGGTGATTCTGGTCGACCAGATCGAAACGGACGTGGATCAAGGGCTCAGCCGCCGCGAGGCCATCGTCGAGGCCACAGTCCGGCGGGCGCGGCCGGTCATCCTCACCGCCATGGCCGCGATTCTCGCGATGATTCCGCTTTCGCGGTCGGCATTCTGGGGGCCGATGGCCATCACCATCATGGGCGGCCTGTTCGTGGCGACCTTTTTAACGTTGCTGTTCCTGCCCAGCCTCTACGCGCTGTGGTATCGTAAGCGCCTGGGCGAGCACGGCGGCGAAGCGCCCGGCGTGCCCGATGCCTCGGCATCGATACCGCCGACTGCGGCCTTCCCGGCCGCGGCCGAATGAAGAAAGACATGAAACGATGAGCGACGTCACCGACCGCATCGAAACGGATGTGAAGACGAGGATTCTCGTCACTGCCGAGCGGCTGTTTCGCGAAATCGGCTACCAGAAGACGACGGTAGCCGATATCGCAAAAGTCCTGCAGATAAGTCCGGCGAATGTCTATCGGTTCTTCAATTCCAAGAAATCGATCAATGCCGGTGTTGCCTGCCGCCTGATGGGAGAAGTCGAGCACGCTTCGCACGCCATCGCCACCGGAAGAGGCAGCGCCGCAGCGCGGCTGCGCGAAATGCTGACAACTGTGCACCAGATGAACTCCGACCGCTATGTCGGCAATTCGAAAATGCACGAGATGGTCGCCGCCGCCATGGAGGAGAACTGGGAGGTATGCCAGGCGCATATCGGATGCATTACCGGCGAAATTGGCAATGTGATCGCATCGGGCGTGGCCTCGGGCGAATTCAAGGTCAAGGATGTCGGCGTTGCCTCGCTATGCATTTGTGCCGCGATGATCCGGTTCTTTCACCCGATGTTTATTGCCGATAAGACCAAGCCGGGCCCGACGCTCGACCAGATGATCGATTTCGTCATCGCAGGACTTGGCGGCAACGCGCCGTAAACCGGACCTAACAGAAAGTCCGGCGAATTTCGCGGCGGTCGGGGTGTGAATGTCGCCATTCTCACACGCTCACCCCCGCGAAAGCAGGGCTTATCGATTGCGACGCCGGGTATTGAAACTCCGCTCACCCCCGCGAAAGCGGGGGTCCAGAGCAGTTTGCACAAACTCATGTGTCGCCCTGGATTCCCGCTTGCGCGGGAATGAGCGGGTTTGAATAAACACCCGCCTCCCACACCGTCACGGCCGGGCTTGTCCCGGCCATCCACGTCTTCCTTGCTGCGAGGCTGCAAAGACGTGGATGCCCGGCACAGAGGCCGGCATGACAGAAGAAAATATGCGGCGGCATGGCGTTCCGCCCGGCGATGGCCCCCTCGCCTACAGCCACTTCTTCCACTTGAAGAACAGCAGCGGCAGCACCGCGGCCAGAACCATCAGCACGAGCGCGAACGGATAACCCAGTTCCCATTCGAGCTCGACCATGTTGTGGTGGAAATTCATTCCATAGATTGAGGCGACCAGCGTCGGTGGCATGAAGACGACCGCCGCGATCGAGAAAATCTTGATGATGTCGTTTTGCTGGATGCTGACGATGCCAAGCAGAGCATCGAGCAGGAACGTGATCTTGTTCGACAGATAGGTGACGTGGTCGGACAACGACATCGTATCGCGTTGCATCGACTGGAGCTGGGCCCGCGTATCCTTGGGCCATTTCATGGTTTCGGCTTCATTGGCGAGGAACAAAAGTAATCGTCCAATCGATACCAGGCTCTCGCGCACCTTAGAGCTAAGGTCGCCCTTGCGGCCCAATGCCTTGAGCACGTCTTTATAGGACGGCTGCACAGCATCATCTTCCGGCTCGAAGATCGAGTGCGACACTTGGTCAACCTCGGCGCCGATGCGCTCCAGGATATCGGCGGAGCGGTCGATGACGGCGTCGAGCAGATCCATCAACACCGATTCGCCCGATACCTTCGGCGGGCAAGTGCGCGCCAGCTTGTGCTCGACGATGGCAAAGGGTCTCGGGTCTTCATACCGCACCGTGGCAAGGCGGTGGCCCGAGAGTATGAAGGTGACCGGCGTCGTCCTCGGCACGGGCGTGTCGGACTGACACATGAGCGTAGCCGTCATGTAGCGGGCGCCGTTTTCGACGTAGAGCCGGCTGGAGACCTCGATTTCCTGCATCTCTTCGCGCGTCGGCACGGCTATGCCAAGCAGCTGCTCGACCAGCTTGTCTTCCTGAACCGTCGGCGTGACCAGATCGATCCACACCGCTTCTTCCGGCGGTGGCGAGCCGGGATCAACAGCAATTCGTTCGAGCGTCGCGCCGTGCGGAACGTAGACCGAAAGCATGCGATCCCCATCTTGCGCATGATCTGTTCACGATCATGCCGCGGCCGGATCACGTTTCATGACCCGATCGTGCGGACTAGCGCAAGATATAAATAGCCGCCGGCGCGACCGCATTCGCGGCCGCGCACAGGGCGTGGCGGTGCTTAGACGAGAGGGTCCGACCTAATATTACGCCGCAGCCGGCATGCGCGACATGTCAGTCGCGATCGTAGGGCTCGAAATGGGTTTCGGTCGCATGGCGCTGCCCGCCCTGATGGCGCACGGCTGCTGCGACAGCCGAAATCCCGATCTTGCCGTAACGGTTGTCGAGGTTCGTATATTGCTGGGCGGAGTTTTGCTTCTGCTCCGTTGCTTTCACTTCCATAGTCCTGAACTCCAATCCTTCCTTGCGTTTTCCTCCGCCCCAAGATGGTGGATGAGTAGGGCGGAATTGCGCGGCAATTCGTGTCCTCTCATGACATTTGCCGCCATGCCCTTGTTGGGGCCGTCGAGGATTATAAGGATCCCGATGGTAAACCCGGCCTTAAGGTCTTGGGGGCAAAGTGAATTTGTGCCTGCGACGCCCGTGGTGCAGTGCGACATTCCTGCAACAGGTCCACAGGAAGGTGATCGCAAATCTGTCGAAAACATAGCAAAGGCGCGGCTAGTTCGGTTAATTGCTACCGTAAGTGATTGGTGCGGGCGCCCGCAATGGCGACCGGGAAAGAGGAAGAAGGAAATGGCGGTCAGGGGGTTGTTAGTCGTTCTGTTTGGCGTGGGCGTCATGCTCGGTGGTTGCATGCAATCCACGATCGAAGCGGCTTCCGACGCGAATCTCACGCCCCGCGACAAGAAGTTGCTGGCGGCAGCGCCTTATGAAAAGGCAACCATCCCCGAACCCTACAAGCGGCACATTGTCGAGTACCACCGCAAGGAAGCGCCCGGTACGATCCTCATCGATTCCGATGCACGTTACCTCTATTACGTGCTGCCGGAAGGCAAGGCGATCCGCTATGGCGTGACGGTGGGCGAAGAAGCACTTGCATGGTCGGGCGTCGCGAAGGTCGGCCGCATGGCGGAATGGCCGTCGTGGACGCCGACCGACGAAATCAAGAAACGCATGGACGTGCCGAACTTCGTCAGCGGCGGTCCACAAAATCCGCTGGGCGCGCGTGCGATGTACCTCTATGAGGGCAACAAGGACACCCTCTATCGCATCCACGGCACCAACCAGCCGGAATATATCGGCCAGGCAATTTCCTCGGGCTGCATCCGCATGACCAACGAGGACGTCATCGACCTCTACAAGCGCGTGAAGAACGGCACGATTGTTGTTGTGCTGGCGCCGCACGAAGGTGACTCGCCGGCTAATCCGCGGGTGGCGTCGAGCGGCAACCTGTTCAACTAAAGCTCTGCGCACTGAAATGAAGAAACGGCACCCTCGCGGTGCCGTTTTTATTTCGCCGCAGCCTCTTGCCCGGCACTCGGCCCCTGCTTTGCCGGCCCGCGCACACATCTCGTGCCGGTCCAAAAAAAATCAGATCCCCAAGGTCACGCGCACGATCTCCGGCGGCATGCCGAGGCGAAGCGGCAGCTTGCTGCAGCCGAGCCCGCCGGACACGATCATGTGACGGCCATCCTCCACGATGTGCCCATAGGCAAAACGCGCACCATAAGCCGAAGGCGTCCAGAACGGCTCAATAAACGGCAATCGGATCTGTCCGCCATGCGTGTGTCCGGCGATGGTCAACGCGACGCGCTTGGGTACCTCGGTGAAAATATCCGGTTCGTGCGCGAGCAGGATGACAGGATCATCGCTGTTAATGCGTGCGAGCGTGCCGGGAAGATCGTCTTCGCCGCGGAAGCGGCTCGGGCCAAGCTGGTGTGCAAGCTGATCATCGAGACCTGCCAGCCAGAAGCGCTGATCCTGGGAGGCGATATGAATCAGGCTGTTTTCCAGCAACGGCACACGAACCGTACGAAGCGCGTTGCGCACGCCATCAATGTCGTACCACCAGTCATGATTGCCCAGAATCGCATAGACGCCGAGTGGCGCGCGCAAGCGTCCAAGCTCGGCCGCCCAGGCAGGCGGCGGCACTCGCTCGGTGACGAAGGGATGTGTCGCGAAATAGTCACCGAGCACCACGATCAGATCGCTGTTGAGCGCGTTGCCGGCGTCAACCACCTGGCGCACGCGCCCGATTCCCATATTGGGCCCGCCCGCATGCAGGTCGGCAATGACCGTAATGGTCAGACGGCGGCCTTTCGGCCAGGCCGGCGGTGAAAGACGGTAATCGGTGATCACGAGTCCATTGGCGGCTTCGGCCGCGGCATAGGCACTGGTCCCGGGCAGGGTCAGCCCGGCAGCGCCAGCAAGACCAATGCCGCCCTTGAGCAGGCCGCGGCGCGTCAGCATGCGCGTTTTATTGACGCCGTCGCGGGCGGTGGGATCAAGCGCAATCATAGTGGTTTGTTACGCAGCAACTAGTAAACGGAATGTGGCGTTGCAATCATAATCCACGCGAATGGTTTACCGGTGCGGCTGCCGGCGCCGGCCGCGGCGGCGGCAATGGAACTCGCGCAGCTACTTCAGCGACTGAGGGCTCCCGCACATCCCATTGGCACATGCGGAAGCCACCGCGGCGCGCGATCAGGTCGAGATGGATATGGCCCTCATGGTGACTGTCGGAACCTGGTCCTAGAACGGTCGTGAAGCGATGGCACGCGCTCTCGCGCAGGTCTTCGCGAAAGTCCTTGGCGACTGAAACATCGGTCAATCGCAAGAGAACGGCCGTCGGCCAGCGTGAATGAGCGCAAATCCACCGCATCGCCCTTGCCGTGCTCGCTGAGTTTGGCCCCGGCTACCCGGTTGCGGCCGCGGCATTCGAAATCATCGTAGGTCTCGACTGTGCGCAAGGCTGCGCCGAGCCTGTCGGCGCGCGGCGCTGCCTCGTCGCGAAGCCAGGCCGCAACCAACTCGGCGAAGTCCGCAGCGAAGCACCGGCGCGGGCCGCAACTCGATGCGCTCGCCATTTGGCCGGATCACCGCATTCAGGCGGAGCATGTCGGCGCCGCCGCAAGCGTCGGGGCCGAGCAGCCTTGGCATGGGGTCAAATTTCTGCGATGGCCGCAACACGACGATCGCAGTCGGTTGGCGCACCGGTGACGTCGGCCGAATTAAATTCGGGACCTGCGGCTTCGCGGAAAGATTGCGGTTCGGTCCAAAGCGGCGGACGCGGCCGCGGCAGCGGGACATCCTCGGCCATGGCCATTCCGCTGGCGGCCAGCCACAAAAATGCAATCAGCGCCCGCATGGGACCGATTTCGGCTCGGATTACGACGTTTATACGGGAAGCGGGCATGCAACCAGGGCTCCGGCGTCTGTATCCTCTCAACGAGACCATTGCGCACTCCGTTCCGGCGGCTAACCTTGCCCTAATCGGCGAGGGGCGCCGGCCCAATGAATAAAACCAGGAGGGGAATGCCATGCTCGGCTTGATGCAGGATTGGCCACTTCTATGCCATCGCATCGTCGACCATGCCGCCACGTTTCATGGCGAGCGCAAGGTCATCACGCGCTCGATTGAAGGACCGATCCATACCACCAACTACGCCGAAATTCGCGCCCGCGCGCTCAAGGTGGCGCAGCGGCTGGAGAGGGACGGTATCAAACTGGGCGACCGGGTCGCAACGCTTGCCTGGAATACGTGGCGCCATCTCGAAACGTGGTACGGAATTCTCGGCATCGGCGCCGTCTATCACACCGTAAACCCGCGTCTGTTCCCCGAGCAGATCGCGTGGATCGTCAATCATGCGGAGGATCGCATGATGTTCGCTGATCTCACCTTCGTTCCGATTCTGGAAAAGCTTGCCGACAAGTTGCCGACCATCGAACGTTACGTGATCCTCACCGGCGCGGCGCACATGCCGAAGACCACATTGAAGAATGCGGTCGCCTACGAGGACTGGATCGCTGAGGTCGACGGCGACTTCGCATGGAAAAGCTTCGACGAAAATACGGCCGCGGGCATGTGCTACACGTCCGGTACCACCGGCCATCCGAAGGGCGTGGTTTATTCGCACCGCTCCAATGTCCTGCACGCCTTCATGGCGTCGATGCCGGATTGCAAGGGCCTGTCGTCACGCGACGTCGTCCTGCCCGTGGTGCCGCTGTTTCATGCCAACGGCTGGTCGCTGGCATTTTCGACCCCGATGGTCGGGGCTACGATGGTGATGCCGGGTGCGAAGCTCGACGGCGCGTCGATCTACGAACTGCTCAATACGTACAAGGTTTCCTTCACGGCCGCCGTGCCGACCGTCTGGCTGATGCTGCTGCAGGACCTGGAAAAGACCGGCGGCAAGCTGCCCCATCTCAAGCGCGTAGTGATCGGTGGCTCGGCTTGTCCGCGCGCGATCACCAAAACATTCCAGGAGTCTATGGCGTCGAGGTCGTGCATGCCTGGGGCATGACCGAGATGAGCCCGCTCGGCTCGCTTTGCACCATGAAGCCTGAATATGCCGCGCTCAGCGGCGAGGCGAAGCTCGATGTTGAAATGAAACAGGGCCATCCGCCGTTCGGCGTCGACATGAAAATAACTGACGACAACGGCAAGGATCTGCCATGGGACGGCAAGACTTTCGGCCGGCTGAAGGTGCGCGGGCCCGCCGTGGCGAGGGCTATTACCGTGTCGACAGCGATCCGGTGTTCGAAAAGGACGGCTGGTTCGACACCGGAGACGTCGCGACCATGGACCGTTACGGCTACATGCAGATCACCGATCGCGCCAAGGATGTGATCAAATCGGGCGGCGAATGGATTTCCTCGATCGACCTGGAGAATCTTGCGGTCGGCCATCCCAAGGTCGCAGAAGCCGCCGTGATCGGCATATCGCACCCCAAATGGGATGAGCGGCCGCTGCTGGTGATCGTGCTCAAAAAGGGCGAGACCGCGACTAAAGAGGAAATTCTCGGTTTCATGCAAGGAAAGATCGCGAAGTGGTGGATGCCCGACGACGTGGTATTCGTCGAGGAAATCCCGCACACGGCGACCGGCAAGATCCAGAAGCTGACGCTGCGGCAGCAATTCAAGGATTACGTGCTGCCGACGGTGCAGGCGGCGGAGTAAGTCGCGGGAGCCGGTTCTGAACCAGACGCCAAAACTGCCCAAGCGGAAAATTCATGTCGATTGCGGCAAATATTACCTGCGCACAGTCCAACGCGAAGACGCGACCGACCAGTGGGCAAGCTGGATGGGAGAGCCGAAAAATCTGCGGCTGCTGAATTCTGCGCCCAAGTTCATGACCCGCGCCGACATCGAGAGGTACATCGATCAATTCGACCAACGGTCTCATCTGCTGATCGGGATCTTCGAAAAGCAGAGCGGCTTGAACATCGGCTTCTTTCGTCTCGATATCGACGCGCGGCTGAAGCGGTGCCTGATGTTCCTGATGATCGGCGAGCAGAAATATCGCTATTGGAGCGTGACACATGAATTGCGCAGGCCGTTTCAGGACTATATTTTCGACACGCTCGGGCTCGATACAATCCTCGCAACCGTGCTGACGAGCAACCGCGCGATGGTCCGCTACATGCTCAAGTCGGGCTGGAATTGGACAGGGCAGCCGAACGGCAGGTCAAATCGCAAACCGCCGACGCAATGCTCGATCTGAGCTATCTCAGTCTTTCGCGCGAAGCCTGGGGTGCGTGGAAGAAGAAGAACCTGCCGCAGCCCTGACAGCTAGCGCAGCAGACCGCCGAACTGGAAATTGACACCGACCTTGACCACATCGAAGCTCGGCGCCTTGACGTTGAATATCGCCGAGCCGTGGGCGGGATCGGTGAAGGTCAGGCTCCTGGTTTCGCCGAAACCGTAGTGATCATATTCGACCAGCGCGGACCAATTCGGCGCGAAGGCCCACTCGATGCCACCTCCGGCCGTCCATCCCGATCGCGTCTCATCGGCACTGGTGTTACAGGACACGAAGATTACGCAGGCGAAATTATTGACCTGGTATTTATTGTGGCTCCACGCCGCGCCACCTTTTCCGTACAGCAGGAAATGATCCGAGGCGTAGCTGAGGCGTCCGGTTGCGCTCGCGATGAAATCGGTGCGTGAATGCAACGAAAGCGGAACGCCCGGAATTTTGCCGGCAAAAAACGGATCGCTGGTCTGGCCTTCGATGTTTGCCCAGGAAAAATCGCCAGCAAGCCCTGCGACCCAGTTGGTTGCGAACTGATAGTCGCAGCCAATCTGGCCACCCCCGATGAAGTCGGCGCCACTGTCAACGCGGACCACATCGCCGGTCGGCGCAATAATGGTGGAGCCGGGCGAATTGGAGAAGTCCGTGTGGTGGCTCCACCCGGCACCGGCATGGGCGCCGATATAACAACCGGTCCATGAAAAAGATGCCGGAGCCATCAAAGGCGCCTTGGCCGGCATGCGCGCCGGCAGATCGGCCGCATGGACGGCCCCGCTGACGATGACCGCAGCACTCGCAAGCAGCAGCGTTTTCACGAACGATGTCCTCCGAACGGAGGGTTTTGATAACAGGTTCTGGTTCAAAAGCTGACGCAAAATGGCAACAGTTAACGGGAATAGTCGGCTGCGCAGCAACTTGAGCCTGGCCGGCGGGTTCCCGACAGAGTTTCTGGTTGCGGATGGATCGGGCGGCACAGGACCCTCAAAGCGGAACCTTGTCCGCGAACCCGGAGTTCACTCACGCCCGCGCGAGGTGACAACCGGCCGAAACGGGGAAGCGATGGACGCAGCTCATTTTGCCGGTTTCTGACTGCGGCACCAACGCATCGGTATGCGTAACGTCTAACCCGTTCCTCGCGCGGACACCTCGCAAATACTTCGCGGGTTACGGCCCGGCGCTGGGTGTCAGGGCGGACTTGCCGGTGAAGTCATATTCACCTACCTATATTGTCAATAATGACATCTGGTTTTCAGTGCCGAACAGGACGATTTTCGCCCTCTAGGCACCAACCGGAGTAAGACCCATGAAACGCTATGTGATCGAACGCGACCTGCCGGGTATCGGCGGCATGAACAGCGCTCAGCTCAGGGACGCGGCTGCGACCTCCAACAGCGCGCTCGCAAAGCTCGCCGGCAAGGCGCAGTGGGAGCATTCCTATGTCGTCGACAACAAGACCTTCTGCATCTATCTCGCCGAGAACGAAGGCGCGGTCAAAGAACACGCCAAATTGAGCGGCTTCCCCGCGACCAAAGTCACCGAAGTACGCACGATCATCGACCCCATGACCGCAGCGGCCTGATCGGGCGGTGCCGTTCTGCCGGCGTGGCGGACGGCACCTTCGACCCACGTTGACGGAGCCCATTGAGGAAAAATCTGCCATGGTCGAGGTCGGCAACACGGGTGCGGGACAATTCTGCTGGCTCGACCTTGCGGCAAGCGATGCCGGCAGCGCGAAGGAGTTTTACGCGCGGCTGTTCGGCTGGACCTCGCATGAGCAATTGGCGAACGGTGGCAGCTTCACCCGCCTGCGGCTATCCAATCACGATGTCGGCTCGGTCTATCAGCTCACAAATACCTTGCTCGAAAATGGAATGCCGTCGCACTGGACGCCTTATGTCCGCGTCGGCAACGTGAACGATGCCGTGCGAATGCCGTCAGACTCGGCGGTACGGTCGTGGTTGACCCCTTTACGGTGTCAGGCGTTGCGAGGATCGCGCTCATTCTTGATTCCGTCGGAGCAGTCGTCGGCTTGTGGGAACCGTTGGAAGCCAACATGAAAGGAAGCCAACATGGCTAGAAAGGCCGCATCGGGGGCGCGCCGTACCGCACGGCGGTCGCCGGCTCCCCAGCCCGGCAGCCGCATCGTGGACGTAACCATCGTCATCCTGGACGAAGGCTATGCGTCGACGGCGATCGCGCCGATCGAGATCTTTCATTCCGCCGGCGTCGTGTGGAATTGGCTCCACGGCGAGCAGCTTCAGCCGCGATTTCGCGTGCGAACCGCTTCGGTCGACGGTCGCAAGGTGAAGGCCGCGGGCTCGCTCACCCTCACCCCGGATTGCGCCATCGCCGATATCAAGCATACCGACATCATCCTTGTCGCCGCACCAGGGTGGGAGGTGCTGGACCAGATTGCGAAAAACACGGCGCTCGTGCCGTGGCTGCGTAAATGGCATGCACGCGGCGTCTATATCGCCGGGGCATGCACCGGCGTTGCATACCTTGCCGAAAGCGGGATTCTCGACGGCAAGCGGGCAACGACCCATTGGGGCGTCGCGGATATCTATTGTCAGCGTTATCCGAAGGTCCATTGGCAGACCGATCAATTCGTCACCGAAGACGGCCGTATTTTCTGCAGCGGCGGCGTCTACGCTTCGATCGACCTGAGCCTGTACCTGGTTGAGAAGTTCTGCGGCCACGAAATCGCCCTGCAGGTTGCCAAATCCCTGCTGCTCAGCATGCCGCGCGGCCGGCAGTCGGGCTATTCGGTCGTTCAGCTTTCACGCCCGCATTCGGACGAAAAGATCAGACAAAGCGAAGAATATCTGCAGCAGCACTTCGACAGCGATGTCTCAATCGACCGGCTGGCCGAGCGCGCCGGGATGGGAACACGCAACTTTATCCGTCGTTTCAAGGCAGCGACGGGCCGTTTGCCGGGTGCCTATGTTCAAACGCTGAGAGTATCGGCCGCGAAGGAACTGCTCGAGACCGGCAGCGCATCGATCCAGTCCGTGTGTTCGAAGATCGGCTACGAGGATATTGGTTTTTTCCGGAACCTGTTCAAACGCCACACCGGAATGACCCCCGGTGAGTACCGGACCCGGTTCTCGCAAATGAGTTTCGAGCCCGGGAAACTCGAGCCCGGCCGGCTGAGCGCCTGACGCCGGCCGCTGCATTGCCGTTATGTCCGTTTCGCGACCCTGGTGATTTTAACACTACGCCCGCTCATGTGGCTCCAGTTGCTGCGTTTGCGCGCGCGCGGCGTCACCCTGTCGAAACTTCCAGCATTAATAGGAAGTTTTTTATTACAACTTGAAGTAATGTCCCTCCAATCGCTTAATGTCGGATTGCGTAGGGTCGGCCGTTCGGTGGAGCAGATTTTCTGCTCGGCGCACAGCAGACCTGGGACGCAATGGTACAGATTGTCATCCTCGACGATCGCGAGACGAATCGAAAGATCTTCTCCAAGCTCGCAGCGTCGATCGAGCCCGACGTCACGGTGCACAGCTTTGGCAATCCGGTCGAACTCCTTGGCTGGCTTGAGCAAAACACCCCGCACCTGATCGTCACCGATTTCAAGATGCCGACAATGGACGGCGCGGAATTCATTTCGCGGCTGCGCGCGCTGCCTCACTGTGGCGAGATTCCGGTGATCGTCATCACCGTCTACGAGGAGCGCGAATTCCGGCTGCGCGCGCTTGAGGCTGGCGCGACCGACTTCCTTAACAGCCCGGTCGATCACCAGGAGTTCATCACTCGCGCGCGTAACCTCCTGAAGTTGCGCAAGCAGCAAATTCAACTCGCGGCTCGCGCCGACAACCTTGCGCAGGAACTCAAGGATTCCGAGCGGTCGCGTGAAGAGGCGCTGCGCGATTCCAGCGAACGCCTCGCGCAGGTCATTGACACCGTCCCCGCGATGATCAGCGCCACCGACTGCGACGGCCGCGTCCTCTTCATCAATGCCTATCTCGCGACACTTGCCGGCATCGGCCCCAACGAGGCGATCGGTTTGGACATGCGGCCGGTGTTCGGAGAAGACCACGCCGCACGCGGCAAGGCGCTCGACCGCAAGGTCATCAGCACCGAAGCCGCATTGCCGAGCTTCGAGGAAGAGATCATCGATTTCAGCGGCGCGAAGCGCGTATTCCTGACCACGAAGACACCGTTGCGCGACCGGGCCAACGCCGTCGTCGGCGTCTTGACCTCCTCGCTTGATATCACCGATCGCAAGCGCGCCGAGAACCATCTTTTCTACATGGCGCATCACGACGTGCTGACCAACCTTGCCAACCGCGCGCTGCTGTCCGACCGGCTGCGCCGCGAGATTGCGCGGACGCGGCGCGGCGACAGCCCGTTTGCGCTCCACCTGATCGATCTCGACGGCTTCAAGGACATCAACGACGGCCTCGGGCATCAGGTCGGCGACCAGTTCCTGGTCGAGGTCGGCAACAGGCTGCGCTCGGTCGTCCGCGATACCGATACCGTCGCCCGTCTCGGCGGCGACGAATTCGCGGTGCTGCAGACGCGCGTGAGCCGCAATGAAGACGCGGTCGACATGGCCAACCGAATTCTCGAAGCGATCAACAAACCATGGTCGCATGCCGGAGAGCAGGTCACCCTGAGCGCGAGCATCGGTATCACCGTCCATCCGACCGACGGCACCGACGTGCAGGAACTGCTGCGCAACAGCGATCTCGCGATGTATCGGGCCAAGCACGACGGCGGCAAAATATTCCGGTTCTATGCCTCCGACATGGATCGCCGCGCGCGCGCGAGCCTGATCCTCGACACCGATTTGCGCACCGCGATCGACAAGGAGCAATTCGTCCTGCACTACCAGCCGCAGATCGCACTGCGGACCGGCCGCGTGACAGGTGCGGAAGCGCTATTGCGCTGGCAGCGTCCCGGCCACGGCCTCGTCGGCCCGAGCGAATTCCTGTCACGGGCGGAGGAGAACGGCCTCATCGTGCCGATCAATGAATGGGCGCTTCGCGAGGCCTGCCGCCAGGCAAAATCTTGGCAGCAGCGCGGACATCCACCGACCCGCGTCAGCGTCAACTTGTCGTCAATTCAATTCTTCAAGCAGAACGTCCCGCTCATGGTCGCCAAGGTCCTTGCCGAGACCGGGCTCGAACCATGGCTGCTCGACCTGGAGCTGACGGAAAGCATCGTCATGCACAATGCCGAGGCGGTCTCGAAGGACCTGCAGCAGCTGCGCGATCTCGGCGTCGGGATTTCCATCGACGATTTCGGCACGCGCTATTCGACGCTTGCCTATGTAAAGCATTTCCCGGTCGACCGGTTGAAAATCGACCAGTGCTTCGTCCGCGATATCGCAACCAATCCGAGCGATGCAGCCATCGTGCGGGCGATCGTCAGCCTCGGCCACAGTCTCGATCTCGAGATCGTCGCCGAAGGCGTGGAGACCCTCCAGCAGACGACGCTCCTGCGCGCCGAAGGCTGCGACGAAGTCCAGGGTTTCTATTTCGGCGGGCCAATGGTCGCCGAAGATCTGATGGCGTTTGTCAGGGAAAATCGCGCACGAGCGCGCATCGCGTGAGGATCGAGATGGACGCCGGTCTTTCTCGAAAATCCGGTCCAGCTTGGCCATCCAGGTGGCGGTTGCGCCCTGCGCTCTCCTGGGTCGCGAGCCGGCTACGCAATCGGCCCGATTCCGAACATGAATTGACGGTCAACCGCCTGGCGCTCAGCGGCGTGGCGTTCGGCTATCTCATCATCGCCGCCTTGTACGGGCGGACCGACGCCGAACATATGCTGCGCGAACAAAGTCCCGTTTTTGCCGCTTACGAAATCGTCGCGATTGTCCTGTTCTGCCACCTTCTCTACCAGCCGAGGGAGTCGGTCGCGCGACGTCTCATCGGAATGGTCTTCGACCTGTGCATTTTCTCATATGGCATGCATGTCGGCGGCGAGACCTTCGCCCTGCTCTATCCGATCTATCTGTGGGTCATCTTCGGCAACGGCTTTCGCTTCGGCGTGCCGTACCTGCTCGCGGCCGCCGCCACGAGTGTCGTCACATTCGCGCATCGTCATCGCAACGACCCCGTTCTGGCAGGCGCATCTCGGCCTCGCTGCAGGCCTCACCGCGGGGCTAATCCTGCTGCCGCTTTATGTGTCCACGCTGATCCGCAAGCTCTCGGAAGCCAAGCGCGAGGCAGAGGAGGCAAATCGCGCCAAAGGCGCGTTCCTGGCAAGTATCAGCCACGAATTCCGCACCCCGCTCAACGCCATCATCGGGCTCAGCGATCTCATCGGCAACACCCGCCTCGACTCCGAGCAGCAGGAAATGTCGGAAACCATCGGCAAGTCGGGCCGCCAGCTGCTGGCGCTGATCAACTCGATCCTCGATTTTTCCCGCGCGGAAGCCGGCCGGATTTCGATCAGGGCTGCCGATTTCGATCTCGTCTCCACGCTCGGTGAAATCCGGAGCATCCTCGCGCTGGAAGCGCAGCGCAAAGGCGTGCAGCTTGCGATTCACTGTACAGCCCGCACGCCGCAGCTTTTGGTCGGCGACAAACATCATCTCGAGGAGGTTCTGACAAACCTCGCCGGCAATGCTGTGAAATTTACCGATCACGGCTACGTCGCGATCGCGGTGGACTCGGTGTCGCGCGATGGCGACAATGTCCGATTGCGGTTTGAAATCACCGACACCGGGATTGGCATCAGCCCGGAAGCGCAGACCCGCATCTTCGACCGGTTCACGCAAGCCGATGAGACCATCATCGACCGCTTCGGCGGCACCGGCCTCGGCCTTGCCATCGCGAAGCAGCTGGTCGAGCTTCAGGGCGGCACGATCGGCGTCGAAAGCATACCTGGCCAAGGCAGCACGTTCTGGTTCGAGCTCGATCTCAAGACGCAACCGCAGGATATGCCAGAGAGCGTTACGCCGCCGACTCCGGTTGTCGTCGTCGCCGTGGATGACAACGCGCGGGCGCTGATAAGCTCTTTGTGCCCATTGCAAAGGTCACCGCCACATTGGATGAGGCCGCGGCTGCGCTGGAATCGCTGCGAATCGATGGCGTGCGGCGTCCGATTGCAATCGTCACCGCAAGGCAGCCGACGCGGCAAGCGAGCAGACATTCCGCCGGATCGCAGGGGAAAATCGCGTCTGCGCCCCGGCCCTCATTCTCGTTACCGACGCGCCCACAGACGGATTGCCGGACAGCGCAGTGCGCAGCCGTTTCGTCACGGCTCTCGCCGCACCGTTTGATGCGCCAAGCCTTGCGGCAGCGCTGCGGATTGCGTGCGGCAATATCACTGCCGATCGCTCCGAGGAACGCGCCGGTACAGCTATCATCGCGTCGAGCCATCCGCTTTCGATCCTCGTCGCCGAGGACAAGCGCACCAATCAGATCGTCATAGCGAAGATTCTCGACCGGGCCGGCCATCGCGTCACGATCGTGGATAACGGAGAAGCGGCCCTCGATATTCTCGAAATGCAGGAATTCGACCTCGTCCTCATGGACGTCAACATGCCTGTCATGAACGGCATCGAGGCGACCAAGCTCTACCGCTTTGCTTCGCTCGACCGGCCACGCGTGCCGATTGTCGCCCTCACGGCGGACGCAACCGAAGAGGTCGCTCGGCGCTGCGAAGAAGCCGGCATGGATGCCTGTATTACCAAGCCAATCGAGCCAAACCGGCTGCTTGAGATTATCGGCGCGCTCGTGCGCGACAACGGCAAGCCCGACGAATTCGCATCAAATACGCGCCGATGTTGCAAGCTACACCTCCGGCCGTCCGCGGCTCCGTGCCGCTACGGCTCCGCCGGTCGATGTACACACACTCGATGCGCTCGAAAACCTGGGCGGCAAGGAATTCGTCGATGAATTGTCGTGCGCAGTTCATCACGGATGCGGCCGATACGCTCAACAGCCTCGCCGATGCCGCAGCATCAGGCGACCTGAAGTCCTTCCGCGAACATTTGCATGCGCTGCGCAGCGCAGCCGCCAATGTCGGAGCCCGCGGCATCTATGAGATGTGCCTCGGCTGGCGGCACATTGCGCCCGACGACTTCGCAGTCAGGGGCGAAATGCATCTCCAGCGGTTGCATGAGGAATTCCAGCGTGTGCGCGCCGCGTTGCGCACCCGGATCTCCGGCCGCAACGTCGCAGCGTGATTGCTAGGTGTTGATGCGCTGCACGCGCCGTAACTGCGCGCTGGCCAGCCGTTCCATGTTCCGCAGGTCGGATTCCTGCAACCGCATCGCGTGCTCGGCCCATATATCCGTGACGTCGCGCAGTTCCTCGAGCGACAGCGGATTGACGCGCAAGCTCACCTCGTGAACGCGACGATGCACAGTGTGATGGCGACGATTGTGCGCGATATAGTCGCGCACCGCCTCCTCGCCGCGCCCGTCCTCGGCAAGGATATCGATAAGGCCCATCTCGTAAAGCTCCGGTGCGCCGAACACGCGGCCACTGAGGATCATCTTATGTGCGCGCGTCATATCCAGCTTGCGCGAAAGAAAGCTGAAAGCCCCCATCCCGGGAAACAGGTTAAACAAGATTTCCGGCAATCCGAACTTTGCCCTCTTCTCCGCCACAAGCACGTTGAAGGATAAAGCTCCTTCAAATCCGCCGCCAAGGGCGTCACCCTGGACGAGCGCGATCGTGATCAACGGCAAATGGAAGCCGACCGTCATGTGGTACGCCACGTCGACGCAGTCATGCGCATAATTGCGCAGCGCCTCGACATTGCGCGCGCGAATACTCTTGATGAAGAAGTTGAGATCGCCGCCGAGATTGTAGATGCCCGGGATCCGCGAGCCGCCCACGAAATATTTCACGGGCGCAATTTCACCAGGCCGCAAATTACCGAACATGCGCTGCAACATCCGGCGCATGGAAATGAGTTCGCGCAGGAGTGTCGGCGTGAAGCTCGGCGGTCCCGCCGGGCGCATAAAGCACCAGATCGTCTCATCGTGCGGGCTGATCGACAGATCGATTTCGCTGAAGCCGGCAGTCGCAAGGCTGTCACTGAAGGTGACACGCGAGCGGTCAAGCAAGCCCGAACTCACGCGCCGGGACAATAGCCGGATTGGACCAGAGCTCCAGTTGCACCGGAGTTCTAGCCTCGGTGACCTGGCTCAGTCGGCTCCGAGGCGCAACGCTGAGCTTGGTGACGGCTGAACGCAAACTATGTCCCACTTTCGTGCTAGATTTGCCTGTCGAGACAACACGTTCGCCCCAGGCTATTTGTGACATTAATCAAAAATTAACCCTCCCGGAATTCGTTGTTGCTGCAATGGTTAATCGGGGCAGTGACCGCGATCACAAAAATGACGATTATTGCCGCGGTATGCCCATCGCGCGACAGTGCCAAGGCGATATTGCATGGTCGCCGGTAATCGCCCCACCGGTGCGGCAAATAGCAGCAATCCGCACGATGGCACCCGCCAACTGAACCAGCGCGCATCGCCATTGCCGCAACCCGTTGCGGAAACGGCGTTGCTTGCGGTTCCGCCACCCAGTATCCCTGCTGAGCCCATGACCGCCCTCGATGCAGGCGGGATCGCAACGAGCGGCGGCGTGCGATTCCTCGGGCAGCGCCGATCCTATTGGCGGCTGCTCATTCGCGGGGCGGTCCTGCTGGCGGTTACGCTCGGAATCTACCGGTTCTGGCTGGCGACCGACATTCGCCGATTCCTCTGGTCGAACACCGAGATCGCCGGCGAAGCGCTGGAATATACCGGAACGGCACTTGAGCTCCTGCTCGGATTTCTGATCGCAATCGCGATCCTGATCCCGGTTTACACCGTGATCTTTCTGGCAGCACTCGATCTCGGCACAATCGGAAAATTTTCGGGGATGCGTCGCCTTCGCCGCGCTTGGTGTTCTCGGCCAGTACGCCATCTATCGCGCGCGGCGCTACCGGCTGACGCGCACGATCTATCGCGGATTACGATTTCATCAGGAAGGATCAGCCTGGAAATTCGCTTTCCGCGCGGTTGCGTGGTGGCTCGTCACCGCACTCAGTTTCGGGCTCACCTATCCGTTCCAGCTTGCAAGTCTCGAGCGCTACAAAATGCGGCATACGTTCTACGGAAATCTGGCCGGCAGCTTCGAGGCGTCGGGCTTCGGGCTGTTCGTTCGTGGTGTCCCCATGTGGCTGATGGTTTTTGCGCCGCTCGCGCTCGCGGTTGACGGGTTCACCGGCGAGGTCGACTGGAAGGCGCTCGCCGAAACGCTGGCGCAAGGCGGCGACGATGTCATGAGCAGGATCGAAGGCAGCAATCCGGGCCTCGGCAGTGCCATCGTCTTCGCCATGTTGATGTGCGGCGCCAGCATCACGCTCGCCGCGCTGCTCTATCCGGCATTTCAGGCCGTGGTGATACGTTGGTGGTCATCGGGTTTGCGCTTTGGAGACATCGAGGTGCGTTCGCAGCTGCGCATTCGCAACGTATACGCCGCCTATGCACGCTTCGTCGGCTACGCAGTTCTGTTCAGTATCGCGATGGGCATCGGCGGAGCCATCATTCTGACGATTGTGGGCGCCCTCACCGGCGCCGGAAAGACCACCGCCGGCGAGATCATCGCCACTCTTATATTGCTCGCGGGCTATGTGGTCGCTGCCCTCGGATTTTCGACCATCTATCGCGCGACCGTATTGCTCTCGCTCTGGCAGTTGGGCATGGAATCCCTGAATGTTGTCCGGCCTTTCATCGCTGGAGAAGGTCAAGGCAACCGGCCAACCCAGCTCCGCGATCGGGGAAGGTCTTGCCGATGCGCTCAATGTGGGCGGTTATTGATGAATGCTCCCATCACATCCGGCGCCGGCATCTATTTCGATGGCGCGACAAGTGCGCGGCACGAGGTGCTGGTGACGCTGGCGGCCGGCACCCTTCGAATTTCCGATCGAAACGGCCAACCGCTCGCGGAGTGGCCCTACGGAGAGATTGAACAGCTTGCGGCGCCTGACAAGATCCTGAGGCTGGGACGTCTCCACAGCACGGCGCTGGAACGCCTGGAGATCGCTGACGTCGCGTTTGCGGCGGAAATCGACACCCGCAGCGCCTATGTCGATCGGACAGGCGCGCTGCAACGGCGCGAGCGCATAAGTGTCATCGCCTGGAGCGTGGGTGCCACGCTATCGCTGGTGCTGGTCGCTTTTTTTGGGGTGCCGGCGATCGCCGCGCGCCTCACGCCGTTGCTGCCCGCAGTCGGTCGAACGCAGGCTTGGGGACGCCGTCGATACGCAGATTCGCGGCATGCTCGACGCGCATAAATCCGGCACCGCATTTGATTGCGGCATAACGGCCGGGGAAACGCCTGGGCGCGCAGCTCTCGACAAGGTCATGAACCGGCTCGAGGCGGCCGCAATGCTGCCGTTTCCCCTGCGGACCAGCGTCGTGCAGCGGAACGAAGCCAATGCGATCGCTCTGCCCGGCGGCCGGGTGTATGTGTTCCGCGGCTTGATCGACAAAGCTGAAAACGCGGACGAACTTGCCGGCGTGATCGCGCATGAAATGGGCCATGTCGCTCATCGCGACGGCACCAAGGCCGTGCTGCAGGGCGCGGGCCTGTCGTTCCTGTTCGGCATGTTGCTGGGCGATTTCGTCGGCGGAGGAGCCGTTGTGTTTGCCGCAAGATCAGTGCTGCAATCGAGCTATACTCGAGAGGCTGAAGCATCGGCCGATGCCTATGGCGCCGACCTGATGAACAAAGCAGGGGGCGATGCGCATGCGCTCGCTGCGATTTTTGACAGGATCGGCGGCGCCACGGAACCGGGCATGAAAATCCTGCTGAATCATCCCGAAACGAAGGCCCGTGTTGCGGCCATCAACAAGATTGCCGCGGCGCGGCCGCCGTCGGCTCTTCTGACCGCGCGCGAGTGGTCGGCGCTCAAGCAAATCTGCGCGGGGACATAACGATGGCGCGCCGCCCTTTGCACGATGTCCCAATCTCGAAGACCGCCATGTGGTCGTCGCGTTTCGCATTCTTCGCGTTCGCGGTGGCCGCGCTGTCGATCATCATCGTGCGCTCAAACCTGCTCGAGATCGGGCCAGCGCTGACCACCTTCGCGGCTGCGCTCGGCTTTGCCGCGCTTGCGATCCTGCTTGCGTTTGCCGCATTCGTGGTGATCTGGCGGCAAGGGTCCGCCGGCCTCGGACGCGCATTACTGGGCCTTTTTCTTGGGTTGGTGCTGCTGGCCTATCCGGTTTTTCTCGGCACGCGCGCCTTGCGGCTGCCGGAAATCAACGACGTCACAACGGATACGGACAATCCCCCGCGCTTCGATAGCCTGGCGCGCCAGCGGCCGCCCGATCGGGTCGCCTATCCCGGAGCGGCGGTCGCTGCGCTTCAGCACGCCGGTTATCCCGACATCGCGCCCGCTGGAGCTCGATGCTCCGCCCAAGCTCGCCTACGACGCTGCGCTTGCGCTCGTCACCAAACGTAAATGGACGGTCGTCGATGCGCGGGGCCCGGCGCTTGGGCGTCGCGACGGCGTAATCGAGGCGGTCGCGCGGACGCCGATCATGGGGTTTCGCGACGACATCGTCATCAGGATCACCCCGACCGGTCAGGGCACGCGCGTCGACATGCGTTCGGCCTCGCGCGTCGGCACGCATGACTTCGGCGCCAATGCTTCGCGCGTGCGAAGCCTGCTCGACGATATAGACGACGTGGTGAGCTCGACGCCCGAGCCCCGCGTGCTGCCCCAGCCGAAGGCGCCGGCAGGACAAAAGGGCCAGGGTACGCCCGACAGGCGTCAACCGGGCAGGCGGTAGATTCCGTCGATCGCAGGTAGACCGTCGGTTTCGACCAGGCCGCGCGTCACCAGATCCTCCAGATGCGCGAGCACCGAGAGTCCGGCGGCACCGGTCAGACGCGGATCGATGCCGATATAGATCGCGCGCACGATGGTCGCGATATCGGTTTCGCCTTTCGCAAGACGATGCAGGATCGAATCCTCACGCGCCTTGCGGTGCAGGATATAGTAGCTGACGAAGCGCGGCGCGTCGGTAATCACCGGGCCATGGCCGGGGAAATAGGTCGCTTCCTTGCGCCGCGCGAGTTTCCCGAGCGAAGCCATGTAGTCGCTCATGGCGCCGTCGGGCGGCGCAACAATCGATGTGGCCCAGCCCATGACATGGTCGCCGGCAAACAACGCATTTTTTTCCTTGAGCGCAAAGGCCATGTGATTGGCAGTGTGGCCCGGCGTCGTGACGGCCTCGATCGTCCAGCCGTCACCGCTGATGTTCTGGCCGTCCGCAAGAGCGATATCGGGACGAAAGTCTCGATCGGCGCTGGCATCGAGCGGGTTAAGTTCGCCGATGTGCAGCGGCCGTGCCGCCCGGTGCGGCCCTTCCGCATAGACAGTCGCTCCGGTGGCTGCCTTGACGGCCGGCACCGCGGGCGAATGATCCCGGTGCGTATGGGTGACGAAAATATGGGTCACCGTCTCGCCCCGCACGGCATCCAGAAGCGCCCCGATATGCGCCGGGTCGTCCGGTCCGGGATCGATAATCGCCACGTTGCCGCGACCAACGATATAGCTGACGGTGCCCTTGAACGTGAAAGGCCCCGGATTATTCGCCATGATCCGCCGCACGCCGGGCATCGGCTCGTCCACCGTGTCCGGTGCGAGATCGAGATTTTTGTTGAAGGGAATATCGTCACTCATGCGGCATCAGGCTCCGATCGTGCAACGGCCTACCATCATTTCGGCCATACTTGCACCCTAACCAGGGGGTGATGACGTATGTCCTGCGTGCATTGATCCCGGCGCTCTGGATCCTGTGGCTCGCCTACTGGATCGTGGCGGCGCGTTCCACTTATGAAACAAAACGGCGCGAAAGCTTCGCGTCGCGCCTGAGCCATTACGGCCTCTTGATTGCGGGCGGTATTTTACTCGGGGTGCCGAACATCCTTGGCCCGTCACTCGAAGCCCGGTTCCACGGCCGCACGCGAGCTGGCTGATGCTCGCCACCGTGCTGGTCGCACTCGGTCTCGGCTTTTCCGCCGTGGCGCGCGCCTGGCTTGGCGGCAACTGGAGCGCCGAGGTGACACTCAAGCAAGGCCATGAACTGGTGCGCGACGGACCTTACGCGCTGGTGCGTCACCCCATCTATACCGGCGTGCTGCTGGCGCTCACGGGCACGGCCGTCGCGGTCGGCAACTGGCGTGCAATCATCGGACTCGTGCTGCATTGTCGCGGGCTTTGTGCGCAAGCTGATGATCGAGGAAAAATTCATGTCCGAACAGTTTGGCGAAACCTATGCGCGCTATCGCGCCGAAGTGCCTGCGCTCATTCCATTCGCGTTTTAAGGCGCTAGCGAACGACGAGGACGCCGGTCGTCTCCTGGTGGAAATCGTCGAAGAAATTATACCGGCCGGCTTCGAGCGGACGCAGGCGGATAATCCCCTCGCCGTTTCCGGTCACGACTTTTTCAACACGCAGGCTCACGCTTTCGAATTCCATCGGCGTTGAATCGAGATTCCTGACATGGAGCTCGATCGGCACATTGGCCGGCGCATGCAGCTCGGCCGGCTGGAAGCGGTGATTTTTAACGCTGACGGTGACGGTCGCTGCCTGCTGGGCAACCGCCGGCAAGCCTGCCATAAGAGAAAAGACCTGCGGCGAGCAATGCAATCAATCGGGTCATGGGAACGGCTCCGGCTAGAATTCGACGGCCACTTTTAGTTTGGCGCGCTGGCGGGAAAATTCGGCGAGATTCAGTCTTGCGCCCGGATCGTCGACGTCGTGGCCGGTGACCTGCCAATTCCAGGCGGCAGTCATGAACATCTTGGGACCGAGTTGGACGTAGAATGTCGGGCCGAGATAGACGGCATCGCCGGTATAGGTGTTGAACCAGGTTCCGTCATAGTGACGCAGGTACCAAAGCTCTGCGCCGACGAAGACCGAAGGAACCACGCGATACGACAAGGCGGCGGAAATGCCGCCGGTCAATTCCTTCTCCCAGCCGGCACCGACATGATCGGGATCGTGCGTTGCCTCCGGCTCGTAGAGAAGATTGGTGCCGAGGTAGAGACGGTTCTTGATCAGTTCGAGATCGGCGTTGAGCTTGAGCTCCAGCTCGAAATTGGTGACGCGCGCGCCGCTTGTTTCGTCGATGCGCCGCCATTCCGGCTCGGCCGACAGCGTGATCGCAAGCGGCGACGACGGACCGCGGTCAAGCAGCAGATAGCGCATCTCGCCGAAGATACCCTCCGAATGCGATCTGGTTGCGGTCATCCAGGCCGGTCACGTTTTTTATGCTGTGTCCTGAAACCAGCGGACCCAGCTCGAACTGCACGTACTGGTTCGGCGTGAATTCGAATTCGAGCTTGCTTTCACTCGCCCAATAGCGTCCGTCGCGCTTTCCAATCCGGGCTTCCGTATCGACGGAAAATTCCTTCTCGCCTTCAAGGCCGATTCCGGAGCCTTCCGTGAAGCCGAATATGTACTTCGTTTCGATGTCGCGATAGACGGCGGAATTATCCTGGGCGCAAGCGACAAAACCGCTTGAGACAATAACAGGCGCGGCAAAAATAATCGCGCGCGCGCAACGGGCTTCGATCATTTCCATTTCCTCATATGCCGGGTTCAAGGCCCGGCAATCAGGTTACGAAAGTCCACAATGAAAATTTTCGCGCGAGAGTCAATGCGCGCAGCAAACATTAGAATCTTCTAGTTCAGAGATGTTCTAATCCGGAGACATTCTAAGGTGAAATTCGCGAATGCGTTACCGCACCACCAGCACGCCGGTGCTTTCCTGGTTGAAGTCGTCATAGAATTCGTAACGGCCGGGCGCCTGCGGCTTGATCTCCACGACGCCTTCGCTGTTTCCGCCAATCACCTTCTCGATGTGCAGGCTGTCGCTCTCGAATTCCATGCGCCCTGAATTGAGATTCTTGACCCGAAGCTGGATGGGCATATTGGCAGGGGCATGGATTTGCGCCGGGTGGAAGCGGTGGTTCTTCACGCTCACGGTGACGCTGACAGGCTGCTGCGCGTCCGCGTGCGGAAATGCAGTCGAGGCAAGAAAAAGAACGACCAATGCCGTCTTCGCAGCTGTCGCCCGCATGCGTGTTCTCCCGGTTCCGGTTCCGGCGCCGGCAGCCAAAGGCCGGCACCATGGCCCAAGAACCCGCCGGTCCTGGATTAGGTTCCAAGCGCCGCGACCGCGCGGCAAGGAGCCATGGAGCTATGGAGCTATGGAGCCGTGGATCCGGAAATCCAAATCAATGAATCTCGGGCTCGGGAATTTCGCCGAGCGGCGCGAGAAAATCGAAATCGCATCCTTCGTCCGCCTGCCCGATATGCTGCGAATAGAGCGCGCCGTAGCCGCGCGGATAGCGCGCCGCCGGCTGCTTCCAGGCCGCCCGTCGGCGGACGATCTCGTCCTCGGCCACATGCAGGTGGATACGGCGCGCGTGCACGTCCACCTCGATCTCGTCGCCGGTCTTAACAAATGCGAGCGGCCCGCCGACGAAGCTTTCCGGCGCGACGTGGAGGATGCAGGCGCCATAGCTTGTGCCGCTCATTCGTGCGTCGGAAATGCGCAGCATGTCGCGCACGCCCTGTTTCACCAGTTTTTTCGGGATCGGCAGCATGCCCCATTCGGGCATGCCGGGGCCGCCCTTCGGGCCGCCATTCTTGAGGACTAGGATGTGGTCCGGCGTGACATCGAGATCGTCGCGTTCGACTTCGCGCGCCATGTGGTTGTAGTCCTCGAAGGCGATCACCTTGCCGCGATGGCGCAGCAGCCGCTTTTCCGCGGCGGAGGGCTTCATCACGCAACCGCGCGGCGCAAGATTGCCGGTGAGCACCGCTGTCGCGCCCTCGCTCGACACCGGGTCCGAAAGCGAGTGTATGACGTTGCGTTTGTAGACCTCGGCGCCCGCGATGTTGTCGCCGATGCTCTTGCCGGTCACCGTGAGGCAGGACAGGTCGAGCGCGCTGCGGAGCTCGGCCATCAGGGCCCGCAACCCGCCGGCGTAGAAAAAATCCTCCATCAGAAGTTCGCCGGACGGGCGCACATTGGCGAGCACCGGGATCTCGCGCGAGATTTCGTCGAAGCGTTTCATGTCGAGCTTGAGGCCGGCGCGGCGCGCCATGGCCACGACATGGATGATCGCATTGGTCGAGCCGCCCATGGCCATGTGCACGCGGATGGAATTGTCGAAAGCCGCCGGCGTCAGCACCTTTTCCGGCGTCAGGTCGTCCCACACCATTTCGACGATGCGCCGTCCGGCGGCGGCGCACATGCGCGGATGAGCGGCGTCCGCTGCGGGGATCGACGAGGCGCCGGGCAGCGACAATCCCAGAGCTTCGGCGATTGCCATCATCGTCGCCGCCGTCCCCATGACCATGCAGGTGCCGAACGACCGCGCGATGCCGCCTTCGAGCTCGGCCCAGTCGGCTTCGCTGATGCGGCCGGCGCGTTTCTCGTCCCAGTATTTCCAGGCGTCGGAGCCGGAGCCGAGCTCGTGGCCGCGCCAGTTGCCGCGAAGCTGCGGCCCGGCCGGCACATAGATCGCCGGCAGGCCCATGCTGATCGCGCCCATGATCAGCGCGGGCGTGGTCTTGTCGCAACCACCCATGAGCACCGCCCCATCGATCGGGATGGCTGCGCAGAAGCTCTTCCGTCTCCATCGCCAGCAGATTGCGATAGAGCATCGTCGAGGGTTTCACGAACGGTTCCGACAGCGACATCGCCGGCAGCTCGACCGGGAAGCCGCCGGCCTGCAGCACGCCGCGCTTCACATCCTCCGCGCGAGCGCGCAGGTGCGTGTGGCAGAAATTGATGTCGCTCCAGGTGTTGACGATGCCGATGACCGGCTTGCCGCGAAAATCGGCGGCGTCGAAACCGCCCTGCCGCAACCGCGCGCGGTGGCCGAAGGCGCGCAGATCGTTGACGCCCAGCCAACGATGGCTGCGCAGGTCTTCGGGACGTTTACGTAAAGTCATTCGCACCCATGCAGGCCGGCCCGCTAGTCGATCGACAGGTTGGCGGCGTGCACCACTTTCTCCCACTTGGCGGTTTCGTCCGCGACAAGCTTTCCGAAATCGGCAACGGAGCCGGGAATCGGCGTTCCACCGAGGTCCCTGAGCTTGGCGACCATCGCCGGATCCTTCAGCGCGGCGTTGACTTCCTTGTTGAGGAGCTCGACGATTTCCTTCGGCGTTCCGTGCGGCACGCCCAATCCGAAAAACGCGCTGGCTTCATAGCCGGGCACCGTTTCCGCAACGGTCGGAACGTCGGGGAGCTCTTCGGAACGTTTGGCGGTGGTCACGGCCAGCGCGCGCAGCTTGCCTGCCCTGATGTGGCCGATCGAGGACGGCAGGTTGTCGAACGTGACCTGCACCTGGCCGCCGAGCAGATCGGTGAGCATCGGCGCCGAACCCTTGTACGGCACGTGCGTCATTTTCGTTCCGGTCATCATCTTGAAGAGCTCGCCGGAGAGATGGATCGAGGTTCCGTTGCCCGACGAAGCGACATTTACCTTGTCCGGGTTTGCCTTCACGTAGGCGATGAATTCGGCGACGGTCTTCGCCGGCACGGACGGATTGACTTCCATCACGTTCGGGATTCGGATGAAGCCTGCGACCGGATCGATATCGCGCAGGAAGACGAACTTGAGATGCTTGTAAAGCGTCGCGTTGATGGTATTGGCCGGATTGACGAGGATCATCGTGTAGCCGTCAGGCGCGGCCTTGGCGACGGCGTCGGTTGCGAGGTTATTGCCGGCGCCGGGACGGTTCTCGACGATGAACTGCTGGCCGAGCCGCCGGCTGAACCAGTCCGCGAACAGCCGCGCGACGATGTCGGTCGAACCGCCGGGCGGATAGCCGACATAAATGTGCGGCTGCCGGGTCGGATAATCGAGCGCGTTGGCGTTGACGGCCGGAAGAGCAGTGCAGGCCGCCACGAGGCCCACACCCCAGAGAAATTTGGATACCCGCTGCAACATTGACACCCTCCCCCTTGCTTCTTTGACCGGGCCTTTCGGCCGCCGGCTGCTCTTTCCGCAGACGTTACGCGGCAGGGCCAGCCTCGTGCAAGGGCGCGCCGGCCGGGAGCGATGCAATCAGCGCCCGCCCGCCCATCCGCCAAATTGTGCCGATTCCCGACTGCCGCGCGCTCGGCCGCAGCGCTGAACGATGTATTAACGATGGGCGCCTTAGGCTGGAGTCCCGATACCGGAAGCTGAATTCGGTTATACCAAATTCGTCTCGCGCCCTGGAGCAGCGCACATGGCCGCGCGTCAATCATCCCACCGCCATTGGTTCCTGCGCGATATTCCGCGGACCTACGTACTGCTGGTCTGGCTTGCCTTCGGCTTCGCCGTTCTTGTCTACGCGAACGACTGGCACCCAAGCGGATGGACCGCACTCCGGCACGAGGCCGCCGTAAAGAAACCGCAAGGCAACAAGGCTGAACCTTATACCGGCTCGATCATCTTCGTGCCGACACGCGGCGACGACTGCCAGGAACTCAGGCTCGACAATCGTACCGGAAAAATGTGGGACAAGGGCGCCGTCAACTGCAACGAGGCGGTGTCGCGTTCAGAGCGTGAGCAACTCGGCGGCCTGAGCTCGCTGCGCATGGACGCGATCGGCAAGGCATTCAATCACCGCTAAGAGTAATGGCGTGCCGGGAGCGGCTGCCGGTCATCCGGCGAGGCCGGCGTCCAACTGGAAAATACCTGTATTCGAGTTGAGCGGGAGATCTCCCGATTCGAGCAATGAGACACTGAAAGCGCTGTTATCGATGCCACTCAACTACTGACGGATCTGCTTGAGCGCCTCACCCCTAACAGACTTCCCTTTCAGCGTTCTATCTGAATCAACTAAAAGTTAGCGACCACAACGCTAGGATGTGCTCTAAGTCCAAGCGCTGCTAGTATTTGTCGATATCGTTGCAGCGATCCAACGATGGCAACCAGACCCTTTTTCCAGTCGTCAATTGAAGACCTCGAGACGCTATTTGCTGAGCGCTCTGAGGACATTGGTTTCCTCAAAAGTCTCACCCAAGAGCTTTCCCTCCGTAAAACTAAAAGAGCTCGACGCCTTTTAGACCTAGCCCTCGTGAGATTGCTTGAGGCTCCCAATACAAATGGATGGGTTGAGCCGAATGTTTCGGGCGATGATTTGCCTGTAATGCCCAAAGACCTGAATTCTTCCGTAAACGAGGAGATAGACGAGGACATTCGCGCTGGCGATGCCAATGCATATGGCCCCAAGCTACAAACCTCGGGTACGGCGTCGATCGCGCAACCGCCAGATGACCGGAAACGGCCCGAGCATTCATCGCGCATTCGGCCCTTGGGAACCCCTGGATTGCCCGAGCCCTGGGTCCCCGCTTTACGGTCGGACCGACAGCTCGACATTTCTGCGAACGCTGATCTCCCGCAAATATATGTGGCCGCGTTGACGGCTTTGATCGCAGAGATAAAGACAACAGGTGCTGGCCAAAAACGCTACGAGCTTGAGAATGGTGTCCGTACTCAAAGTGAAGAAATTGTCTACGAATTTCCTTTTACGGACGAAGCCGAGCTGTTCGAGGACGCAAACGTCGAAGTCGAAATTTCTGGGCAACGCGTCCATGCCTCAATTGTTTCAATTAATTCCGGTCGCCTATTTCTCGCCTTAGAAACCGATTACGGTGGCGTTTTAGAGCGCGTTGTTCTTTTGGTCGATGCCACCGCACTTCTGGCGGCACTTAAACAGCGAATTGAAGAAAACTCCAAAGGCGAAATAATTCTCAACCGCACTATTGCTGATGCAGTAGTCGGGAAACAGAAACCGCCGGCCGACCCCACCCCGATCTCCAAAGCGGTTTCAGACACAAAACTGGATTTTGCCCAAAGTAAAGCTCTGCAAAGAGCTTTGAGTGCGTCGGTCACATACATTTGGGGACCGCCGGGTTGTGGGAAGACCCGGGTGCTTGGCGAAATTGTGCGCTCCGGTTTTGAAGCAGGCAAACGGATTTTGGTCTGTTCAAACACCAATAAAGCGGTGGACCAGGTCCTCTACACAATATGTAACAGTCTTGGCGAAGAACATCGCGCAATGGAAGACGGGCGCATTGTTCGTCTCGGAACAATCGCAGATGAAAAATTACGTATAGACTACAATGCGTACGTCACCATTGACGGAATTGTTGAACGTCGCTCTGCCGATCTCAAGGCCCGTGTAAATCAGATTCAGGAAGAGATCGGCAAAATTGACCGTCAAGCGGCTAAAGCAAGGGCAATTCTCGATCAATTTGTTCAACTTGATAAAGCCCAAAAGACTGTCAACGATCAGATAGAGGCTTTCAATAAACTCGCACGCATCAGCGAAGAGCTGAGTTCTGAATTTCAATCACTTGATGCGAAACTTCGGGCGCTTAGCAAAGAGCTCGATAACAGACGAAATGCTGTGTTCGGATTTTTTCACCGAAGTGAACAGACAATACAACAAGATATTTCCGCCACACAGGCACGTCGCGCCAAATTGCCAGCTGAAATCGAAAGTACGAAGGCGCAGCACTCAGAAGCACTAACTAAATACGCATTGGCAAAAAGAGAGCACGAGCGAATAGTTGCAATGCTAGGCGGCGTCGACCGCTCGCTCCCCGAGCGCATTATCGCTGCAGCCGACAAGAGCCGCGCTCCGCTTGTCGCCGAACTTCGAGAAATCGAAGTGAAAATCGGGGAACTTCGCACTTCCATTGTGAAGGAGGCCAAGGTTCTCGGGGCTACATGCACCAAGACCTACCTGACTGTGAAAGAGATCGGTCAGGTTGACACCATAATCGTGGATGAAGCGTCGATGGTGCTTCTACCGGTGGCCTGGTTCGTTTCCGGATTAGCAAAGGAACGCGTTGTTGTATGCGGCGATTTTCGTCAAATACCACCGATCCTACAGACTTCCCAGCAGGCCGTGTATGACGTGTTAGGGCCCGACGTGTTTACTGCGGTGGGATTGGCCGTTGATGATCCACGAATGGATATGCTCACCACTCAATATCGGATGGACGAGGCCATCTGTGGATTAATTTCCGAACCAATGTACGAAAGCCTTTTAAATACCGCTGCTGAGAAGAATGGCCATCAGACAAAGCAGAGAACTCCCGCTCCGTATGACGGAGCGCTCACTATTATTGACACGTCGGATCTTTGGCCGTTCGAAAGTGTAAATGCATTTAAATCCCGCTTTAATTTAATGCATGCGTTGCTCGCTCGAAACCTCGCGTGGCATTTCAATCAGACTGGATACATTCAATCGAATACGGATTTGGCAATCTGCAGCCCATACGCCGCACAGTCGAGGCTCATAAGGAAGCTTATCGATGGAGAGGGGCTTGGGTCGGTTGTCCAAGTCGGTACGGTCCACAGTTTTCAAGGCGACGAAAGGAACGCGATCCTCCTTGAGCTGCCGGAAAGCTATGGAGGAGCGCGAATGCTTGGGCAGTTTCTACAAGGTATTCCCCCTAAGCAGATCGGCGCGCGTTTGATAAACGTTGCAGTAAGCCGCGCTCAAAATCATCTGATCATACTCGCAAACCTGACACATCTGGACCGATCGCTCCCGAGTTCATCCTTTCTTCGCGGAATTTTATACGACATGCAGGAGAACGGACGTGTCATTCCAGGCTCGGACGTTCTCAAACTGCGCCCCATTGAAAATGATCTCCGCGGATTGTTTGATCGCGTTCCATTGGACATTGATGCAAAGACAATGGGCATTTTTAATCAATCGACGTTCAATGCTGCGATTGAAGCTGATCTTTCCGATGCAATAACATCAATTGTAATACTTTCCGGTTTCGTAACGCCGGCCCGCGTAGCAAAGCTTGGTGATCTCTTACGAATGAAGACTTTGGAAGGTGTAAAGGTTCGATGCGTCACGCGTCCACCAAAACTCAATGGCACCTTGGATCCCGCGCTCGGTAAAGAGGCACTCGACGGATTAGAGAAAATGGGTTGTGTCGTTGATTGTCGCGCACGTATCCACGAGAAGATTGTAATCATTGACAAGGAAGTCGTTTGGCATGGCTCTCTAAATGTCTTGAGCCATACGCACCGCACCGACGAGAGCATGACAAGAATTGTCAATGCAGGCTTCGCCGGGGCAATTGCTGCCAATATAACTAAGCGCCGAGTGTCTATGGACAAAGCATTGCTGACTATTGGTGAGGCCGAAAATCCACGATGCGAGCAGTGTGGCGCGCGCACCGTCTACAACGAAGGAAAATTTGGCCCGTATTTTTATTGCGAAGATGATTGCGGATGGACCGTGAACCTCAAAAATAATTCGAAAAAAAGCTACGCGACGGGCTCTCCGCAGAAAAATAGCGATTTGGCAAAGGAAGGGCCGGCATGCCCTATGTGTGGTGGAAAGACCGCGCTTCGGAACGGCAAGTATGGGGCTTTCTACGGTTGTCTTAGCTATCCGAAATGCAAAGGGACCTCCAACGCTTCGGGCCCGAGTAAAAAGTCAAAGCAATAGAAGTAAGACCCAATGGCGGGCCATTAAGTCCGTAACGTTACGGACTGGACCCACCAGCCGGATAAATCAAAAGTTGTGCACCCAACATCTAATTATGTTTTCGAGCAGCGCCCGGGGCACTCGCATTTTCCTTATTGCGATTGAACGCCCTCGCCGCCTAAATCAATGTGGAATGTGCGGCACATACCACATCAAAAACGCAAACAGTGCGTTCAAGCTTGACGTGACCGCAATCGCCAACACAGACCAGAGCATATATTTGGCTGCATCGATCTGCGCTTTAGTTTGACGGCGCATAAATTCAAGTTGTGCACACAGAGAATCCATTGACCCCGGTTGACCACCTGCAAGAACCAAGCTCTCCATTGGAATGGTCGGCCATTTGTTCGCCATTTCTGCGCTCCACATCGCTTTGTTGATTTGCTGGCACTGTACCACGGATGATTTGGGTCGCGGGGCGAACCATCCGCATTGCATTCGGTGACAAAGAACCTGCCGCCTGTGCGTCGCTTGCCGTGTGCATCTTCCTTCGCCTGATTGTCGTGCTGCCTGCACAGTGAGCGCAGGTTCATCAGCGTATCGGCACCGCCCGCGCGTCGGCTGATGATGTGGTCGACGCATGAGGCGCAATTGCCGCAGCCGGGCACCGTGCACGTGTGGCGATCAATGCGCAGGCGCGCCGCGCGCAAGCGACGCCGTGCGGGAGTGCGATAGAAGCTATCGGCGGGCGTAGTCATATCGGAGGGCCTCGTAACGCGCGGTGAAAACCGAGTAAGCTACGCTTACTATCGGGGACAAGCGCGGCGGCATGGATCAACAACTCGGGCCTATTCTTTCCGCAATTTTCAAATGGTCATGGAAACAGGCGTTTTCCGTGGCGCTCGGAGCTTTCGCCGCGCTCTGGCTCAAACATCAGGAATATCTTAGCGATGCCACCGACACATGGCTTGCTTTCGCAGCAATTTCGGCGGTCGGCTATCTGGTTGCGTTGCTCGTCGAAAATGCGACGAGGTTCGCGGCTAGCGCCGTCAGATTGGGGGTCGCGAGCTACAATGTACGGGAGGCGGCCAGAGTAAACGATCAAACTGCCGCCGCCAATTTGAGCGAACTATCGACGAGTGAGGAGAACGCGCTTCGCTGGATTTATCACCGGAAGAACGGTCGCGTGCGAGCGAACATTCATAGCTACGACATCGAGAGGTTAGAGCGGTTTGGCATTTTGAAGTTTGAGGACGCAAAAGCACATGGCCCTGAGCATATTTTTATTATTAATCCTGCCATCGCTGCTCTCGTCGCCGCAAAGTACGGCCCGAGAAAAGAAAATTGGGGCGAAGATTATGGGCCGTGGGTTGAACGGCGGATTTGAGCCCGGCATTTTGGAAGGGCACTAGCAGTCATGGTCCGCACCGGGTCCATTGCGCTAGCAAATCATCAGCCGCTGACCCGGAACTAGCTTTGACGGCTACCACGCGATAGGACCAAGAAAACTTACCGTTCGGCTTCGGGGCATTGGGCAAGATAACAACTCCTTTGATTTGCCTTACCTCTCCCTTCGGTACATCCGAATAAAATTCCTTTTCCTGATGACCTATGATGCCGCACTGATTGAGATTCGATACGCCAGCAGGGCAATCAAAGGCGACCGGCAGCGATGCGAGGGCGGCGCGCGCGGCAGCGTCGCGGGCGCGAGCGGCGGCCATCATCGGCAATTCGTGGTCTAATCTGTCGCCATAACTGTCGCCCTTGACCTCAGGGGCGACATGGTCGAAACGATAAGCCGTTGAATTGTCGGAGGTTAAGCTGGTCGGAGTGGCAGGATTTGAACCTGCGACCCCCACGTCCCGAACGTGGTGCGCTACCAGACTGCGCTACACTCCGACTGAAGGCCGGACTTATAACCCCGGCGTCCCTAAACGCAAGCTTGCGAGAACCGATGAGTGCCGAGCCGGGAACACGCGTAATAAAGGCCGATGATGCGGCAATCGAGGCGGCGGCACGCTGCCTTGCCGCCGGCGGGCTGGTCGCCTTTCCGACCGAAACCGTCTATGGGCTCGGCGCCGATGCCGGCAATGGCGCAGCCGTCGCCCGCCTCTACGCGGCCAAGGGCCGCCCCTCGTTCAATCCGCTGATCGCGCATGTCGTGGACGCGACGGCGGCAAAGCGCGTCGGCATGTTCACCACGGCGGCCGAAAAGCTGGCGGCCGCATTCTGGCCGGGGCCGCTGACGCTCGTGCTGCGCAAGCAACCCGATTGCGGCGTCGCCGATCTCGCGCTCGCAGGCCTCGACAGCGTGGCCGTCCGCATGCCCGCACATCCGGTCGCGCATGCGCTGCTCAAGGCCTTTCGCGGACCGATCGTTGCGCCATCGGCCAATCGATCCGGCCACGTGTCGCCGACCAGCGCCGCGCACGTGCTTGGTGACCTGCGCGGGCGCATCGATCTCATTCTCGATGCCGGCCCATGCACCGTGGGCGTCGAGTCGACGATCGTCTCCTGCATCGCGCAGCCGGTCTTGCTGCGCCCCGGCGGTATTGCGCGCGAGGCGATCGAACGCGTCCTCGGCCAGCCGCTGGCGGTTTCATCGCACGACGATGGGCCGGTGGCGCCCGGGATGCTGGCGTCGCACTACGCGCCGAAGGCGCTTCTGCGGCTTGAGGCGGAAACGGCGGAGCCGGGCGAGGCACTGCTTGCCTTCGGGCCGGCGCCGGATGCGTCCGGCGCGATATTGAACCTCTCGCCAAGCGGCGACCTGATCGAGGCGGCGGCCAACCTTTTTTCTCATTTGCGCACGCTTGATGCTTCCGGCACAAAGCGCATCGCGGTGATGAAGATACCGCGCCAAGGGCTGGGCGAGGCGATCAATGATCGGCTCAGGCGCGCCGCCGCGCCGAGACAGGGAACGGTTGAATGAACGAACAGCTCCGTCGCGCGCCCTCTCCTGATTTGCTGCCGCGCTTTTCGGCCATCGTCGGCGAAAAATATGCGATCACAGATCAGCGCGCGCTGGAGCCGTTCCTGATCGAAGGCCGCGGCATCTATCATGGCCGCTCATCGATGCTGCTGCGGCCCGGCTCGGTAAAGGAAGTGCAGGCGATCCTCAAGCTTGCCAACGAGACCAAGACGCCGCTTGTGCCGCAGGGCGGCAATACGGGCCTGGTCGGCGGGCAGATTCCCTTCGATGGGGAATTGATCCTGTCGCTCACGCGGCTCGACAAGATCCGCGAGATCGATGCGGCGTCGAATACCATGACCTGCGAGGCAGGCGTCGTGTTGGCGAAGGCCCAGGAAGCGGCGGCGGAAGCCGACCGCCTGTTTCCGCTGTCACTCGGTGCGGAAGGCAGCTGCACGATCGGAGGCAATCTCTCCACGAATGCCGGCGGCACCGGCGCGGTGGCTTATGGCATTGCACGCGATCTCGTCATGGGCATCGAGGTCGTGCTGGCCGACGGCCGCATCATGAATCTTCTGTCGAAACTGAAAAAGAACAATACCGGCTACGACCTGCGGCACATATTCGTCGGCGCCGAGGGCACGCTCGGTGTCATCACGGCAGCCGTGGTCAAGCTGTTCCCGAGGCCCCGCGCGGTGGAGACCGCCTTTGTCGGCGTTCCCTCGCCGGCCGCCGCGGTCGCGCTGCTCAACCAGGCCCAGTCGCGCGTCGGCGGCACGGTCACCAGCTTCGAGTTGATCGTGCGCGATGTGATCGAATTCGCGGTCAGGCACGGGCATGGCGTCCGCGATCCGCTTTCCGGCAGGCACCCCTGGTACGTATTGATGGAAGTATCATCGCAGCACCCCGAGGGACTGCGCGAAGAGGCTGGAGCAGGTGCTTGCGGACGCGAGCGCGCAAGGACTGGTCGAGGACGCCGTCATTGCCGCCAGCCTCGATCAGGCCCGCGCGTTCTGGCATATGCGTCATGTACTGCCGGAAGTGCAGAAGCCCGAGGGCGGCTCGATCAAGGCCGATGTTTCAGTTCCGGTCGCATCGGTTCCGCAGTTTCTGGAAGAAGCCAGCGCCGCCGCCAAGGCCCTCATTCCCGGATGCCGGCCTGTTCCTTTCGGGCATCTCGGTGACGGCAATGTGCATTTCAACGTCAGCCAGCCGGTTGGCGCCGACGCTGCGCAATTCCTTGCGCGATGGGGAGAGGTCAACGATGCCGTCAACAAGATCGTGCTCAAATATGGCGGCTCGATTTCGGCCGAGCACGGCATCGGCAAGCTCAAGCGCGATTCTCTGCCGAAGGTGAAGGGTCCGGTCGCGCTCGAACTCATGCGCGGGCTCAAGCGGATGCTTGACCCCAACGGCATCCTCAATCCCGGCAAGGTGCTTTAGCCGTCCGCCGGCTCAGGGCGTTGCGACCACACGGCCCTTCATGTTGGGGTGGTATTTACAGAAATAGTCGGCAGCCCCGGATTTTTTCAGCACCACACGCCCGCGTTTGCCTTGGCGCGATGACGACATTCCAATCGCCGTTTGTCGCCGTCGCGGTATGCGCGAGCGCATCCTTGTTGACCCACTCGATCGTATCGCCGACCTTGGCATTCACCTCGGCCGGCGAAAAAACGAGCTTGTCGATCGTCACCTGAATTGTCTCCGCCCGCACCGGGACGGACAGCAGCGCATACGCAACAAGCGCGGCGATGCTGACCCGGCCCGGCGTCACGGCGGGGGTCACCGTTCTACTTGAGGTCGGCAGCGACATGCTCGGCATGCTGCTCGTGGCCCTGGAATATCTTCAGGCCGGTCTGGAGCAGGCTCTTGAGTTCGGCGTTGCTGGCGGAAGGGATGAGCGTATTTTCGAGCGCGCCGTCCACCGTCTTATGGTAGGCGACCTCGTTGGCAACATAGGCCTTGTCGAACGCGGCACCACTCAGTTTGGACAGTTCGGCGCGCTTGGCGTCGGCCTGCTTGGTCAACGCGCGGCTGGTGTCGTTGTCCTCCGGCTTGACCTTCAGTTTCTTGACGAGCGCGAGCGCCTGCTTGTTCACCTCGCTATGGTCGCGCACCATATCGTCGGCGAATTCGCGAACTTCCTTGTTCTTGGATTTCTTGAGCGCCTGCTTGGCGGCCTCGATGTCGAGCTGGCCCGCGGTGTAGGCGATGTGCGCGATCTGCGGATCGCTCGGCTTGGCGCCCTGCGCAAATGCGGGCGCGGATAGCAGGCAAAGCGCGACGACGCCTGCCGACAGTCTGGCAATCATGGGAACCTCCATTTCGCGCGGCCGTCCGATCCTGCCTGGATCGCGTATGGCCGTGCCGTGCATCAGTGCGGTGTTTGATGCAGGAGCTCGCGAGAGGTTCCCGGCTATTGGTCCGCGCAGATGCGGCGGACGATCGTCTCCGTCATGCGTTCGCAACGACGCCCACCGAAGGGAAAGCTGCTCGTGAGCGCGGGGCCGAGCTGTTTGTCGAGTTCCGCACGTAATTGGACACGCGCGCGATGCAGCCTGGTCTTCACCGTCTCGGGCAGCAGCCCGAAAAGATCGGCCGTCTCCTCCACGCTCATGCCTTCGACGATGCGCGCGACGAACACCGAACGGAACGCGTCGGGAAGTTCATCGATCGCCCGCTCCAGCACCGCACGGATTTCGCCTTGCGCCATGGTTTTCTCCGGATCGATACCGGCCGCGGAGGCCGGGAAGTGGATGATCTCCGCCTGATTGCGGTTAGCGCCGTAACTCTCCCACTCCACCGTCGGCCGCCTTCGCCGAAGTCGCCCCAAGCGCTTCATTCATCGCGATGCGCGTGATCCAGGTGCCGAAGGCGGCGTCGCCCCGGAACATGTCGAGGCCGGTAAACGCGCGCACATAAGTCTCCTGCACCACATCCTCCGCCTCCGCGTCATTGCGCAGGATGCTGCGGGCGATGCGGAACAGGCGGCGGTTGTAGCGTTTGGTGATGGCGCGAACGGCGGCCTCGTCGCGCTCGCGCGCCATGCGCACCAGGTCTTCGTCACTCAATTCTTCAGCGGCATTCTGCCGGGCCTGGGTCAGTGACATTGGCAATATCCTTGGCTAAATCCTTGGCAATATCCTCGGTTTCGACGCATTGGATGCACCGGCCCCGGAAAGGTTCCTGAGAAACTCGTGCTCAAAACAGCACTCCTTGCCCGCTGTCTTTCTTGACGCGGCTGACGGTGCGCCGCTTCCGCGGCGGTGTGATGTCAGGTTCGGATTCGGAGGGGGCCAGCCAGCGTTCAAGCAATTTTGGATTGTCATTGGCGGTTCGATTGACCGCCGTCGAGACCTCGTAGGCCTCAAGCGCGGTCTCCGGCGCCGACGCGATCAGCGCACACGCTGTCTCCGCATCGACATTTGCGCAGTCGAGCCAGAGGTTAAAGGCGTCCGGCGAAATAATCACCGGCATCCGTTCATGAATGCCGGCAAGCGCACGATTGGCGCGCGTCGTCACGATTGCCGCGGTCTCGAGCTCCTCGCCATTGGGACCGGTCCAGGTTTCCCAGAGGCCGGCAAATGCGAGCGGCTGCGTCCCATTTGGGCGCACGAAATAGGGTTGCTTGCGTGGTCCAACCGCTTTCCACTCGTAGAATCCGTCCGCCGGGATCAGGCAACGGCGACGCTTCACGGCCGCGCGGAATGCCGGTTTCTCGGTTAACGATTCCCCACGCGCATTGATGAGCAGCGTGAAATTTTTCGGATCCTTGACCCACGACGGCAGCAACCCCCAGCGGACGAGGGCAAACTGGCGCTTGCCATCCTGGAGGCGGACAATGCCGATAGGTTGCGTCGGCGCGATGTTATAGCGCGGCGGGAAATTGGGCTGCTCGGGATAGCCGAATAGCGCCCGGATCGCCTCCGGAGCAGACGTCACAACATAGCGGCCGCACATCCGACTGACCCTAAACGCCCGAAGTTTAAGCGCAATTTAACCCCAGATCGTAACACTACGTCTCCGGCCTCGGGGGAATGCGCTCAATGGAATATCAGGATTGCGTCCGCGTTGCGCAAGCGCCGGATGACACGCTCGATATCGACCTGGGCTTGCGGCTTTCCGACGCCAACATCAACCCGGCGACCGGGCTGGCAACCGACTATCTCAACCGATTCAACGAAGCGGTCATGCTGCTCGATATGCTGTCGACTTGCCCGGAATTTCGCGCGGATTTTCTCGCCTGGGAACCCCTGAGCTACCGCGAGCACTTTCGTGCGTCGCACTCCAAGACCAGGGAATTCGCGATCGCGGCCTACGACACTGCGGATCCGAATATACGCGGCAGCCTTGACACGCTGGCGGTCACCATGACCGTCGTGCTAGAGGCAACCCGTGCCGCGTTGAGAGACAATCTGCGGCCGGAAACGGTCACGGCGCTCGCCGAAAACGCCGTCGGATGGCTCAAGCCGCTGATCGCACGCGCAGGCGCAATCATCAACGGCGAGGCCGAGATCATGGATGCACCGTCCCCGCAGGCAGTCGTCGACAAATTGATGAACGATAGATCGCGTGTCTGACGAGCGAACTTATCCGCAGCGGCCCTATCTTGCCGTCAGCGCTGCCATCCTGCGCGATGGCCGATTGCTGATCGTGCGGCGCGCGCGCAATCCCGCCCGCGATCTCTATACATTTCCCGGAGGGGCCGTGGAGTTCCGGAGAGTTGCTCGCCGCCGCGGCAATCCGCGAAGTGCACGAAGAAACATCAATCTCCATCGAGCCTGATCGCATTGGCGGGCCATCGCGAGGTGATCGCACGCGATGCGCACGGAATGGTCGAACGGCATTTTGTCATTCTGTGTTTCGCGGCGCGCTGGCTCAAAGGCGAACCAATGTTGAACGCCGAACTCAGTGACGCACGCTGGGTCGACCCGGCGGAGCTTTCCGCCTATCAAACGACAGAGGGTCTGGCAGAGATTGCCGCCGCGGCAGCCAAGCTCGTTACACGGGCAAACTGATCGGTCCGGCTTGCGATTACGGTCAGGCCAGCGCATATGTTCGTCGAGATGGCCCCGGCAAAACGCGTGAAGACACTCCTCGCAATCGGATCGATCGTGCTCTGCCTGGCGCTGCCCGCGCGCGCCCAGACTGACGCGCCCGCGCCTTTCGACACCGACCTGCAACGGCTCGGCGAAATCCTCGGCGCGCTCCACTATTTGCGCGCCGTCTGCGGAGCCAATGAAGGTTCGAAATGGCGCAATGAAATGCAGGCGCTGATCGATGCCGAAGCCCCCAGCGGGGAACGCCGCCGCAAGATCGTCGCGAGCTTCAATCGGGGCTACCGCGGCTTTCAGCAGACCTATCGCACCTGTACACCCGCAGCCGACCTTGCAATCCGCCGTTATCTCGACGAGGGCGCCAAGATCGCCCGCGAGATTACGGCGCGATACGCCAACTAGCGGCCGCAGTTAACCTTTTCTTTATTGTAATCTAGTGCCCCTCGATTCCCATTGCTAACGTCCTTCTTGCGACTTGGGATCGGCGTCCGCCCGGACGCCCGGGGACAATTGTGAAAATGCCGGAAGTTGAGGGTTCAGTCGACGCGCGCGATTCCAATTCGGACCGCGAGCAGAAGATCGTGGCGTTGGGCTACCTCCAGGAGGCCTGGGCGGAAGCGCGCCATGACGGCATTGACGGCGATTGCCTTGCGCAGGCCTGCCTGTTCGTCGCCCTGGCCGAGTTCGTGACCACTTATGGCGAAGATGCGGCGGCCTCATTCACCGACGGCTTGAGCGCGCGCATCCGCAACGGCGAGTTTTCGCTCGAGCAGCCGCGGCAGTAGCCGATTTCGCAAATTCAGCTCGCCAGCGTTTCCAGGAACCTCACCCGCTCACCCAGGTTCGGCGCTACGAGGTTTCCTTCCCACATCACTTTGCGTCCACGTACAAATGTTCCGACCGGCCAGCCAACGACGCTGACGCCGTCATAGGGTGTCCAGCCCGCGCGCGATGCCACCCATTTGTCAGTGATCGTTTGCCGCCGCTTGAGATCGACCACCGTCAGGTCGGCATCATAGCCCGCGGCGATGCGGCCCTTGGCGGCGATACCGAAAAGGCGCGCCGGCCCCGCGCTGGTAAGATCAACAAATCGCAACAGCGACAGTCTGCCCGCGTTAACATGATCGAGCATGATGGGAACGAGCGTCTGCACGCCGGTCATGCCTGACGGACTTGCCGGATAGGCCTTTGCCTTTTCTTCGCGCGTATGCGGCGCGTGGTCGGATCCAAGCACATCGACGACCGCATTTGTAATGCCGCCCCAGATCGCGGCACGATGAGCGGCGTCACGTACCGGCGGATTCATCTGCGCACGACTGCCAAGCCGCTCGTAACAGGCAGGCGCTTCCAGAGTGAGGTGATGCGGCGTTGTCTCGACCGAAGCCACGTCCTTGTGGCCGGCGATAAACTCGATTTCCTGCTTCGTCGACACATGCAACACATGCACACGCGCGCCGGTCTCGTGCGCGATGGCGACGAGGCGCTGTGTCGCCTTGAGCGCGGCAACCTCATCGCGCCAGACGGGATGCGAGCGCGCATCACCTTCCAGCCGCATGTGCTTGCGTTCGTTGAGACGCGGCTCGTCTTCCGCATGAAACGAGGCGCGGCGCCGGATGACCTTGAGGACGTGCGCGTAATCCGGCATCGTCGGCGACCAGAAGCGATCCGGTGGATGAGCCCATGAAGACCTTGATACCCGCACAACCCGGCAGGCGCTCCAGCTCTGCGAGTTGCCTCGTATTGTCTGCGGTCGCACCCACGAAGAATGCAAAGTCGCAATGCATGCGGTGTTGACCACGCTTGACCTTGTCCGCCAGCGCCTCTGCGCTCACAGTCAGCGGATCGGTATTCGGCATTTCGAAAACGGCAGTGACCCCGCCCATCACCGCGGAAAGCGAACCGCTTTCGAGGTCTTCCTTATGCGTGAGGCCCGGTTCGCGAAAGTGAACCTGGGTGTCGATTACGCCCGGCAAAACATGAAGGCTCCGGCAATCGATGACTTCGCCGGCTGACGCATGCGAGAGGTCGCCAATCGCTGCAATGCGCCCGGCACGAATGCCAAGGTCGCGCACGGCCTCGCCGTCATGGTTGACGACCGTGCCACCCTTGAGGATCAGATCGTAGTTTTCGGCCATCCTGGAATGCATCTAAATGGACTTGAGCCCGGCCCGACAGCGCTTACGTTCCGCCGCGAGTTCTGGCAAGAGATTATCGCAGGAGGCCCGAGGATCCGGATGCAGGCAGCTCTTCTCCCCGATCGTGGCGTCGTCAAAGTCGCCGGCGACGATGCGCGGCGATTTCTCAACGGCCTGGTGACGAACGACATCGGGGAAGTAGCCGTGGGCAAGCCGCGCTTTGGGGCGCTGCTTACGCCGCAGGGCAAGATCATCGCCGATTTCATCGTCGCGGAGGCGCCCGCCGGCGATGGCGGCGGCTTTTTCCTCGATTGCCCGCGGGCGCTGGCCGCCGCACTCGTGGAAAAGCTGAATTTCTACAAGCTCCGCGCCAAGGTTATCTGCGAAGACTTGTCGGAGGTGCTTGGCGTCCTGGCACTGTGGAACGGCAGCGGCGAGAGCGAATATGGCCTGAGCTACCCCGACCCGCGGCTGCCGGCGCTGGGTTCGCGCATCATGCTTCCCCCGCACCTGGCCGAAGAAGCCGCGACCGATCTCGGCACCACACTCGCCAATGCAGAAGCTTATGAGGCGCATCGCATTGCACTCGGGGTACCGCGCGGCGGCCTCGATTTCGCTTATGGCGACACATTCCCGCACGAAGCGGATATGGATCAACTTAATGGCGTCGATTTCGACAAAGGCTGCTACGTCGGCCAGGAGATTGTTTCCCGCGTTGAGCATCGCGCCAGCGCGCGCAGCCGCGTCGTCCCGATCGCCTATGATGAATTCGCCCCGAGCCCGGGACTGCCGGTCACGGCCGGCGACAGGCAGGTCGGTATTCTCGGCTCGACGTCGAAAGGCCGGGGCCTTGCGCTCCTTCGCCTCGATCGGGTCAAGGACGCGCTCGCTGCCCATTCGCCGCTCGAGGTGGGCGGCATTACCATCCGCGCCGTGAAGCCGTCATGGGCAAAGTTCGACTGGCCGGGCGAGACGAAGGTTGCGCCATGAGCAAATTGATTGCTTCCCCGGACGGCCTTGTACGCTGTCCGTGGCCCAAACAAGACCCCCTTTACATAGCCTATCACGATGAGGAATGGGGCGTACCGGAGTTCGACGACCGGGCGCTCTTCGAAAAGCTTGTGCTTGACGGATTTCAGGCCGGTCTGTCGTGGATCACCATCTTGCGCAAACGTGACAATTTCCGCCGCGCGTTCGACAATTTCGATCCGGAGAAAATCGCACGCTATCCCAAGCGCAAGATCGAGTCGCTCATGAATGACGCAGCCATCGTGCGTAACCGCGCCAAGATCGAAGGCGCGGTGTCCTCCGCGCGGGCATGGCTCGCAATCATGGAGAGCGGGACGGGGTTTTCAGATTTTCTGTGGGACTATCTCGACGGCAAACCGAAGCTCAACAAGTTTCGTACGGTCAAACAGGTTCCTGCGGAGACCGTACTGTCGAAAAAGATTTCAAGAGAGCTCGTCTCGCGCGGATTCAAATTCGTAGGGCCGACGATCGTCTACGCTTTCATGCAGGCGGTTGGGATGGTTAATGATCATCTCGTCACATGCCACCGGCATGCCGCCGTCGCCAAGCTTTCCCGAAAGCGATGATCATGCCGACCAAATCCGGCTCGGGCAGCAAAGCCGCGCTGCGCGCATGGCAGCGCATGCTGTCGGGCCGACGGCTCGACCTGCTGGACCCCTCCCCCCTCGATGTCGAGATGGACGACATCGCGCACGGGCTCGCACGCGTCGCACGTTGGAACGGTCAAACGCAGGGCACGCACATATTTTCAGTCGCGCAGCATGCGTTACTGGTGGAGGCGTTGGCGCGAGCAAAGGTTCCGCGGCTTGACCGCACCAGCCGCCTCGCGGTGCTACTCCACGACGCGCCGGAATATGTGATCGGTGACATGATTTCACCGTTCAAGGCAGTCATCGGCGACAGCTACAAGGCTGTGGAAAAACGTCTGCTCACTGCCATTCACCTGCGGTTCGGGTTGCCCGCCAAACTGCCGGAGACCCTGCAAGTTCTGATCAAGGCCGCAGATCGCAGCGCCGCCTATCTCGAGGCAACGCGTCTGGCAGGCTTTGCCGAGGATGAGGCACGGAAGTTCTTCGGCGCGCCGCCGAAATTCTCGGCCACGCTCGAACGCGACTATCTCAGCCCCTGGCCGGCCAGCACCGCACAGGCGCGATTTCGGGAACGATTCGAAAAACTGTTGCGGGACTGAGACTTTTCATCGCAGCTTGCGCGTCATACATATGACGCAAGATTCGTGTTCCGGTTCTGCACATGATTCATGTCTGCTCACTCGCTCGCCTGCCGTCCACGGTCGATGAGACCGGGGCCCGCCACATCGTCACCCTGCTGCGCCTCGTCGATCGGGTGCAGCGGCCACGTCATATTGCGCCAGAGAACCATCTCGTGCTCGCCGTCGACGATATTACCATGCCGATGGACGGCTATACCGCGCCGGCAAATGAGCACGTGGAGCGGCTCATCAACTTCGTTGCCGCCTGGGACCGCAAGGCCCCAATGGTGATGCATTGCTTTGCCGGGATCAGCCGTTCGACAGCCGCAGCCTATGTCGCGGCCTGCGCGCTCAATCCGCAGCGCAACGAAATGCAGATCGCCTGGGATATCAGACGCGCTTCACCCACGGCGCAACCGAATTCCCGCATCGTTTCCGTAGCCGACCGCCTTCTGAAACGCGATGGGCGCATGATACGCGCAATCGATGCGATCGGACTGGGCGAAGCGGCACCCGAAGGCTATCCGTTCCGCCTCGATATCGAGTGACCGGGTTCCCTGACGGACAAGGCCCGGTTCGGCACTTCAACAAAATGCATTCAGGTCGCGGAAACGCCAGGTCTCGGCGCGAGCTCGGCCATAGCACCTTCCGCCGATCCGCTGAGAACCGGGCCGGGAGGGTTGCGTCGCGCCGCGCTGTCGGCCAAAAGGCGCGGCATGCTCACCATTGACGATCTCACTGTCCGCGTTGCCGGCCGCGTGCTGTTGGAAGGCGCCTCCGCACGCATTCCGGCGGGCGCGCGGGTCGGCCTGGTTGGCCGCAACGGGACCGGAAAGACCACTCTATTCGGCGTCATCGCCGGCGATATTTCGGCAGAGCAAGGCAATGTGGAGATCCCGCCGCGCTGGCGCATCGGGCGGTTGGCACAGGAAGCGCCGAACGGGCCGGACAGCCTGCTGAATATCGTACTCAAGGCCCATGGCGAACGTGATGCGCTGCTGGCAGAGGCGGAAACGGCGCAAGACCCCCATCGTATCGCCGAGATCCAGACTCGCCTTGCCGATATTGGCGCGCACGCGGCCCCTGCCCGCGCCGCATCTATCCTCGCCGGCCTCGGATTCTCCGCTTCCGACCAGCAGCGGCCTTGCGCGGAGTTCTCAGGCGGCTGGCGCATGCGTGTCGCTCTTGCCGCAACTCTGTTCGCAGAACCCGATTTGCTGCTGCTTGACGAGCCGACCAACTATCTCGATCTCGAAGGCACACTTTGGTTGCAGGATCATCTGGCGCGCTATCCGGCGACATTGATCGTCATCAGTCATGACCGGGATCTGCTCGACAACGCTGTCGGGCATATCCTGTCGCTCGAACGCCGCAAGCTGGAGCTTTATCGCGGCGGTTATTCTGCCTTCGAACGCCAACGGCGCGAGCGCATGCTGCTCGACCAGAAAATGATCAAGAAACAGGAGGTCCAGCGCAAGCATCTGCAGGCGTTCGTCGACCGTTTTCGTGCCAAGGCAAGCAAGGCGCGGCAGGCACAATCGCGCCTGAAAATGCTGGCAAAGCTGGAGCCGATCGCCGCGCTCGTCACCGAGGAAGTGCGGCCCATCCATATCCCTGCGCCGGAAAAACTGCTTTCGCCGCCGATCATTGCCACCGACGATGTCGATGTCGGCTACGAGCCCGGCCATCCGGTGCTATCGGGCCTCTCGTTGCGTATCGACAATGATGACCGCATCGCATTGCTCGGCGCCAACGGCAACGGCAAGTCCACGCTGGTCAAGCTGCTGGCCGCAAGGCTGCCGCCCGAGCACGGTGCCGTCACGCGCGCGGCCAATCTCAAGGTCGCGTATTTTGCTCAGCACCAGCTTGACGAGCTTGAGCCGAACGCAAGTCCGTACGATCATGTGCGCCGGCTCATGCCGGAGGCGCCGGAAGCGAAGGTGCGCGCGCGCGTTGGAGCCATCGGCTTTTCGGGCCCAGCGGGCAACACGAAGGTTGAGAAACTGTCCGGCGGAGAGAAAGCGCGACTGCTGCTCGGGCTTGCCACCTTCAGCGCGCCACATCTTGTGATCCTCGACGAGCCGACCAACCATCTCGACATCGACAGCCGCGCGGCGCTGATCGAGGCGATCAACGATTTTCCAGGCGCCGTGATCCTGGTCTCGCATGACCGTTATCTGCTGGAGGCTTGCGCTGACCGGCTTTGGCTGGTGCAGGGTGGAACGGTAAAACCGTTCGATGGCGATCTCGACGATTATCGGCGCCACGTGCTCAGCGCTTCCGGAACCGAGGCTCAGCCCGCGGTCAAGACCGCGCCACGGCCCGATCCTGCCACTGCTCGCCGCGCCGCAGCCGAGAAGCGCGCGGAGACTGCGCCGTTGCGCAAGCGCGTCACGAAAGCCGAAGTAGAGATCGCCCAACTCACGCGGCAATTGCGCAAGCTCGACACGACTTTGACTGACGGTGAGCTATTCTCGCGTGATCCGGCGCGGGCCGCGGAACTCTCCAAGACGCGCGCCAAGGTCGTCGATGCGATTGCCAAGGCGGAAGAAGAGTGGCTTGCCGCCAGCGAAGCGCTGCAAACCACATGAGCGATTGTGTAACGGAGTTGCGCAGGCGCGTCGCGACGACGCGCACGGACATCCCGACGAATGTGTGAGCCTCAGTTGTTGTCGGCCGTAAGCGACGGACGCAATCCAAGCGGATGAGCACTGGGCGGACGGGACGCGCTGTGAGCGACGGTGGCGCGGGGAGCATGCCGCGTGAATTCGCAATACGCAAAGCCCAGTCCCGAGATGGAGCCGCGGAAACTGTTATCGCTCGTGCGCTCCAGATAAAAACACGGCTGGATCGGCAGCCCCCGCAGCGAAGCGCAAACGGACTCGCCTTTCACCTGCAGCGTGTTGGCAGGCAGATGCGCATAGCGAACTTGCCCAGCGCCCTGGAATTGGACGGACCCGACGACCGAGCCGTCGGAATTAACACGACCCTGGCCGCGCGTGCCCTCAAAACAGGTGTAGTTGAACATCTTGCCGATGACGAACCGGCGAGCATCCTCGGCGCTCATTTCGCCTGCTATCGCCGGCACCGCCGCCAACAGGCCAAACATCAATCCAAAACCACGCACCATCCCCGTACTCCAACTGACGCAACAGTTTACAGCACACCCGGCCCGTTTTTTAGGCCTAACAAATTATGCACGGCTTTCGTCGATAAATCCTGAACGCGTTTACCCGATTTTGACCACGATCCGGCCGCGCACGCTTCCGGACAGGATCTCCGGAGCCACCGCAATGACGTCCGAAAGGGCTATTTCGCGGGTCATCGTGGCCAGTTTTTGGCGATCCAGGTCGGTTTCCAGCCTTTTCCAGGCCTCCCGGCGGCGATCCACAGGACACATCACCGAGTCGATGCCGTAAAGACACACCCCGCGAAGAATGAACGGGGCAACCGAGCCCGGCAGGTCCATGCCGCCGGCCAGGCCGCATGCGGCTACCGCCCCGCCATAACGGGTCATCGACAAAAGGTTTGCGAGCGTGGTCGAGCCGACCGCGTCGATAGCCCCGCCCCAGCGTTCCTTGGCGAGCGGCTTGGCGGGCACGGCAATCTCTTTGCGCTCGACAATCTCGGCTGCCCCCAGGCCTTTCAGATAGTCCGCTTCTTGCGGCCGGCCGGTCACGGCATGAACGGCAAAGCCGCGCTTGGACAGGATCGCGATGGCCACCGAACCAACGCCGCCCGCCGCCCCCGTGACTGCGATTGGCCCGCTGGCAGGAGTAAGCCCGTGACGTTCCAGCGCCATGATCGCGAGCATGGCGGTGTAGCCCGCGGTCCCCACCGCCATGGCGTCGCGCGCACTCATCGTCTTGGGCAGCGGCACCAGCCAATCGCCCTTCACTCTCGCCTTTTCGGCGTAGGCTCCGAGATGGGTCTCGCCGCATCCCCAGCCATTGAGGATGACCTTGTCGCCCGGCTTCCATGCAGGAGTGGGTGGATTTCTCCACCGTGCCGGCGAAATCAATGCCGGCAATCATCGGAAAGCGGCGAACCACCGGAGCCTTTCCCGTGACCGCAAGCCCGTCCTTGTAATTGATCGTCGAATATTCGACGCGGACGGTCACGTCGCCGTCCATCAGGTTGGCTTCGTCAAAATCGGCGAGCGCAGTTTTGGTGCCGCTCTCCGACTTCTCGATCACGATTGCCTTGAACGCAGCCACAGCCCGTCACTCCCGTCATCACCGGATGCCTTGGGACGGGACTGTACAGTCCAAAAGACGACGATGCCAACGGAAGTCGCCATCCGTTGGAATGGACCAATCTGCGCTACGAATGCCGGTCAGGCGGGAACAGGCGCCGTGCGAACAAGCGGCTTTTCGATGATCGGCAGATTAATGAGCGCCGACATCACCCCGAAAAATACCGAAAGCCACCACACCGGATTGTAGGAGCCATAGGCGTCGAACACGTAGCCGCCGAGCAAGACACCGAGGAACCCGCCAACCTGATGGCTGAAGAAGGCAAAACCAAAGAGCATGGAGAGCCACCGCGTGCCGAACATCACCGCAACAAGCGCGGATGTCGGCGGCACCGTCGAGAGCCACAGCAGCCCTGTGACGCCTCCAAAGATCAGAGTCGCGGCCGGACTCGCAGGCAATGAAATAAAAGCAATAATCGAAAGTGCGCGCGCAAAATATATGATCGACAATATGTAGCGCTTCGGCATGCGATTGCCGAGATAGCCGGATCCAATCGATCCAATGATGTTGAAGAGCCCGATCGTCGCGAGAGTCCAGCCCCCGACCTCGGCCGAAAGGCCGCGATCGACCAGATAGGACGGCAAATGGACCGTGACGAAGGCGAGCTGGAAGCCGCAGGTGAAAAAGCCGAGCACGAGCAGAACGTAACTGCGGTGGCCAAATGCTTCCGCGAAGGCCTGCCGCGCGGATTGCGTGGGGGCCGCAGTTACTTTTTGGCCGGCCGGCGCCGCGGGGGTCGCAAGCGCCATCGACAGCGGCAGGATCAGCATCGTCACGCCGGCAAAGATCGTGATCGCCGTCTGCCACCCGAACTTATCCATCAATGCCACGCCGATCGGCGAATAGAGGAACTGACCGAACGAGCCGGCGGCGGTACCGGCACCGAAAGCAAGCGAGCGCCACGATTCCGGCAGCAACTTCCCAAACGCGCCAATGACCAGATTAAAAGAACAGCCGGACAATCCAATGCCAATGAGAGCGCCGGCCGAAATGTCGAGCACGCTCGGCGTGGTCGCATGCGCCATAATTGCCAATCCGAGCGCGTAACATACCGCGCCCGCGATCATCACGCGGGTGGCGCCGAACCGGTCGGCAATGCCGCCGGCAAATGGTTGTCCAAGACCCCACAGCAAATTCTGGATGGCAAGCGCCATCGAAAATACTTCGCGACCCCAATGGTGCTCCTGCGACATCGGCGTGAGGAAAAATCCGAGCGCGGATCTCGGCCCGAAGGCAAGCATTGCGATAAGGCAGCCGCATATCACTATTACCGTCGGCGTCCGCCAACCGCTTACCGCCGCCTTGCCCGTCGCCGACTGCACCGACATTTAAATATTCTCCGGATCGCCGGCCGATGCATCAGGCGCTCGGCCGAGGGCGGACATATAGAGCCTCGCATTGCTCCGCCCAAACGAATATTGGTGATCCTAGCTATTTGCCTGGCGCATAGCCCCGCGCGGGCACACTTATTTGCGCTCACTTCTGCGATCAAGACCCTGTGATTTCAGGTATTCGAGGCTGTAGCTGACCGGCCCGGCGGCCTCTTCCTTGGCGGTTTCGATCGCGGTCGTTTTGGCATCCCCCCATGTCGGCTCGTCCGAGCCGTCACCCCAGGCGAGCGGCCGGTAGAAGGCATGGACGCCAAGCTTGTAGACCTTCTTCATTTCGCCCACCCAATCGGGATGCACCCAAAAGGCATGATAGTGCGTCGACTTCGCCACCTCCGGCATCCATAGTTTGCCATCAAGCATGTCACGCGCGATTCGCTTTGCACGCTCGTAGGCGTCGGGCTCCGTGACGATGTCGGGAATGCCGTCGCAGGCGAAGGTAAATTGGCAGGCATTGTGCCGGTTCGCATTCTGATAGACCACGCCGCAAACATCGTTGGGGTAGAACGGCGAGAACACGCGGTTCATCACGACCTGCGCAACCGCGATCTGCCCTCGCACCGGTTCGCCGCGCGCCTCGAAATAGACCGCGTTGGCCAGGCATTTCTCGGCGCGGGCGCGTGTCGCACCGGTGAGCGCAAGCCGCTCGGCGGGCGAGTACGGCCGCTGGTTGACGCCGGTGACCTCGCCCTTGCTGGCTATGCTCTGTCCGGACTTGTCGTCGTCGTCGGATGATGGCGCAAGCGCAGATTGCTTGATGTCGGGGTCGCCGCGTGAGGCCAGCACGACGGGTGCCTCGCCGGGGGCCCAGGGCGCCATCTGTTCGCGCATGCCTGCCAGTGTGTCGGCACCGAAGAAGAGCCGGACCGCCTCCTTGCCGTTCGGTTTTTGCGGCGCGATCGGCGTGAGGTTGGTCGGCGGAATATCGACATAGGGCAAGTCGACATCCGGCGCCAACGCGCCATCTTTCGATGCGGTCACAAATTCATATTGCGAGTACTGATCGAAGCGCTCGCCGGCTTCGTCTTTCTTGAGCGATGCATCAACTTCCGCCTGCGGCATTGGCTCGATGGTCAGCGCCGGCGGCAGCGGCGGCATGGGCTCGCGCGGGCGAGAAATCAGTGCGTCGTGTTTGGCGGCGCGGTTCGGTTTCGGGAACTGCAGCTGCGCCGATGCGTCGCCGAGCGGTTGCTTGCCGATGGAGCCTGTGATGTCGGTCGGGTCGAAATTGGCGAGCGCATAAATCGGTGGATGCGGAATCGAAGTTCCGATCGGCCGAGGCAGGGTGAACATCGCGGCGTGGATTGTGCCAAAGGGTGATGCGATCAGGTGCTGTTGCCAGCGTTTGGCGACGCCCGGCTGGCGGGCCAGCAACGCGCCGAGATCCTGGAATCCGATCCTGTTCGGGTAAAGCGCAATCAGGACAACCGCAATGCCGAAGGACGCAGCACTCCGCCGCCGACACACAAGCGAAACTGCTCCCCGCTCACTCAACGCAACACCGCAACGTCCTGCCGTCGCCGGCCGCCGGGTGGCGACAATGCGACTGATTTTCTTATGAACCGATTAACCTTGCGAAGGCGTTAACTGCCGGGGAACGGCGCGCCGCATTCGTAAATGCTTGGTCAACAGCCGCTTGCGCGGACCGCGCGAATTACCCGCGGGGCCGGCGCACGAAACGGTCCGTGCGCGCTGGCGTTGCGGCAGGAGATAGTACACCGATTTGAACGCGCTTCCCGGCGGGGACCGGTAACAAACGTTAACTATATTGCAATCGCTGGCCACCAATATTGTGACAGCGAAACTCTCCACGGACCGGCATGCTCGCTTCAATCCTGCCATCGACTGTCGCGGGCCAAGCAATGCTGCTCGCAAGCCTATCCATCGGCGCATTGGTGCTGTTGGGAATTCTATATGGCCGTCTGCATACGCAGAACAGACGGCTGCTCAACGCGATCGACAACATGTCACAGGGGCTCTGCATGTTCGATGCGCAGGCGACGATCGTTGTGCGCAACAGGCGCTACGTGGAAATGTACAAGCTGTCGGCGCAGATCGTGCGCCCAGGGTGCACGCTGCGCGAGCTGATCCAGCACCGCAAGGATACGGGACTGTTCTCCGGTGACGTGGACGCATATTGCAAGTCGATCATTGAAGGTGTGCGCTCGGGCAAGAGCAGCGGCATCTACGTTCCCGCCAGCGACGGCCGGATCGTGCTGGCAAAAAACGAACCGCTGCCGGGCGGTGGCTGGGTATCGACGCACGAAGATGTCACCGAGCAGCGCCACGCCGAACAGGAGCGCGCAGCCATCCGCAGCCAGGAGCAACGCCGCGCAACCATCGATTCCGCCATTTCATCGTTCCGGCCCGCAGCCGAGAGGCTGTTGTCGGGCGTAAGCAGCAGCGCCACAGCGATGCGCTCGACCGCACTTGCGCTCTTTGGCTCGTCGGAACAGACGTCGCAGCGCGCGGAGAGCGCCGTGCACGCATTCAATGAGGCATCAACGAATGTCGAGACAGCCGCGGTCGCCGCCGATGAGCTGTCTCGTTCAATCGGCGAAATCAGCCGTCAACTTACTCAGACCAGCAATGTCGTCGGGCTTGCGACAAACGAAGCACGTGCGACCGATGGCGAAATCGCCGGCCTTGCCGATGGCGCGCAAAAGATCGGCGATGTGGTCAAATTGATCCGCAACATCGCCGGGCAAACCAACTTGCTGGCGCTCAACGCCACCATCGAGGCTGCCCGTGCCGGCGAGGCCGGCAAAGGTTTCGCCGTTGTCGCCTCCGAGGTGAAATCGCTGGCCGTACAGACTGCAAAGGCCACGGAGGATATTGCCAATCATATTCTTGCAGTGCAGGAATCCACTTCAGGCGCGGTCGAGGCGATCCGGCAGATCGCGGCGCGCATGCATGACATCAACGGAAACACGACCGCGGTGGCGGCCGCGGTTGAGGAGCAGAATTCCGCGACGAGCGAAATCTCGAGAAACGTTGCCAGTGCGGCCCAAGGCACAAGCCATGTGGTAACAGTTCTCGAAGAAGTCGCCGGCGCAGCGACCCAGACGCGTGGCTCGGCTGAGGTTGTGCGCGATGCCTCCGAAGCGGTGGAGCACGCGGTCTCCAACCTGCGGCTTGAGGTCGAGGATTTCCTTGAAAAAGTCGCGGTATAAATCCGCCTAAGCCTGACTCGCGGCCGTTTTTCCGAGAGCAGCCTGAGCGGCCGCGAGGCGCGCGATCGGCACGCGGAACGGCGAGCACGACACATAATCCAGTTTGGCGTCGTGACAGAAGGCAACGGATGCCGGATCACCGCCATGCTCACCGCAAATTCCGACCTTGAGTTTCGGACGCACCTTTCGCCCGCGCTCGACGCCAATTTTGACCAGTTCGCCCACGCCTTGCTGATCGATCGAAACAAACGGATCGGCGGGCAGAATTCCTCGCGCGGTATAGATACTGAGGAAACTTGCTGCATCGTCTCGCGAAATACCAAATGTGGTCTGTGTCAGATCGTTGGTGCCGAAGGAAAAGAATTCGGCGCTTTCGGCGATTTCGCCGGCCATCAGGGAGGCGCGCGGCAATTCGATCATGGTGCCGACCTGATAGTCGACCTTGGTGTTTTTCTCTTTCGCGACGGCCCGCGCCATGGCGTCGATGCGCGCCTTCACCAGATCGAGTTCGGCCTTGGTGGCGATCAGCGGGACCATCACCTCCGGGACAACAGGCTTGCCGGTGCGTTTGGCGGCCTCAACCGCCGCCTCGAAAATCGCACGGGCCTGCATTTCCGCGATTTCCGGATAGGCAATTGCGATACGGCAGCCGCGGAAACCGAGCATGGGGTTGAATTCGGACAGTTCGTTCGCTCGGCCCGCGAGTTTTTTCGGGTCGGCGCCCATGGCAGCTGCAACTTCCGCGATTTCTTCCTCGCCATGCGGCAGGAATTCATGCAGCGGCGGATCAAGCAGGCGGATGGTCACCGGCCGGCCGGCCATAATCTCGAACAATTCGACGAAGTCCGCACGCTGCATGGGCAGTAATTTTGCGATTGCGGCGCGGCGCATTTTCTCGTCATCGGCGAGAATCATCTCACGCACCGCCTGGATTCGCCCTTCCTCGAAGAACATATGCTCCGTGCGGCAAAGCCCGATGCCCTCGGCGCCGAAACGGACCGCGGCCTTTGCATCGGTCGGCGTGTCGGCATTGGCGCGCACGCCAAGCCGGCGCACCTTGTCGGCCCAGCCGATCAACGTGGCGAATTCTCCGGACAGCTGTGGCTCGATCATGTCGACCTTCCCGGCCAGCACCTGTCCGGTCGAGCCGTCGACGGTAATGAAATCGCCTTTCTTGAAAGTCTGCCCGCCCGCGGTCATCGTCCCCCCGCGATAGTCGACGCGCAGCGAACCGGCACCGGAGACGCAGGGCTTGCCCATCCCGCGCGCGACCACTGCCGCATGCGATGTCATGCCCCCACGCGTGGTGAGAATACCTTCGGCCGCATGCATGCCGTGGATGTCCTCCGGGGAGGTTTCCACGCGCACCAGGACGACTTTTCTTCCGTCGGCCTTAAGCTGCGCCGCCTCATCGGAAGAAAACACAATCTCGCCGCCCGCCGCACCTGGCGAGGCCGGCAGGCCAGTCGCAATGACGCGCCGGTGCGCGCGCGGGTCGATGGTGGGATGCAGCAGCTGGTCAAGTGTCAAAGGGTCAACGCGCAGAACCGCGTCGTTTCTTGAAATCAGCCCCTCGTTGGCGAGCTCGACCGCGATGCGCAAGGCGGCTTTGGCGGTCCGTTTACCCGACCGTGTCTGCAGCATCCATAACTTGCCCTGCTCGACCGTGAATTCGAGATCTTGCATGTCGCGGTAGTGACGCTCGAGCACGTTGTAGATACGTTTGAGTTCGCTGTAGGCCTTTGGCAGCGTGTATTCCATGGACGGCTTGACGGAGCCGGCTTCCTTCCGCGCCGCCTCGCTGATTTCCTGCGGCGTTCGAATCCCGGCGACGACGTCTTCGCCCTGCGCGTTTATCAGAAACTCGCCATAGAGCTTCTTTTCGCCGGTCGACGGATTGCGCGTGAAGGCTACGCCGGTTGCCGAGGTGTCGCCCATATTTCCGAAAACCATGGCCTGCACGTTCACGGCCGTGCCCCAGCTTTCGGGAATGTTGTGCAGTTTCCGGTACGTGATCGCGCGCTGGTTCATCCATGAGCCAAATACTGCGCCGATTGCGCCCCAAAGCTGCTGGTGCGGATCCTGCGGAAAGTCATGGCCGAGCTCGTCCTTGACGCGCTTCTTGTAGCGCACCACGAGCTCCGCCCAGTCATCGGCCGACAGGTCGGTATCGAGACTGTATCCCTGACGCTCCTTGTGATGGTCGAGCAATTCCTCGAAATGCTCATGGCCAACACCAAGAACGACATCGGAATACATGGTGATGAAACGCCGGTAGCTGTCGAAGGCAAAACGACGATCGCCGGATTTCTTTGCAAGCGCCTCCACGGTCTCATCGTTGAGGCCGAGATTGAGCACGGTGTCCATCATTCCGGGCATCGAGGCGCGCGCGCCCGACCGGACGGAAACCAGCAGCGGATTGGTTTTGTCACCAAATGACTTGCCCGCAATGCGGCCGACCTGCGCGAGAGCTCTCTCGACCTGCGCACGCAGATCCTTCGGGTATTCTTTGTCGTGCGCGTAATAATAGGTGCAGACGTCGGTGGTAATCGTGAACCCGGGCGGAACGGAAAGACCCAGATTTGCCATTTCGGCAAGTCCGGCGCCCTTCCCGCCGAGCAGGTTGCGCATGGACGCCTTACCCTCGGCGCGGCCATCGCCGAAGCCGTAGACCCATTTTCCCTTGGCGGTCGCCGGCCTCGGTTTTCGCCGGGAGACCTTCCGTACCGACCGTTTCCTGCTTTTTACGCTGACGCGCGAACGTTTTCGTTTGGCCATTGATCAATCGAATTTCGAGGAATGTGGGGCTTTAAAAGCATTGCTGGGCGCCCGAACGCAAGGGCGGAGTTTTCACCTAGTGGAAGAGTCCCAGGCCAAGCAGGCCGACTAGGATCAGATAGACGGCCACAATGATGTTGAGCAATCGCGGGATCACAAGAATAAGAATACCGGCAACGAGCGCAACGACAGGCTGCAAATGCGCAATACCTATGGTCATGACCTTTAATCCTCTCTGCTGACTTTCAACAAACCGCAAGATGGCGGCAGGTTCCGGATTCCACGAGCGCTCCACTGAATGTCATGAGTCGACCGGTCCGCACCAGCCGGGCAAATAGCGGGCATCCAGACTCTTGGCCAAATTCATCGCCTTTTTGACAGCAGCGGGAAAATCTTTTTCCACGGATTTGCGGCTCATGCGCCGGCGCAGGAAGTCCGCCCACAAAAACTCACTGAATGGGGTCGTATCCTTGGCAAAGCCGCCGGCCCGGCGCAGCTCGCCGGCAAGGCTGCGGAATGGATCGTCCTTGAGGCCGTCGATCGATTTGGGGATTTTTGAAAAATCGCGGCGGCGGCCATTCTCATCGTAGGGATGCACCCAGCTGTGGTGGTCGAGAACCAGCCAGAAGTCATCGGGATCGAGTTCGCTCAGATCGGCAACGACGGTGACGAGCACGTTTTCAATGCCCTCTTCTTGCAACGAGAGCGCGAGATGATGGTGATCGATGACGTAGTGGCGTTTCTTCGGTCCCAGGATGACCGGAATCATGTGATCGCCCAGGAAATTTCCGATCTTCTTTGCACCGCGCTTGCGCAGTCGTCGGCGCTTTTCCTTGACTTCGTGCATCCCGACCGAGATCTGCGTCGGGCGGAGGTCAATAATGGAAACGGGTGTAAGGATGGGGTCGCGCGCGTAGGCTGACATGGATGCACCTATTGGCTTTGCCAAATGGCGGGGCTGTCAGCTTAGCCTTCTATTTTCGAAAAATCCGCCACCGCACGAGTTGCTTCGCGGATCTCGTTGAGAAGCTTGAGGCGGTTTTCGCGTAAAGTTTTATCGTCGACATTGACGGTAACCTTCTCGAAGAAGGCATCGACCCGTGGCCGCAATTTCGCCATTGCGGCCATCGCGCCGGCAAAATCTTCCTTTGCCGCCGCGGCCGAGGCTTCCTTCTTGGCGATGCCGATAGCGTCAGCGAGCGCCTTCTCCTCAGGCAACTGGTGACGCTTTGCATCAGGCGCGCCGGTGTAGGTTTTATTGTCCTTCTTCTCCTCTATACGCAGGATATTCGAGGCGCGCTTGACGCCTGCGAGCAAGTTCTTGCCGTCGTCAGTATCAAGAAATTTTCCGAGCGCTTCGACGCGCCGGGCGATCGATCAACAAATCGTCCTGGCCTTCGAGGGCAAAGACTGCATCCACGAGATCATGCCGCGCGCCCTGCTCACGGAGCTGGACTTTGAGACGATCGGCGAAGAACGACAGCAAGTTACCGCCGGCCGAAAATTTCTTGAGCGCCTGCTGGAATACCTTCGTGAGTGGGAGCCGCAAATTGTTGTCGATCACAATCCTGATGATACCGAGCGCCGCGCGGCGCAGCGCATAAGGATCCTTGCTCCCTGTCGGTTTCTCGTCGATCGCCCAAAAGCCCACGAGAATATCGATCTTGTCCGCGAGCGCGACAGCGATTGAAACAGGATCGGCAGGCACCAGGTCATCGGGTCCCTTCGGCTTGTAGTGGTCCTCGCACGCATGCGCGACAGCTTCGTCCTCGTTCTGCGCCTCGGCGTAGTAGCGCCCCATAAGCCCCTGCAGTTCGGGAAATTCGCCGACAACTTCGGTCAACAGATCTGCCTTGCACAACTGCGCGGCGCGCTCGGCCTTGGCGACGTCGGCACCGACAATCGGCGCAAGCTGCCCCGCAAGGGCCGTGATGCGTGCGATGCGCTCGGCCTGCGACCCAAGTTTTTCGTGGAAGACGATTTGCTCGAATTTCGGCAGCCGCATTTCCAGCCGCGTCTTCAGGTCGGTCTCGTAAAAGAACTTGGCGTCAGACAGCCGCGCGCGGATCACGCGCTCATTGCCAGAAATTATCGCCTTGCCGCCGTCGGCTGCCTCCTCATTGGCGACCAGGATGAACCTGTTGACGAGCTTCGCCGTCTGCGGATCGCGCAGCACAAAGCATTTCTGGTTGTTGCGGATGGTCGCGCGGATGACCTCCTGGGGAATCGAGAGAAAGGCCTGATCGAAGCTTCCCATCAGCGTCACCGGCCACTCGACGAGGCCGGCAACTTCCGCAAGCAGGCCTTCGTCTTCCACCAGTTCGAAGCCCTGCGCAAAAGCGAGGTTTTTTGCATCGGCAAGTATGATGTCGGCGCGGCGCGCCGGATCGAGCACCACCTTGGCCTTTTCAAGTTTGGTGACATAGTCATCAAAGCGCTTCACCGTGATCGGCGCCGGCGCCATGAAGCGATGGCCGCGCGTTACATTGCCGGCGGCAAGACCATCGACGTTAAAATGAACAATGTCCGGCTCTTCAGTTTCCGGACCGAATGTGGCGATGATTGAATGGAGCGGCCTCACCCAGGTCAGCCGTCCGCTGCCCCAGCGCATCGACTTCGGCCACGGAAACCCGCACACGACGTCAGGGATTATTTCGGCGATGACATCAATCGCGGACCGACCCGGCCTTTCAATCAATGCCACGTAGAAGTCGCCCTTTTTGTCGGGCTGCACCTTGGCTTCCGCGATGGATTTAAGGCCTGTGGCTTTCAGAAACCCGGCGACCGCGCCCTCGGGAGCGCCAACACGCGGGCCTTTCTTCTCCTCCCTGGTGTCGGGCTGTCGTGCGGGCACGCCGTGAACGGATAACGCCAGACGTCGTGGCGTCGCAAAAGCCTTGGCACCCTCGTAGACGAGCCCCGCGGCGACGAGCCGATCGGTTACGAGCTTGCGCAGATCGTCGGCCGCCCGCGCCTGCATGCGCGCGGGGATTTCCTCAGACAGGAATTCGAGCAGCAGGTCTGGCATTGCGGCCGGGCTTGAAGGTGGTCGGTAGCGCGCGTCTGCCTAGCAAGGTGGCCCGCCGCTGTCACCTTCGTGGTGAGGCTTTACCAGCCCCCTCCTCCGCCACCGCCCCCACCCCCGCCGGAACCGCCTCCGCCCGAGAATCCCGAGGAGCCCGACGAGACCGGCACCGCACTTGCAAGCGCACCGCTGATGCCGGCAACCGAAGACGAAATTGCATTTCCAAAGTTGCTACCCGACCAGCCGCCTCCCGAACCCCAGCTTGGCTGGTAACCGCTCATCGGGTCCGCTTCGTTCGGGTGGGCCCGCCGCAACGCTGCCGCGAATGAATCGGACCAGGGTTTTTCTACGTCGAGCGCGACCGCATAAGGCAGCAGCGATTCGAAACGATCGGCCGTGATCTCGGGCGCATTCATGTTGAGGCGATCGGATTCCGCCGTTTCGAGGTACAGGCGCAACCCGGCGAGCTGATCCATGATCGGCCGGCCAAGCGAAGTCGGCGCGCGCAACAGAAAGACGAAAAGGCCATTGATGGTGGCAAAGGCGGTCACAATCACAAAGGCAAACGGGTAGCTCTCGATATACGACCAAATCTGCGGCAGCGAACCCCCAAAACCGTTCGGAAACATTCCCCGCAAGATCGAAGTGGCTGTCGAGATAAAGATGGCGAAGAAGGCCAGCGAAAAGACGATGCGAAACAGGCCGCCGAAATTCATTCCGCCGAATATCAAGGGCAGGATCTGCATCGCGGCGATACCAAAGATGAAATCCGCCAAAACCAAACGCGGCCAGTATCGCAACATCATTTTCTTGCAGGCCGCCGAACTTGGTGACACCGACGATGACCAGAAAGGTCATCGCGAAATCCGGCAATGACATAACCCAGATTGCGCCGGAAGAATCAATTCTTGTTTTCCGCTTCGATGCTGCTCGTGAATTTGTCACCCACCTTGGCGACGGATTCGCCGTTCGCCTTGTTGATGACGGCGACACCGCCATGTTCATTGACCCAGGTCCAGATCGCGCTTTCGCCGGCCGCCAGCGCACCAAAGCCGCCGGGCGGGGCCTTGCCGGTCGATTTGAGTGTCAACGTGTCGCCGCTCTGGTCAAAGCGCAGAAGGCCGCGCACGGCGAGCGAGAGCGCAGCGGCCGTGAACGCCCGCCACTTTTCGCGGCCAAATCCCCAGTCGCGGATATAGTTGGCGAGTGCGGGAGAGATTCCTTTCGGCGGCTCGAACAGGGGGATAACGGTGCCGCGCTTCGGATCGCGGCCGACCGCCTCCCATGCGGCGAGGTAATAGCCGAGTACGATCAAGAACCCGATGCCGCCAAAGATCCATGCCCGGTTGTCGAGGATGCGATACCAGAGCAGCGTTGCATCATTGGGTGGATCGACCGCCCCCGCCGGGACTTCCGCAACGACCGTCAGTCCTTCGCCCGGCGCCAGACGACGTGTCGTCTCGACCGTCAGTGTACCAAGAGCGCCAAGTCCGCCCCGCCAGTCGGTGCCACGCGCACCCACCCGGCCTGTATAAGCCGTCCAGCGCACCGGGTCACCGCCGGCGACGAATTGCAGGCGATAGATGACCGTCTGAATTGGAAAGCGCCAGAAATTGCCGGTGACGTTCCAGTTAAGTTCCGGTCTGCCATCAAACCAGCGGATTTGCCGCGCCGGTCCGGTAGCGGAACACATAAGTATGTTCGCCGCGCGAAACGATCGTGTCCTTGTTGCCGGCATAAATGCGAATGATCCCATGTTCACGCGCCGTGGAATGATCCTCGGCCTTGCCGTCGCGCTCAACGCCGAGCAACTTGAAATCGACTTCCCGAACGGTGCCGGTGGCGTCACGGAAGCTCAGCGGGAAGTCGCGATAGATGCCATGCCTGATCTCGCGGCCTTCTGCCTGCACCCGAATGGTCTCGACGACGTCGAGTTCTCCGTCTTTGGCTACGCGAACGGTCGACTCGAACGAATTGATGGTTTCGGCTGCGAAGGCGGTCGTCGTCACATACAGCGATGCGGCAACGCACAGCGGCAGAGAGAATGCGAAGCGACCCGACGCGCGAACGTGTTTCATGGGCGGCGGCGCCCGTTCATCGAGAGGCCTGACCGGATGCAAATCCGACCTGCGGCGGCGCACGCTCGCCTTCGCTCGACAGTTCGAAATAGTCACGCTGCGTAAACCCGAACAGACCCGCGACCAGATTGCCCGGAAACGACTGCACGAGCACATTCTGGTTGCGTACCGCGCCATTGTAGTAGCGGCGCGCCATCTGCAGTTCCGTTTCAAGCTGGCTCAGCTGCTGCTGCAGGTCCAGAAAATTTGCGCTCGCCTTGAGGTCGGGATAGTTCTCCGCCAGCGCAACCAGCTTGCCAAGCGCCAGCGACAGCGCGCCTTCGGCCTGCGCGCGGCTTGCAATGTCGTCGGCCGGCAACGCACGCGCCGCCGCGCGCAGGCGCGTCACCTCATCGAGAACCGAGCGTTCATGCGCGGCATAGCCCTTGACGGCTTCCACAAGGTTGGGAACGAGATCGGAGCGCCGCTTGAGCTGTACATCGATGCCGCTCCAGGCCTCATTCGCCATCTGGCGCGTGCGCACCAGGCGGTTGAAGACAATGACTGCATACAGGACGATCGCTGCAGCGACGATCAATATGGCCCAGAGCAGCATGATCTAGAGCGCCCCCACGCCCGATGATTCGAATTATAGCTTTTTATGCTTGCCCGCGCAGAGCGCATGCGCGACGCCACCCACCGAAAAATCAGGCAGCTCCGCCACCTTCGGTCGCAAGCCAGGCCTCTCCGCAGGCTTTCGCCAAATCCCGCACGCGCAGAATATAGCTCTGCCGTTCCGTAACCGAGATCACGCCGCGCGCATCGAGAAGATTGAACACATGGCTCGCCTTGATGCATTGGTCATAGGCCGGTAGCGCCATGAGGTGACGCTCCTTCTTGCCGTCCGCCCAGCCGGCAGCGAGATATTTCTGGCAGGCCGCTTCCGCCATCTTGAATTGCTCGAACAGCATTGCGGTGTCCGCGAATTCGAAGTTGTGTCGCGAATATTCCTCTTCGGCTTGCAAGAATACGTCGCCGTATGTGACTTTCTTGTCATCGTCGCGGCCGTTGAAATTGAGGGCGTATACATTGTCGACGCCTTGCACGTACATCGCGAGCCGCTCGAGTCCGTAGGTCAATTCTCCTGCAACGGGCGCACATTCAAAGCCGGCGACCTGCTGAAAATACGTGAACTGCGAGACTTCCATCCCGTCGCACCAGCACTCCCACCCCAGTCCCCACGCGCCGAGCGTCGGGCTTTCCCAGTCATCTTCGACGAACCGGATGTCGTGAATTTTCGGATCGATGCCGATGACCTTGAGCGAGTTGAGATAAAGATCCTGGATGTCCGGTGGTGACGGCTTCAGGATCACCTGGAACTGGTAATAGTGCTGGAGCCGATTTGGGTTTTTGCCGTAGCGGCCATCCTTCGGCCGGCGTGACGGCTGGACGTAAGCGGCGTTCCATGGCTTGGGCCCAAGCGCGCGCAGGGTTGTCGCCGGATGGAATGTGCCCGCCCCAACCTCCATATCGTAAGGCTGCAGGATCACGCAGCCCCAGTTTGCCCAATATTGCTGCAGCGCAAGGATAAGGCCCTGGAAAGACCGGGTGGGGTCCAGGTTGCCTTGATGTGCGGCGTCGCTGGCGAGAAGTTTGGCTTCAGCCATCGGATAGATACTGATTCTTAAGCACGGGAATAGATTCGACCCTAGTTGCGGCTCCGGAGGGGGTCAAGTCGGAGGCAATTTACTTAAATTTTGAACCACGACTGCTATCCACGCGACCAAGCGCTAGTTTAGCGGGGTAACAGTCGTGTTCGAGTTTCAGCTTTTCGGGTGGGTGCTGATTGCGCTCTTTTTCGGCGCAATGGTTGGCGGCCATCGTAGCGTCGCCGACCGCCACAGCGACTAGGTCGACACAAAGCGGCAATTCCTAAAGCCGGTATTCTCCCGTCGCCGGATCACGGCGAAGGGTCGGACGATTTTCCGCATCCGTGATTTTGGCTTTCACGCGCCTGGCCTGATCAAGCTCTTCGTTGATCCGGCGCGCTTCCTTAACCGCCCAATGGACGATCATTGCGCCGCCCAATGCGGCGAGTGACCATTTCAATAGAGGCGACAGGAAAACTGGCGGCATAGGCAACTCCAATACTTTGCCGACTTGGCGTCGACTGGCGCAAGTTCGGGCGCGAAGGCGGCATTTTCGGGGCAGATTCGCCGTCGAGCAAGGGCAAAGACGTAAGTGACGCAGGGTGTCGGCATGACGAGTGGCAGTAGCCGCTAGTGGAACGCGCCGCGGATGAGCTAGGCTATACGGGGATTACATACTGGTGCCGCAACGACCATCCCATCGAATGGCCGGCCGGCCCGTGGAGGAGCTATGAGCAGCCCAATCAGGCCCGGTCGGGCTATATTGAGCCAATTCGTTGCCGTCGCCGCGTTGATGCTCGCGCTTTGCGGGCCTTCCGCTGCCGCGGAAGTCTGGCCCAATCGGCCGGTGCGGTTCATCGTCACCCTCGGACCGGGAAGCGGCGTCGATATCGGCGCAAGGCTGTTCGCCGATAAGCTGGCCGCGAAATGGGGCCAGCCTGTCGTTGTGGAAAATCGCCCCGGCGGCGATGGCATCCTCGCGATCACCAGTTTCCTAGCGCACACGACGACCATACGCTGCTGGTTTCGCCGGTCAGTTCTTTCACCGCACATCCCTATTTCCACGACAAGCTTCCCTATGACCAGAAAGATCTCATTCCGATTGCCCGCATTTCGAAGACCGTGGTCGCTGTGAGCGTTCCGACATCGTTGAATGTCAATTCGCTAAAGGAACTCGAAGCTCTGGCACGCGCCAAGCCGGGTCAGTTGAACTGGACGACCGCCACGGGATTCACCGACTTTGTCTTTGCCGGCTTTCTCCACACCGTCGGTCTCAAGATGGCGAAAGTGCCATACAAGAACCCGGCCGGCGCGGTCACCGATTTGGCCGCCGGTGTCATCCAGGTTTACATGCCGGCCTACGCCATCGTGCGCCCGCAGGTCGAGGCCGGAAAAGTGAAACTGCTCGCGGTCACGAACCACGAACGCGCGCCCGCAATTCCGAACATTCCGACCGCTGTCGAGGCCGGTTATCCGTCGCTCGAATTCGACGGCCTGGTCGGGCTCTTCGGTCCGCCCGGAATTGCCGATAGTGTGCGTACGAAAATTGCCGACGACATTCGCGCCGCTGCATCCGATCCCGAGATCGTCAAGAAACTGACGCTGACGGGACAAATCGTCAGCCCTGGCAATTCCGCGGAATTCGCCACATCGATAGCCCAGCAGCGCGAACAGGTCGCGGCGGTCGCAAAATTATTCGGCAACAAACCGGTGCAATAAAGCGCGTTCATCCGCCCGAAAAACTACAGGCCGTATCGGCTCCACAGCGCGCGTGCTTCAAGCGCAGATATCAACTCGTCGGCAAGTCCGGGGTGGCTCACGATTGCATTGGCGAGGTCGACGCCCGGCAGACGCCTCCCGAACAGCGAACGTTCGGCCGAAATGAGCGGCGTGTGCACCTTCTCGCCATAACGTTCGCGCAATATCGACCGCAGATCGCCGATGTGGTCCACCAGCCCTAACTCAATCGCCTTTTGCGCCGTCCAGAATTCTCCGGAGAACAGTGTCTTGTCGGAGCCTTGCAGCTTCGTGCCACGCCGGGATTTCACCAGTTCGATGAAATGCTGGTGGATATCCTGCTGGATTGCCTTGATGCGTTTCACGTCCTCGGGCTTCTCGGGCAGGAACGGATCGAGCATCGCTTTGCGGTCACCGGCGGTATACAGCCTGCGCTCAACCCCGAGTTTTTCCATCAATTTGGGAAATCCGAAGGTGCCACCGACAACACCTACCGAACCGACGATCGAGAACTGGTCGCAGACGATCTCGTCAGCCGCGCAGGCCAGCATGTAACCGCCCGAGGCCCCGACATCCTCCACAAATGCCAGCACTGGAATTCGCTTTTCCTCCGCGAGTTGCCGGATACGCCGGAAGATCAGGTGCGATTGCGAGGGCGAACCGCCCGGCGAATTGATGACAAGCGCGACGGCTCGCGCACGCGGCGTCTCGAATGCGCGTTCCAAAGATCGGGCGATAGTCGACAGCAACAGACCGGGCCTTAGAGGCGTGACGATCCCAATGGCACCGATCATACGAACCACCGGTACGACCGGCACATCGGTGCGGAACCGCCGCGGCACCAGCCGGGCGAACTGATCGATGACACGTCGGCTGAGACTTGGCGGAGAGTTACTCGCGGAATTTGCCATCGGAGTTAGTTAGGCAGCCGCTACCCTTTGAGTCAAAGCCCGCGACCTGACAGGCGCGGTGGCAACCATGGCACGGGTATCCCGATATCGCAACGCATCAAATTCTCGCGAGATGCCCTGAAAGCGGCTGAAGTTGCCTAATTTTTAACGTTGGAATGCTTTTTGCAACGCGGTAGTGGCCGGCACTTTTCTAGAGGCAGTTCGATGGATCCGAAAATCACCCTCCTGTTCCTGCTCATCGCCAGCGTTATCGGCCTTTCGCATCTGGACGAGGAAAAGTTGGGGCGTGCCCGGCGTCACTTGAGCGAATTGCGCTGGCGCGAGATCATCCCGCGACGGCCGAGAGGCTAAGCAGTTGCTGGGCACTCAGATATTTTCCGTAAATTCCAGCGGCGCTGCCGAGCGCAGGACGGCTTCCGCGGCAGGGGTCGGCCGACCGTCGTTGTCATTGAGCACCAGCGGACGGTAAGTCGCCTGCGAGACGCCGCCGCCTCTCACTGCCGACACCAGCACGCGAATAGCCGGCGCTCCCGCTCGAGGGACCACCGGCAACACCGAAATTTCCCCGAATCCCGGGTGCAACGCGGCAAACACGTCGTTGAGCGCATCGGCCCGCCAAATCAGTGTCAACACGCCGGCCGGTTTCGTAAGCCAGGCGGACGTGCGAACCCAGCGGCCGAGCAGGCCGGGGCTACCGACATGCGCGGATCGGCGGCGTGGATCTGGCGACACGTTGTGGCGGCTGCGCGTCAAAAAAGGGCGGATTCATCAATACGCAATCAAAACTTGCCGGCACTACTCCGGCAGCTCTGCAGCGCTTCAACACTCTCTGCATCAGCGCCGACAATCGTTCACTCGGTCATCGAGCCTATTGAGCCGCGCGTTGTCGGCTGCCAGTGCACATAATCCGGCATCAATCTCGATCAGCGTGACCTTCAATCCAGCAGTTCGCACTGCAAGTGCAAGTCCTGCGGCGCCGACGCCCGCGCCGAGATCGGCGACCCGCTGGCCGGCGTGGGCACGAGCGGCCGCGGCAAGAAGAATAGCGTCGTGGCCAACGCGATGGCCGCGTAGCGGCTGGCGTATGCGAAGTCTGCCGCCGAGAATGGCGTCTTCGCTGATTTCGTCTTCAGCTCCCATCGGGACGCAACTCATGCCCCAGTCCGGCGTCCTCCAAAAGCTGACGGGCGCGCAATTCGTGGCCTTCCGCCACCAGCACACGACGCGGCAAAACGCCGAGCGAGCCTTCCAGGACGCTCATATTCTGATCCAAAACCAGAGGGCGGATGCCGACGCCTTCAAGGAGTGCGATGACCGCGGACACCAGTACCGCATCGTTTGTACGAATGAGTTCGCGCATTTACGGCCTGCTCAAATCTCTGGATAGCGGCTATGGCAGGTGACGTTCTTGCTGCACTTGCTTGCTGTGCCTGATTGTTTCACTTGCGCCCCTTTCGCCCACTTGCTTTTGTCGCGCCAATTTGAAGTGGTACCTCAATTTAACGCACTTCAACGCACTTGCCGCATCGGAATAGCGTTTCTATGCTCGTGTTTTGCTAACCGCCGGGAGACGCATTTGGCCGTTGTCCTTCCCTTTGAAAGCCCGAACCCGGCCTCGCTCAATCGTCTCGCCGAACTCGTGGCACCGGACATGGAGCGCGTCAACTCGACAATCCTGTCGCGGACCGGCTCCGAAGTCTCCATGATCCCCGAGGTGGCCAATCACCTGATATCCTCAGGAGGAAAGCGGTTACGGCCGATGCTGACCTTGGCAATGGCTCGCCTGGCGGGATACTCGGGCGACGGCCACATCAAGCTCGCCGCCGCAGTCGAGTTCATGCACACGGCGACACTTCTGCACGATGACGTCGTTGATGAAAGCGATATGCGGCGTGGCAAGGTAGCGGCACGTATGCTCTGGGGCAACGAGGCGAGCGTGCTGGTGGGCGACTTCCTGCTGGGCCAGGCTTTCAAGATGATGGTCGAAGTCGGCAATTTGCACTCCCTCGACATTCTCTCCTCTGCCGCCGCCGTGATCGCCGAGGGCGAAGTAATGCAGCTCGGCACCGCCAAGAATACCGCCACCAATGAGGACGAATATCTGGCGGTAATCAGAGCCAAAACCGCCGAATTGTTCGCCGCCGCCTGTGAGGTCGGCCCCGCGCTTGCGTCGAAAGAAAAGGCTGAACTCGCCGCCTGCCGTTCATTCGGAATGAATCTCGGCATCGCCTTCCAGCTCATCGATGACGCGCTGGACTATGGCGGCAAATCCGCAAAGCTTGGCAAAAACACTGGTGACGACTTTCGCGAAGGAAAAATCACGCTGCCCGTCGTCCTGTCTTTCCGCCGCGGCACTGAAAACGAGCGAACCTTCTGGAATCGGACATTGGCCGACGGAGATATCCTGGATGGTGATCTCGATCGCGCGCTCGCTTTGATGGCAAAGCATCACGCCATCGAGGACACGGTCGGGCGGGCACGTCACTATGGCGCGATCGCCACCGACGCCCTCGCATTGGTGCCGCCTTCAGAAATCAAATCCGCACTGGAAGAGGCCGTCGCGTTCTGTATCGGACGCGCCCACTAAAGTCCGCATCGCGCGCTAATTTTGATGGGCTGAATATCCGGTCGCCGGATCGCGCAGAAGCTGGAAGCGGATATTAGCGTCGGGATCCTGGCCTATATATTTCCCGTAAGCATAGACCGGGGGCGCACAGCCGTTGGGCTGCGGCCCGGGATGACCAGGAAGCAGAAAGCTCCAGGAAAAATTGTATGGCCGGTCGACACAATGCGCCCGCGCTTTGGATTTAACTCGCGCCAACGCCGGGTCCGCGGCGATAAGGCCGAGAAGCGCAATCGGTATCACCGCGAAACTAAATTTCATGCGTCACCTCCGAGCGTTGCCTATAGCAAGGCCCGCGTAATGCCAACCGTTTCCTTTAATACCGGCAAATTCAAGATTGGCCGGGCGCGCCGCCGATCGTCGTCGCGCAAACCCACCAGTTCTCTTGCTCGGAGTTGAGTTGTTTCGCGGCGGCCACCGCTTCATCGGTCGAGTTGAACAATGCAAAGCAAGTCGGCCCCGAACCGGACATGCGCACGAGCCTGTTGCCTGGCGAGGCGCGTAGCCTTTCAAGCACTTCACCAATGGCGGGCACGCAGGCGGCTGCCGCATCCGTCAGGTCATTCTTGTGCCGCCAAAGAAAATCGATCAAGGCGTCAAACCCGACCGGTACATCAACCAGATCACTGCCGCCTTTCTCGGCTGTGAAATTGGCGAACACATCGCGCGTCGCAAGCGCCACACCAGGGTTGACCAGCACGGCCGGAAGCCGCGGCAAGTCGAGCGGTTCGGACAGTAATTCCCCGACGCCGCGCATGACGCGCGAACGCGGATCAAGGCACACCGGTACATCGGCGCCCACCGACCGCGCCGCCGTCATCAATCGCGGGTCTGTCAAGGCGATATTGTTGGCGCGCGCCAGAAGGCGGAGTGCTGCGGCAGCATCAGCCGAGCCGCCGCCGATGCCTGCCGCAACCGGGAGGTTCTTCTCAAGCAAAATGCACCCGGCCTTCAGGCCGTTAATCCGGCCGCGCAATGCAGCGAGCGCCTTGAGTACCAGATTATCCGCGGCAGGTCCGCTCTTTGCTGCAAATGGTCCGGTGATCTCGAGACGACCCTCGGCGCCACCCTGCAAGCGCAGGGCATCCGCGACGTCGGCGAAAGCTACAAGACTTTCGAGCTCGTGATATCCATCGGCGCGGCGACCGAGCACCCGCAGCGAGAGATTGATCTTGGCCGGAGCCTTTTCGAGCAGGGGCGCGTTCACGCGAAAGCCTGCTTGCTGACTAGCCGCCGTCGCCGCTCTTTTTGCCGGCCTTGGCTTGCGACGAAGTCTCATCAGGCAAGCCGGATTTGAGCTTTTCCTCGATCTTGGGAAGCTCCTCCGGATCCGGTTTGAGATCGCGCGCGTGCGCCCATTGAAATTTGGCCTCGAGCACACGGCCGACACGCCAATAGGCATCGCCCAAATGGTCGTTGATCGTGGGGTCTTCCGGCTTGAGTTCGATCGCGCGCTCAAGCTGCTTGGTGGCTTCTTCGTAATTGCCAATCCGGAAATAGGCCCAGCCGAGCGAGTCGACGATGTAGCCATCATCGGGGCGCTGCTGGACGGCCTTCTTGATCATCTCCATTCCCTGGTCAAGGTTGATCCCTTGGTCGATCCAGGAATAGCCGAGATAGTTGAGCGCGTGCGGCTGATCGGGAAACAGGTCGAGCGCCTTTTTGAGGTCGGCTTCCGCTTTCGGCCACTGCTTTGAGCGTTCGTAGCAGATCCCCCGGAAATAGAAGATGACCCAGTTCGCCTTTTCAGGCTTTGCGATCGTTTCAACGCCCTTGGAATAGACGTTGGCGCATTCGGCAAATTTCTTGTGGCCGCGTAAAACATTGCCGAGTGCCATGATCGCTTCGAGATCGTCGGGATGCTGCTTGATCAGCGCCTCAAGATGCTTCTGGGCCTCGTCCGGCCGGTCCAGCGCGTCAAGGTTGGCGGCCATCTGAATGGCGGCATTGCGATGCAGCGGCGAATTCGTGGGTATGCGCTCATAGGCCTTGATCGCCAGCTCCGGCTTCTTCAGGAACTCATAGAGATCGGCCAGCGACAACAATGAAAGCGGATGGTTGGGGGCAAGAAACAGAGACAGCTGGAGATAAACCAGGCCGAGATCTTCGCCGCCGCGGCGACCGAGCGAGGCACCAAGCCCATAGAGCGCTTCAGCCGCGCCAAGTTGCGCGGTCGAAACGAGTGGCTGGAGTTTTTCGCCGGCCTTGAGCTTGCTCATCGCCTCGACGACAAGCGGATGGCGCGGCAATGCCTTGTCGAATGTCTCGAAAATGGCCAGCGCTTCTTTCGGCGAGTGGTTGCGCGAAAGCCAGCTTCCGTAGGCTTCTACAACCCGCAAAGCCGTCGAGTCGAGCTTGTAGGCGTGCTCAAGGCGCTTGCCGGCGTCCTTCTCGTTGCCCGCGAGGTCATAGATCATACCCGCGTGCAGATCCTTGAAGATCGCGTACCACTCGGGGCCCGCGAGCCGATCGATTCCAGCGATGGCGCCCTTGGTGTCATTGGCGCCGTAGAGGCTCCAGGCCGAAAGCAGCGTCGCAGTCAGATCGGTGATTGGTCCACGAATCGATTGCGCGAGATCGCGGCGCGCGGCGGGATATTGCTTGTGCTTTAGCTCGCTTACGCCGAGCACGAGGCGAGCAACGCGATCATTTTTGTCGACCTGAACGACGCGCTCGCCGAATTTTGCCGCCTCATCGACGTCGCCGTCGACGAGGAAAGATAAAAATGCACGATCGAGCAGCTCGCTGTTGTTCGGATCGCGCTTGAGCGCCGCACGGTAATAGGCCGCGGCCGCGGCAGCATCGCGTTGCTGGCCGGCGTGACGGGCGGCAAGGTAGCTGCCCGATGCACTCGTGGCACCGAGCTGCATCACATTAGATGGCTGCGCGGCCAGTGTGATTGGTGCGCCGATAAGAACGGCGGCAAGCGCGCTGCCGGCAAAGCAGCAGGCGAGTCTCGAAAACGTCACGGGCGATTGCTCCAATGAGGCGGCTGACAGCGGGTTGCACGCGGGCCGCGATGTTGTACCGAGAATGGCCTTTTTGCGCCACTCCTGCAAGAACGTGCGGGACGGCGTGGTCTCAAATCAGCATGAAAGCCACGATGTGGCGGTATCGTGACGGCCCCGCCCCACACAGATCACATATTGGGGTAGTTCGGCCCGCCGCCACCCTCCGGGGGAACCCAGGTGATGTTTTGGTTCGGATCCTTGATGTCGCAGGTTTTGCAGTGGACGCAGTTCTGCGCGTTGATCACGAATTTCGGGAGGCCGCCTTCCTCCACCCATTCATAGACGCCAGCCGGGCAGTAGCGCGCGGAGGGGCCTGCATAAACGTCGTGCTCGGACTTTTTCTGCAACTCAAGATCGACGACGCGCAGATGGACCGGCTGATTCTCTTCATGATTGGTATTCGACAGAAATACCGACGAAAACCGGTCAAAGGTCAGCTTTCCGTCAGGCTTGGGATAGGGGATTGGTGCGCATTCGGACGCGGGCTTGAGCGTTGCGTAGTCCGGCTTGCCATGCCTGAGAGAGCCAAAGACGGAAAAGCCAAGCGTATTCGTCCACATATCGAGCCCGCCAAGTACGATCCCCGCCAGCGTGCCGAACTTTGACCAAAGCGGTTTGGCATTGCGGACCTTCCACAAGTCCTTGCCGACCGCGGAGGCGCGCCAGCCGGAATCGTATTGCACAAGCTCGTCGTTGCTGCGGCCGGCCGAAAGAGCAGCGGCCGCGGCTTCGGCCGCCATCATTCCAGATAGTACCGCGTTGTGGCTTCCCTTGATCCGGGGCACGTTCATGAACCCGGCATCGCAGCCGACCAGAACCCCGCCCGGAAATGACAGTTTCGGTACCGACTGGTAGCCGCCCTCGGTCAATGCACGTGCGCCGTAGGCGAGACGTTTACCGCCGGAAAACGTATCGCGGATCAGCGGATGGGTCTTGAAGCGCTGAAATTCTTCGAACGGAGAAAGGTAGGGATTTGTGTAATTGAGGTGCACCACGAAGCCGACCGACACGAGATTGTCGTCGTAGTGATAGAGGAATGAGCCGCCTCCGGTCGAATTGTCGAGCGGCCAGCCGAAGCTATGCTGTACCAGCCCCTTGCGGTGCTTTTCCGGGCTGACTTGCCAGAGCTCTTTTAAGCCCAGGCCGAATTTCTGCGGCTCGCGATCTTCGGCAAGACCGAACTTCGCGATCAACTGCTTGCCGAGATTGCCACGCGCACCCTCGGCGAACAGCGTGTATTTCGCGCGCAATTCCATGCCGCGCGTGAAGCTGTCTTTCGGCTCGCCGTCTCTGCCAACGCCCATGTCGCCGGTTGCGACCCCGCAAACCGCGCCGCTCGCGTCGTACAGGACTTCGGTTGCCGCGAACCCCGGATAGATTTCAACCCCGAGCGCTTCGGCCTTGGTAGCGAGCCAACGGCACACAGTCCCCAGCGAGACGATGTAATTGCCGTGATTATTCATCAGCGGGGGCATCAAAAAATTTGGAAGGCGCAGCGCGCCACCCTCCGTGAGATAGTAGAACCGGTCGTCGGTGACCGCGGTCTTCATCGGAGTGTCTTCGGAGCGCCACTCCGGCAGCAGCTGATCCAGGCCGACGGGATCGATCACCGCCCCGGAAATGATATGCGCGCCGACTTCAGAACCTTTCTCGACCACAACGACAGAGATGTCAGCACTGATCTGCTTGAGCCGGATCGCACTGGCGAGACCCGACGGCCCGGCGCCGACAATCAAGACATCGAATTGCATCGCCTCGCGGGCAGGTAGTTCGGCCATGTATCTCTCCCATATGCATTGTCTACTTTTGCACACGGAGCGGCAATCGCGAGCATGTCGTGCGCTGCCGTGCTAGTGTGCATAAATGGTGTCTATTCGCGAAAAGGCGGCGCGCGACCTGCTCGATTTCTACATTGAAACGGGCGTCGATGCGCTCGTCGGCGAGGAACCGATCAACCGGTTTGCGGGCGCCGAGCCGCAGATGATCGCTCGTACCGCCCCAGCTCGCACGCCGCAGGCATTGGAGCAGAAAAGTAGCCCGGCTGCGCCGGCACCACCCGCCCTCGACGAAGCCTCCATGGCCGCGCGCGAAGCTGCCAAAAGCGCAAAATCGCTCGACGAGTTGCGCGCAATCCTCGACAAATTCGAAGGCTGCGCCCTCAAGGCAACCGCGACGCAACTCGTGTTTGCGGACGGAAATCCTGCGGCACGCCTGATGTTCGTCGGCGAGGCTCCGGGCCGGGATGAAGACATCGAGGGCCTGCCATTCGTCGGCCGTTCCGGCAAGCTGCTCGACCGAATGCTGACGGCAATCGGGCTAGACCGTTCAACGGTTTATATCGCCAACATCGTGCCCTGGCGGCCGCCTGGCAATCGCACGCCAACGCCGCAGGAATTGCAGATTTGTTTGCCGTTCATCCTTCGCCAGATCGAACTTGCCGATCCGGACATTCTCGTTTGCCTTGGCGGCCCATCTGCGCAGGCATTGCTCGGAATAAAGGAAGGGATCACCAAGACGCGCGGACGCTGGTTCTCATTCCAGACCGGCAAGCGCGAGATACGCGCCATGCCGACATTCCATCCGGCCTTCCTGCTGCGCAGCCCACTGCAGAAGCGCTTCGTCTGGCGCGACTTTCTTGCGATCAGGAAAGCCCTCGATCAGCGGTAGGTGGCCAGGATTACGCCACCCGCGATGGTGCGGACCCGCCGCGACGAGGCAAAATTCATCCGGCCACGGCGAACTTGATTGCAAACAGCACCGCAAGCACGATCACCGCCGGCGAGGCTTCGCGCACCTTTCCCGAAATCAGTTTGGCGAGAGTGTATGTGATGAATCCGAGCCCGATACCTGTAGCGATCGAGTATGTGAGCGGCATTGTAATCGCCGTCACCACAGCGGGCGCATACTCAGTGATGTCATCCCAATCGATCTCGGCGAGACCGCGTGCCATCACGCAGGCGACATAGAGCAATGCCGCTGCTGAAGCGTAGGCCGGAATCATTCCTGCAAGAGGCGCAAAGAACAGCGTAAGCAGGAAGAACACACTGACAAAAGCGGCGGTTAGTCCCGTGCGCCCTCCGGCGGCAACACCGGCCGCACTCTCAATATAGCTTGTGGTCGTCGATGTCCCGATCACCGCGCCGAACATGGCCGCAAAACTGTCCGAGATGAGCGCCTCTTTCATCCGCGCCAGTTTGCCGTTCTTCATCAGGCCGGTGCGGTGAGTCACCCCGATCAGCGTTCCGGCATTGTCAAATACGTCGATGAAAAGAATTGAGAACACGACGATGAGAAAGGTGATTTCGCCAAGTCGCGAGAAATCAAGCTGGAAAAATGTCGGTGCGAGCGACGGCGGGATCGAAACAATACCGTTGAATTTGGCAAGCCCGAACGGCAGGCCTATCGCCGTGACGACAAGTATTCCGATCAACGTGCTGCCCAGGATGCGCCGGTAGTTGAGGCCTGCGATAAATACAAATCCTAGCAACATCAAAGACGCTTGCGGGTTCGTCAGATCGCCGAGCGTGACCAATGTAGCCGGATGAGCGACTACGACTTTGGCCTCCTCGAGCGCGATGATTCCCAGGAACAGACCGACCCCCGCCGATACGGCAAGCTTGAGGTTCTGGGGAATGGACTCGATGACGTATTGCCGAATCCTGAATACGGAAATCAGGAAGAACAGTACGCCGGAACAAAATACGGCGGCGAGCGCCTGTTGCCATGTGTATTTGAGGGTGAGTACCACGGTAAAAGCGAAAAAGGCATTGATGCCCATGCCGGGCGCGAGCGCGATCGGATAGTTGGCATAGAGCGCCATCACCATCGTGCTCACTGCCGCGGCGACGCAGGTCGCTACGAAGACCGCGCCCGGGTCCATTCCGGCCTTGCCGAGAATGATCGGGTTGACGAATACGATGTAGACCATCGTCAGAAAGGTCGTTACACCGGCGACAAATTCGGTGCGGATATCAGTGCCTTGCTGCGATAGCCCGAAATAGCGGTCCAGCACCGAGGCAGTATACGGCTCCGGTTGCCTTTGCTGCTGATGCGCGTCTTGAGACGCTTGATCATATCGTTCGCCCCCCGGCTTATGCCCGGCGGTAAGCCTAACGCGGCGGCATCCTGTTCGTCAGAAGCGTTTGTGGGCCTTGTGGATACCTGGACCGGTGGAGGCGCCGCTTCGATTTATCGCAGCGCCGGAACGCATTAGGCTCGCCGCGATTTATAATCCCCGAATATAATCGACCGGGGCGTCCGCTCGGAGCTTGTCATGGATTTTGATCCTGTCCTGCTGGCCCGTTTGCAATTTGCGTTTACGATCATTTTCCACATTATTTTCCCGAGCTTCACGATCGGGCTTTCCGCCTATATCGCCACGCTCGGCGCGATCTGGCTGCGCAGCGGCAATGATCACTACCATCAGCTCATGCGCTTCTGGACGAAGATTTTCGCGGTCTCCTTTGCCATGGGCGTCGTCTCGGGGATCGTACTGTCATATCAGTTCGGCACAAATTGGAGTCGTTTTTCGGTTTTCTCCGGTAACGTGATCGGCCCGTTAATCGGCTACGAAGTTCTTAGCGCGTTTTTCCTGGAAGCAACTTTTCTCGGCGTTCTGCTCTTCGGATTCAATCGCGTGCCGCCATGGCTCTACGTCCTCTCGGCGGCAATCGTTGCCCTTGGTACAGCCATTTCCGCATTCTGGATCTTGTCCGCTAACAGCTGGATGCAGACACCGAGCGGCTATGAGATTCGCGACGGTGTCGCCTACCCTGTCGACTGGCTCGCCGTCATCTTCAATCCGAGCTTCCCGTATCGCCTCGCCCATATGCTCAACGCTGCATACCTCACCACCGGATTTGTCGTGCTGGCGGTGGGCGCGCGCTATCTGGTCGCCGGCCGCCACGTCGAGGAAGGCCGCATAATGCTGCGCATGGCGATCGGGCTCACAGCCATCCTTGCACCATTGCAGCTAATTCTCGGAGACCAACACGGGCTCAACACGCTCGACCACCAGCCAATCAAGATCGCCGCAATGGAAGCGCACTGGGACGGCAGCAAACCCGGTGACTTTCACATTTTCGCGTGGCCGGATGAAAAGGCGGAGCAGAATCGGTTTGAAATTTCTATCCCCAAAGCCGCCTCGCTTATTCTTACGCATCGAATGAACGGGCTGTTTCCCGGCCTGACCAGTGTGCCTGCGAGCGAGCGTCCTCCGGTCGCACTCGTGTTCTTCTCGTTCCGCATCATGATCGCCATCGGCTTCTTTATGATCGGCACGGCGCTCTTCGGCGCGTTCCTATGGTGGCGCGGAACGCTGTTCGATACCAACTGGTATTTGCGTGCCATGGCGCAATGCTGGTGGATCGGGTTTGTTGCTGTGATCGCGGGCTGGATCGTGACCGAAACCGGCCGGCAGCCATGGATCGTCCAAGGCATGCTTCGCACTGCCAACGCTACCTCGCCGGTACCCGGCTGCAACGATCGCGGGTACGCTCGCACTGTTCGTCATTGCTTACGGCGTCGTGTTCTCGTTCGGCATCTATTACATCAACCGGCTGATTGCCCAGGGTCCATTGGGACCGGCGGCAGCGGAGACCGGACATTTTTCGGCGAGCCCGATTTCCGCCGCGCATGACGCAGGGCGCGTCAGCGGTGGGACACACATAGAGGTCCTTTAAGCCGCAGGGAGGCGACCATGGAATGGTACTTGCCGGTGATTTGGGCCGCCCTGCTCGGCACCGCCGTCGTCCTGTACGTGATCCTCGACGGCTTCGACCTCGGCATCGGAATTCTGTTTCCATTTTCCCGCAGTGAGAGCGAACGGGATCAGATGATGCGCTCAGTCGCACCGTTCTGGGACGGCAACGAAACCTGGCTGGTATTGGGTGGCGGCGGCATGCTTGTCGCATTCCCGAAAGCATATGCGGTCGTCATGCCGGCGCTTTATCTCCCGGTGATCGTCATGCTGCTGGCGCTTGTTTTCCGCGGCGTGGCTTTTGAATTCCGTACCGTCTCGCGCAGCAAAACATGGCTCAATGTAGCGTTCACGGTCGGATCAGCACTTGCCGCGTTCGCACAAGGCACCATTCTGGGCGGGTTGATTCAGGGAATCCAGGTACGCGATGGCGCCTTTAGTGGCGGCTCTTTCGACTGGGCAACGCCCTTCGCATTCCTTTGCGGTCTTTCGCTGATCGCGGGTTATGGATTGCTCGGCGCTACATGGCTCGCAATGAAAACCGAAGGACCGGTTGCCGTACGGGCGCGCGGCCAGGCAAAGATTTTGCTCATCGCCGTGCTCGCCTTCATGACCGCCGTAAGCCTGTGGACGCCGTTCGCGGAGCCACGCGTCGGCGCACGCTGGTTCTCGCTGCCGAACTTCTACTTCTTGTGGCCGGTCCCCGGAGTCACCGCTGTCACCGCCTATTTTACCTGGCGGTGGATTGACGCAGGGCGTGAGGTGTCGCCGTTCCTGGCAACAATCATGCTTTTCCTGCTCGGATTTCTCGGGCTGGTGATTTCGAATTTTCCGTATCTGGTGCCACCGTCCCTCACCGTCTGGGATACTGCCGCAGCCCCCGCCAGCCAGATATTCATGCTGCTCGGCACGCTGTTACTGTTGCCGATCATTTTCGGTTATATCGGATTTATCTACTGGCTGTTCCGCGGCAAAGTGCGCGAGGGCGAGAGTTATCACTGACAGACGCTATCAAGGCGCAGGCGGACGCACCATCGACCAGCCGAGCCGGATAAGCGGAAGAACGCCTTGCACACTGCGCGGGAAACGATCGCGGTACTTCTGCTACCAAATCAGGAAACTGGGTCTTGAGCGTTGCGGGTGGCGTGCCTGTGTTGTCGGCCGCAGGCCATACCAGGATGCCCCCCGCGCGCGGAAGTCAGCCGCGACTCGTCCATGGGCTTCGTTGCGGTGCCCAAGCAAAATAAACGTGCGGGCGGCTTGGGGCGGCGAGCGCGATCAGCGGCGCAAGCCGGATCCCCCGTTACATAGGTGAGAGGCTTGCCGGTGCGGCGCTGAAAGATATCGGCGTAAAATTGCCCTTCCGCACTCGCGGGCTGCGTAATACTTAGGTCAATGCCGACAACCCATGGCAATATTAGATGTGGCAGCCGCGACCAGCACCGGCGGAGCAATCAAAGGCCGGCCCAGGCCGAAGAGACCAGCCGTTCGCGGTAGAGCATAATCTTGTCGCCGGCAGCGACCACCATCGCCAGTCCCGAGAGCACAACCAGCGGCGCAATACGATCCAGCGGTCCGAGCCTGCCGGCTGGCAAATGCAATGGCGATGGCGACTAATGCAGGCGTCAAAGCAAAGGCATAGATGAATATCCGAGCGAAGGGATCGACGGGGTTGCGCTCGATCTCGGGGGCACGCTCTCGCGGCTGGCGCGGCCAGCCACTTGCGAGCATGACGAGCAGCGCAAGACCGAGATGCGTGAGGACCAGCACGAAGCAGAGCCACAGGCCCGGCGACAACCGTCCGGCTACCGCAATGCTTTCGTCGATGCCCTCCATGACAAGAGAGCGGTTGCCGCTGAACCAGAGGGCGTGCGGAAAGACAACAATGCATAGGAGCAGCAGCGCGATCCATGGCTCAGGGTGCCATGTTGCGGCACGGCCCCGCACGGTCAACGGAGTGAACACAACGATGAGCGCAAGCAGGATCAATCCGGTGTAGCTTGCAAGCATCAACAGGCCGAGATCGAGTGCAAGCAGGAACCAGTAACCGCGGCCGTCTCTCCCCAACCGCGCGCCAGTAGCAGAGCAACGCGAGTGCCCAGAGCGGTGCGGCGAGTACGGCAGGGCCGAAATCAGGGGTAGGCACGGTGAAGGCTGCGATGCCGACCATCAGCAGCACGGCGAGCACCGCGTGCCTGATTCCGACGATGGCCCGCCCGAGGGTGAAGACGGCCCAGTAGGTCCCGACGATGCAGACTTGCGCGAGCGGTAAAAGCTAAGTGCACCCGCGATGCGGAAAGCTAGTTCACCGAGCCAAAAAGCCAGCGGCGGTCCGAGATAGCTGCCGAGTGACAAATTCGTGGCCGATAGCGAGCAGCATCGGCACATCGCCGGGGGGCGCGCTGTAGAACAGCGCCGGAACGAATGTCCAAAGCGCGGCTTGCGCGAGAGCGATGGTCCAGAACACCACCCGCGGGCGCCCGCGCAGGAATTCAATGAGCAGGGAAACGTAATGCATTGGCCCCGGCGGGGTGAAGAAAGATGCAGCCGGGCAGGAATAGAGAAGCCCGGCTAAAGAGGCAACAAGCCGGCGATGATCTCGTCAGACGCTCCGCCCAGGACTGCCAGCCTCGCGGCGACGGGGGCAAACGACTTGCGATGGTGGATCGTTGGGCCCAGCCGCGCGAGCGCCGCAAAATGCTCGGGGACACTGTACCCCATGTGGCGTTCAAATCCGTAACCCGGATGGGCCAATCCGAGCCTTTTCATCAGCCGATCGCGCGTCACTTTGGCTACTATCGACGCGGCCGCAACCGAGAGCACCAGCGCATCGCCGGAGACGACGGTCTGGCAGTCACAACCACAATCAATCTTCTGGTTTCCGTCGACGAATACCAATTTTGGCCGAACCGGAAGCGCTTTGACTGCACGCGCCAGCGCCCAAAGCGAGGCGCGCAGGATATTGTCGCGATCAATGCGCTCAACCGCTCCGAAAGCGACTGCCACCTGCGCGGTCGCGCAGATTTTTTCGTAGAGTTTCTCACGCGCGGCAGCATCAAGTTTCTTGGAATCATTGAGCCCGCGCGGGATTTTCTGCGGATCAAGCACAACCGCCGCCGCCACGACCGGCCCGGCCAGGGGCCCCCGACCTGCCTCGTCGCAACCGGCGATCGGGAAAATGCCCTTGTTGAGCGCGCGTCGTTCGCGCCGAAAAGTCGGGCGCAATACCGGTTCGTCGAAAGGCAGACGCTGAGCTGGCTTGGGCTTTCGGGTCATTGCCGCGAAGAGTGCGCGGCATGCCGCTCAAGTCAACCGCGATCGATCGGCGCCTGTGGAATGAGCCGGAATGGCTTCGCTAGTCGGGCAATTGAAGACGGCCGTCGTCACTGAGCGGGAAGTGCGGGTTATAGGCAACTTCCCAAAGATGACCGTCGGGATCAGAGAAATAGCCGCTATAGCCGCCCCAGAACACATCTTGCGCCGGCTTGCGGATGGTCGCGCCGGCGCAATGCGCTTTCTTGATGACAATATCCACACGCGATTTCGAGCGGCAATTCCAGGCGAGCGCGAAGCCTCGGAATGCCTCAGCCATATTCTCGAATGCGACGTTCGCATCCCGGGCAAGCTCGTCGGACGGCCACACGGCAATGGCGCAGGCTCCCGCCTGAAAAAAAGCGATACCTTCAGAGGCTTCGACTTTCCGCCGAAAACCCAGAGCCTCGTAAAAAACAATGCTTCGCTTGAGGTTCGCAACACCCAATGTCACCAGGCTCAGGAGTGCGTCCGGCTCACTCATGCGTCGAACAAGCCCAGCTGTTGCGCGCCTGAATTTGGCTTACGGAAATGCTCGGTCGTCAGCTGCGTCCGCGACAGGTTGATCCCGAGTTTTTCGCAAGCCATTTCGAACCGGCGGCCAATCATCCACGCGTAAGGGCCGGTGCCTTTCATTCTTGTGCCCCAAGTTGCGTCGTAATCCTTGCCGCCTCGCATGTCGCGGATGAGCTTGAAGACGTGGTGATGCCGATCGGGATAGTTCGCCGACAGCCATTCGCTGAAGAGGTCGCGCACCTCGAGCGGCAGACGCAGGAGCACGTAGCCGGCTTCCTTCACACCGGCAGTGCGTGCCGCCTCCAGAATGCGTTCAATTTCAGTATCATTAAGCGCCGGTATCACAGGTGCGACCATGACCGTTGCCGGGACTCCGGCCTGGCTCAAGCGCCGCAAAGTTTCCAGCCGGCGCATCGGCGTCGCTGCGCGGGGCTCCATCTTGCGGGCAAGTGCCGCATCCAAGGTAGTCACCGACAGCGCGACCTTCACGAGATTTCGCTCCGCCATGCGCGCGAGAATATCGAGGTCCCGCAATACCAGCGCCGACTTCGTGACAATCCCGACCGGGTGACCGGCACGGTCAAGCACTTCGAGGATGCGGCGCATAACCTTGTAGCGCCGCTCGATCGGCTGATAGGGGTCGGTATTGGTTCCGATTGCGATGACCTTCGGCTCGTAACCGGGCGCCGACAGCTCCTTTTCCAGCAGGTTCGCCGCTTCCGGCTTCACCAATAGCCTGGATTCGAAATCGAGGCCGGGCGACAGCCCGAGATATGCGTGTGTCGGCCTCGCAAAACAATAAATGCAGCCGTGTTCGCAACCGCGATACGGATTGATCGAACGATCGAAGCCAATATCCGGCAACTCATTCCGCGTAATAATTTTGCGGGTGGAGTCGACCGTGACAGTGGTTTTAAAGGGAGGCAGCTCGTCGAGGGTTCGCCAACCATCGTCGAAAGCGACCTTCGCGAGCGGTTCATAGCGGCCGGACGCATTGCTTTGCGCCCCGCGCCCGCGTCGGCGCTCGTGATCAACAACGACTCCAAGGAGCTCGCTGACATCGTGATAGGGGCCCGCCGGTGCGGAGGGCAGCTCCTTCACCGGCGGACGACTTTGGGCTGCGTTTGATCGAGCCATGGATTCACCTTAGCTAGCCAATGTGAACATAACAAGAACAGAATTGATATTTGCTTAGTTTGCGGGAGTTGCGGCTCCGATTAGGCTCAAAGAATTCGAACGCAAAAACCCCATCTCGTGGGGCAGGCGCGGAGCGCCACACGATATGGTGGCAACGGTATAGAGCGGCGGCAGTTCCATGCTGAGTGCGATCATTGCCACGAAGGAGTCGGAGAGGACCCTCGTACCGACCCTTTCGGCACTGGTTCCGGGCGCCGCGAGCGGCTTGCTGGCGGAAGTCGTTGTGGCCGACGCCTGCTCAGAGGACGCGACGGCGGAAGTGGCAGATATCGCCGGTTGCCGCTATTTCAGCTCGGCGGAACCCCTCGGGGCTAGGCTCAAGGCGGCCGCCTTGGAGACCCGGACTCCGTGGCTGCTGTTCCTCAGAGCCGGCATCGTGCCGCAGCCCGGCTGGATCGCTGCAGCTGACCACTTCATCCGGACAACCGGTCCACATGGCGGCACTTCGCCGGCGGCAGTGTTTCGCCCCGCCATGGCTTCCGATGGACCCCGTCCAGGCTTTGCCGAGATCGCCGCGCTGGTTCGCTCCGCCTTCTGAGGTGCGCCCAACCCCGAACAGGGCCTGTTGATCGCGCGGAGTCTCTACCAGGCAATCGGCGGGCATTCCGCCAATGCGGACGCCGAAAGCGCCCTGCTGCGGCGGATCGGCCGCAGGCGACTGGTTATGCTTCCGGTCGCTATCAGCCGGGTGACCTAGGATATACTTGACTTTGTCAACTATATTCCCGACGGTGCGGTGGACATGGCCAGCCACTCGACCGTAACAGCGGTCCGCCGCTTCAATCGTTTCTACACGCGGCAGATCGGCGTCCTGCGCAAGACCTATCTCGACAGCCCCTACTCGCTGGGCGAAATGCGGGTGCTCTACGAACTCGCGCACGCGGACGCGCTTACCGCCAGTGATATCGCCCGCATCCTCGACCTCGATGCGGGTTACCTCAGCCGCCTTCTGCGCAATTTCGAAAAGCGCGGTCTCATCAGCCGCAAAACTTCGGCCCGCGACGCGAGGCAGAGCCATCTGACCCTGACTGCGCACGGCCGCAAATTATTCGCACCAATGGAAGAACGTTCCCAAAGACATGCTGCGGCAATGCTGGAGAAGCTCGACGGCGCGCAGCAGGCCCAAATCGTCGCGGCAATGCGACTCAATCGAACTGCTGCTCTCTGGCGCGGCCACGACCAAGATCGGCGCGGAGTCGTCCTATCGATTGCGTGATCCGCGTCCCGGCGATTTTGGCTGGATCGTATCTCGTCACGCCGAGCTTTATTCGCAGGAATATGGATGGGGCGAACCATTTGAAGGATTGTGTGCGCAAATCGTCGCCGATTTCGTCAATAATTTCGAATCCGGAAAAGAACGCTGCTGGATCGCGGAAGTTGACGGAGCGAATGCCGGCTGCGTCATGATTGTGAAAGACGAGCAACCCGACGTCGCCCGTCTGCGGCTGTTGCTGGTCGACCCGAAAGCACGCGGCCTGGGTCTTGGTGCAAGGCTGGTCGACGAGTGCGTCCGTTTTTCACGCGCTGCCGGCTATACGAGGATCACCCTGTGGACGCACAGCGTGCTGTCCGCCGCACGGCACATTTACGAAAATGCCGGATTTCAACTCACATCAAGCGAGCCCCGGCACACCTGGGGAAACAACGTGGTCGCCGAATTCTGGGACCTCGAGCTATAAAGACCCGGTACGTTACCCGCCCATGCGGCAATGCCCGACGGGTTACGCCGTTGTGCCCTTCGATTTCGGACGCCGCATGTGCTCGTCGAGCCGCGGCAAGATCTCCACGAAATTGCAGGGCCGATAACGATAGTCGAGCTGGTGCACCAGGATTTCGTCCCAGGCATCCTTGCAGGCGCCGGGTGAACCGGGCAGGCAGAAAATGTAAGTCGCGTTGGCGACACCGGCCGTGGCGCGTGTCTGGATTGCGGAAGTCCCGATCTTCTTTTCGCTCACCAGAAGAAACATCGTCGCAAAGCCGTCCATCTTCTTCTCGAACAATGGCTCAACAGCCTCCGGCGTCACGTCACGCCCGGTAAATCCCGTGCCGCCGGTCGTGATGACGACATCGATGAACTTGTCGGCGATCCAGGCCTTTACGCGCTGGCGGATCGCTTTCACTTCGTCTTTTGCGATCGAGCGCTCGGCCACCACGTGCCCCGCGGCACGAATTCGTTCGATCAGCGTCGCGCCCGACTTGTCGTCGCCGACCTCGCGCGTATCGGACACCGTTAGCACCGCGATCTTCAGCGGTACAAACTGTCGGTTCTCATCGATACCGGGCATTGCGGGTTTCCTAGAGCGAAGTCGCCGCGAAGGTATTGCAGGATGACACCTTGCCCTCCTTCAGCCCGGTCGTGAACCAGCGCTGGCGCTGCGCCGACGTGCCGTGGGTAAAAGCATCCGGCACGACATAGCCGCGCGATTGCTGCTGCAGGCGGTCATCGCCGATTGCGGCGGCTGTCTGGAGAGCCGCCTCCACATCGCCGGGCTCGATCGTATTCCAGCGCTGGTTGGAGTGATTCGCCCAGACACCGGCCAGACAATCGGCCTGCAACTCGACCCGCACCTGGATATGGTTTGCGTCGGCCTTGCTTCCAGCCGCACGCTGGGCCGATTGGGCTTTCGGCAAAATCCCAAGCAGGTTCTGTACATGATGACCGACTTCATGTGCGATCACGTAGGCTTCGGCGAATTCACATGCCTTGCCGCTGCAACCGCGAAAGCGGTCGCGCATGTCGCGGAAAAAAGAGGTATCGAGATAAATGCGCCGATCGTTGGGGCAATAGAACGGGCCCATCGCCGCCTGGGCAAAGCCGCAGCCGCCCTGCTCCGAGCCGGAAAACAGTCGCAGCCTCGGCACGCTGTATTGCTGTCCGCCGTTCTTGAAGATTTCACTCCAGGTATCTTCCGTATTGCCAAGCACCGCGGCAACAAAGTCACCCATCTGATCTTTCGGCGCACCGGTACGGCGCGCGTTCGGCTGGGATGGTTGCTGGTAATGCGTTCCGCTGTTGACGAGTTCGGCGCCTCCGATCAGCACGCTCGGATCGATACCAAGCGCCCAACCGATCAGGCCAAGCACGATCACGGTTCCGATACCGAGGCCGCCACCACCGACCGGAATTCCGATGCCCCCGCCGCCGCCAAATCCGCCACCGCCACGATCGTCCTCGACGTTGTCGCTGCGGCGGAAATCATCCCAACGCATTGCAGTTTCCTCCCGGTCGCACCGTGCGATCATCGCCGATGTTGACGTTCAGGTCCAACTCAAGCGCGCATTTGACATGGTCGTCACAGTTCATAAGCCCACGTTAAATAGGCAGAATTTGCCCAGTTGCGAGACGCGATCATAAACCGCTTTTTTACCTTGGACGCTCAAGATGCGGGTCTGTCGGTTGTAGGTCCCGCGTCGCCGACCGCGTCACCTGAGTCAGAGTCCTAAGTCATGGTTGTGTCGCGTCGCGGGGCGCCCCAAAGGGCGCCCCGTGGAGTATCAGATAGCCCGCAATCGCACCGCGTTCTTGTCGGCGACTGTGTCGCAGGAATGGCGAGGTTGCCGGCGGCCTCCGTCGATCTGGTCTTCGCCGATCCGCCGTACAATCTCCAGCTTGCGAACGATCTCAAACGTCCAGACAATTCGCGCGTCGATGCCGTCAACGACGATTGGGACAAGTTTGCGAGCTTCGCCGCATATGACGAATTCACGAAGGCCTGGCTCACCGCCTGCCGCCGCGTCATGAAGCCGGCCGGCACCATCTGGGTCATTGGCTCCTATCACAACATCTTCCGCGTCGGCTCGATCATGCAGGATCTCGGGTTCTGGATCCTCAACGATGTCATCTGGCGCAAATCGAATCCGATGCCGAATTTCCGTGGACGCCGTTTCACGAACGCGCATGAGACGATGATCTGGGCGACACGCGACGCGGAGGCCCGTGGCTACACGTTCAATTATGAAGTGCTCAAGGCCGGCAATGAGGATGTTCAGGTACGCTCCGACTGGACATTACCGCTTTGCACCGGCGAAGAGCGCCTGAAAGGGCGCGATGGCAAGAAGCTGCATCCGACGCAGAAGCCTGAAGCCCTGCTCGCGCGTGTGATCCTCTCGAGTTCGCGCCCCGATGACCTGGTGCTCGATCCATTCTGCGGCACCGGCACGACCGGCGCGGTCGCCAAACGCCTTGGCCGCCAATTCATCGGCTGCGAGCAGGAAACTAAATATGCCAAGGCCGCTGAAAATCGATTGTCGAAAGTCAAGCCGCTGGAAGCCCCGTCCATCGCACCATTCGTGACGGCGCGCGAGGCACCGCGCGTTCCCTTCACGGCGCTTATTGAACGCGGGCTGGTGAGCCCCGGTGCTCGTCTGGTGGACGCCAAGAAGCGCCACAAAGCCCTGGTGCGCGCCGACGGCGCGGTGTCGCTCGACGGGACGGTCGGTTCGATCCACCGCATCGGCGCGCTGGCACAAGGCCTCGAAGCATGCAACGGATGGACCTTCTGGCATGTCGAAACCGCCAAAGGTCTTACCCCGATCGACGCGTTCCGCGCGATCGTGCGCTCCGAAATGGCGGAAGCTGCCGAATAATCCCTAGAGATCACCGTTGCCGAGTTGGCAGAGTACACGGAATACGCCGACCTCTGATCGCTGGAAATTCCCTTGCGAGTTTTTCCCCGAGCAATTCAGCATCGCGCTGGCGCAGCGTATCGACCATCAGCGCGCCTTTGATTTTCCTGTCGCCGCCGCGCAACTTTTCTTCCATCGAAACCGGCATTCCGGCGGGATCGAGCGCAATCCAAATTTCGCCGCCCGCTGTGACCGTGTCTTGCAATGCCATATCGAGCCGTCCGTGAAGTTCCGTTTCATCGGGCTGTATGTTGAAGCGCGCGGTGACAGTATAGGCACCACGGAATCCGCCACGCCGGATCGTGCGGCGGCATACAGTGCGATTCATGTTGAGAAACACTTCCGACATGATCAGCTTGGTCATCGGCGTCGGATTGTCGAGCCGATCGAGATACGGCTTCGACGTCAAAACACCGGGTGACTCGACAAGGTAGAAATTGAAATAGCCGGCCGCGCCGGAAATCGCCTGGTGCCGCCGGCCAAACAAGAAGCCGGGGACGGCGAGGCGTTCGAGAAGATGCTCGCCTTGGAACCAGGCTTCAAATTCACCTTCGCGGCCCTCGCGGCAGTCGTTCCATATTGCCAATATGCCTGGGTATTGGTCAGCCATCGCTATTTCGCCGCCACCACCATGATCTCGACCTTGTAATCGGGCGCGGCAAGCTTCGCTTCAACGGTGGCACGCGCGGGTGTATTACCCGGCGACACCCAGGCGTCCCACACGACGTTCATTTCGGCGAAATTGGCCATGTCGGTAATCCAGATATTGGCCGAAAGCAGCTTGCTCTTGTCGGTCCCTGCTATTCGCGAGAAAACCGTCGATCTGCCTGAGGATGTCTTTGGTCTGGTCGCCGACACTTTTGCCCTTTGGGCTGTCAGCGACGATACCGGCAAGATAGACGGTATTGCCATGCACTACGGCCTTGCTCATGCGCGGCCCTACATCGTGACGTTCGACACTCATGTCTCTCCCCATCGGATTTATTAAAGCGGCCTCGCTTGATAGCGATGATTGGTCGCTTTGGGAACCAGCGCCGCCCGCGCGACTTAACGCACGAAACAACCATCAAGGAGGCGCGCATCATGGGTTGGTTTTCCCCCGATATGCAGACGATGCAGGATCTGTTCCTGCACAGCATGCAGGACATCTATTACGCCGAGCACCAGATCGAGAAAGCTCTCCCGGACATGGTCGAGAAGGCGTCCGATGCCGAGCTCAAGAAAGGCTTTCGCACCCATCTCAAGCAGACCAAAGGTCAAATCAAGCGGCTCGACCAGGCCTTCAAGAAACTGAAGGTAACTCCGGAAGGAACCAAGTGCCCCGCCATCGACGGCATCATCGATGAAGCCAAGGAAATCGCCGGCGAGATCGACGACAAAATGGTGCTCAACGCCGCGCTCATTGCGGCGGCCCAGGCCGTCGAACACTACGAAATCACGCGCTATGGTACCTTGGTCGCGTGGGCAAAATTGCTTGGCCGCAATGATGTCGCCAGAGTTTTGAACATGAATCTGAAGGAAGAGAAGGCAACCGACAAGAAGCTCGGCGGCATCGCCAGGCGAAAGATCAATCGCAAGGCCGCGGCGCGGCAGCGCAAGCGTCCGGACATGGCCGAGCGCGCGGAGAATTCGATGCTCGTTGCGGCGGCAGGCATTCCCGCGGTCTAGCGTCAGCCGAGGGCGTGCGCCAACACCTTGCGCATGACATTCGGCAGCGCCTCGCCGGAGAGATCGCGTATCTTTATCCAGCGCGCGTCCTCTGGCGCCGCGGTGGCGCGCGGGACCCTGGCGACGAAAACTGCAACCTCGAGCGGGAAATGCGTGAACACGTGGCGTACGACGCCGGGCACGCGCCGCCATCGCGCGCGCGATAGTCGCGGGGCTGAGCGCAGTGCATGCGCCATATCAAAATCATGCGACCACTCACTGCCAGGAACTTCCATCATTGAAGCGAGCAGACCTTTGGCCGGACGGCGCCGCAGCAGTACGGCCGAGTCCTCACGTATCGCGACAAAGGCAGCCCCGCGGCGCAATTTGCCTTCACGTTTGGGAGCCTTGCGGGGAAATGCTTCCTGATCACCGCGCCTGTTGGCGGCACATGAATCGTTCCAGGGGCACAACACACACGCGGGACGCTTGGGCGAGCAGATAGTAGCGCCGAGATCCATCATGGCCTGCGCAAAGTCGCCGGTGCGGCGCGGCGGCAACAGCGAAGCGGCAGACCGTTTGATTGCCGGCTTTGCCGCCGGCAATTCTTCCTCGATTGCGAAGACCCGCGAGATGACCCGTTCGATATTGCCGTCGACTGGAACGGCCGGGCCATCATAGGCGATAGCCGCGATCGCCGCCGCGGTATAGTCACCGATGCCCGGCAATGCACGCAGCGCGTCCAAATCATCGGGAAATCGTCCGGAATGCCTCGTGACGACTGCTTTCGCGCAGGCATGCAGATTGCGCGCGCGTGCGTAGTAGCCGAGACCTGCCCAGGCGCGAAGGACGTCGTCGAGTTCTGCCGCCGCCAACGCGTTCACGGTTGGCCACTGCGACAGAAATCGCGCGTAATAGGGCGCGACCGTCTTGACCGTAGTCTGTTGCAGCATGATCTCGGATAGCCAGACACGGTACGGATCTGGCCGCTCACCCCGCCGCACACGCCACGGCAGCACGCGCGCGTGGCGGTCGTACCAGGCGAGAAGATCGGCCGCCTGCGGCGGCGCAACTTTCTTCCGCGAGGGCAATCGGACTGCTACGGTCATGGCGCCGACGATGGCATAGGGCCTATCCCCATGACCAAGCCCTCCCGCAGTTTTCCCCGGCCGCTTTCCGAGCTGCTCGGCTCAACCTTGAGCGACATTCTCAAGGCACAGGGTTTTGCATCGACCGAAATCATTTCACGCTGGGCCGACATTGCCGGACCTGAAATCGCGGCGCACAGCGAACCCCTCAAGATCACTTGGCCGCGCGCGGCCGGCACGGAGGACCCCGAGCCCGCAACGCTCGTTTTACGGGTCGAGGGCCCGACTGCACTCGAAATCCAGCATCTGTCAGGCATCATCCTTGAGCGGGTAAACCGTTTTTTTGGCTGGCAGGCCGTCGGCCGTATTGCGATACGCCAGGCCCCGCTTCGCCGGCAAGATCAGCCGCCCCCGCGCGAGCCCGACCTTGCAGCGGAGGCGCGCATCGCTGAGGGCCTGCCTGAGGTCAAAGACGACGATTTACGGCATGCCATTGCCCGCCTCGGCGCTGCGATCAAGCGAAATTGAGCGTTGCGAGCGCCTTGGCACAGCGGCCCGGCATTGCCACAATTATGCTGTCGAGCTAGCCAGTAGACAGTCTGACCGGCGTCAAGCCCAGGAGCCCCATTTGCAGATCACCCGCCGCGAATTTTGCCAAACCACGGTCACCCTGGCGCTTGCTACGAGCCTGCTCGGCTTCACATCCCTTTCACCGTTCCTGGAGCGCCGCCAGGGCCGAAACCGTGCCGACGGACGAGTTGATGAAGCCCGAAGCATTGCCCGATATGGTAATGGGCAACGACAAGGCGCCGGTGACAATCATCGAATATGCGTCGATGACGTGCCCGCACTGCGCGCATTTTCAGGAAACGACGTTTCCCGAACTCAAGAAGCGCTACATCGACACCGGCAAGGTTCGCTACATTTTCCGGGAATTCCCACTCGACAATCTTGCTGCAGCGGCCTTCATGCTGGCGCGCTGTGCCAGCGTGGATGACAAGGGCAGGTATTTCGCCCTGATCGATACCTTGTTCCGTCAGCAACGGCAGTGGGCGGTCGAGAAGCCCATCCCGCCGCTCATGGCCATCGCAAAGCAGGCCGGTTTCACCGAGCAGACTTTTAACGCCTGCCTCGCAAATCAGAAGACGCTCGATGGCATCGAAAGCGTGCGTCAGCGCGCGATCAAGGAATTCAAGGTCCAGTCGACGCCGACCTTTTTCATCAACGGAACTTCATATCCCGGCGCCATGTCGATTGAGGACATGTCGAAGCTGATCGACCCCTATCTCAAGGGCTGATAAGGGTTTTTTGCCCTGGGCTACGGCGACACCAGGCTGCGCCAATTGCTATTCTCTCCCTGCCCGGCCGGAAATGTCTGGAAAACCACCGCTATAGTCCGCACGGCAGTTGCCCTTGCGGGCGCGGCGATTCATTCTCCGGCCGACGCGGCAGGTGGATAGCCGGATTCGGGGCCAAGCCCCGGGAAGACTTGCCGAATTGTCCAAGGCAAGAGCTGATGGAAGGACGGGTGCTCGTCCCGCATTGCGCATGATCACAATTCCCGCCTTTGCAGAGTCCCGCTCCGCGGGCAAAGGAATGGCGGAGAGAATCTTGCGCCAACAAGAAGAATGCATGAGGCCTTAACGCAATGAAGCTCACCAGACTGCGGTTGCTCGGCTTCAAGTCCTTCGTCGAGCCGACCGATTTTCTGATCGAGCCGGGACTGACCGGCGTGGTCGGCCCTAATGGCTGCGGCAAATCGAATCTCGTCGAGGCGCTGCGCTGGGTCATGGGCGAATCCTCGTACAAGTCGATGCGCGCCTCTTCCATGGACGACGTGATCTTTTCCGGGCTCGAACAGTCGCCCGCCCCGCAACAATGCCGAGGTCGCGATCGCGATCGATAATTCGACCCGCTCCGCGCCGGCGGCTTTTAACGACCAGGACTCGCTGGACATTGCCCGCCGTATCGAACGCAACTCCGGTTCCAGTTACCGCATCAATGGGCGCGAAGTGCGCGCGCGCGACGTCCAGATCCTTTTTGCCGACGCCTCGACTGGAGCCCGTTCGCCAGCGCTCGTCCACCAAGGGCGCATTGGCGAAATCATTCAGGCCAAGCCAGAACAGCGCCGTCGTGTTCTTGAAGAAGCCGCCGGTGTCGCTGGCCTGCATGCGCGGCGCCACGAGGCCGAGCTGCGGCTGAAGGCGGCTGAGACAAACCTGCTACGTGTCGAAGATGTCGTGGGCCAGCTCACCGCCCAGATCGATGGGCTCAAGAAACAGGCGCGCCAAGCAATCCGTTATCGCACAGTATCCTCGCAGGTGCGCAAAGCGGAAGCAACTCTTTATCATTTACGCTGGACTGCCGCGAATAGTGAGGTGACAGAGGCCGAACACTCCAAAGATCTCTGCGTGCGCACGGTCGCCGGGCGCGTCGAGGCAGAAGCCGAGGCCTCCAAACGTCAGGCACTCTCGGCCGCCGCCCTGCCGGAACTGCGTGAAGCGGAGGCACGCGCGGGCGCGGCATTGCACCGCCTCAACTTGGCCCTGCAGGACCTCGATCGCGAAGAGGCGCGCGCCAAGGACCGTATCGCCGAACTCGACCTTCGGCTCATCCAATTCGCCGCCGATACTGAGCGCGAGCAACGGCTGGCAGCCGACGCCGAACAGGCGATTGCGCGCCTGGCGGCCGAAGAAGAGAGCATTCGGGCCGAAGCGCGCGAAAGCGCGGGCCGGCGCAGTGGCATTGATGCCAAGGTATCGCAAGCCGATGCCGAGCTCGCCGCCGACGAGAAGATTTTTTCGGATGTCACGACCGCGCTCGCTGATCTGTCGGCGCAGCGCAACCGCTTCGAGAATGCCGCGCGCGAACAAAGCGCGCGCATCGAAAAAATTACCTCCGAGATTGGGGCGATCGAGCGCGAACTCGCGACTTTACATGGAGGGGAAAGTCCTCCGCTCGCCGCGGCGGTCGAAGGAACACAGGCGGCGCTGACCGAAGCAGAAGCTGCAGCCGTCGCCGCGGAAGCTGCGCATAATGTCGCGCGCGCCGAACTGGAAACGGCCCGCGCAGCTGTCGCTGAATCGGAAAAGCGCGTGCAGCGGCTCGAAACCGAAGCAAAAACACTGTCCAAGATGCTGTCGCTCGAGACCCGCAGCCTGTGGCCGCCGGTGATCGACCACATCTCGGTGGAGAAAGGTTATGAAAAGGCGCTGGGTGCGGCGCTCGGCGACGACCTCGACGCGCCGGTCGATCCGTCCTCTCCCATGCACTGGTCCGAGGTAGCGGCCGAGGCCGGCGATCCACCGTTGCCCGATGGCGTCGAGCCGTTGGCCCGCTACGTAAAGGCGCCGACGCAACTCGCGCGGCGGCTCGCACAAGTCGGCATCGTTGAGCGCGATGTCGGCACCCGCCTTGCTAGGGCTCTCAGGACCGGGCAGCGACTTGTTTCCCGTGACGGCGATCTTTGGCGCTGGGATGGTTTTGTTGCCGCTGCGCACGCGCCAACCGGCGCCGCCCGGCGGCTGGCACAGCGCAGCCGTTTTGCCGAAATCGATGGCGAGCTCGCGAGCGCGCGCGCTGAGGCCGACGCAAAGCGCCAGGCGCTGGAAGGGGCACAAGCGACCTTCAACGCCGCAAGCAGCGCGGAATCCGAAACGCGAACGCGCGAGCGCGACCTCAATCGTCAGGCCGCAAGACTTTCGGCACTGGCCGAGGCTCGCGCACGGCTGAACATGAGTCGCAATGAAGCATCTTCTGCCAAGGCAGAAGCCGAAGCGGCGCTCGGCGCGCTCGCGCCTGCCGCCGATCTCGAAGCCAAGCTTGCCCATGTACGCGACGATATTGCAGGCAAGCGAGCTCAGCTTGCCGAAGTACAAGCCGAACAACAGGCCATTGTGCGCGAAGCGGAACTCGCCGATCGTCGACTGTCACAGCTTGGCGCCGACAAGACCGGGTGGTTTGAACGCCAGCAAGGCGCGCGAAATCAGATTTCGACACTCGAGCAGCGCATCACCGAGGCCAAGCGTGATCGTACGGAACTTGAAAATGCCCCGCAGGTCTTCGCCGAGAAGCGAACAGCGCTGATCACGGAAGTGCAGACCGCAGAAGCCGCACGACGTGCCTGCGCCGATCGCCTTCAAGAGGCGGAGAATGCGCTTGCCGAAGCCGACCGCGATGCGAGGGCCGCGCTCGAAGCCGCAAGCGCCGCGCGCGAGGAACTTGCCCGCGCCGAGGAACGATATGAAGGCGCAAAACGCCGGCTAACCGATGTCGGCCGCGAAATCCACGACATGCTGGAAATTCAGCCCTCGGCGGTCGCCGAACTTGCCGAAATCAAGCCGACCGATCCGCTGCCCGATCTCGCCGAAATCGAAGCCACACTCGAACGGTTGCGACGCGAACGCGAGCGTCTGGGCGCGGTGAATCTTCGCGCCGAGGAAGAACTGCGAGAGGTTGAAGCCCAGCACACCTCGCTGACCACCGAACGCGACGACCTGGTCGAGGCCATCAAGAAGCTGCGTCTTGGCATCCAGAGCCTCAATCGCGAAGCACGCGAGCGGCTGCTGACATCCTTCGAGCAGGTCAACAAGCACTTCCAGCACCTGTTCACGCAATTGTTCGGCGGCGGCACCGCCGAGCTTCAGCTGATCGAGAGCGAGGATCCACTGGAGGCGGGCCTCGAAATTCTCGCTAAACCACCGGGCAAAAAGCCGGCGACGCTGTCGCTCCTCTCAGGCGGCGAACAGGCATTGACCGCACTGGCGTTGATCTTCGCCGTGTTCCTCACAAACCCCGCGCCGATCTGCGTGCTGGATGAAGTGGATGCGCCGCTCGACGACCACAATGTCGAGCGCTTTTGCGATCTGCTCGACGAGATGACGAAGTCCACCGACACTCGCTTTGTGATCATCACGCATAACCCGATCACGATGGCGCGGATGAACCGTCTCTACGGCGTCACCATGGCCGAACGCGGCGTCTCGCAGCTCGTGTCTGTCGATCTTGAAGCTGCGGTACGCTTCCGCGAGGCCAGCTAGCCGTTACGCCGCGACTATTTTTTTCTTCGGTCGTACTTGTGGCACCAGGCGCGGCTCGCCCGAAAGCCATGCCGAGCCGATCGTCCACTCGTGATCTTGCCCGCAGGCTGGACATCGCATTTGGGCGGTGACTTTCGGCAGTCTCCGGAAACTTACCGGCTCGGTCTCGATTGCGGTCGAAACGGCTCGACCTGTCACGGGACAATTGATCATCACCATGCTCATGGGTGATGCCCTCCGAATATGTTCCCACCTTGCCCGACTGCGATGGAACTCACGGATCGTGACGGTCTCAAGACCAGTTCACGGCCTGTGGATAAACTTTAGATGATCCCTGTACCGCCCGGAACCAATCCCCCCGCGCGGCGTTAATGCGGCGTGTATTTCAGCTGGGCGGCTCCCCCCTTACCCCCCGAATAGCCGTCTGGCGAAAGGCCCCGAGTTTCGGCTCGGGGTCTTTTTTTATCTACAGTGCCCAATTTCCAGAATCACCAATGGCTTCTGAGCGACTACTGGAATGCCGTACAGCGCACCCCTACCCAGTTGCCGTGGCCCGCAAATTATCCCATCTAGGATAGGCTTGTATCGTTCGACCAACCTCTTCCCCCCATCTGGAGCCGTTTCATGTCCACCACCGGCTGGGTTGTTCTCGGAATTGCAGTCGTCATCGTGATTTGGGCGATCAGCGTCTACAACAGCCTTGTTGCTATGCGGCAGAGAACCAATCAGGCCTTTGCCGACATCGACGTGCAGCTCAAGCAGCGCCACGATCTCATCCCCAATCTTGTCGAGACGGTAAAAGGTTATGCCGCGCACGAAAGCGGCACGCTTGAAGCCGTCATTCAGGCGCGCAACGCCGCGGTGGCCGCGCCGGGCGTCGAGCAGAAGGTCGCGGCGGAAAACGTGCTCAGCGGCGCACTGCGGCAATTGTTCGCGCTCTCGGAGAACTATCCGAACTTGAAAGCCAATGCGAACTTCCAGCAGCTGCAGAGCGATCTTTCCGACATCGAGAATAAGCTCGCAGCTTCGCGACGCTTCTTCAACAACGCTGTGCAGGAATACAACACCGGCATCCAGCAGTTCCCGGCCTCGCTTTTCGCGGGAATTTTCGGATTCTCGCAGCGGACTTTCTTCGATCTGGGCGAGACGCGCACCCAGCTGGAGCAGGCACCGAGCGTAAAGTTTTAACTCGGGGCGGCGACCAAATCTCCGTCATGCCCGGCCTTGTGTCGGGCATGACGCCGTCAACGACGAAGCGACACAATGGCCGCTTACGGGCTTTACACGCATATCCAGTCAAACAAGCGCCGTTCGATTGCGCTGCTGATTGGTCTGTTCATTCTGGTCTACGTGATGGTGTTTGCCGGGGCCCTGCTGGCCGAGGCGCTCAGCACGTATTCCTCGTACAATGCACCGCCGCTCGATTATCTCCTCCAGGCCGCCGTGTTCGATTTCGTCAAGGCACTTCCCTATCGCCACCCTCGGCACGCTTGTCTGGATCGCGATCGCCTACAAGTTTCACCAGTCGATGATCGATGCCGTCACCGGCGCACAGCTGGTCACTCGTCGGGAAGAGCCGCAACTCTACAATCTGCTCGAAAACCTGTGTATCTCGCGCGGCATTACCACGCCCACATTGCGTATTGCCGACGATGACGCGCTCAACGCCTTCGCCACCGGCCTCAACGAAAAGCAGTATTCGATAACGGTGACGCGCGGGCTTATCAACGCGCTCGATGACAAGGAAATCGAGGCGGTCCTCGGTCACGAGCTTACGCACATCCGCAACGGCGATGTGCGCATGCTGGTGATCGCGGTGGTGATTGCTGGCGCAATTTCATTCTTCGGCGAACTGGTGTTCCGGATTTTCTTCCAGAACGTCATGTGGGGTGGCGGACGGCGGTCAAGCAGCGATGAGCGCAAGAGCGGCGCCAGTGTCGCCATCGTTATCGCCATTGCCATCATCGCCGTAGTCTGGATTTTATCCGTCGTCATCCGTTTCGCGTTGTCGCGTCAGCGCGAATTCCTTGCCGATGCCGGCTCGGTGGAGCTCACAAAAGATCCTGATGCGATGATCTCGGCGCTTCGCAAGATCGAGGGACGTAGCGAAATCCCCGGCGCGAATTCCGCCGTGATGGAAATGTGCATCGACAACCCGCGCGAGGGCTTTTCCAATATTTTCGACACACATCCCTCGGTGGAAGCGCGCGTCGAGGCGCTGGTGAAATTTGCTGGCGGGCATGATCCAGGTCCGCTTGCCATTGCCGCACCTGCGAAAAACGAAGGTGCCACCAACGCGCCGCCAGCCGGCGGACCCTGGGGCGACGGCAATCAGGACGGGAGCATCAGCGGAAAGCCGTTTCTGCCGGACGCCCCGCCTGCCGGCAGCGGGCCTTGGGGGTCAGAGCCGGACGCACCCGCGGGGCCTTGGGGACCGAAGCCGAAGTTAGGTAGCGCTTGCGCTTCCCGTGCATCATGGCCGGGCCGCCTCATGTGTTGCCTGGATCCTCGCATAGGCGTGCGCAAGCGCGCCGTCCTTCGGCTGGCTATGCGCGGGAATGAGTGCGGAGGTGAGGCAATGCATTTCAACGTCATGGCCGGGTTTATCAGCGCAAGTCGGGTTTACCCGACTTGCGCCACTATCATGCGGCAGTCGGCAGGCCCATATCCGGTGCCATCCCATTTAAACAGGTACTGTGCCTGCCCAAGCGGGATCACCGGGACAAGCCCGGGGATGACGTTGAGAGCGGAGCAAGTCCACACCCACCAAAACAAAAACCCCGGCGGTTTCCCGCCGGGGCCCGTCGCCCTCTAAATCGCCGTACTGCGACCTGCCTGCGCGAAGCGGAAGCGGTTCTTCGCTTCGGCGAAGGCAGGTCAGGGATAGAAGTCGCGATGCACGCGGAAGCGGAACTGCCAGTTATCGACGTCGGATACGGTTGTCGCACTGCCTATAGCAAAAGTCTGCGTCGTGCCGTTGGACGTCATCGCGCTGTTCAGTTTTGCGTACATGACGTCGACACCCAGATAGAAATCCTTGGTGACGTTCCATTGTGTACGTGAACCGATCCACCACGTGCTCCAGTCAGCATCGGCGGTCGTAGGGTTCAGGTTCGTGTTGTTGATCAGACTATTTGCGCTGTCATTATAGTTGACCGCGGCATAACCGCCGTACAGCGACGTCCGCCAGCGCGGGTTCCAGAAATGCTCGTAGGCCGCGTTCACATTCCAGGCGGTGGTCAGTTGCAGGTCAGTCGCCGCCGTCGCGCCGACGCCCGCCAGTGTACCGCCATAGACCGCGTCAGAAAGGACCCCAAATCCTTCCGTCATGCCTTGCACTTTTCCCCAGTTCGAATTGGGAGTCTGGAAGATGTAGCGCAGAGCGCCTTCGGTGTAGTTGACCTGAGCCTGCAAGAAGTCGCCTTGGCCAATCATCGGCGCGTTCAGCTTGATGCCGGCGCCGAGGACCCAGCCAAGTCTGTCGTCGGGATGGCCCGAGCCTGGCGTGTTCGCATAGTAAAGGCCATTGACCTGATGCAAAGCGCCCATGACCTGAGCGGAACCCCAAGCCTGATCGACGCGGAAATTGGCGACGATGTCGGGAGCCTGGAAGCCGCCGTAAGCTCCTGGGAAAGCGCCTCCGGGAACTACGCTGCCTCCGCCGCCACCCGGCGTGACGTCTACGATCTGCGTCATGCGCCGCATTTCGGCGGCGAGCGTCGCCGACAAGCCATTGCCGAACTGCGCGGTGTAGCCCGCGACCATCCAGCCGCCGTCGCCGGTGTCGGAGCCAGGGAACGAGCCCCAGTACGATGTCGCCGGCGTGCTGTAGAAGTCGAAGAACGATTGCGCCAGACCAAAGGTGAAGCCCGCCCACTGGATGAAGGCGCGGTTGGCGCTGAATGTATTGGCCGCATTGTCGGCGCCGGTATTGCTGGTGCTCAGGCCGACGGCGAGATAGCCGCGCACCGTGCCGTATTCGGTCTGGTTGCGCGCATCGGCCGTGATGTAGCCACGGCTTCGCCACGTGCTGTTGCTGGTCGTGCGGTTGTTGACGTTGTTGTTGGCCCAGCCCCAGCTCATGTTGCCGTTGTCGCCGTAAGCATATTCGGCGCGTACCCAGCCGCCGATCTTGAGGCACATGTCGGTGCCCGGGATATAGTAGAAGCCCACCCCGTACAGGCTGCAGATCTTCACGTATTGCACCGGCTGCGCCTTGAGCGGCAGGTCGGCCGCCTGCACCGCCGAGATCGCAACGAGACCCGCTGCGGAGCCAAGCAATAGGCTCTTCCCCATTTTCATTTTGAAACCTCCAAACTTTGTTTGCTGCGAGGGCTCAGCATCCGCGTGTGCGAGTGCACCAATGGACTCGATCCCCTGATCGCGATGTCCTGCGCGCGCTTCGTTTTCAAAGCGCGTGTGGAGTCGCGACCTGAACGAGAATTAAGGATTACGGTTAAGTACGCTTGGGCGAGTGCGCCGAATGGTTTGCCTAATGCGACAATTCTCAGCTTTTAATGCGCGGTGACGCATTTGATTTCGACGCGTTGCATTTCGGCAACGCCGACCCATCATTCGAATGAACGATGCTACGGCCGCGGAAGACACTACGGCAGGCTAGTGTCCCTCAAATCCAATCAGCGTACGCACCGGCACATTCAGCTTGCGCAATTTCTCGGCGCCGCCGAGATCGGGCAGGTCGATGACAAAGCATGCGGCCAGCACGTCGGCGCCGAGTTGCCGCAGAAGCTTGACCGCGCCTTCCGCAGTGCCGCCGGTGGCGATAAGATCATCGACGAGGATTACTCGCTCGCCCTTTTCTACCGCGTCTTCGTGAACTTCCATCTCATCGAGGCCGTATTCGAGCGAATACGCGATGCTCACTCTCTTGTGCGGAAGCTTCCCCTTCTTTCGGATGGGGATGAAGCCTGCCGATACCTGATGCGCCACCGCGCCACCGAGGATAAAGCCGCGCGCTTCTATACCTGCGACCTTGTCGATCTTCATGCCGGCCCAGGGCTGCACCAGTTCGTCCACCGCGCGACGGAAGGCCCGGGCATCACCGAGCAGCGTCGTGATATCGCGAAACATGATTCCGGGCTTCGGATAATCCGGAATGGTCCGGATGGCTGCGCGAAGGTCGTTTTCAAGGGAGGGAGAAGTCATGGAAATCTCGTTCCATCCGTAGTCATGCCCCGCCATGACATCCACTGGCGTTGGCGGGTTTCCAGCGACATTACATAATCGGCAGCCAGCGACGTGGCGACTCGCGCTTGTCGTCATAAGCCGCCTCGAACACCGGCGCAGCCAGCGTCAATTCAATATGCAATGTCGTCGTGCCATTGTTGGAAAAGCCATGCTTGCGGCCGGCCGGCACGAGGACCAGCTGTCCGCTGGTTAGCGTGACGTGGCTGTCGTCGATCCAGACATCGGCCCGCCCATCGCGAACGCACAACACTTCCTCGACTGCATGCAAATGCGTCGGCGCACCCTGCCCGGGATCGCACCATTGCTCGAACATGCAGAGCTGCGTCGCGCCATTTGCCGCCGACGCCTTCATGCGCGTTCTGACACCCGCACGCCATTCCTCGCGCTGCTGTTGCTCCAGATCAACGATACGCATCGGCTCCCCCGCGTTCGGCTGTTATTACGCTTTCAGCACCCGGCCTGCCACCGCGTCGAGTTTCTTGAGCAACTCCGGGTCGCGCGCCTCGGGCGCCGTGATCAGCGCGGTATCGAGCGCGCGGTCCGAGCCGATCGGGCACGGTTCATGCTCGCGTGGAAAATCGCGCGCCAGCCGCGCGACGAGACGCTTTGCCGTCTCGGCATTCGTCATCAGCACCTTGATGATGTCCTGCACGGTCACCGCGTCATGATCCGGATGCCAGCAGTCAAAATCGGTCACCATCGCGACGGTCGCGTAGCAAATCTCGGCTTCGCGCGCGAGTTTGGCTTCCGGCATGTTGGTCATGCCGATCACCGAATAGCCAAGCTGCCTGTAGGTCGTGCTTTCCGCATAGGTAGAAAACTGCGGGCCCTCGATGCAGACATAAGTGCCGCCCCAGTGAGGCGTTATGCCTTCGGCGATCGCCGCATCGCGCAAATGTCCGCGGAGCAGCGGCGAAACGGGATGTGCCATCGACACATGCGCGACCATTCCCTTGCCGAAGAACGAGCTTTCGCGCCTGTAAGTGCGGTCGACGAATTGATCGGCCAAGACAAATGTGCCGGGCGGTAACTCCTCCCGAAACGAGCCGCACGCGGAAAGAGAAACAAGATCGGTCACGCCTGCGCGTTTCAAGACATCGATATTGGCCCGATAGTTTATGTCGGACGGTGAGAGGCGGTGGCCCTGGTCGTGGCGGGACAGGAAAACGACCGGCAGCCCCGCCATCTCGCCGATCTGCAGTGGACCCGACGGCTCGCCCCATGGGCTCGCGACGCGCTGCTCGCGCAAATTCGTCAGGCCGGGCAAATCATAAATGCCGGAACCGCCGATGATACCGAGGACCGACTTTGTCACGCTCGATCTCCGTCATGGCCGGGCTTGCCGCCTGCCAACCCGATGAGGATGGCACAATGGTTCCATAAACGGGATGCCCGGCACATGGCCGGGCATGACGAGGCTGATCGGCCGAAACTAAGTGCACTCAATGCACCGCCGACCACACCTTCTTCTTGGTGAAATAGAGAAGACCGGCGAGCACGATCAGGAATATCATCACCTGGAAGCCGACACGCTTGCGCTGCACCAGGTGCGGCTCGGCCGCCCACATCAGGAACGCGGCGACGTCCTTGGAATACTGGTCAAGCGTCTGGGGCGAGCCATCGTCATAGGTGACCTGCCCATCCTGCAGCGGCGGCGGCATCGCCGTATTATGGCCCGGGAAATATTTGTTGTAGTGGCCATTCTCGGGCAGCGGGAAGCCCTTCGGCGGGTCCTCATAGCCTTTGAGATACGCAGCAATATAGTCAGGTCCCTGTTCCTGATACTGCGTGAAGATATCGAAGATGAACCACGGAAATCCGCGCTGATAGGTACGCGCCTTCGCGAGCGTCGACATATCCGGCGGCGCCACTCCATGCACCGCCTTCGCAGCGAGCTCGTTCGGGAACGGTGATGGGAAATAGTCGGCTGGACGACCAGCGCGCTCAATCGGCTGACCCTTGTCGTCGAGGTCGTTGATCTTGGCTTCCGCCGCCACAGCCGCCGCCTGTGCCTCGCTGAAGCCTGGGCCGCCGGGCTGGGCGAGACTTCGGAAGGCCACCATGTCCATCGAATGGCAGACCGAGCAGACTTCCTTGTAGACCTTGTAGCCGCGCTGGAGTTGCCCCTCGTCATACTTGCCGAACGGACCTGCGAAAGACCATTTCAGGCGCGGCGGAGAAACCTGCTCCTCAGCCGTCGCCGGCAGCGCAAGCACCGCAGCGGCGGTGGCAAGCGTGAAAGCTAAGACCATGCGCTTCATGACTGTCATGACCCTGTCCCCGCTCAAGCTTTTGCGCCCAGTACCGATTCCGAAATCGAGTTCGGCAACGGCCTGGTTTTCTCGAATATGCCGAGCAGCGGCATGATAATCAGGAAGAATGCGAAGTAATAAACGGTAAACACGCGCGACAGGATTACGTAGATGCCCTCGGGTTGCTTCGAGCCCAACCAGCCCAGCCCGACGCAGGCGATCACCCACAGCCAGAAGAACTGCTTGAACAGTGGACGATAGCGCGCCGAGCGTACCCGCGACGTATCGAGCCAAGGTATGAACGCAAGGACCAGGATTGAAGAAAACAGTGCGATCACACCGGCGAGCTTGTCAGGGATCGACCGAAGAATTGCGTAGAACGGCAGGTAGTACCATTCGGGCACAATCTCGGCCGGTGTCACCGCGGGGTTAGCCGGAATGTAATTGTCCGCGTGGCCGAGAAAGTTCGGGATGTAGAACACGAACCAGGCAAAGACGATGCAGAACACCGCCATGTAGAAACTGTCTTTGATTGTCGCGTGCGGCGTGAATGGCACCGTATCCTTGTCGGATTTTGGTTCGACACCCGTCGGATTGTTCTGCCCCACAACATGCAGCGCCCAGACGTGGAGGACGACCACGCCCGCGATCACGAACGGCAGCAGATAGTGCAGCGAGTAGAAACGATTGAGGGTCGGGTTGCCAACCGCATAACCACCCCACAGCCAGGTGACAATCGTGTCACCGACGCCCGGAATGGCCGAAAACAAATTGGTGATCACGGTCGCTGCCCAGAAGCTCATTTGGCCCCAGACCAGCACATAACCCATGAAGCCGGTCGCCATCATCAGGAGGTAGATGATCACGCCGAGAATCCACAACACTTCGCGCGGCTCTTTGTATGACCCGTAATAGATGCCGCGGAACATATGGATATAGACGGCAAAGAAGAACATCGACGCGCCGTTCGCATGCAGGTAGCGCAACAGCCAGCCGAAATTGACGTCGCGCATGATCGTTTCAACTGACTTGAAAGCGAGATCGGCCTGCGGCGTGTAGTGCATCGCCAGCACGATGCCGGTGATGATCTGCACGCCGAGCATGAATGTCAGAATGCCACCGAAGGTCCACAGATAGTTGAGATTGCGTGGCGTCGGATAAACGACGAAAGATGAATAAATCAGGCTGCCAATCGGCAACCGCTTCTCGAACCATTGCAGAAATTTATTCTGCGGCTGGTAGGTCGAGTGTCCGCTCATGATTGAACCTTGAATGCGACGTTTCGCTTAACCGATCTGGATTTTGGTGTCGGAGACAAATTTGTACGGTGGCAAGAACAGGTTTTTTGGCGCCGGACCTTTGCGAATGCGGCCCGATGTGTCGTACTGCGAGCCGTGGCACGGGCAAAACCAGCCGTCATATTCCCCCTGGTGGGCCAGCGGGATACAGCCGAGATGCGTGCAGATGCCGATCAGCACGAGCCATTGGTCGTGGCCGGGCTTCACGCGGGCCGAATCCGGTTGCGGATCTGGCAGGCTCGCCACGTTCACGTTCTGCGCTTCCTCGATATCCTTCTTGGTTCGATGGAAGATGAAGATCGGCTTCGACCGCCAGAACACCTTGATGATCTGCCCATCCGCGATGGGCCCGAGATCCACCTCGATCGGGGCGCCTGCCGCTATGGTCGAGGCGTCCGGATTCATCTGCGCGATCAGCGGCACGAGGACCGCTGCGGCGCCCACCGCACCGACAGCACCCGTGGCAATATAAAGAAAATCGCGGCGCGTGTGCTCCGCCGAAGACACGGTCGTCACGTCTGAAGCCCTCTCCTCCGGCTGGCTAGTTCATCCGCCCGCGGCTGGAGCCCGGGACCGAAGTCCGGAGGGCGGCGGGGCGGACCGTTTGCGGCAGCCCTGGAATAGGCAGGACAGCGCGTCGGCGTGGTTCTATTGGCACCCTTGCCGTAATAGCGCAAGCCCGCAAAAGCGCCGTCCAACGATCTGAGCACCGGTTTTGCATCAGAGCGCGTTTTAAATGTTACATTATGTATGCAATCCGGGCGGTCGACGGCGCCGGACGTGACCTCATCGTTCACTCGCGCCCGCGAAGTTTTGTCGCATAAATCGCTGCCATAAGCGGCTTCCCCCGGAGACCGTTGAGCGCTCGGACCCACCATGCGGATCGCCCTATTTGCACCCGATATTCCCCAGAACACCGGCACGATTCTGCGCTTTTGTGCGTGCCTGGGGGTGGAAGCGCACATCATAGAACCGGCCGGTTTTCCGGTCACCGACCGTGCCTTCCGCCGCGCGGGAATGGACTACATCGACCACGTTGCCCTTACCCGGCACGCCTCCTTTGCGGCTTTCGAGGAATGGCGGGCGGGCGAGCGCCTTTCACTTGTGCTCTTGAGCACCAGCGCGGAGCAATCCTATCTAGACTCACACATTCAACAGGAATGAAGTGCTGCTGTTCGGACGGGAAAGCGCCGGCGTCCCCGGCGCGGTTCATGAGGCGGCCGACGCCCGACTTCGCGTACCGATGAGGCGGGGCTTGCGATCACTCAATGTGGCCATGACCGTCGCTCTGATCACTGGCGAGGCACTCCGGCAGACGCGCGGATTTGGGCAATGATAACATCGACCCTGCGACACCAGGCGGGAGCGCCATGAACCAAAGTCTGCTCGAGGAGCACAAGAACAAAGCGCGTGCGTGGTTTGAATCGCTGCGTGACGATATATGCGCGGCCTTCGAGGCGCTGGAAGTTTCACTTCCCGACAAAACTCCCCTCGCCGACCGTCCCGCCGGCCGCTTCGTTCGTACGCCCTGGCAGCGCACCGATCATAACGGCGCCCCCGGTGGCGGTGGTGTCATGGCGCTGATGCATGGCCGCGTGTTCGAGAAAGTCGGCGTGCACTGCTCAACCGTGCACGGCGAATTCGCGCCGGAATTCCGCACGGAGATTCCCGGCGCTGACAAAGACCCGCGATTTTGGGCTTCGGGCATTTCGTTGATTGCGCATCTTCACAACCCGCATGTCGCCCGCGGTTCACCTCAATACGCGATTTGTCGTCACCACCAAAGCCTGGTTCGGCGGCGGCGCCGATCTCACGCCGGTGCTCGACCGCCGTCGGACGCAAACGGACCCTGACAGCATCGCGTTTCACGCCGCGATGAAAACCGCCTGCGACATGCATGCGGAAATCGCGCCCTACGACAAATACAAAAAATGGTGCGACGAGTATTTCTTCCTCAAGCACCGCAACGAGCCGCGCGGGATAGGCGGTATTTTTTATGATTATCTCGAAACTGATTGGGACGAGACGTTTGCATTCACGCAAGGTGTCGGTCGCGCATTCCTTCGCGTTTATCCCGGACTGGTGCGAAAGAATATCACGACGCCGTGGACCGACGCCGAACGCGAGGAGCAGTTGATCCGCCGCGGCCGCTATGTCGAGTTCAACTTGCTTTATGATCGAGGAACTATTTTCGGCCTCAAAACGGGCGGCAATGTTGAGTCCATCCTCTCGTCAATGCCGCCGTTGGTCAGATGGCCGTGAACGCAAGGTCAATTCTTGCCACGCCGATGCCCAATAGCGTCGATTGTCGGGTTTATTTCGCTGGTGACCAAGTCATTGCACTGTAGTCCAAAACAAGTTTCTTGCGCCACTCTGCGCGCCGGTGGCAAAAGCCGTCGCATTAAACCTCCTCTATTGAAACAGCGATCGGCAAAGGGCGATGCCGGACAAGGATTTATTCCTGAAGACAATTGAGACTGTCTATGCAAGCGGCGTTGACAACGACCGCTTGCCAGAGGCGCTGAATTAAACCACCAGCTGCTCGGCGGAGTCGGCGCGTTGCTTGAAATGATCGACAAGCGAGAACAACGGCACAGCGTTGTTTGCACAGCCGACGCCCTGCCGGTCGTAAGCGCACCCTCCCTGCAGCATTTCGCGGCAACAGCTCCCGCATGCCATCAATCCGCGCATGCCTTACTCGTTCCGCCAGCGAGCCGGCCACTTATCTGGGATCATCAGATTCTCGACGAGGCCGGCATGACCCGAGATCCATTCTACACTGAATTCCTGCCTCAGTTCGGCTTGCGCTATTTCCTGGGGGCGGTACTCGACCGAACGCCTAACAAACTAGCTTGCTGTCGCCATCCACGAACGCACAGACAAGGTCATGTCGATAAAGCGAGAAATCGCATTGATGCGGAAGGCTACTCCCGCATTTTCAGCGCGCGTATGACATGGCGACGCGACTGACAGTCGGCCAATAATCGCAATGGCTTTCTCGAAAATGCGTTCGACTGGTTGACCGATGGTGTCGCACTGCATGAGCTCCGACGGGATATGTCATATACGCGAACGAAACGATTCGTGCGCTCGCGCAATGCGGCGACGGATTCCGTATTGCTGACCGCACGATTGAATTTATCGGAGCCGGTCGCGCGCCGGCAGTTCGACGCCGCACTCGGTGCCCTGGGAAGAATTGGCGAGCCCTCACGCGATGCGGTCGCAACCGATTTTGCGGCGCGCGCAGCAGCGGAATGCCGGCGTATATCGTTTCAATGCGTCCGCTTGTGCATGCGTGAAAAGTCATCGCTATGCAGCTTGTGGATGCGAAAATTATAATGTTTGTTCGCGATCCACTCTTGCGCAATGGCGTGACAATCCAAATTCTTCAGGATCTGTTCAGCCTCACGAAAGCCGAAGCTCATCTGGCGCAGGCATTGTGCACGGGCACGACGACCGGCGCCTATGCCACCGAACGATGCGTGAGCCTCAACACCGTCTATTCGCATCTCAAGCGCATACGGGAAAAAACCGGCTGCAAGAGCGTCCCTGAATTGATCCTCAAGTTCAGCGAGCTGAATGTACCACTGCGGCCGGCCGGCCCATCCGGCTCAGCGTAGCGCCCCATAAACCAGGAATACGCCGCCAAATAAGACGACGGCGTCGAGGATGGCTGTGTGAAAATGGACCGGCATTCGTTCGACGAAGGCTTTGGCGAGGAAAGCTCCAGGCAGCGCGACAAAGCCGATCAACAACGCGAAGGCGATCACCTGCGCTGTGATGACGCCGGCAAGCCCGAATACGGAAATCTTCACAACGCCGATCACGATTGAGATCCCCGCATCTGTAGCGATCACGCCGGCGCCTTCGACGCCTGCCGCCATCAGCAGGGAAAGCAGGATCACGCCCGAGCCTGCCGTACCACCCACGAAGATGCCGTAGCCCAGTGATCCTAGTGCAAGGCCGCCATCGCCGATCTTGACTCCGTGATAGCGCAGCAACCGGCGCAACGGTACGCTCAGGATCAGCATGCCGCCTATGACGAGCGCCGCGCCGGTGCCGGAGAGGCGGGTGTAACCCCAGGCCCCGAGTACGCAGGTCGGCATTGCCGCCACAAGAACGATCGCGATCCGCCGCCAATCGGCATATTTCAGGAACGCAAAGATGCGGCTCGAATTGGTGAACATCGCCGAGATCGCGATGATCGGCACGACAGGCTCTGCGCCTACCAACGGCACCAGCACCAGCGGCATCAACGCGCCGGTGCCATAGCCGGAAACACCGCCGATGATCGACGCGAACAGCGCAACCGCCGCGACCGGAATCAACTGCCAGGAGGATATGTCGGAGAAGCCGGAGAAAAGATCCATCGTCTACGCCATGCGAAGCTTTTTATTTTGCTGCCGCAGACGCGCGCAGGGCGTCGGCTGTTATACTGTCAAGCGCCACCTGATCGCCCGGGAATCCGGCTACGACCCATGCCTCTTCAGCCGCGCGTAAGGCTGCACCGAGCGTCGGCCCTTGCGACACACCGCGCTTCATGAAGTCGGCCGCCCTCAGCGGAAACATCGGCGCGGTCCATTGCTGCGGCAAGCGTCACCAGTGCGCGCCAGCCTTCGTCATGCGATGTCGCATCCGATCGCGCCCAGGCAAGCAAAACCTGATCAGTGAATTGCTGCGGCTTTAGCCTGTAGAGAAGCGCTTTCGCAGCCTTCTCGCCAGTTTGCCGGTGAAACACGCCACCAACCTTCGCCCATCGACCTGAGCCGTCCATGCTCGTCGTTGGTGAGCCGCAACTTCTGCCAGAGCCGCTCAGCGTCTTCGACAATGGCGACACCTAGTGCGCCGAGCCGGCGAACTGCATCTGGCGTGGCTGAAATTTCTGCTTCGACCTTGGCCAAGTTCTCGAACGGCGCGAGATAGGGTACGCCGCCGAGCACACGCAGTAGCAACCCCGCATGCCCCATGACGGCAAGTGTCGGTGCGGCCCGCGGTGCGACCAGCAGTTTCATCAGCTCCATACGGACGCGCTCACGCGAAAGTTGGTCGAGGCCGTCGCGTGCGGCGATGCAGGCGGCTAGACCCGCCGCATCGAGCCGCCCACTGCCGTAGGAGGCGTGGAACCGAAAGAAGCGGAGGATACGCAGATAATCCTCGGCGATCCGTTCGGCCGGATCGCCGATAAAGCGCACGCGGCGCTCCTTGAGATCGTCGAGCCCGCCAGCATAGTCGTAGACCGCGCCGTCACGCGTAGCCGACAGCGCGTTGATCGTAAAATCCCGCCGGTGCGCGTCGCCCGCCCAGTCGCGGCCGAACTCGACCTTTGCGTGGCGGCCATAGGTTTCCACATCCCGGCGCAGGGTGGTGACTTCGAATGGATGCTTGTCGATGATGACGGTGACCGTGCCGTGTTCGATTCCGGTCGGAACAGATTTGAAGCCTGCCGCGGCGGCGCGTTTCACCACCTCTTCCGGCACCGCAGTAGTGGCGATGTCGATCTCCGCGATCGGAACGCCGAGCAAGGCGTTGCGCACGGCCCCGCCGACCACACGCGCCTCTTCGCCGTCGCGATCGAGCAGGCCAAGCAGGCGCGGAAGTGCGCCGGTAGTCAGCCAGCCGGCATCGCCGAGCTTGCGATCCGTGCGGCCTGCTTGCGATGACATTACTTAGTCGCCCCCGGAACGAATTTGCCGTTTTCTATATGTGCCGGCACATAAGTCGAACCCGGCGGAGCGCCGGAAAAATGTGCAAAAAAGATGAAACTTCCAAGCACCAGCGCCAGCGCGAGGATGGCAAGTGTCGCAACACGCGCCAACGGCCAGGATTTGAGATCCATCACGCCTGCTTTGGTCGCCCACAAGAACACGCCATAGAGCACGAATGGCGCCAGGAACAGTACGATCTCTGTGAATACCGGGCGGATCATCGGCAAATCCGATCATAAAGGTTGCGCAGGATACCAGCCGTCACGCCCCAGATGTAGTGCTCGCCGAAAGTGAACGCGTAATAATGCCGCGTCATGCCCTGCCAGTCTCGCGAATGACGCTGTACGTTGTTCTGATCCATCAAGTAAGCAAGCGGCACTTCGAACGTCGCGTCGACTTCACTCGCATTGAGACTGAGCGCAAAGCCCGGCTTCACGCGCGCGATCACCGGCACAATTCGATAACCAAGCGTCGTCATGTAGAGATCGAGATAGCCGAGCGGCTCGACATGGGCCCGATCGAGGCCGATCTCCTCCTCCGCCTCGCGCAGCGCCGACGCGCGTGGATCTGCATCAGTCTTGTCGATCTTGCCCCCCGGAAACGAAACCTGACCGGGATGATCCGGCAGGTGCTGGGCACGTTGCGTGAGCAATACGGTCGGCTCGGGGTGATCGACGATCGGCACCAGCACGGCCGCGGGCCGGATGGGCCGCACCTCGGCGATCTTGCGCATGACCGGATCGGCATCGTGATCGCCGCGATTTGGAGTAATGCTTGGATCGTTGAGGCCCGCCGGCACCTCCAGCGACAGACGCGCTCGCACGCGGGTGAAAAATTCCGCCGCAGTCAGACTGGTCGTCGCAACCTCCTGCATCAAGCAAACTCCCGCAATACGCTGGCCTCCGCCATGGCGAAGAACTCGCCTTGCGACACAACACCAAACATTTGGATGCCGCCGACATCGCGTTCCTCGCCAAGTGCGACGAGATCATAGAAAAGCGCACGCGAGACCTTCGCCCACAGGTCACGGCGTACATGGAGATACGGCTTGAGGCCTCCATTTGCCGGCTGCTGCTCGAAGCGTAGCGCATGACCCGGCCCGGCTGTGACCCAGTCGTCGACATTTGTCCGGAATTCAAGAACCGCGCCGGCGATCGCCGGACGACACCTTCATTTCGACGGCGAGAAACGGTGCATCGTCGACCGTGATTCCGACCTTCTCGACCGGGGTGACCAGGAAATGCTTGTCGCCTTCGCGCTTAAGGACGGAAGCAAACAATTTGACCAATGCCGCCCGCCCAATCGGCGTCTTCTGATAGAACCAAGTGCCGTCGCTCCCTATCCTCATGTCGATATCGCCGCAAAACGGCGGATTCCACCGTTCCACGGGCGGCAGCCCCTTGTTTTCGCGCGGCAGCGATGCCGTCAGCGCTTCCAGTCCGCTCTGCCCTGCCTTCGCCATTGTTTTCCTTCGATAATCAGGCCGCTGCAGACCTGTTCGCATCTTCGTGATGAACCGGATCGGCGGCGGAAGATAGCGTAAGCTCGCCAATACATAGAGGCAAATTCGGCCCGTATAACGCATCGAAATCGGCGTTGGTGTGTTTGTTGCATAGCACCAGCCAGGGCTCCAGACGGGCGACGAAAGGAACCGGCACCATGGCGAAGGCCAGCGGCGAAAGTCTTGAAAAACTTGAAGACATGATTGTTCGCGCGGCGGAATCTACCGCCGCTCATATACGCGCCGCAAAGGCCGCGATCGGCGCCGTCATCTTCGGACAGGATGTTGTGGTGGAGCGTGCCCTTGTCACCGTGCTCTCCGGTGGCCACGCACTCCTCGTCGGCGTCCCCGGTCTTGCCAAGACCAAACTGGTCGAGACGATGGGGACGGCGCTCGGCCTCGACGCACGGCGCATCCAGTTCACACCCGATCTTATGCCATCCGACATTCTCGGAACGGAAGTGCTTGAGGAAAGCCCAGGCGGCAAGCGCAGCTTCCGCTTCATCGCCGGCCCGGTGTTCGCCCAATTGCTTATGGCCGATGAAATAAATCGTGCGTCACCGCGTACGCAATCCGCTCTTCTGCAAGCCATGCAGGAACAACATGTGACGGTCGCCGGTGTTCGCCACGATCTGCCGAAGCCGTTCCACGTGCTCGCGACACAAAACCCACTCGAGCAGGAAGGCACATATCCGCTGCCCGAAGCGCAGCTCGACCGCTTTCTCATGGAAGTCGACGTCGACTATCCCGATCAGGAAGCCGAGCGCAAAATCCTGTTCGATACGACAGGCGCAGAAGAGTCGCGTGCCAAAGTGGCCATGACGTCCGAAGACCTGCTGTCAGCGCAACGTCTCGTTCGGCGCCTGCCAGTAGGAGAGTCAGTCGTTGAGACAATCCTTGCACTGGTGCGATCGGCGCGGCCGGGGCCGGAGGCGGGCGATATCGGCAAGCTTATCTCCTGGGGGCCCGGCCCCCGCGCGAGCCAGGCGCTGATGCTGGCAGTGCGTGCGCGCGCGCTTTTGGATGGCCGTTTCGCGCCGTCCATCGATGATGTCCTCGAACTGGCAGAACCAGTGCTCAAGCATCGCATGGCGCTGACCTTTGCCGCGCGCGCAGAAGGCGAAACGATTCCCAACGTGATCCGGCGGCTGAAAGCGCGCATCGGATAGTCGCAATGGCGGAGTCGAAGCCAAACGACTTAGAAGCGGGCGAGGTAAAGCAGGCCACGGTCGGGGCCCGCAAACTCGCCGATGCGATGCCGCGTCTTATCCTCGAGGCACGCCGCGTTGCCACTACCGTCATCCATGGACTGCACGGCCGCCGCCGGGCCGGGCCGGGGGAGAATTTCTGGCAGTACCGCCGTTTTGTATCAGGTGAGGCCGCGCAGAATGTCGATTGGCGCCGCTCGGCGCGAGACGATCACCTCTATGTTCGCGAACGCGAATGGGAGGCCTCGCACACGGTGTGGATCTGGCCGGACCGTTCGCCGTCAATGGCCTTCACGTCCGAATTGTCAGACGACAGCAAACTTGAGCGGGCGCTGGTTATCGCCTTTGCCCTGGCCGAAGTCCTGGTCCAGGGAGGCGAGCGCGTCGGAGTGCCTGGGCTTCCTTCGCCCGACGGCAAGCCGAAATGTCATCGAAAAGATGGCAGAGGCCATTCTGCACGATCCGACAGAACGCGCGAGCCTGCCGCCGTCGTTCGCGCCTTCGCCATTGTCGGAAGTCGTAATGCTGTCGGATTTGTGGTCCCCGATCGGTGAAGTCCGCGCCACCGTTTCCCAGCTCTCCGCAACAGGAGCGCATGGCCATTTGGTGCAGATTGTCGATCCAGCAGAAGAAAGTTTTCCCTATTCGGGCCGTATCGAATTCATCGAACCCGAAGGTGCGGGTTCGGTAACAGCTGGACGCGCCGAGGCATGGCGCAACGATTACCAGGCCATCGTTGCGCGTCACCGCGCTGCGATCCGCGCCGAGGCCGAACTCAGGGGGTGGAGTTTCGTGGTCCACCGCACCGACCGTCCGGCAAGTGAACTCCTGCTCGTTCTCCATGCGCGCATGGGCGACAACCCGCAGCCCTATGCCGTCAGCAACCGGCACGCGCCGGCGAACCCTGCGAGCGCCGCATGATCGGGTCATTGCCGCTCGGCTTCGCCCAGCCGCTGGTCCTGTTCGGGCTGCTTAGTTTGCCGGTGTTATGGTGGCTCTTGCGGCTTGTCCCACCGAGACCGCGCCGTATCGACTTCCCGCCGACCCGTTTGCTGTTCGAAATCGCGCCGAAGGAAGAGACCCCGGCACGCACGCCCTGGTGGCTTACACTCCTGCGCCTCACCCTTGCCGCGCTTCTCATCATCGCCGCGGCCGGTCCGCTGTGGAATCCGCCGCTCGCAACTGCCAAGCGTGCGGCGCCGCTGTTAATTCTGATCGATGACGGCTGGCCTGCGGCTGCCGCATGGGACAGGCGAATTAGAACGGCAGACGAAATCATCGCGCGCGCAGAGGCCGACAATCGTAGTGTCGCCATTTTGCCAATCTCGGAAACGGACCGCGATATTTCATTGCGGCTCGCCGGCGCCGCCAGGGTGCAAATCAAACAGATCAAGCCTAAACCGTATGGCATCGATCGCAACGAAGCATTGCCGCTGATTGGGCGTTTTCTTGCGGCAGTGCCGGATGTCGAATTGGCCTGGCTTTCCGACGGAGTTGATCTCGGCAAGGGATCCGATTTCGTCGCCGGCTTGAAACGGATAATTGGCGATCATCCGCTCACCATTCTTTCGGACGGTTTACCGATCCCGCATGCGCTCGCGGCGGCTGACAACGCTGCAGGAGCGCTGACGGTGAAAGTCCTGCGCGCGAAAACCGCGCCCGGCGACAGCGGTATGGTGAATGCGATCGACCTCAAAGGCCTGCCCTTGGGCGAAGCACCGTATGACTTCAAGACGGGTGAGCGTGAAACCGATGCCGTGATCGACCTGCCGGTGGAAATTCGCAATGACGTCGCGCGCCTTGAAATCGTCGGCGAACATTCAGCAGGCGCGGTACAGCTGCTCGACAAACGTTGGCGGAGGCGCACCGTCGGCGTCGTTTCCGGTTCGGCCGCGGACCGCTCGCAGCCATTGATTGGTGCAAGCTATTATCTGTCGCGCGCTCTTAATCCATTTGCCGACGTCAGTCTCGCGGAGGGTGTTGCGCCGGCCGAAGCCGTGTCGCGCTTCCTCGACCGGCGCCTGCCTATGTTGATCCTCGCCGACGTCGGCAATGTCGCCGAGGCACTCGATCGCCTCAACAAGTGGATTGACAATGGCGGCGTGTTGGTGCGCTTCGCGGGGCCGCATCTCGCCAGCGCCGATGACAATCTGGTGCCGGTCAAACTACGTCGCGGCGGGCGTATCCTTGGCGGCAGCCTGAGTTGGGACAAGCCGCAGCAACTTGCCGGCTTCTCGCGCGACGGCCCATTCAACGGCATGGCCGTTCCGACCGACGTCACGGTCACGCGCCAGGTGCTCGCCGAACCGGACGCGCAGCTGACCGACCGCACCTGGGCGACTCTTGCCGACGGGACACCGCTCGTGACGGCCGAGCGGCGCGGCAAGGGCTTGATCGTGCTATTTCATGTGACCGCCGATACGCGCTGGTCCGACCTGCCGCTGTCCGGGGCTTTCGTCGACATGCTGCGGCGTCTGGTGGCCCTCGCCGGTGCGAGCGCGACTGCCGAAGGCGACAATACTGCGCCGCAGGACGCCACCAATCGCTCGGCCCAGGTGGTACCGCCGACACGTGTCCTCGACGGGTTCGGAGCATTCTCGACACCGCCTGCGACGGCGCGCCCAATTCCCAGCAACTACGCGAAGCGCGGCAGCCTCGATCACCCGCCTGGCTTTTATGGGCCGCCGGAAGGCCTCGTTGCGGTCAACACGCTCGCGCCCGCAGACCGTCCGGCCGTACTCGACATTTCATCGCTCAACGCACGGATCGACACCTATCGCCAAGGAGAGCCTCTCGACTTGCGCGGGCCGCTATTCGTTGCCGCACTTGTATTGCTGATGCTCGATGCTTTGGTGGTCATATCGCTGTCGGGCGGTGTCTCGGCGCTGTGGCCGCGGCGGCGGGCCACGGCCGCATTGGTCGCTGCCGCCATCATTGGCGCGACGACGCTCCATGAGCCGGCCCAGGCTCAACCCGCGCCTGCGCAGCCGTCCACACCACCGCTGACTGCGCAGCAGGAAGATTTCGCCTTGAAAGCGACGCTGCAGACGCATCTGGCTTATGTCATCACGGGCGATACCGGCGTTGACGACGTGAGCAAGAGCGGGCTGCAGGGTCTCACCTTGTTCCTGGCGCAGCGAACCGCGCTCGAGGCCGGAGATCCGATCGGACTCGACCTTGCCCGTGACGAACTTGCATTCTTTCCGCTGATATACTGGCCGATCTCACCGAATGCGCCGAAGCCGCCGCAGGCCGCACTCGAAAAAATCGATACTTACATGAAGCGCGGCGGCACGGTGCTTTTCGATACACGCGACGCTATTGACGCCCCACCAGGCCCCGGCGGCGAAATGCGCGGACCAGGCATGGTCGCGCTGCGCTCAATTCTCTCCTCGCTCGACATTCCGGAACTCGAACCGGTGCCGCACGATCATGTGCTCACCAAAACATTCTTTCTGCTGCGGGATTTTCCCGGCCGCTTCACCACCGGTCAACTTTGGGTCGAGGCCCTGCCTGCCGACAACGAGGATGAAGAACCAAACCGCCCGGCGCGCGCCGGCGACGGCGTGTCATCAATCCTGATCACCTCAAACGATCTTGCCGGCGCGTGGGCATTGGGGCCCGACGGCCAGCCCATGCTTCCCTTGGTACCCGGCGAGCCGCGACAGCGGGAATTTGCCTTCCGCGCCGGCGTCAACATCGTGATGTACGCGCTAACCGGCAACTACAAGGCCGATCAGGTACACATCCCGGCATTACTCGAGCGATTGGGACAGTAGGAGCGCGGACGTGAATCTCGGCATCTCATTTGCTCCGCTCGTGCCGTCCTATGTCGTATGGACGGCCTTTGCCGTCGCTGCACTCATTTCAATTTTATTGTTGATCGCGCGTAGTCGTGGAGCGCCACTACGCGCGTTGGCGCTTGCTCTAATGGTGCTCGCGCTCGCCAACCCCTCGCTCACGCGGGAGGATCGCGATCCCATCCCTTCAGTTGCCGCGGTCATCGTCGACAAAAGCCCAAGCCAAAATTTTGGTGACCGTGCCGGGCAAACCGAAGCCGTACGCGCGGCCCTTGTCGAACGGCTCAAGCGCATTCCGGGCCTGGAGGTCCGGGTGGCCGAAGCGGGCGCTGCCGACGGCGAGACAGACGGTACCAAGCTATTTTCAGCGCTTTCCTCGACGCTCGCCGACGTGCCGCCCGATCGGGTCGCCGGTGCCGTTTTGATTACCGACGGCCGCGTGCACGACGTACCCGCCGACCCCTCGACGCTTGGATTTGCAGCGCCATTGCACGCTTTGATCACGGGCCACAAGAACGAGATTGACCGCCGTGTCGTGCTGACACAGACGCCGCGGTTCGGAATCGTAGGTCAGTCGCAAACCGTCGGCTTCCGCATCGAGGATCAAGGCGCGCAAGTCGGCACCGCAGAGGTTACGGTCCGGCGCGATGGCGATGTGCTGGAAAAGCGCGTCGTCACGGCGCATACCGACGTCAAAATCAACATACCCATCCCGCATGCTGGCCCGAATATCGTCGAGATTGAAGCGTCACCGCTCAATGGTGAACTGACGCAAGTCAACAATCGCGCCGTGGTTTCGATCGACGGCGTCCGCGACAAGCTGCGAGTGCTGCTGGTATCGGGCGAACCGCACGCGGGCGAACGGACCTGGCGCAACCTTCTCAAGTCGGATGCTTCCGTCGACCTGGTGCACTTTACTATCTTGCGGCCGCCGGAAAAGCAGGACGGCACGCCGATCAACGAATTGTCGCTGATCGCATTCCCCACGCGAGAACTTTTTCAGCAGAAGATCGGCGAATTCCAACTCATCATTTTCGACCGCTACGCCCGGCAAGGCGTACTGCCTCTCATCTATTTCGAGAACATTGCAAAATACGTGCGTGACGGCGGAGCGGTATTGATCGCTGCCGGCCCCGACTATGCGAGTCCGACGAGTATCTGGCGCACGCCGCTCGACGGCATTCTGCCGGCCGAACCGACTGGGGAAGTGACCGAACGACGATTCCAGGCGCAGCTTACGGAAGCCGGTCATCGGCATCCGGTGACGCGTGATCTCGAGGGATCGCAGACTGATCCTCCACACTGGAGTCACTGGTTCAGGCTTGTGGACATCAAGCGCAACACTGGAACCAGCGTGATGCAGGGCCCCGACGGCAAGCCGCTTCTGGTGCTGGGACGCGAGGGCGAAGGCCGTGTGGCGCTTCTGTTGTCCGACCACATCTGGCTATGGGCGCGCGGTTATGAAGGAGGCGGCCCACATCTTGATTTGCTCCGGCGGCTTTCGCACTGGCTCATGAAACAGCCCGATCTCGAGGAAGAGGCGCTTCGATTGATCGTTCATGGCCGCGACATCACCGTGCAGCGTCAGACCATGGCTGACACCGTCAATCAGATTACACTCACAACGCCGACCGGCAGCAGCCGTACGCTCGATCTTCAGCCGGTCGAGCCCGGGCTATGGCGAGCCAACGTTGCCGCCAACGAACTAGGTCTCTGGCGGGCGACTGACGGAAAACTCACCGCTCTCGCCAATGTCGGCCCGGCCAATCCGCGTGAGTTCGCGGAAGTGACATCGACGCCCGAAGTGTTGCAGACGCTGGCCAATGCTACCGGCGGCGACGCACGCCGGATTGAAGACGGCAGCAGCGTCAACGTTCCGCGGGTCGTGCCGGTCCGTACCAGCACGACATTCAAGGGTGACGATTGGATCGGTCTTAAAATGCGCGACGTCAGCGTCGTGCGCGGCATCGGCGTGCTGCCGATCTTTGCTGGCCTGATAGGATTGCTGCTGCTGATCGGTTCGTTGGCGGCGACCTGGGCCAGGGAAGGACGTTGATCGATTCAATTATTCTGGGCGGCGCATAGCCCGCATGCCCGGAATGCAGCACGCAACTTCCGTTTATGTTTCCCAGTCCGGCCGGATCAAACCGGATACGCCCGTAAAGGCGCCGGCTACCAGCTCAGCCACCAGGAGGCGCCCCGGATCGACGGGGCCGGGCATCTTTACCTGCCCTTTCGGGATGCGCTTAAAACCCGATTTGGCGTAGATTGGCTCGTCACCAACCAGCACAACAAGCTTGTGTCCGCGAGCTTGGGCGTCCTCGAGCGCGCGCTTGACCAGCGCCGTGCCGACGCCATGCGATCGAAATGGGGGCTCGACCGTGAGCGGCCCCAGCAGCAACGCCGGTGTGTTACCGACGCAGATCGGCGTCAATCGTACGGAGCCCACCAGGAGGCTCCCGATCCGCGCCGTGAACGACAAATCCAGGAGAGGGCCCCTGCCCTCGCGGATACGAAACGCGGTGCGTGCAAAACGTCCCGGTCCGAAAGTGCGCTCGTGCAGGCGGTCAATTGCCGGCGCGTCAGCCTCGGTCTCAGGCAGGATGGTCAGCGCTAGTTCGCTCATAAAATTCAAATATCCATGTCATGCGCAGCCGCTTAGCATCTGGTCCGATTCTGGTCCATTACCCGTGGCGGAATGCGCCGCAACAGCCTAAATGAAGAGCGGAAGGTTAAGGAGCTGCGCATGGGACTTCTGATTGACGGCGTCTGGCAAGAAGATGCTTCACGAACGAAGGACGGCCAATTCATCCGCCCGGCCACGCAGTTCCGCAATTGGGTTACGCCTGACGGCAGTCCGGGACCATCCGGCAAGGGTGGCTTTGCAGGAGAATCCGGACGCTATCACCTTTACATCTCGCTTGCGTGCCCCTGGGCACACCGCACCCTCATCTTTCGCAAGCTCAAGGCGCTCGAGAATGTCATTTCCCTGTCGGCCGTTTCGCCAAACATGCTCAAGGATGGATGGACATTCAATGTAAGTGAAGGATCAAGCGGGGATACCGCCAACGGCAAGTCCAAACTTTCCGAAATCTACCTGCTTGCGCACCCGCGCTACACCGGGCGGGTGAGCGTGCCTGTACTTTGGGACAAAAAACAACAGACGATCGTTAATAACGAGTTGTCCGAAATAATCCGCATGTTCAATTCGGCGTTCGATGCATACACAAATGTGCACACCGATTACTATCCGGAATCCTTGCGGCCCAAAATCGACAAGCTCAACGACTTGATCTATCCGAACATCAACAATGGCGTTTATCGCGCCGGATTTGCGACGTCTCAGGCGGCCTACGAACAGGCGTTCGGCAATGTCTTCGATACGCTCGATGAACTCGACCAGATCCTTTCGCAACATCGCTATCTTGCCGGAAACTCTTTAACTGAAGCCGACTGGCGGCTGTTCTGCACGCTGATCCGCTTCGACGCCGTGTATTATTCCCACTTCAAGTGCAACTGGCGACACATCTACGAATATCCGAACTTGTCGAATTATTTGCGCGATCTCTATCAGGTGCCCGGCATCGCCGAGACCGTAAGTATCGAGCAGATCAAGCAGCATTACTATTACAGCCAGCGGCACGTGAACCCGTCTGGGATTGTTCCAGTCGGGCCACAGCTGGATTTTGCTGCGCCTCATGACCGCGGGCGATTCCGCTGAGCGCGATCACCACAATTCGCTGATTGCGGCGCCGCCAAACACTTCCGCTACGCGCGCGCGCGTGCCGCGACCGGCGTCTTCAGGCAGCGCATCCGGCGCAAAAAATCCATGTTCGATGATTTCATGATTTGGCTTGGGGTTTCCGTCCTGCCTGAAGTCGCGGACGATGAACAACGCCACGTGATCGCGCCGCGACATCCGCCTGTTGAAGTATATTCCATATAGCTCAGGTGTCGTACCGAGCCGGATGTTGCCTTCTTCGGCCAGTTCCCGTGCGAGCGCCTCCAGAAGTGTCTCCCCTGTCTCAACGCCACCTCCTGGCAGATGCCAGCCTGGCACATAGGAATGTTTGACCAGGAATATGCGTCCCGCGCCATCGATCACCATGGCGCGGGCTCCGAGCGTCGCTCCACGTGAAAATCGCCAGTAAAAATGCAGGGCCCGCCGGATGATCGGTTCGAGCGCACGGCGCAAGCGTTGCAAACGCCTTTCTCCCTTTTGACGCCGGCAGCCCCGGCAATGTGTTCCAAACCTGCCAAGGGACGCTGTCAAACCCCGGCCCACCGTCTAGAATGATTCTTATATATGACATAAACCGGCAAGCCGGCGACGGAGAGGACTGCCCGTGAAACGATTTTCCGACCTGACTGAACAGGAAGTCTTGGCGCTTGCCATCACCAACGAAGAAGAAGACAGCCGTATTTATCGTGGTTTCGCCGAAGGCCTGCGCGAGCAATTTCCCTCTTCTGCCAAAGTCTTTGACGAAATGGCCGAAGAGGAAGTCCATCACCGTACCAAGCTCTTCGAGCTCTACCGTGAAAAATTCGGCGAATATCTTCCGCTCATCCGCCGCCAGGACGTGAAGGGGTTCCTCAACCCGAAGCAGCCCTTGTGGCTGACCCGGCCGCTCGGACTCGATGAAGTCCGCAAATTCGCTGAAAATATGGAGTTCGAGGCCGAGCGCTACTACCGCAAGGCAGCCGAAACCGCACGCGATGTCTCGGTACGCAAGCTGCTGATTGAGCTTGCCGAAGCCGAGGCGGGCCACGAATCGCTCGCCCACAAGCTGTCCGAGCAAATTCTCACCGTGGGTGCGCGCGAAAAAGAAGATGCCACTTCCAAGCGCATGTTTATGCTGCAATATGTGCAGCCGGGGCTGGCCGGCCTGATGGACGGTTCGGTTTCAACCCTGGCGCCGTTGTTCGCGGCGGCCTTCGCGACCCACAACACATGGCAAACATTCCTGGTCGGGATTGCTGCCTCGGTCGGCGCCGGTATTTCAATGGCGTTTGCGGAGGCGCTCTCGGATGACGGTTCTCTCACCGGGCGCGGCTCGCCCGTCATCCGCGGCCTGGTGACCGGCGGCATGACGGCGATTGGTGGCCTGGGCCATACGCTGCCCTACCTCATCCCGCATTTCATCACCGCCACGATTTTTTCGTTCGTCGTAGTGGCGATTGAACTCGCTGCCATTTCGTGGATCCGAATGCGCTACATGGACACACCATTCCTGCAGGCGGCATTTCAGGTCGTGGTTGGCGGCGTACTGGTGTTCGCTGCCGGAATATTGATCGGCAGTTCATGACGGCGCTGCAGTCGCGGTGAGGCGGGGCATTATGTTTACCCTCGCGCATCTTTCAGATCCCCACCTTGCACCGCTGCCCGCACCGCACTGGGGCGAGCTGATCGGCAAGCGCGTCACAGGCTACATTAACTGGCAGCGGAAACGGCGATCCATCCATTTGGCAGCTAAACTTTCGTCTGTCGTCTCCGATCTCAGAACGCAATCGCTTGACCACATCGCGGTTACCGGCGACATCGCCAACATTGCCCTGCCGGCGGAATTTACGCGGGGGCGAGACTGGCTGGAAAGCCTCGGTCAGGCACACGATGTGACGTTCGTCCCCGGTAACCACGACATTTATGTACGCGAAGCTGCGGCCCTCGCCGGGCGGCAATGGGGTGCGTACATGTGCGACGACAAAGGAGTAGGCGGATTTCCCTTCGTTCGGCGCCGCGGCCCAATTGCATTGATTGGACTTTCAAGCGGCGTACCGACGGCGCCACTCCTTGCGACCGGCTGGCTCGGCACAAAACAGCTCGCGGAATTAGCGGCTGTACTCAGCAAACTCAAGGATGAAGATATTTTCCGCGTGATTTTAATCCATCATCCGCCGGTCAGTGCGGCGCGCCGCCACAAGCGTCTGCTCGATGCGGCGGTGCTCATGCGCGTAATCGCGGCCCATGGCGCCGAACTGCTGCTGCACGGGCACGACCACCGCCACATGGTGAATTGGCTGGAAGGACCTAACGGCATCCGTGTGCCGGCCGTCGGAGTGCCGTCAGCATCGAGTTCGCTGACAGGAGACAAGAACGCCGCCGGCTATAATCTGTACCGGATCCAAGGCACGCGCGGTGCATGGCGATGCGACGTCGCCTCGCGAGGGCTTGGCCCATCGGACGAAATCACACAGAGGCAATTCAGATTGCTTGGTTAGGGTCGCGTGAGCATGGCCAGCGCGAATAGCGCGCCGATGCCAACCACAAGCCCCAGGATAAAAATACGTATGGCACGCCAGCGGCGACGGCGGCGATCGTGACGCAAAACAGCCTGCGCAACTCCACGCCCGGCATCGTCTGCCATGGCGCGTTCACGCTCGACCAGACGACGCGCAACATAGCGGGTGATCGCCTCGACAATTGCGGCCAGCTCATAGGATTCCCCCAGTACGGCGCGGCCGTAGCGGGTATCCTGAACGAAACGATACTGCCGCTTGTCGTGGCCCATCTCGACATGTGCAACCACGTCGACCCAAAGGCGCGGAACATCCCCTTTGCTCACGCCGCGATCAAACAACTCGATGTTTTCCGGAATCTCCTCGAACAGCGGGTTGAGGGCATCGTTGAGCAATTCGAGCCGTGCCACATCGGCGTCGCGCAATCGACCACAACTCCCGAGCGCTCGGCCGCTTCGATCCGCGCCTCGCGCACGGCATCCTTGAGCGGCTGCGGCGCCTCAGCGGTTTTCACGTCAACTTTTTTGCGTCCCCACATAGGACCAATCTACCAATGGGGAATGAACTCGCAAAGCGATAAGGTGCGAGTTTTCAAGAAGTTTGATGACTGATCGTATTCTAGCGGCGCGGGACGACGCCATAATTTTTGGCCCAGCCCAAACCGTCTTCCGTGCGTCCGCGCGGCCGATATTCCGCGCCTATCCATCCGCCGTAACCGAGCCTGTCGACGGCCTCAAACACGGCAGGAAAGTTGATCTCGCCTCCATCCGGCTCATGGCGCACCGGCACCGCGGCGCATTGTAGATGGCCGATGACCGGCAGATATTTTTCCAGGCGATAGATGAGATCGCCGCCAACGATTTGCGCATGATAGAAATCGAACTGCATGCGAATTTTTGGCTTTCCAGCCTTGGCGATGACGTCGGCGGCATGCTCGACGTGATTGAGGAAATAATTTGGCCGATCGCGGCCATTGATCGGCTCAATCAGTAACGTGACGTTCTTTTCCGCCGCGAGATCGGCCGCTTGCGCGAGGTTATTGATATATACACGGTCAGCGGCCGGCCGCTGATCGGGGGCAACCTTTCCTGCGAGGCAATGAACGGCGCCGGCGCCGATCGCCGTGGCATAGTCGAGCGCGCGGGCAAAGAGTACCTGCCAGTCCTTCTCACGACCGGGTACTGCGGCAAGGCCGAACTCACCCTCTCGATCCCCCGGCGGCGTGTTGAGCCCGAGAATTGTCAGGTGGTTCTTCTCGATCGCCGCCTTCATCGCCGCCGGCGGAACATCATAGGGAAATTGCAACTCGATAGCCTTAAACCCAGCGGCAGCTGCGGCCGCTACCCTTTCAAGGAGTGGTCGCTCTGTGAACAGGTATCCGAGATTAGCGGCAAATCGCGGCATTGGCCTCCCCATTCTGATCCCTTGCGCGCGACCGCGCGGGCGTATTCATTAGCGCTGCGACCAGCGCAACACCATCCGGAAGTTTTATGTCGGTCAATTCCGCCTTTCATATCGCAGTTCTGCCGGGTGACGGCATTGGGCCAGAAGTGATGGCGCCGACAATCGAGATCCTGCGTCACATCGAGGCGACGTTGCGCCGAGCTTGAAGTTTCGGTTCACCGAAGCTGCCGCCGGGGCCGGCCACTACGCCGCGACCGGAAAGTCGATGCCGGAATCAACTATCAGGCTATGCGAGGAGGCTGACGCAATTTTACTCGGGGCATGCGGCCTGCCAAGCGTCCGCTATCCGGATAATACCGAAATCATGCCGCAGGTCGAGCTGCGCTTCATATTTGACCTTTATGCAGGCGTACGGCCGGCGCGACTAATTCCCGGTGTGCCGAGCCCGATCGTGGATGCGCATCGGCACGGCATCGATTTCGTCCTGATCCGCGAGTTGACCGAAGGTCTGTTCGCGTCGATGGGCAAGGGCGTAGTCACGAAAGACGATGCGCGAGAGACCCTGGTCATCACGCGCAAGACGTCGCAGCGCCTGTTCGACTTTTCGCTGCGGTTGGCCGAACGGCGGAAGAAACGCGGCAAGCCCGGTCTTCTTACTTGCGTCGACAAGGCGAATGCCTTCAAGGCCTACGCTTTTTTTCGGGCGATCTTCGACGAACGTGCGAAGAATTTTCCAAATGTGAAGACCGACCATGTGTATGTCGATGCCTGCGCGGCACTGATGGTCCGAAAGCCTTGGGATTTCGACGTCATGGTTATGGAAAATATTTTTGGTGACATCCTGTCGGATCTCGCTGCCGGGCTGATCGGCGGTCTCGGCATCGCGCCTTCAGCAGACATCGGCGACAAGCATGCGGTATTTCAGCCTTGTCACGGCACCGCACCCGACATTATGGGTCAAGGCAAAGCCAATCCGACCGCGATGATCTTGTCGGCTGCCATGATGCTGGACTGGCTCGCCGACCGGCACGAGCATGCACCGGCGGCCGAAGCTGCGCTGCGTATCGAGCACGCCGTCGACAAGGCCTATTCCGACGGAATTAAGCCTATGGAGTACGGCGGCAATGATGGGACGAATTCCATCGCCAGAGCGGTTCTTAATGCTTTGCGCTAGCACTGTTTGGGTCGATCGGACTAAAGCCCGACAAATTCCTTGATCGCAGCAAGGAATTGTTCCGGCTGCTCGAGCGGCGGGCAATGGCCGCAGCCAGGCAACTCGATGTACTTCGCACCGGCGACTTTCTCGACAATCTGCCTATTGAGCGCCGGCGGGGTGGCCTGATCGAGTTCACCGCACACAACTAGGGTCGGCACCTTTAGGTGGTGGAGCAGCGGCACCAGATCGGTCTCCTGCAGGATTCTGCATGCTGCCTGGAACGCCTTTGGGTCAATTTCCAATAGAACCTTTTTGCGCTCCTCGATCTTTTCCGGATGCGCGGCCAGATAGGCGGGTGAAAACACTCGTTTGGCTGCGATCTCGGCGATGCTTCCGAGCCCGCCCTCAGCGACCTTTTCCGCCATCACGGCAAATGCCTGACGCCCCTCCGCCGGAAATCCGGCCGCCGCATCGCTGAGCACAAGCCTGGAAATACGTTCCGGATGAGCAAGCGCAAAGGCAAGCGCAACAGTACCGCCAAAACCATTACCCAAGAGTATGGAGTCATTGCCGATGCCGAATTCCTCGAAACCATCCTCAATGATGGCCAGGTAGGCGTCCATCAGCGCAAGCATCGCCGGCTGGGAGCCGTGAAATCCTGGAAGATTAAACAGCGTCACGCGATATTTTGCAGCGAGCGCCGCAAGCACCGGGTCGAAAGCGTGCCGGTCAGCAAGCAGCGAGTGGAGGATAACCATATCGTGCCCCTCGCCCGTCCGCACGGCCGTAAGAGCGCCGCGCCCTGCGCTCAATTGCTGCATTTGCATCGAATTCCTCCTAGGTTATCTTATTCCCAATTCCTGGGAAAAAGATGTGATGGGCACGGTCCCCCCGACGACGGAAAGTATAACGCGCAAGCTCGCATTGCTTTCCATCCTGTGCAAAATTGCGGGCAATGCTGGATTGGCGCCGCCGCGTCGACGGCCGCTGTTATAACCAGAAACAATAACCAGGGAGGATAAACATGATCCACATTCGAAATCGGGCTGTCCCGACCCGCCGCCGCTGCTGTGGGCGGCATCGCCATGCTCCTATTCGGCACGGGCGTCGGAGCGGCGCAAACCTATGGGTTTGCCACCATGCAGCCGGGCACGCTCAGCCACACATCCGCAACTGCGGTAGCAAAGGTGCTGAAGGAAAAAGCCGGCATGAATGTCGTCGTACAGCCGACCGCCGGCGAATCTGTACTCATTCCGCTCGTCAGCCGCGGCGAAGCCGAGTTCGGGATAGCGAATATCTTCGAAGTCGAGGCAGCAAAAAAGACCAACGCCAATATGCGGCTGATCGGATCGTTACATTCACTGCGGGGCGCATTCTGGGTCCGCAAGGACACCAACATGAAGACGATGGCCGACCTTAAAGGCAAGCGCGTGGGCATGGGCTATTCCGCCATGCGCACCATCGATCCGATGATCAGGGCAATCCTCGCAACCGGCGGACTGACGGAAAAAGACGTGACGCCGGTGCTGATCCCGAACGTGATCCGCGGTGCCGACGACTTTACGTCAGGCGCCGCCGATATGTTCTTCTTTGCTTTTGGTGCGCCAAAAGTGCGCGAGGTCGATGCCACTGTCGGCGGCATTCGCGCGCTGGAGATCCCCGAAAGCGGCATGGTGGCCGCAAAGAAATTATTGCCGGAGGGCTATCTGACGCAAGCTGTGCCCAATGGGTTCTTCATCGGCGTTGACCATCCCATGGGCGTCTACACCTGGGACAACATGATCTTCACGAATGCGAAGGTGCCGGACGACGTCATCTACAAGGCGATTGAAACAATGGAAAAGAACAAGGCCGATCTTGTAGCCATCCAGCCGGCACTTCGTGAGTTCTCGGCGGCGAACCTGTACAAGAAGTACGACATTCCCTATCACCCCGGCGCCTTGAAGTATTTCAAGGACCACAATATCGAAGCCAAGGCCAACAATTGAGCGAAGAACGCATTATTCCCGATGCGGCGGAATTTGCTTCTGCCGCATCGCGGATGACTGTGCTGTGGACCAACGTCTTCCAGTCATTGCTGGTGGCGGTGGTTGTGCTGTGGGTACTGGACGTTCCAAGGCAGGTCTTCAACGTCTCATTCTATACGGAGCAGATGCTCACTGTTTGCCTTGGCCTGACACTCGCCCTGGCCTTTATTGCCGACACGACACGCAGACGGCATTGGAGCGATTGGGTCGCAGTCATCCTGTCAATCGGGCTCTGCGGCTACATCGCAATTCGCTACGCCACCCTCACCGATGAAGCCGCGCTCATACCGCTTAACGGCCTGATCGTCAGCGGTTTTTTGATCGCGCTGATCATGGAAGCGAGCCGTCGCACAAACGGCTGGGGCTTTTTCAGCATGATCGCGGCCATGGCGATCTATGTTTATATCAGTCCGCACCTGTCCGGTGACTTTCAAACGCGTTACGTCTCGCCGGAGCGCATGACCGTCTATCTCGGGCTCGACATCAACGGCGCAATCGGCTCGATCCTGCAAGTGGCGGTCATGGTAGTCATCCCATTTACGATACTCGGCCAGGTGCTGGCGCGTACGGGGGGCGCGGACTTTTTCGCCGATATATCGATGTCGGCGATGGGCGGATTTCGCGGCGGCGCGGCCAAAATCGCGGTCGTCGGCTCCGCGTTGTTCGGAATGATTTCCGGCAGTGCCGTAAGCAATGTGCTTGCCGTCGGCATTGTTACCATTCCGACGATGGTACGTTCGGGATTCACGCCGTATCGCGCCGCCGCGATCGAGTCAGTCGGCTCCACAGGCGGGCAATTGATGCCGCCCGTGATGGGAGCCGCCGCATTCATCATGGCTGAATTCCTGCAGGTGCCTTATGGCGCGGTATGCATCGCCGCCGCAATTCCGGCCGTTCTGTATTACGCCTGCCTGTTCTTCCACGTCGATCTGGAAGCCGCCAAGCACAAGATCGGCGCTGCGCAGATTGCAGATGCGCCGCGGGTGTCCGAGGTACTCAAATCCGGTTGGCACTTTCTCGTACCAATCGTGTTTTTGGTTTTTGCCCTGATGTACCCCGATATAACTATGCTGACGCCGGAAAAGGCCGCGATTGTCTCTACCGCAATATTGATCGTGCTGGCGATGATCTTCGGCTATCGCGGCAAGCGCCTTGGCATTCTCGACATGCTCAAGGCGATCATGGACACCGGCCGAGTCTCGCTCGACATCATCCTGATTGGTGCCGCGGCCGGCATCATGGTCGGAATCATGAGCATCTCCGGTCTGGCTTTCAGCATGACCATTCAATTGCTGGCGCTGGCCGGAGGCAATGTTTTCCTGTTGCTGCTGCTGATTGCCGTGCTCGCTTTCGTGCTCGGGATCGGCCTGCCAACGGTGAGCGTCTACATTCTCACAGCGACATTGCTTGCACCGGCACTCGTCAAACTTGGCGTGACGCCGATGGCGGCACATATGTTCGTGATGTACAACGGCATCCTCTCGATGATCACGCCGCCAGTCGCCTTCGCGGCTTATGCGGCCGCAAATATCGCGCGTACCGACGGCTGGACCACGGGATGGATCGCGTGCGTGGTCGGCTGGAGCACTTTCATTTTGCCTTTCCTTTTCGTGCTGACCCCGAGCCTGCTGATGGACGGGACCTGGGTTGAAATCGTGCTCAATTTCAGCCGCGTCCTCTTCGGTATCTGGCTCGGCACAATGGCCGCAGTCGGCTTCGCGCTGGCACCGTTGAGCCGCGGTGGCCGCCTGCTGTACGCCTTAGTTTCGCTGGCGGTGGTGCTGCCACCTGAAGCATTCAACGGTGCGATCTGGATCAATGCGGCCGGGGTAACGGCCGCGACTGTGCTGCTGATAGTGGATTGGCTACGGCGCAAACAGGGCGGGACGGCCGAAATCGCGGCAACGCCCTACTAGATCGTCTGTCAGTTTCCTTCCCGCCAGATGCCAAGCGCTTCCTGCGCCGGACGATCGGAAATCGAGAACAGCACGGCATCATCGCCGGTCACGTTATGTGAGTAACGCTTCCACGGCGGCACAACGAACACGTCGTTGACGGCCCAGTTAAACGACTTGCCGTCGATAACCGTTGTGCCCTGCCCTTCGGCGACCGCAAACACGATGCCATCAGTGGAGCGATAGGGCTCACCTTTGAAACCCTTCGGCAGCAGCGCAAGGTTGGCGCCCATCGTCGGCAGGACCGGCCCGCCATTGATAGGGTTTGCATAACGCACGCGCGCACCATGCCGCTTGTCGATGTCGCCGGTTGATTTTAGCCGTTCGAGGATCGGCCGCATCTTGGCATAGGGATAATTGATTACCGGCGAACGGTTGAGATGAACAGGCGCGCCATCAGGAAGGACGCCGGTGGCGAAACGCTCGAATGAATCGCCGTTCTGATGATTGACGTTCTGCATCTTCTCGTCGAAGTGTGAAGCAAACGATGCCTGGAAATGGTTGACCGTCGGCATGTCGAGTACGTCGAGCCACATCACCGGCTCCTTGCCGGGGTTGCCGTGATCGTGCGGCGCCCAATTGGCGGTAATGATGAAGTCGCCATGCTCCATCTGCGCCTTCTCCCCCTCAACCGCCGTGTAGGCACCCTTTCCCTTGAGCACAAACCGGATCGCCGATGCGACATGCTGGTGTGCGTCGGCGATTTCACCGGGAAGGATCAACTGGATGCCAGCGAATAACGAGTTCGTTATCCGCGACTTGCCGGGCTCGCCGGGGTTTTCCAGCACAAGCACGCGGCGTTCGGCTTCCTCGGCGGTGATAACGTCACCGGCCTCGAGCATCAGCTTCTCGACTTCTGGAAACTTCCATAGCGCAGGCAGCATCTGCGTTGTCGGCTCTGGCGTGACGAGGCCCTTGAGCACTTCCCAGAGCGGCGCCAGATGATACTTGGAAATTTTGTCGTAATAGGCTTGTCGCGCGCCGGTAATGTTATGCTTGGAACCGGGAGTGTCGATCGCAAGCGTCATAGGAAAGCTCCTTCCAACGGAATGCCGAATTTGAGGCTTCTATAGCCGATTTCGTCGCGCATCGGAACCCGGCGCGACCCAACAGCCTTCTCATCAGCTAGTTATTGACCGAGCCGCCGTCCACCACAAGCGACTGGCCGGTTACGAAATCGCTATCGCTTGATGCCAGGAATACAAGCGCGCCAAGCAGATCCTCCGGATAGGCGTCTCGCCGGAAGGCGCGGCTGTTGCGGACCGGCACCCGTTCGTCTTCGACGTGGGCCGAATTTTCGAGCCCTGTATCGCTCAATATATAGCCCGGCGAAAGCGAATTAACCGCGATACCGTATTCGCCGAGCTCACGCGACAATGAACGTGTGAAGGCGAGCATTGCACCTTTCGACGTAACATATGGCAGCATTCGGGGCACGCCCTTGTAGGCTGCGCCCGAAGCAATGTTGATGATCTTTCCGCTGCGTCGCGCCATCATGTGCGGCGCAACGTGACGCACCATCAGATAGGGGCCGCGTATGTTGATCGCCATGACGCGGTCCCACAGGTCTGTATCCCATTCGTTGAAACTTCTCGGCTTTAACGCCGAATAGAGCGCCGCATTGTTCACCAGAATATCGATCTGCCCGAAACGTTCGATGGTCTGCGCCACCAGGTTCTTGACCGCCTTTTCGTCGCTGACGTCGAATTTGACCCATGCGACCGAACTCGGCGCCGTGGCGGCCGGCAATCTCCTCGGCAAGCTCCTGACCGTCGGCAATATCGGCGATCATCACGCGCGCCCCTTCGGCGGCAAGCGCTTGCGAATAGTGCCGGCCGATACCCTTCGCGCCGCCCGTGACGATTGCAGCCTTTCCGGCAAGTCTTGTCATCTTCCCTCCGTCATGGCCAAGCCTATCGCCCACCGGTGCAAGTCTACTCGGCTTGCAGCGACACTATGAGAGACTGCGCAAATCCGGCAGGATGGCGTTGCGCGTTTCATCACGGTCTTATTGTTTCGATCATGCAAGAGGCGGATGCCCACGACAAGCGCGGGCCAGACGCCTCAAGGGGGAAATATTCCATGGCGCGGGACACCGCCGATCGACTTGCAATCCGGGCATTGATCGAAAATTGGGTGCTCTGGCGCGATGCCCGGATGTGGGATCGCTTCCGCACCGTCTGGCACAAGGACGGACAGATGTGGGCGACGTGGTTTCAAGGCTCTTATGAGGAATTCATTCGGGTGAGCCAGGAAGGCTACGATCGCGGCGTGCGCATCATGCACATGCTCGGTGGGGTGACTATCGACATCAAGGGCAAGCGAGCAATTGCGCAAACCAAGATGACGATCTCGCAGCGTGCAAAGGTCGAGGGCGTATTATGCGACGTCGTTTGCAGCGGGCGCTTTTACGACTTTCTGGAAAAGCGCAAAGGCCGATGGGGCATCGTGCTTCGACGCCTCGCCTACGAGAAGGACCGTATCGATCCCGTTGAGCCCGGTGCACCTCTTGCGCTCGACAAGGCCCTGCTCGCGCAATTTCCCGAAGGATATCGTCATCTTGCCTACCTGCAGAGCAAGATCGGCTACAAGATCAAGGATGAATTACCCGGCCTCGACGGACCGCCGCTTGAAGCGCTCTACGGCAAAGGCGATGCCTGGCTAAAAGGACGCAAGCTATAGCGCCCCTGTCGGGGGTTGGCTCACACATCAAGAAATGCAATTTTGAGTGCGGGCGGATCGCGCCAATAACACTGGCCGGGGGAAATGGTTGTCATGTCGCTTGCCGACAAATTCAATCTGCTCAACGAGTTCAATATTCTGCGCATTATCTGCGCGGTCTTTTTCATTCCTCACATTATCGGCAAGATTACGGTCCCTGCCACGCTTGAGTTCTTCGTCAAGGCAGGGTTCCAGCCGCCGGCGACATGGATGTATTTCGCCGGGACGATCGAAACGGTTCTCTGCCTGGGATTGTTTTTTGGCATTTATCTGCAATATGTCGCGTTTGTCGCCTTCATCCACCTCCTGGTGGCCGGTGCCGCGACTTACAAAGTCACCAGGAGCTGGATCTGGGTGATCGGGGGTGTCGAATATTGCGTGTTTTGGGCGATCAGTTGTCTGGTCGTCGCCATGCATGCCCATCACGCCGGCATTTGATTTCACGAGTGAAAGGATATCTTCCCAATGGCTAGCGTTCTGTTTTCTCCGATCACAATGCGCGGCCTGACCCTGCCGAATAGGGTCGTGGTCTCGCCAATGTGCCAGTACAACTCTAACAACGGTTCAGCCAACGACTGGCATCTGATGCACCTTGGCAATATGTCGCTTGGGGCCGCGGGCCTGGTGATGTGCGAGATGACGAACGTCAACCCGCAGGGCCGCATTTCACCGAAATGCGCCGGGATGTGGTCGGATGAAAACGAGGCCGCGCTCAAGCGCGTGCATGATTTCTGTCGGCAATACGGTGTGGCAAAACTCGGCGTGCAGCTTGCCCATGCAGGCCGCAAAGGCCCCACGACGCCGCCTGCCGCCGGGGGAAAGCCGATCCTTGAGGGGCCGGACGCATGGACCCCTGAGGCGCCCTCGGCCATCCCCTACGACACCGGCTGGGCGGTGCCGCATGCGATGACAAAAGACGACATCAAGCGCTGCATCGGGGAATTTGCTGCGGCGGCCAAGCGCGTCGATCGTATCGGATATGACGTCATCGAACTGCACGGCGCGCACGGCTATCTCGCACATCAGTTCCTGTCACCGCTCTCGAACCAGCGCATCGACGAATACGGCGGCTCGCTGGAGAACCGCATGCGCTTTGCGATCGAGATGTACGAAGCCGTGCGTGCGGCATGGCCGGACCAGAAACCGATCGGAATGCGCGTTTCAGCCACAGATTGGGTCGACGGAGGCTGGACACCGGAAGAAACCGTCATTCTTGCGAAAGAACTCAAGAAACGAGGCATGGACTATATGGACGTCTCCACTGGCGGACTTGATTCGCGGCAGAAGATTCCACTTTCGCCGGGATATCAGGTGCCGTTCGCCGAAAAGGTAAAAAAAGAAAGCGGAATCACCACGATGACTGTTGGGTTGATCGCAGGATACCAGCAAGCCGAGGACATCGTAGCATCGGGCAAGGCTGACCTTGTCTGCCTCGCGCGAGCTGCAATTTGGGATCCGCGTTGGGCGTGGCACGCGGCGGAAGAGCTGGGCGCCGAGACGCCCTATGCGCCGAAGACGATGGCAGGTCACCCGAAATTGAGGCCGCAACTATTCCCGAAACGGGCGCAGGCGGCGGGTTAAGCCCCCGCCTTCATCCGTTTGATGAATTTCGCGAAGGCCGCGAGCTGCGTCTTAACGACGTCCTTTGTCGGTTGATCTTTCAGTTCCAGCGTGTCCTTGTCGAACTTTGTCGCAGCATTGCCGACGAAAATCTCCGGCGTGCCGAAGACGAATGCATTGAGAAAGGTCATCGACATGCGCCAGTGATACTGCATGCGCGCACCGCCGAGCGGTCCCTGCGAGCAGGATTGGATGGCGACCGGTTTTTCCTTGAACGGCTGTTCTTTCATCCGCGACACCCAGTCAATTGCGTTCTTCAGCGCGCCCGGCATCGACCAGTTGTATTCGGGCGTCACAAATAAAACGCCGTCGGCGGCACGGATAGCCGCCGCGAGATTTTCAGCAGGGCCTGGAAAGCCTGACGCTTCCTGAATATCGGCGTTGTACAGCGGCAGCGTTTCAAACGGCGGCGCCGTCAACATTTTCATTTCGGGTGGTGCCAGGCCGGGCAATGCCCGCGTAAGTGCGGCGTTGTATGAACCTTTGCGGAGCGATCCGCAGATGACGAGTACATTGCATTGGTCGGTCATAATTTCCCTCATGGCGCTCGGTTTACAACGTACGCCGTCTATTGTGGTTCAAGGCCGGCTTTGTCACGTACCGCTTTCCATTTGGCGACTTCGTCGGCCATGAACTGGCCGAACTCCGCGGAGCCCATTTCATGCACGGCGGCGCCCACCTTTGCCATCTGGTCCTTGATTTCCGGTCGCGCGAGAACCTGTTTCAGTGCGGCGCTGGTCTTGTCGACAATCGCCTTGGGCGTGCCGGCCGGGTAGACCCAGCCGTACCAGCCGGTCACCGAATATCCGGGCACACCGGATTCCGCGACCGTCGGTACGGTCGGAATTGTCGGCCAGCGGCCCGGAGTCCCGACTGCCAGCAGTTTCAGCTGGCCGGCTTCCACCTGGCCTCGCACCGCATGCGCCAGCTCAACCGCATAGTCCACCTGTTGCGCAAGCAGCGCAGCAACTACGCCCGGTGTCCCGCGGTAAGGGATATGCTTGACGTCGATTCCGGTGGATTGCTTGAGCAACTCTCCCGCAAAATGCTGCGTCGACCCTACTCCGACACTGGCGAAGTTGAGCTTTCCGGGTGAGGCCTTGGCAAGCGCAACGAGACCTTTGATATCGTTTGCTGGAAAATCCTTACGAGCGACAACGACAAACGCACTGTCAGCGACGAGCGCCACGGGCGCAAAATCCTTGACGGCGTCATATTTGATCGACTTGAGCATCACCGCTGAAACGGTGTGGCCGGTACTGATTACCGAGGCTGTGTACCCGTCTTTGGCCGCATTCGCGACCTCGCCGGAGGCTATTGACCCGCCGGCACCAGGCTTGTTTTCGACAACGACAGTCTGGTGCAGCAATTCGGACAAGGGCTGCGCGATGATCCGCGTGACGATATCGGTGCCGCCCCCAGGACCGAAGCCGACGAGCACACGAATCGGTTTATCGTTGGGCCATTCCGCTACAGCCGGTCCGGCGGCCATGAACGTGGCAGATATGATCGCTGCGATCGCAACGTGTTTCATTTGTTGATCCTCCCCTTAGATAGCTTTCCGCCGCACGTTTCTTTTATTTATAGTTGTAAACGAACCCGCCGGTGCCGCATTTTGCCAGGCGCATCAGCCATTCTCGTCTTTTATCGGATTGCGTAGCAGCCCCACGCCCTCAATGTCGATCTCACAGATATCACCCGCCTTCATCCACACCGGATCTGGTTTGCGGGCATGGCCCACGCCGGATGGCGTCCCGGTGAGGATGACGTCGCCTGGTTCCAGCGTCATGCCTTTCGTGAGGTAGACCAACGTCTCGGCAAGCGGAAACATCATATTGTCGGTATTGTCAGACTGCATGGTCTTGCCGTTGAGCCGGCTCGCAATCTTCAATCCTTTTCCTCCAGGCGGAAGTTCGTCTGCCGTTACCATCCACGGTCCAAATCCGCCGGTATGATCGAAGTTTTTGCCCATGCCCCATTGAGTTGTATGGCGCTGAAATTCGCGGACGGAACCTTCATTCGCGCACGAATACCCAGCGATGCAATCGACCGCATTGGCCATGGTGAGGTGCTTGGCGCGTTTCCCGACAATGGCGACCAGCTCGGCTTCATAGTCGAGCTGGTTCGATTCCCGCGGCCGGATGATTGGCTGCATATGCGGCACCATCGACGTGAGAACGCGGAAAAAGATCGACGGAAATTTCGGAATGTTGTCTCGCTGCGGCCCTTCCTTGACGTGATCGAGATAGTTCAATCCAAGGCAGATGATTTTGCCGGGATGTGCGACGGGCAATAAGTATTTCAGTCCGTTGAGCGGCCTGCGCGCGGATGCCGGCGCCTTCTTGGCGAGATCGGCGATGCCGGCAAGCCCGCCGTCGTTTCGGCGGAGTATCTGGGCGAGGTCAAGGGGTACATTGGGGTCAACGCTCTGGATATCAATAACGCTATCACCATCAACAATGCCCAGCCGCGCGCCATTATTCGCTTCAAATCCGACGACCTTCATGAGCCCTGCCCTGTCCTGTTCAAATGCATCCGGCTAGTGACCGCCGGCGCGGCGAGGCTTAGCCCAGGCAGGCGAATTCGAGCAAGTCATCCGATGAGCTTGAAGGCCTGGATCAGAAAATACTTGCGGGAATCGGTCCAGGCTCCGACCGGCAACCAGCCGACCCCTCGGGCAAGTGCCCCCAGCGATTCCGTGCTGTATTTGTAGCTGTTTTCGGTGTGGATTGTTTCACCCGCACGAAATTCGATTGTCTCGCCCGCGACACGAACTTTTTGCCGTTTCAGGCTGGCAAGATGCATTTCGATGCGATGACGCTCTCGATTGAAAAACGCATGATGTTCGAATGTATTGAGCTTGAATGTGCCACCCAATTCGCGGTTGATCCTTGTCAGCAGATTGAGATTGAACTGAGCCGTGACACCCTCTGAGTCATTGTATGCGACATTAAGTATTTCGGCTGACTTGATGAGGTCGACACCGATGATGATCGTTGCGCCGCGTCCCAAAATATCCGCCGCATTCCGCAGAAACGACGACACCTCTTGTGGTTCGAAATTTCCGATTGTCGACCCGGGGAAAAATCCCACGCGTACTGGCGCGATCCTGGCTTCGTCAGGCAATCGAAACGGCTTACATATGTCGGCGCTCAGAGGCAGCACCTTCAGCTGTGGAAAATCTGGACGTAGTTCGGCAGCCTCGCGCTCTATCATTTCGCCGCAGATGTCGACCGGGACATAGGCCGAAAGCTTGGAGGCCGCCGCCCGAAGCAGAATACGCGCCTTTTTGCTGGAGCCACTGCCGAACTCCACCAGGGCCGCACCGTCAGGGATCAGTTTCGCAATTTCGGCAGACTGTTGCTGGAGGATTCGCATTTCGCAACGAGTCGGATAGTACTCGGCCAGTTCCGTAATTCGCTCGAACAACGTCGATCCTGCGGCATCGTAAAAATACTTTGCCGGAATATGCTTCGGAGCGGTGCGCAGGCCATCGAGCACATCCGTCTCAAATTCCGAGACATCAAGATTCTGTAGTGCGGTGCTTCTACGCGCGACTGCTGCTACCATACTCGCCTCTCATACAAATCTCGGCCAATCGTACTCCGCTGAACTGCCAACGGGCGGCGGGATAAAAGAAATTGCGATAACTCACACGTTCATGACCCTCCGGTGTCGCAAGCGATGAACCCCGGAGCACCATTTGGCTGACCATGAACTTGCCGTTGTATTCTCCAAGCGCACCTTCGGCCGGCCGGTAGCCCGGATATGGTAGATATGCGCTGCGAGTCCATTGCCAAGCGATGCCGAAGGCATCTGCGATGAGGCTTGTGCGCGCGGCGACCTCCCACTCGGCCTCGCTCGGGAGGTGTTTTCCGGTAAACCGGGCAAACGCCTCGGCTTCATAATAGCTGACATGTTGAACCGGAGCTTTGGGATCGACCGGCTTGAGCCCGGCAAGCGTCATCGCGTGCCAGGCACCATCTTTCTGCCGCCAGTAGCCTGGAGCCTGCCAATTTTCCGCTTGTACCATCGACCATCCGTCGGAGAGCCAAAGCGACGCGGTCGCATAACCTTCGGCCGCAATGAAGTCGATCCATTCGGCGTTTGTAAGAAGATGCCGGGCAATGCGGACATGCGGAATTAGCTCGTCATGAAGCGGCGTCTCGTTATCAAAGCAAAATCCCTCGCCGCTGTGCCCAACCGATTGAATACCGGCCGGTACTTCAACATATCCGCGAGGCCCTTGCGCTGCGCGCGGTGGCCGCCAGTTGGTGTTGTATATCGGATCGGTAGGATTTTGGGCGAAAGCGTGCAGTATATCCGTTAGCAGCAATTCCTGATGCTGCTGTTCGTGGTGAAGTCCGATTTCCACGATTTCAAATATCCGGTCAGCCATTTCCGCCGGCACTTGTTCGATAAGCCGTACCACTGCGGCATCTACGTGCGAACGATAGGCGGTGACGTCCTCGCCATTCGGCCGTGTGATCAGTCCGCGTTGCGGCCGTGCTTGGCGCGGCCCGGCGGCCACATAGTAGGAATTGAACAGAAACGGAAATCGCTGATCGAAGACGCGGTATGCGGGGTCATGCGGTACCAGCAGGAACTGCTCAAAGAACCATGTTACGTGCGCACGATGCCATTTAGTCGGGCTCGCATCTGCCATCGACTGGACTATCTGATCCTCAACCGACAGATGAGCAGCGCGTGCTTCGGTCTCGGCACGCACGCGGCGAAAATCCTTTACCCAGTCCGCGCGCGTTTCTTCCACGGAACGCCTCGTCTCGGACGCCGGTCCGCGTCGTGGAGCCGGCGACATTGCGCTGCGCGCCATGGAAAGTCTCCGTAACCAAATTAAGGGCTTCGGCAGTCGATTTACGTACAAATACTATCTGAGGGATGCGATTGTTCCATTGCGAGCAAGCTGGAGCAACCTTCATTCTTAATCCAAATGCGATCTGACGGGCCTTTGATGTCAAAATGAGGCAGCAAAATATGGCGTCGGTGCGTCCAAATTACATTTAAAAAGCCACCAACATTCGCGTTGGACCCTCGTAGCGGTCGCCACCGCTTTGCACCAGTGCTGTAGCCGCCGATCGCCGGAGATCGGACTTGGTAGCGGGGGAGGGACTCGAACCCCCGACCTCCGGATTATGATTCCGCTGCTCTAACCAGCTGAGCTACCCCGCCATTCCGAAACAACATGCCGGAACGAGCGCGATATAGGGAGCCGCCGCAAACACTGTCAAGCAACCACGCATCGGATCCCCCGCAAGCGGTTACTTCGGCTGGATCGATTGATCGCCTCCCGGGCTGCCCGGCGGGGGGATCACAGGCATGGCCCCGGTCGGTGGGGTCGGTTGCCTGATTTCAGGGTCGACATGCTTCGGCGGGCAGATGACGCCACCTGAACGCGCTAGCTTGTCGCTCAGGCTTCGCTTATCGCCGTCGTCGCGAGCATCAGCCTCGCTGCTTTTCCCGACCGTTGCTTGCGTATCCGAGTGCGCGCAAGCATCGGGATCAAGCTGCTCGGCTTTGGGCGCGACCGGTGGTTTCGATTGCGGTGGTGCTTGCGCAATTGCCCCTATAGGCAACAGCAGCAACCCTACCGCAACGCTGATGCGGATTTCGCGATTCATCGCACGCTCCCTTTTTTCGGCGCGCGTAATTACCGTAACTACTATGTCGCGTTAATAACGGCCTCACATGACCGGGAGTTCCACTCACGATGCCGGATCGGCGAGCCGCTCGAAGCGGATCAGTGAAAAGTGCCCTAACGGTGCCATTGGGCGGTGCTCCGCGACACGCACCCGCCCGTTGCGTTGCGCCCAATCGGCGAGGCGGCCAAAGCGAAATTCGGGCCGCCAGCCCAGCCTGCGTGCAATAGGTGAGAAGCAGAGTTCGAACACGCGGCGCGGACCGATTTCCGCGCCGATATGGTTGACCAGCACAATCTCACCGCCTGCACGCGTCACCCGCACGAATTCGTCAAGCGTGGCCTCAGGGTTGGGCACAGCTGTGATCACGAACTGCGCAACAACAACATCAAACGAGCGATCCGGAAGTGCCATTCGCTCGGCGTCCATTACGGCCAAGGCTTCGACGTTTACCAAATCATGCTCGGCGACGCGCTCGTGCGCCTTGCGCAACATCGGCTCTGACAGATCGATGCCCACAATTCGATTTTTTTGCGAATAGTCGGGCAACGATAGCCCAGTGCCGACTCCAACTTCGAGAATGCGCCCGCCGCGCGGCCCGCAGGCCAGTTCAGCCGCCGCGATCGCTGCACGCCGGCCGGCATCAAACACGGCCCCGAACACGAGATCATAAACCGGCGCCCATCGCGCGTAGGCGCGTTCGACGCTCGATTTGTCGATATCTGCCCCCATGTGGCCGAATTTAGCCGCGCATGGCCGACATGGCTACTCGCTCATCCGTGGTGCGGCGATCGTCTGCGGCCGCGACAGCACTCTTTATGAAGCCACCGCCAAGCACCCGCGCCTGCCCCATGCCTGCGTCGAAAAACACACAGGCCTGGCCTGGCGATACGCCGTGTTCGCCGTCGACCAATTCCACTTCACAACCATACGGGCCGTGCCGCAGCCAAGCTGCCTGCGGCGGGCGCGTTGAGCGTACTTTCACGAAGACCTCACGGCGGTCGTCGGCTAGCGCATCATCGAGCGCGCCATCGCCTATCCAATTGACGTCGCGTAGCACGATGCGGCTCATGCGCAGTGCTTCGCGCGGGCCAACCACCACGCGCCGATTGTCCGCGTCCAGTCGCACCACATAAAGTGGCGTCCCCGTCGCAACGCCCAGGCCGCGGCGCTGGCCTACGGTGAAGTGAATAATGCCGGAGTGCCCACCGAGCATCTTGCCATCAAGATCAACAATATCACCCGCTTCCGCCGCACCCGGCTTCAGACGTTCGATAACATCCGCATAATGACCGGCAGGTACGAAGCAGATGTCCTGGCTGTCATGTTTGTCAGCAACCGCAAGGCCGAAATGCCGCGCAAGCTCCCGTGTCTCAGACTTGCTCCGCTCGCCAAGCGGGAAACGCAGCATATCGAGCTGCTCGCTGGTCGTCCCGAACAGGAAATAACTCTGGTCACGCTCTTCATCGCGTGCGCGATAGAGTGCCCGGCCTCCGCCGGGCAAGAGGCGCGAAGCGACGTAGTGACCGGTAGCCAGCACTTCAGCGCCGAGTTCGCGCGCGGTGATCAAAAGGTCATGAAATTTGATGGACATGTTGCAGTCGACACATGGGACCGGAGTTTCGCCCTGAATATAACTCTCGGCAAAGCGGTCGATGACGGCCTGTTTGAAGCGGCTTTCGTAATCGAGCACGTAGTGCGGAATGCCAACACGCTCGGCGACGCTGCGCGCGTCATAGATGTCCTGGCCGGCGCAGCAGGCACCCTTACGATGCATTGCCGCGCCATGGTCATAGAGTTGCAAGGTCACGCCGATGACGTCGTAGCCTTCAGCCTTGAGCAGCGCAGCCGTCACCGATGAATCGACGCCGCCGGACATGGCGACGACGACACGGGTATCCTCAGGCCGACGGTCGAGATCGAGGCTGTTGCGCATGCTGGCTCTTACCATACGTAGCGACGCCGGACGCGCAATGTGAGGTCAGGGACCGGCAATTTTTGCCGTTTTTTCCGGGATCTGCCTGTCAAAGCACGTTACCGATTACCTTGCCCTGTCATCAAGCTATTGAATTAAAAAGAAAATCATCTGTTTTGCGGGATGGCCTGGCGATTGCAGACCAACTGATGGAAATCCGGAGGTCCTTCAGTGCCGCAAGTTGCGTCAGATTCCACAATCCAGGCTGCTAGCCGCCAATTGCCGCGTCCCGCCCGTCCACCGCAGCAACTCGACCGCGCACCTTCGCCATTCGAGAGTCTGCTTGACGATACGCCACCACCCAACGACACGCCGGTACAGACCTCAGCCGATAATACGGCCCCGGCTTCTGAAAATTCGCAGCCGCCCGCAAAGGCCGATGGAACCAAGACCGCGACGCCAACGGACGACGCAACGCCGGCGAAACCGGATAAGACGTCCGATATCGATCAAAAATCGAAAGACAGCAACGAGGTTGCGGACAGCAGTAAGGCCGCCGAAAGCGCCGGGGCTGCATCCGACATCGCCGATAGTACCAAGACAGATGACGACCATAAGACGGGAAGCGACCAGAAAACGGACAATTCAAGCGCGGCCCCGCAAAATGACGCTGTCTCGACACTCACAACCTCGCAGGCGATTGCCGCCGCTCCGGCGCCGGTTGCACCACCCGTGACGGCGCCAGCCGGCACCAACCAGCTGGAACAGCCGGCTCAACAAGCATCGCTCAACGTCGATGCCGCGGTACAACTGAAACAACTCAATCCGGACCAGCCGAAAATCACAGCCGGCAAAATCGCGGATGATCGTAAGTCGACAGCTTCCGACAAGAACGGGCACCGACGACGGCCAAACCATTGAGGCGTTGGCCGGCGATCCACAGTTCTCAGCCAAGGAAACAACGCCAGCCCAGACCGAGGATAAGGGCCAACACGCGGCGGGCGATGCCGACAAACAATCTCATCTCTCAGGCTCGAGGTGAAATTCCACCAGGCAGCGGCCACCACCCGGAGGCCGACGGAAACGCGGCGCCCCGAGTAGAGGCCAATGTTCTGGTCCCTCAGATAACAGGCGACACGCTGATACAGCAGACGGCGGTCACCGCATCGTCGCACACAGCTGACGTCGTCACAGCGCCCGCCAGTCTCATATCGCAACCTGGACCACAGGCGGTCGCTATCCCGCTATCAGACATAGCTGTTGAGATCGCCGGCAAGGCCCTCGCGGGTAAAAATCGCTTCGAGATCCGCCTCGATCCGCCCGAACTCGGCCGCATAGAAGTGCGCCTTGATGTCGACCGTGATGGCAACGTGACCTCGCGCTTGACTGTCGACCGCGCCGACACGCTTAGCCTTTTGCAACGCGATGCCTCAGGCCTCGAACGCGCGTTACAGGACGCGGGGCTCAAAACCACCGACAATGGTCTGCAATTTTCTCTACGCGATCAATCCATGGGTCAGCAGCAGGCAAGCGGCAACGCCGATACGGCACAGCTTTTAGTGAAAGATGAAGGGCTGCCGACAATCGACCTAATTCCGCAAACCTATGGCCGTCTCGCCGGACAAGGCAGCGGTCTGGACATCCGCGTCTGAGGGTCACATGACAACAATTACATCTACACCTCCGACCACGCCGGCCGCGACGAGCGGCAGCACTGTTTCAAATGCGATCGACAACACGGAGATCGCCAGCAATTTCACCACCTTCTTGCAGTTGCTGACCACGCAATTAAAAAATCAAGATCCACTAAGCCCGCTCGACACCAATCAGTTCACCCAACAACTCGTGGAATTCGCGCAAGTCGAGCAACAAATGAAATCCAACGACCAGCTCTCAAGCCTGGTTTCGTTGGAGAAAAGCGCGCAGCAGACCACCGCCCTCGCCTATGTCGGCGCCACGGTTGTCGTCGATGGCGCGACGGCACAATTGGCCAACGGCCAAGCCAATTGGAGCTTCAACGTCACCAAGCCTTCCACCGCGGCCATCACGATCAAGGATTCCACGGGCCAGACTGCCTACACCGGTAACTTTGCAGTCAATCCTGGTACGCAGAATTTCACTTGGGACGGGCGCGGCAATGACGGGCGAGTTTGGCCGGCGGGAAACTACACACTGACCGCCACCGCCGTAGATACCAATCAGCAGTCGGTCGCAATCTCGACCGAGGTACAGGCGGTGGTGGATTCGGTTGATCTCACTCAGGATCCGCCGCAGCTTTCGATCAACGGACAAAACTACACCCTCGACAAGATCAAGCGAATAGTGCGGCCGACTAATTAGCTTGTTCCGAAGTCTCTGGTTTCGTCAGCAGAGATGCGCTCGTTACGGCTAAACGCAATATTTCCGCAATCGATTGCGCTGGCCTCCTTTGCGGACAGCACTGCAAAAGGGCCAAAACCTGCGCATTTTACAGCGTCCGGCGATGGCGGAACCGCCGCCGCAGATAACCCCCTGCAATTACCAGTGTTTGTTGCCGCCGTGATCGGCGCCAAACTAACCGCCGCCACCCGTAACCAAAAGGTTAGCGGGAACCCGGCAAACATTGCCCGATGTATTTGCCATGCTTAGGCAAATTTTAAGCCGGGACCTGTAGCTTTTCTGCCGTAACTGTCAGTCGAGTCTCGTTTTGTGAGTGTACCAATGACCGAACCCCATCGCCCGAGGGTCAAATATGTGATCGGGCCAGATGGCAGTCCGCTGACCATTGCGGATCTGCCGCCGCCAACAACCAAGCGCTGGGTCATCCGCCGTAAGGCAGAGGTGGTCGCCGCGGTCCGGGGCGGCTTGCTGTCGCTTGAAGAGGCCTGCGCGCGTTATACGCTCACTGTCGAGGAATTCCTTTCCTGGCAGTATTCGATCGACCAGCACGGCCTCGCCGGCCTGCGCACGACCCGCATTCAGCAATACCGCCAATAACTCAAATAGCCGCTGTTGCGTACTGAGCATCGGCGCGAAACGCCGGTGGCTCCATTCGCGCGAGCGCACGTGCTGATTTCTTTGGTGGGGGCAAGAGCTGTATTAACCGGACGCTAACCTTAAACTGGGCAAATCTTGCCGGGTGAGGCGCGATTGGCGCTTCTGCGGGTGGGACAAGACCGGTGCAAGGCTTCTTCGATTTTGTGAAGTCGCTGGGTGCTGCGCGGTTGGCGGCGATGGCCGCAGTAACGCTCGCCCTGATCGGCTTCTTCTCATTCCTCATGATTCAGATGACGGCACCTCAGATGGTGCCGCTCTTCACCGACCTTTCGGTCGACGACAGCGCGTCGATCATCAAGGACCTGGATCGCCAGGCCGTGCCTTATCAGCTCAAGAGCGACGGCACGATCATAATGGTCCCTAAAGACAAGGTCGCCCGGTTGCGAATGAAGCTCGCTGAATCCGGCCTGCCCAAAAGGCGGCGGCGTCGGCTACGAAATCTTCGACAAGACCGATGCGCTCGGCACCACCAGTTTCATCCAGAACATCAATCATCTGCGCGCGCTCGAAGGTGAGCTTGCCCGCACCATTCGCAGCATCGACCGGGTCGAAGCGGCACGCGTCCATCTCGTCCTTCCGGAACGGCCGCTATTCTCGCGCGACAAAGTGGATGCCTCCGCGTCGATTGTACTCAAGGTGCGTGGAACACTGGAGCCGCAGCAGGTTCGGGCCATTCGACATTTGGTCGCGACTGCCGTCAATGGCCTCAAGCCCGAGCGCGTCTCCGTAATTGATGAAACCGGAAAATTACTTGCCGACGGCGCCACCCCGGACAATCCCCTCAACGGTGTGAGCTCCGACGAGCGCAAGCTCGCGTACGAGAATCGCCTGCGTAACGAGGTCGAGACCATTGTCTCGTCAGTTGTTGGTCCGGGCCACGCCCGTGTGCAGATCAACGCCGACTTCGATGTCAATCGCATTACCCAGACCTCGGATAAGTTCGACCCGGACGGCCGAGTATTGCGGTCAAGCCAGACGCGCGAGGAGCAGTCTGCCACCACGGACAACAAAGACGGCTCGGTATCGGTCGGCACCGAATTGCCTGGCGGTAACAAACCACCAGCCGAAGGCGGCAATCGAGGCGATCAAACGCGGAAAACCGAGGAAATCGTCAACTACGAAATCTCGCGCACAACCAAGACCGAGGTCATCGAGGCAGGGCGTGTCAACCGTATTTCGGCGGCTGTCCTTGTCGACGGGATTTACAGCAAAAACGACAAAGGCGAGGTTGCATATCAGCCGCGCCCGAAAGAAGAAATCGATCGCATCACTGCGCTGGTACGTTCAGCAATCGGGTTCGATGCCAAACGCGGCGACCAGGTTGAGGTGGTCAATCTCCGGTTCGCCGAAGCTACACCATCGCCGATCAATGAGCCGACCGGGTGGATGAGCTATCTTCAATTCACCAAGGACGACATTATGGGCGCCGCCGAGAAAGGCGTGATGGTGCTGCTCGGTCTTGTCGTGCTGTTCATGGTGGTCCGGCCGCTGGTCCGTCGGGTCATTACGCCCGAAGGCGCGCAGACACCCTTTGCCACGGCCGCTGTTGCTGTTCCGGTCGCAACTGCCGAAGCAACAGCGTCGGGCGGCGTAACACTGCCTGGAGTGCATGGCAGCATAACGTCCACCGGCGGCCCCAATGTTTCAATCGTCGGCGGTGACGAGGCTGTCGCGATTTCGAACCGCACCTCCGCGATGATCGATATCGCAAAGGTACAGGGGCAGGTTCACGCCCAGTCGGTCCAGAAGGTAGGCGAACTCGCCGAGAAAAACCCGCATGAAGCCGTCTCCATCATCCGCAATTGGCTCCACGAGGATGCTGCATAAGCCATGCCGTCAGCCTATGCCGAAAGCAAAAGAGACAAGGAAAAGACGGGCCGCGACGATATTGGCGGACTCATGGCTGAGCTTTCGCGACGCCCGCAACCGCAGGAGCGTACGCGCAAGCTGACGGGACCGGAACGCGCTGCAGTTCTCATGCTTTCTCTCGGCGAACAATATGGCGCCAAAATCTTCAGCTTGCTCGACGACGACGAACTCCGCGAAATCTCCATCGTAATGTCCTCGCTCGGCACGATCGAAGCCGAGTCGGTCGAGCAGTTGCTGCTGGAATTCGTCGGGCGCATGTCCGCGTCAGGCGCACTACTTGGCAACTACGATGCGACCGAGCGGCTGCTCAAACAATACCTCCCGCCAGAGCGCGTTGGCGGCATTATGGACGAAATTCGCGGTCCCGCAGGCCGCAACATGTGGGAAAAGCTGGCCAACGTTCAAGAAGAGGTGTTGGCGAACTATCTCAAGAACGAATATCCACAGACTGTCGCAGTCGTCCTTTCAAAACTGCGTCCGGAGCATGCCGCGCGCGTTCTGTCGATCCTGCCTGAGGATCTCTCGCTCGACTGCGTCAATCGCATGCTGAAAATGGAAGCGGTGCAGAAAGAAGTGATCGAGCGCGTCGAACAAACGCTGCGTACCGAATTCATGTCGAACCTGTCGCAAACGCGCAGGCGCGACGCGCACGAAGTGATGGCCGAAATTTTCAATAATTTTGATCGGCAGACGGAAACCCGCTTCCTCACCGCGCTCGAAGAGGAAAATCGCGATGCCGCGGAGCGTATCAAGGCACTGATGTTCACCTTCGACGACCTGGTGAAGCTCGACACAGGCTCGGCACAAACGCTGATGCGCAATATCGACAAAGACAAGCTTGGGGTGGCGCTCAAAGGTGCAAACGAAACGGTGCGCCAGTTCTTCTTTACGAACATGTCGAGCCGTGCGGCCAAACTGCTTGTCGAAGACATGCAAGCGATGGGTCCGGTCCGACTGCGCGACGTCGACGAAGCGCAGGCACTTCTGGTCAATGTCGCCAAGGATCTCGCCGCTAAAGGTGAAATCCTTATCTCGAAGAGCCGCGGCGAAGACGAACTGATTTATTGATCCATCAGGAATACGATGAAGGCGACCGCAAAATATCTTTTCGACGAGGATTTTGCCAGCGGCGAAAAGCCGACCATTTCCTTGGTCGAGCATGAGCGGCGGCGTGCGGACGCCGAGTCCCAAGCCTATCGAAACGGATTTACCGCCGGCCAGGAACAGGCGCAGCAGGAAACCGCCCAACGCGTGGCCGGCGCGCTGTCCGTGATTGCCGATGCTCTTGGCCGGCTTGACAGCGCCCTTACCACCATCGAAACGCGACACGAGACCGAAGCTGTGGAAGTTGCGGTCGCGGTCGGAGCCAAGCTCGCTCCTGAGCTGGTCGCACGCGAACCGTTTGCCGAAATTTCCGCACTTGCGACCGAATGCTTTCACCAACTGGTGTCGACGCCACACGTCGCTGTCCGTATCGCCAAGGATATCTACGAATCGGCGAAGGAGAAGATCGAGGAGATTGCGCGCGCGCGCGGATTCGAAGGCCGGTTGGCGGTCATATCCGACAAAACGCTCGCACCGGGTGACTGCCGGATCGAATGGGCCGACGGCGGCATGGTGCGCGATCAGGCAGCAACGACGGCGGCGATCAACGAAATGGTTGCCCGCTACATAGCGGCGCGCAATGCGCCCACTTCATAGATATTCCGGAGACCGCAGCAATGAGTGACGACGACACAAAGGTACCGCTCCCCGACCTAGAAAATGCCGGCGATGTGCAGGTCGTAGCGGACGCAGGCACACTCGCGCCTTCGGACAGCGAAATCGTCAATCGTGGTGCTGCCGATCTTGAAGCGGTGTTCGATGTCCCGGTTCAGGTGTCTGCTGTGCTTGGCCGGGCTCACATGGAAGTAGGCAACTTGCTGAAGCTTGGCCCAGGCGCTGTCCTGGAGCTCGACCGCAAGGTGGGTGAAGCGATCGACATCTATGTAAATAACCGGCTTGTCGCACGCGGTGAAGTTGTGCTCGTCGAAGACAAACTCGGCGTAACCATGACCGAAATAATCAAGGCGGATCACAACTGATGCGCTCGCTCATCCGCCATTTCTCTCGAATGATAGGGAGCTAAGCCATGCGAACTCCTCATTGTCGGCACGCTCGGCGGACAGCTCACCACCGCGACCAAACTTGCAATGGAAAAGGGCGCAAGCGTCACTCATGCCGAAAGCAACGACCAGGCTCTTGCCGTGCTGCGTTCCGGACGCGGCGCCGATTTGCTCATGGTGGACGTTAGCCTCGATATCCGCGACCTCAATACGCGGCTCGACGCAGAGCGCATTCACGTTCCGATTGTCGCCTGTGGCGTCGTGAATGACGCACGCGCAGCCGTGAACGCCATTCATGCCGGCGCAAAGGAATACATCCCGCTGCCACCCGACCCCGATCTGATTGCGGCAGTGCTGGCGGCAGTTGCTGATGACACGCGCGAAATGATCTATCGCGATAACTCAATGGCGAAGGTCGTCAAACTTGCGCAGCAAATCGCAGGCTCCGATGCTTCCGTGCTGATTACCGGCGAAAGCGGCACGGGCAAAGAAGTGCTCGCGCGCTACGTGCATGGCCGGAGTACCCGATCCAAGAGGCCTTTTATCACGGTCAATTGCGCAGCGATTCCGGAAAATTTGCTCGAATCCGAGTTGTTCGGGCATGAGAAAGGCGCTTTCACAGGCGCCCTTGGCCGGCGCATCGGCAAATTCGAGGAAGCAAACGGCGGCACGCTCCTGCTTGACGAAATTTCCGAGATGGATGTGCGCCTGCAGGCAAAATTGCTCCGCGCCATTCAGGAACGCGTCATCGATCGCGTGGGCGGCAATCGCCCCGTTCCGGTCGATATTCGGATCATCGCAACATCAAATCGGAACCTTACGGACACGGTACGTGAAGGAAAATTCCGCGAAGATTTGCTGTTCCGCCTCAATGTGGTGAACCTCAAAATTCCGCCCCTGCGCGAGCGACCGGCCGACATCGGCGAGTTGGCACAGCACTTCATCAAGAAATACTCGCAGGCGAATGGGCTGCCTTCGCGTCCCCTGTCGGCCGATGCTCGCCGCGCGCTCAATACCAACCGATGGCCGGGAAACGTGCGCGAACTCGAAAATACGTTGCACCGTGCCGTACTGCTCTCGAGCGGCATTGAAATCGGCATTGACGGAATTCTCTCGCCGGATGGCGCGCGGCTCGATCAGGCTCGTGGCACCGATGTCGCCACTCACGCTGCGGTAGCGGCGGATCAGGTCACGCGTAACCTGGTTGGCCGTACGGTGGCCGAAGTGGAACGCGATCTCATCCTTGAAACACTCAAGCACTGCTTGGGTAACCGTACACACGCAGCCAACATTCTCGGCATCTCGATCCGGACACTGCGCAACAAGCTCAACGAATATGCTGCGGACGGCGCACCCATTCCGCCCCCTCATGGCGGCGAAATACTCAAGGGCGCGGCTTAGTAAAAAAAGCCCGGCGCGTGCGCCGGGCTTTCCGGATTTGATGCTTCAGTTTCGCTTTGACGCTTAATCCTGGATCGGGCTGCCGAATTTCTTTTCGGCTTTTTGCCTGTCTGTATCGAGCTCGACCGCCTTGGCAATTAGGTCGTCGCGAAGGGATTCCAGTCGCTCGACCAGTGCCCGGCCTTCCCGGGCCAACCCGCTACATTGGTCCGCCGTCTCGATTAGGTATTCTGCAGTCTGCCGCATGATGTCTCCGTGAAGGATTTGCCGGGGATATGCATAGTAAATTGCAGCAATTCAAGGTTGATTTCGGAATGGAGCTATGCAGGAAAGGCCTCAGCCTGATAATCGTTGGGCGTCCAACTACATAGACGTCCCCTATGACAGATTTAGTCTATAAAATTTGTCCCGCTCCGCTCTGGCTCGAAGCCGAGCTTGCTGGAAAATTCCAAGGCTCGGAGGCGGACCGGCGCGACGGCTTCATTCATTTCTCGACGGCCGAACAAGTCGGCGAAACTGCAGCTAAGCACTTTGCCGGCCAAAACGACCTCGTCCTCATCAGTGTCGATCCCTCCAGGCTTGGAAACCGCCTGAAATTGGAGCCCTCGCGCGGTGGGGAGCTGTTTCCCCACCTTTACGGAAGTCTTGACCTGATCGCCGTCGTCGGGACCGAACCGGTGCCCCTCCGCCCCGATGGCAGCCACGATTTTCCGCCACTTCGCGATTGACCCCGGATCTTTCGGTGCCGCGTTCGTCGCCATGCGGAAGGCTTTGCGAGTCGTGCCGGGCTGAATGCTCAGCGCAACTCGCTTCGATGGACCTGGATTTTCAACCTCCCTTTCCCTGAGAAGGGCTCGGTCGTTTTTCGTCGCGCCGGTAACCCGTTAACCCCGCGCTAACCATAAAATGGGCAAATATTGCCGGGGATAGGGGTATCGGCCCACCGCGACTCTCTACTCTGGCACCTCAAATGGTGCGGGGTTCCAGTTTGATGACTTAGTTATTGTCCGCGTCCGAGCCGCCCGGGATTGGCGGTAGTGCATGTCCTGGAGACAGGGAGCCGGTCTTCGGATCAGACCATGCGCCGAGCGAAGCGTCAGGCATGAGCGACATCACAGCCGCCCCGGCAAACGCCGTCAGCGGCATCAAACTACCTAGCCTTGGTGACATCGGCGCATTCTTCAAACGCGGCGACATCGCACTCGCGATTGGCGTGCTGACTATCCTGGTGGTGCTGATACTGCCGCTTCCGCCGCTGCTGCTTGATTTCTCCCTTGCAATTTCGATTATTTTCTCGGTCCTGATCCTGATGACGGCGCTGTTCATTCACGCGCCACTGGAATTCTCCGCTTTTCCAACCGTGCTGCTGATCGCGACTATGTTACGGCTCGCGCTCAACCTTGCCTCGACGCGCCTCATTCTTGCACACGGCCATGAGGGCACTGATGCCGCCGGTCACGTGATCGAGGCCTTCGGTAATTTCGTCATGAGCGGGAACTTCGTGATCGGGATCATCGTATTCACGATTCTGGTCATCGTAAATTTCGTGGTCATCACCAAAGGCTCCGGTCGTATCGCTGAAGTTGCCGCCCGCTTTCACTTGGACGCCATGCCCGGAAAGCAAATGGCAATCGACGCCGACCTGTCGGCTGGCCTCATCGACGAGAAGGAAGCGAGACGGCGGCGCCAGAAGCTGGAAGACGAGGGTGGCTTTTTTGGAGCCATGGATGGCGCCTCCAAATTCGTCCGCGGCGATGCTATCGCGGGACTGCTGGTAGTCTTTATCAACGTCATTGGCGGCATGATTATCGGCATCGTCCAGCAAGGGCTGACATTCACCGATGCCGCGCATTCCTATACGATCCTTACCGTCGGTGACGGCCTGGTGACGCAAGTGCCTGCGCTGATCGTTTCCACCGCTGCCGGCCTGCTCGTGTCGAAAGCAGGCATCGCAGGAGCGGCAGATAAAGCACTGCTCAAGCAGCTTTCCGGCTATCCCAAGGCGCTTGGCATGTCGGGAGCGGTGATGCTGGTGATGGCTCTGCTGCCTGGCATACCGATGGTTCCATTCCTCGCCTTGGGCGGCGGTGCGACAGCCCTTGCCTTCATTGTCGACAAACGCGCCAAGCTCACTGAAGCTGCCGAGGGAAGCAAAAGCGCGACCGCTGCAAAGACCGATACGGCGGATGAACCCATCGCAGCTTCGCTTAAGATCGACGACTTGAAGGTTGAACTTGGTTACGCGTTGCTGCCACTGGTCAATGGACCCGACGGCACCGACCGCCTCACCGAACAGATCAAGGCACTCCGGCGTTCCCTGGCAGTTGAAATGGGGTTTGTGATGCCGGCGGTACGCATTCTCGACAATGTCCAACTCGACGCGAACGCGTACGTCATAAAGATCAAAGAAGTCGAGGCAGGCAGTGGTAAGGTCTGGGCGGGTCAATACATGGTCATGGATCCGGCCGGCGGCCAGGTAAAATTGCCCGGAACCCATACCACGGAGCCGACTTTCGGATTGCCAGCGACCTGGATTGACGCGTCTCACAAGGAAGACGCGTCAATGAAGGGCTATACGGTCGTCGACGCTGCTACCGTGCTCTCGACGCACTTGACCGAGCTGCTCAAGAGCAACATGGCCGAACTCCTTTCCTACGGCGAGGTACAGAAACTTCTCAAGGAACTGCCGAAGGACCAGGCCGACCTGGTCAAGGATCTTGTGCCGAACCTAATTACGGTATCGGGCATCCAACGCGTGTTGCAGATCCTGCTCGCCGAACGCGTCTCGGTCCGCGACCTCGCCACGATTCTGGAAGGAATTGCCGACGGTATTGCCGGATCGCGGAATCCGGCGACGCTCGCCGAACATGTCCGAGCAAGGTTGTCTCGCCAGCTCTGTGCACAGCATACGAGCCCCGGCGGTTACCTGCCGCTCATCGCATTATCGGCCAAATGGGAACAGGCATTTGCAGAGTCGATGGTTGGTCAAGGCGATGACCGGCAACTGGCGATGCAACCCTCGCGGCTCTCTGAATTCATTACAATTGTCCGCGAACGCTTCGAGGAGGCGGCCCGCGAAGGTGAGGCTCCGGTGCTGGTCACTTCGTCGAACATCCGACCATTCGTCCGTGGCATCGTCGAGCGCTTCCGCGCCCAGACCCCTGTTCTCTCCCAGGGCGAGATCCACCCACGCGCGCGTCTCAAGACCGTCGCCAGCATCTAGCGGCGTTCCGGCGCAATTGCCGCTTGGGGGCGCGAACTTGGGCGAATTGGCGCCAAATTGGCGCCAGATCAGCAAAACTGACCCCCGATCACGCTGAATTCAACGATCCGTGATGCATCCTTGGGAACCGTGGCCCCGTACCTACGTTAATGGCTCGAAGCGGGGGTGAACCTTTTGTCGGAACGAGGCGACAAAGGAACAGGATCCCCGGAGGATGTCATGAACTGGTCGATGTACACCGCTGACCGCAATACCCACCTCAAGATCGTGGTGGTGGGGTTGGCTGCAGCCCTGCTGATTGCCGTGATCGGCATATCGGCGCGAGAGCTAAATCTCGGTACCGACATCATGACCGCGCAGAATCCGACCGTCATCAAGGCTGGCGGCCCGGTCGTGTTCACCAATCGTAACGCACCGACCGTTCGCTAGCCGTCCGCAAGTTTCGGCTTCCTGCATGGACGCGCCGCATTTGCGGCGCGCTTTGTTGTGAAGTGGTCGAATCAACAAAATTGTCCGACAACACAAGGATGAAGATGCCTCCAATCTGGGTCTTCGGTCTTCTGGCAGTTGCCTTTCTGCCTTTGACAGCGTATGCGCAGGCTCAAAGCGCCCGTCCGGACATTGGCATCTCAGACTATCAGGCGAGGCTCGCCCAATATCAGGCCGCGCGTAACAGTTACGACGCCCAAGCCGCGTCCTACTGGGACGCCGTTGCTGCAAAGCGCCGCGGGCGCAATGCCAAACGCCGCAATCATGAGCCGATCGGGCTCGAGGACTACGTCCTGAGCCAACCACCGATCTATACGGGGCCGCCGCGCCCAATCGACCCGCGCGCCCCTGCCCCACCGGCACCAGAACGTCCGGAGATTCCGGTGGTCGCCGATTTTCTCCAAAACGCTGTTGAACAGTTCGGCTTCGTACCACAAAGGCCCGCAAGCGATCTCGATTTCAAGCGAGCCTATGCAAAAGCCGCACTGGCAGCAGGACTGACGCGTGATCAGATTGTCGGCGTCTACGTTTTTGAGACCGGTGGCAACGGTACTTATAACTCGCAGGCCGGATTGGTCCCCTATAGGCCGGGGGCGCGCGCGATTTCACCGGCAATCGGCTATAATCAATTGCTGAGCACCAATTCGGTCTCGCTGCTTGCCGAGCATGGCGGACGGATCGCTGCCGCCTTGCGGCTGAAGGCAAATAGCCTCGGCGGCACTCCAAAGCTTGTCATGGAACGCAAAATCGATGCGCTCAAGCGGATGATTGCTTTTTCCCGCTCGGTGCCCGACCGTTGGAGCGAACATGATCGCCTGGCGAAAACGACCGCCGGCGGTTTTGGTATCCATGCAGCCGTGCTTGACATCGACATTGGTCCGCTGCTGCAGGTCCAGAAGCTGACCAATTCAGTGCGGTTTGCCCGCAGCAAAGGTTTTTCAGCACCACTGACTCCCGCCGAACTTGAAATCATGAACTTGACGGGCGATGGGAATGGTTTTGACATAGTATCAATGCCGCAAGATTTGCGGACGCGGGTGCCGACCGCGAATTTCTTTCAGCAGCAAGGCTATGAGCGCAACCCTGTCGCGCGACGCACGGGTGTGGTCGCTAATCTCGTCGCCGATATCGAAAATAAGATGCAGCGCGGAACACAGGCACAAGGTGCACGCGAACTCGCGGCTTCCTTCTAGAACTGACGCGCGCTAAGTTTCTGCCCGGCTCGTTACTATCGCTGATCACCGGCGATTTCCTCCACCAGGTCAACGACGCGGCGCCGCAATTTCAAATCTTTGATGTTCGTGAATGCCTTGGTCAGCGCCAAGCCGTCGGAACTCGACAAAAAATCGGAGACGTAGTCGGTCACGGGTCCTTTGGCAGCGGCATCATCGGCCTGTCGCGAGCCGGGGGACACGCCCTCGAAAAAGAACGACACCGGCACTTTCAGAATCTGCGAGATGTGTTGGAGGCGGCTGGCGCCAATACGGTTCGTGCCCTTTTCGTATTTTTGGACCTGCTGGAATGTCAGGCCGAGTTTTTCGCCGAGTTTTTCCTGGCTCATGCTCAGCATGAGGCGGCGCATGCGCACACGGGATCCGACATACTTGTCGGTCGGGTTCGGGGACTTTTTTGCCATCATCTGGATTTGCCGCAACGTGAGGTTTGATGTGAGTTGCCCGGATCGCAAAAGGCGAAACAAGGAAAAGTTGCGCCGAGTGAAAGTACATCGCACCCAGGGCGGCCTGTCATTAAAGCAAAGCCGCTGTTTTATTAGATGAAGGCTAATATACCCGATCGGCCGGACTGCCGCGGCTCGCAGCAAGGCTTTTCTGCGCGATCAATACCGGGCAGGGTATCCGAAACTTCGCTGCGCGAACCCAAACAGCTGAGACGAAGACTCTTCGATGGGACGGATTCCCATGAATCACGCAAGCGGCGTGTTGATCGCTCTTGCATCAAGCTTTCTGGGCGGATCGGCAGCCGCTGTCACCCGCTATTTGGTCGGCAATGCGGACCCGTTGACCCTCGCGCTTCTGCGATGGTGCATCGGGTTCATCGTACTGTTGCCGGTCACGCTTCTGCTGCGGTCAAAGCTCCCGCCGCGAGCGGATTGGCTTGCGGTATCCATTCTTGAAATCTGCTTTTTCGGGCTGTTTTTTGTCTTCTACAATTTAGCTGTTTCCTACACGACGGCTGCCCGCGCGAGCCTCGCATTGTCGACGTTGCCATTGCAGACAATGGTGGTTGCAGCCCTCCTCCACGTCGAACAGTTGACCTTGCGTAAGACGATCGGAGTTGCAATTGCCATGTTCGGCGTATTTGCCGCCCTGGCATCCGGCCTTGGAACGGCGCCTGAGGGTGCATGGCGCGGTGAACTGATTATGGCCGGTGCGGTCCTGTGCATGGCATTTTACAATGTCTGGTCGCGGCGGTTTATTCAGCGTGCAAGTGCGCTCGGATATTTATGCGTTGGCATGGGCGCTGGAGCGATCGTGCTTGTTGCGATAGATGTGGTGAGCGGTGGCATAACCAGCCTTGCAGATTTCAGGGCACCGCAGTGGACGGCTGCAATTTACCTCGGCGTGGCCGGGGGCGCCTTGGCATTCATACTGTGGGTGCTGGCATTGCAGCGCACGACGCCCACACTGGTCGCGAACACCATGACCGTCAATCCGATCGCCGCCGGATTGCTGGCAACCCAGTTGGTCGGCGAACCGATAACACTCAACTTGGTTGGCGGACTGGTAGCGGTTTTCGCTGGAATTTGGGTCGCGACTTCTTCGGCGCCACAACGCAAAGCGGCGCCGTCACCGGCGCCGTAATCAATTGCGCGATAATGCTACGCCGCGCCGGCGTTGAAGCGCAGCGCAGCGATACGGTCGAGATCGGCCTGCTCGCGCGCGTTTTCCTCGGCTTTCTCCCTCTGCTGGTCGCGCTCGTCCAGCATTTCCACTTTTTTGAGTTCTTCAAAGGCTTCGCCGAGAGCTGCTTTGGCATCATCGAGCTGCACGCGCAGTTCATCGGTCGAATGCTTGAGGTTTTCGCGTCGCGTGGTCGCCGCCTTCGCGTAGGTCGGATAGGCAAAATGAGCTGGATCGTGGATGCCGGCGCGATCTTGCTCCATCTTGATTTCGCGTTCGAGCTCGCCGGCGATGCGGTCGAATTCGGCGATCATCGCCTCGATTTGGGCGACCTTGCGCCGTTTCTCGTCGACCTGAAACTTCTTCAGACGAATAAGTGTTTCGCGTGACTTCATCGACTAGGTACTCCCCGAAGCCCCCGAATACGCGGCCGCGGCTGGGCATCGCCGCCAGAGCCACGCGCGCGTTCTGGACCAATCTGGCCGACTGTGCCGCAATAACGTTAGTTTTGTGTTTCTTCGCCCCGGAGAATCCGCTCTAACCACTGATAGCCCTCTGCCATAGTCGTTGATTCTTCCTTAAGCTGGGCTAGGAAGTCTTCCAGTGGCTTGTGCAAGGCTATCGCCTCGTCCACTTCAGCACTTGATCCGGCGCGGTAGGCGCCAAGCCAAATCAGCTCCTCCATGTCTGCATAGGTCGCCATGACCTGCCGTGCGCGATTTATGGCAGGCAGATAGGCGGGGTCCGCCGCCCTTGGCATCGTGCGCGAGATCGATTTGAGAACGTTGATGGCCGGGTAGCGCCCCCGTTCGGCGATCGCGCGCTCCATGACGATATGGCCATCCAGAATACCGCGGACCGCATCCGCCACTGGTTCATTATGGTCGTCGCCGTCTACCAGCACACTGAATATTCCGGTGATCGTACCTTGCTCCGTGCCGGGGCCGGCCCGTTCCAGGAGCCGCGGCAGTTCCACGAAGACGGTCGGAGTGTATCCTTTGGCGGTCGGTGGCTCGCCCGCAGAGAGGCCGATTTCGCGCTGTGCCATGGCAAAACGTGTCACCGAATCCATCAGTACCAGGACGTCCTTGCCGAGGTCACGGAAGTATTCCGCGATGGCGAGGGTCAGGTAAGCCGCCTGCCGGCGCATCAAGGCCGGCTCGTCCGATGTGGATACGACGACGACCGAACGTGCAAGGCCCGCCGCACCGAGGTCGTCCTGAAGAAATTCTTGTACTTCACGGCCGCGCTCGCCAACGAGGCCGATAACGGAAATATCCGCCGATACGTTTCGGGCAAGCATGGATAGAAGCACTGATTTGCCAACACCCGATCCTGAAAAGATGCCCATGCGCTGGCCGCGGCAAACCGTGATGAACGTGTTTAGCGCTCGCACACCGAGATCGAGGGGTTCACCAACACGTCGCCGGGCGTGCGCTGGCGGCGGCGAGGCACGGTAGGGATAAGGTGCCGGTCCTGGCGGCAGCGGTCCTTGCCCATCAATCGGTTCAGCCCGCGCATTCACCACGCGCCCCAGCCAGCGCTCCGAAGGGCGAATGACACCAGCGGCGCTTGAGACTACTGCCCTGCAGCCGCGCCGCACTCCGTCGAGGGCTGCAAAGGGCATGGCGAGCGCGTGACCGCCGGAGAAACCGACGACCTCGCACGGTATCGGCTTGCCACCCGTCTCAATGGTCAACCGTGCGCCAACAGACATGGAATGGATCGGCCCCGCGACCTCGACCATGAGCCCGCGCACCGCCACCACACGGCCGAAAATCTCGACACCATCAATGTCGATGATCTGTTCGGCGAGCGCTTTCATTAGATGCCTCGGTCGTTCGGAGGACCATCAGGGGACAAAAACGATGAACGCGAGCCGAACAGGCCTGAGAGGGCGCCTGCCATAAACCGACCCTTAGGCTTACTGGTCCGGCGGTTCCATTAACTTGGTGTTTACCCGCGTCGTTAATCATTGGGTCATTCGTCCACGGGACTTAAGGCTTGAGAATCGCCCAGCCAGGACGGAAGGGGCGAGTCATCAGAGTCGGTTAGACCCGATTCTTAACCTAGGGCATTAGACAGGACGTGGCCAAAAAATCACTCTCTGGCAAGATCTTACGCCAATTCGGGCCTCTCTGCCTACGGCGCGCTTGCACCGGAGAATCAGGTTTTGTTAACCATGCCTCGATAGTGTCGATTCGGTTTGTCCCACCGCGTTTTTTTCAAACTCGCCGCGAATCTGCGGCGTGACCCAAGGGCCCGGTTGCGGCGAGAAGGGGACTTAAATGCGCGTTTTACTCATTGAAGACGACAGCGCGACCGCACAATCCATCGAGCTGATGCTCAAATCCGAGAGTTTCAACGTCTACACGACGGATCTCGGCGAAGAAGGCGTCGACCTCGGTAAACTCTACGACTACGACATCATTCTCCTCGATCTGAATCTGCCCGACATGTCGGGCTTCGAGGTATTGCGCTCTCTGCGCGTGTCGAAGGTCAAGACGCCAATCCTGATCCTGTCCGGCCTCGCCGGCATTGAGGACAAGGTAAGGGGTCTGGGCTTCGGCGCCGATGACTACATGACCAAGCCATTCCACAAGGACGAGCTGATCGCCCGTATTCATGCAATCGTTCGCCGATCGAAGGGCCATGCTCAATCGGTCATCAACACCGGCGATCTCGTCGTCAACCTCGATACCAAGACAGTGGAGGTCGGCGGACAGCGCGTGCACCTTACGGGCAAAGAATACCAGATGCTCGAGTTGCTCTCGCTCCGCAAAGGAACCACGCTCACCAAGGAGATGTTTCTCAACCATCTCTATGGTGGCATGGACGAACCGGAACTCAAGATTATCGACGTCTTCATCTGCAAGCTGCGCAAGAAGCTCGCCAACGCCTCATCCGGCAAGAATTATATCGAGACGGTGTGGGGTCGCGGCTATGTGCTGCGCGAGCCGACCGAAGCCGACGAACGAATTCCAGCGTAACGCAGATTTTTCCCCGCGTTGCGTCTGCGTGGTCTCGGCCTTCGGGCCATTCAAATTTAACCCCGGCCGAGAGGCCGGGGTTTTTTGACGATGAGCGCCGCGTTTCGGGCAAATGCAATGATACAGACGAATCCGGCCGGCGCTGCACGGATCGGATTTGGTCGTAGCCGAACTGCCGCGGCACTACGGTTTGAGCTGGACGACTTTCCAGCCGAGCTTTTTGATCTCGGCAGCAGCCATGGGCGTCACATTACCGGTGGCCGCAAGAATTCGCGGCGCGCCCGGCCTGAGACGATGAATTTCAGCCGTCGCCGCGCTGAATGTTCGCTGCTGGATTTCGGTCCAGGCGATATCATCGAATGTAAATGCGGCAACGACGCTGCCGTTTCGCGTGATGTTGATCGGCTGCCCACCGATCATGACAAACGAAGTAATTCCGCCGAGATCGGCGCTGCGCGCCGCCAAAATCTGGGCGCGACGGCGATGATAGAACGCCACATTGCGCGAGCCGGCGCCTGCAGCGTGCTCGACGAATGCCGCCGTGTTCTCGGCACCGAGCTTCTTCAAGGCGCGCGCCATGATCAGCAGGTCTGCCGGCGTAAAATTCCGATTCTCCTCGAGGCGGTCGGTGGTTTCGGGGGGACATTAAGCGACAGCAGAATGGTACGGGTCTCGGCAATGACCTGAGCAGCCGTCTTGCTACGCAATGTGTCTTTCGCATCGCTTACGGTCGCGACCGACGAGACCGCAATTCCGACACCGCCGGGCACCAAAGCGAGCCCTGCCCTGACTGGCAGACCGCCGCCGGCCATCGCGCCGGCCATTTGTTTGAGTCTCTGCGCCAGGGGCGGAAAGTCGGTGTAGGGATCGACATCCAATTCCACGGCAAGCTCACGTTGCGTGTCGCTTACGCCGAGCAAACTCTCCATCAGATTATCGCGGTCGGCGCGATTGTTTGAAAGCCCCGCTCCCACACGGTCCAACATGTTGCCGATCCCGCTCAGCGAGCGCTCGACCGTATCAGCGGGCTTGGTAATAAGGTCGGCGCCGAATTTAATTGGTCCCAGCGCCGCGCGCCCGAACGCCTGCCCGAACGCGTCGGACTGAGACATTTTCTCGATCGCAGCAGCGGCATCGAGTTCATGTAGCCGCAATTTAGTGAACTCGACGCCGTCGAATGCGAAATTCCCGTACGACGTATCGACGTCGAAGATGCGCATCACGCCGTCACTGCGCACAATCGGCTTGACCTTGTAGTTGGAGCCGGTTGCGGACGCTCCAAGATATTTCTGTACCGGTTCCGGCTTAGGCAGCTCAAGTGCAGTTGCAACCGGCGTCAAACCAAGGGACACGGCGATAAGAACTAGTACAACAAGCCCGCCCCGGAGAATCTGAGGCCGCATAAATGGCCGCCGGAATGGGTGTGTCGTGGAATTATGTCGCTGCATGTCGAACCCCCGAAGACGCGCTACTGGCGTGTTCGAACCTAGCATTTTGAATGAGCGCTGAAAGCCCGAAATCAAAAGCTAGCCAGGTTGGTTAACCTTGGGGGGGCCGCATCAATTGGGTGATCACGTCTTTCAATGTGGTCAGATTGAACGGCTTGGTCATGAAGAAATTGGCCCCCGCGGCGATTGCAGCCTCGGCGTGCTGCGCTTCGGAGCTTGCAGACATAATGACAATCGGGACACTACGGATTTTCTGGTCGGCACGAATTTCGCGCACCAAGTTCGAGACCGTTCATGCCCGGCATTTCACGATCCGTCATCATAAAAAGAAAGGGCTTTTCGCGCAGCTTTTGCAGCGCGGTCTGACCGTCGTGACATTGCTCGACGTTTGTAAAGCCGCATTTGCGCAGCATGCCATCCACGATGCGCGTCATCGTGTTGAGGTCGTCAACGACCAACACCGGATCGACGTAGTCGACCAAGGTACGTTTTCCCCCTTCGAGCCATGCTTGCCAAATTGAGGACGGCAAGCCCCCGCGCGCGCTTCATTGTCACCGCGCCAGCCCGCTCGATCTCAATCTATATGATTCGTTCGGATATGAGGACACAGTGTGAGGACGGAAAGCAACGCGAAATACGGCATAAATTTTTTTTATGCCAGAATATTTCGGCGAGCGGGGAGCGTCAGGCCTTTATCGCAGCTAGGCGAATGACATTGCCGGCTCGTCTGGATGGATTGTTTTGCGCTACCATTCGGAACATACAATCCGCGTTTGTCCGCAAGGGGTTTAAATGCGTTGGTAAGGCCGATGACGGTCTCGGCAGCGCCGAGTACAAGATAGCCATCCTCAGCAACTTGCCGCGCGATACGATCGAGGATCGCCGTTTTGCTGCTTTGATCGAAATAAATGAGTACGTTACGGCAGAACACGATATCGAATGTGCCGAGCGCGGAGAAATCATTCAAAAGGTTAAGCGGCCGAAACTGCACCATGCCGCGCAGTTCGGGCGCCAGTTCCCACGTCTCGCCGCGCTGGTCGAAGAATTTGACGAGGAGCTGGACCGGCAAGCCGCGTTGAACTTCGAACTGCGTGTAAATGCCCGCCTTAGCCTTCTCTAAAACCTCGCACGATAGGTCGGTGGCGACGATGTCGATGCGAAATCCTGCAATCGCCGCGCCCATTCCTTTGAGCAACATTGCAAGCGAATATGGCTCTTGGCCCGTAGATGCGGCGGTACACCAAATCCGAATACGTTTCTCGCGTGCGCGCGCGGCAATCAGCGCAGGCATGATGGTGTCACGAAAATGATCGAACGGCAGCTTGTCGCGAAAGAAGAAGGTCTCGTTGGTGGTCATCGCTTCAACCACCTGCGCGGTCAGCGGGACCGGCGCTTTGCTCCTCAACCGATCGATCAATTCATTCAGATTGCTCATTCCGTTGCGGCGCGCGACCGGAAGTAACCGGCTTTCGGCGAGGTATTGCTTCTCGGCGGCCAAGACGAGGCCCGACCGATCGCGCAAGAGCTTGCGTAAATAATCAAAGTCCTGCGGGGTCACATGCGTTCCCCACCGAAGAGCCGAACCAGTTTGCCGGATATCTCATGCAACGGCAGAACCGCTGAACAGAGGCCGGCATTAGTCACCTGGCCAGGCATGCCCCAGACGACGCTCGTCGCCTCGTCTTGCGCCAGTACATGGCCCCCCGCGGCGACGATCTTCCTTGCACCCGCAAGACCATCCGAGCCCATGCCCGTGAGTACCAGCGCAAGCGCCTTGTTTCCCCAAACCTCGGCTGCGGACTCGAACAGGGGATCTACAGCTGGTTTGCAGAAATTCACCATCGGTCCGTCGTCTATCTCGATTACGGCGGATCCGTCGTGCCGGGCGACCTTCATATGCTTACCGCCGGGCGCAAGATAAATCACTCCGGCATTGATTTCTTCGCCGTCGACTGCCTCGCGCACCGGGCGCTTGGCAATTCGTGAAAGATGTTCTGCGAGCACCGATGTAAATGTCGGCGGCATGTGCTGGGTGATCAGGACCGGCACACGCCGCAATACGCCGTCGATCTCCGCGATCAGGCTGTTGAGCGCTTGAGGACCTCCGGTCGACGAACCAATGAGCAGAACCCTTGGCGGGGTCAGTGGCATCGGTCTCAGATTGATCGGCGTGTCAATGTCTTCAACCGGGTGCGGCACAATCGGCGGCGCGGCCTTGATGTCCAGCGGAGACCGCGCGGGCGCACCTATATGCCTCAACCGCTTTGCGCGGAGGCCGAGCTGGCGAATTTTTTCAATCAGATCGCGGCGGAAGACTGTGGAAGCGCTGACTTCGCGGTTGCTACCGGGCTTCGGGATATAGTCGGCCGCACCAAGCGACAGCGCCCGCAAGCTGATCTCGGCATTCCGGCGCGTAAGCGTGGAAGCCATGATCACTACGAGATCGCGCTTTTTCTCAAGCAGCAAAGGGAGGGCGGCAATGCCGTCGAGATCCGGCATATCGACGTCGAGTACAACGACATCGGGGTCGGTACGCTCGAGCTGGTTTACGGCCTCACGGCCAGTGCGCAAAGTAGCGACGACTTCCAGATCGGGCTCTGATTCGACCCAGCGCGCGAACAATCCGCGGACGACGACGGCATCATCAACAAGCATAACACGGATACGGCGGCTGACGGGGGCAGCGGCAGAAGGATTGACTACCAAGTTCATTGGACTCTTCTAACTTTACTGATCACCACAGACAGGTACGACGGGAGCGGCGGTCAGATGAGCCCGACTTCCTGGAACTTTGCCTCGACAATCTCCTTGTCAAACGGCTTCATGATGTACTCGTTGGCCCCGGCATGAAGGGCGCGTGCGATATGCGCAACATCATTTTCGGTGGTGCAGAACACCACTTTAGGGCCGTCGCCCCCAGGAAGCCGGCGCAGCGACCGCAGGAACTCGTAACCGTCCATTTTGGGCATGTTCCAGTCGAGCAGGATTGCCTCCGGCAACTGGCGCCGACACGCTTCGAGCGCCTGCTCTCCGTCCTCGGCCTCCACGATTTGGAAATCGAGGCCCTCCAGAATTCGCCGTGCCACTTTACGAATGACGCTTGAGTCATCGACAACTAAACAGGTTTTCATCTTGCAGCCTCTTCGTGTTCGCCCCTGGTTCACATTCATTCAACGTTCTTGCCGCATCACGCTGCGGCCGCATTAACTGCGATGTCGAGCACACGATCGACATCGAGCACCATCAACAATTGGCCATCAAGTCTGTAAATTCCGGTTGATACGCTTGCCAGCCGCGGATCGAGATTGGTCGGGTTCGGTTCCCAAGCGATGTTGTCGAGCTTGAGAACCTCACCGACGCCATCGATCAACAGGCCATATGATTCTCCACGCGACTTTACCCCGACCGCCATCGCGGCCTGTTCATCATCTCGCCGCCCCAACCCAAGCCGACAACGCATATCAACCAATGTGACAATGCGACCGCGAAGATTGAGCACGCCAGCGATCTCGGTCGGAGCGAGCGGAACGCGCGTCAATCGTTCCGGCACAAAAACATCCTGCACACGCAGGATGGGCAGCCCAAACAGCTGGCCACCTATCATCGCAGTTACATATTCGCTGAGACTGTTGTCGGCCGCCTGGTTCATGGATTTGCCCATTATGCTGCTCGACCGATATCGGTCTGTTCCTTGAGCGCAGCAATCAAGCCCTGCCGATCAAACTTGGCGACATAGTCATGAAAGCCGACGCGACGCCCGCGCTCAATCGCCTCCGGAGACACCACAGATGAGAGCGCTATGATCGGCAGCTCGCTGATGCGCGCGTCGCCTGCGCACGGCTTCGGCAAACTGGAATCCATTCATGTCCGGCATTTCGATGTCGGTAATGGCCACATCGAAATGCACGCCCTTCGCCGAGCAATATCAGACCATCTTGTGCCGAATTAACGGCGGTTACCGCATAGCCGGCCGCCTGCAGCACCGGGGTCAGCATGTTGAGGAAGAATGGAGAGTCATCGATGAGCAGCACACGTACTCTGGCGCTGTTGCACGGCCTGCTCTTTGCGCCGGAACCAGTCTTCAAACGCGAGAGGCAGGAAATGACCGACATCGACGATTTCGGTGGCTTGTCCGCGCACAATAGCGGACCCGAGAACTCCGGGATTGTCGCTCGCAACCTGAATATCCAGATTGTCATCAACAATATCGATGATCTCATCGACTATCAGCGCCATCGAGCGGCTGCCATCGGAGAACACAAGCAATGACTGCGCGCCCTCGCCTTTGACACGCACGTTCTCGTTCATGCTGATTAAGGGCATCAAATGTCCGCGGTACTGGATCATGTGGCGGCCATTTGACAGCTCGATTTTTTGCGCGTCGATTTCCTCGAGCCGCGTGATAAGTGACAGGGGGACGGCTTTGGGCTGGGCCGAACCGGCGCGGAAGACCAGCAACGAGGTGCTGGCTTCCGTTGCAACGGCATGCTTGCTCTGCGCGGCCTCGGCAGCCGCCAATTGTGAAGCGACGGTCGTTCCAAACGCTTGCGCAACGCCGTTCGGATCAATGATCATGATCACGGATCCATCGCCGAGAATCGTGTTTCCTGAAAACATTGGAATGTAGCGTAGCTTGCTCGACATCGGCTTAACGACAATTTCCTCGGTATGATAAACGCCGTCGACGACAATACCAAAGGTTTGACTGCCGACCTGAGTTACGACGATGAACCCGCCATTGATGTCTTCCCTGTCACTGCCAAGCTCAAGCAGGTGACTGAGGCTCACGAGCGGCAGCAGCTTGTCGCGCAATCGCAGGACCCGGGTGTCCTTGATGCGTTCAATTCGATGTTCGCTGCCGCTACGTGCGCGCACGAGCTCAATGACTGACAGTTGTGGAATTGCGAACCGATGGCCCCCGGCCTCTACGATCAATGCGGCGACGATAGCAAGCGTGAGCGGTATCTTGATTGTGAAACTCAACCCAGCCCCCGCTACCGACTTGACGTCGATGGTGCCGCCGATCTGGTCGATATTGTTTCGCACGACATCCATGCCGACGCCGCGACCGGATACGCTGGTGACTTTGGTAGCGGTCGAAAATCCGGGCGCGAAAATGAACTTGTGGATCTGCGCTTCCGAAAGCTTGTCGGCGTCGGCTTCCGCCACCAGCCCGTGCGCTATCGCCTTTGCCTTGATCCGCTCAGTATCGAGGCCGCGGCCATCATCGGCAATCCGGATAATGATGTAGCCGCCTTCGTGGTAGGCGGACAGCCGGATCAGCCCCTGTTCGGGTTTTCCGGCAGCGCGTCGCTGTTCAGCCGTTTCGAGCCCGTGATCCGCCGAGTTGCGCACCATGTGCGTGAGCGGGTCCTTGATCAGGTCCAGCACCTGGCGGTCGAGCTCGGTTTCGGCGCCCTGCATTTCAAGCTCGATCTTCTTGCCAAGCTCGTTGGAAAGGTCTCGCACGATACGCGGCAACTTCTGCCAAGCATTGCCGATCGGCTGCATGCGCGTCTTCATCACGCCTTCCTGCAGTTCGGCGGTGACGTTCGAAAGACGCTGCAGTGGTGTCTTGAATTCGGATTCTTCGTGACGGCGTACGATTTCAAGCAGTTGATTGCGGGTTAACACCAGCTCGGACACCATTGTCATCAACTGCTCGAGCGTATCGACCGTGACACGGATCGATTGGTTGGCTCCCTTGGCGGAGTCGTCTTCTTTATTGGATGCTTCGGCAGGTGAAGGCTTGGCGGCCTTGGCCGGCGGGGCTTCGACTGCCGTGCCGCGAAATGCGCGCTCAAGATCATCGAGAGTGTCTTCGTCGGGCCGCAGGGGACGTTCAAGGACCTGCGGAATGAGGGTGCCGACCGCGCTATTGGGTTTCTGCCGTACATCCGCAGGCCCGACTCGCTCGACCATACGCTCAAGATTTGAGATGAGATCGGTGTCGGCGCCTTCGGGTTCGCGCTGCTCCGTTTCAAGCGATTCCAAAATCGTCTTGATGCGATCGATGGTCGCAAGAATGAGTGTGACCGCTTCGCTTGATGCCGGGACGCCGTCGCGAAATTTGCCCATGAGTGCCTCGGCGGCGTGGGCCAGCGCTTCAAGGCGCGGCAAACCGAGAAAACCACAGGTGCCTTTGATTGTATGGACGAGGCGGAAGATATTATCGAGGATCTTGGCGTTGTTGGGGTCCTGCTCAAAACGCACGAGCTCGACGTCGACCACGTCGAGACTCTCGTTGGTCTCGGTGACAAATTCCCGCAGCAGGTCGTCCATGAAAACGCCTTCGTCGACAGGCTTTGGCCCGTCCGCCGCTTTCCGTCGGAAGCGCGGCCAGTGTGTCGGTGAAGCGTTTAATTTTGGTTGCGGATCGGCGACGCGGTGTCCGTCATTAACGGGACGTTAACCGCCGGATCTTTGCGGCATGACCCTATTGCGCGCTGACGACGACCGTTTCTCCCTCCATGGTCACCGTCGCTTTCACGCCACAGGCGCGCGCCAGAAGGCCCGCATAAAAAGGCTGGATGCGATGGGCATCAAGCCCCTCGCCGGTTTCGCCTCCAAGCAGGGTGGGCACTGCCGGCGGAACCTTGGCATTGGTTCCGGCGGCACTGACCTTGAACCCCATGCTGTCGCCCGACCCAATAGGATCGACAGTCAGTACGCCGCCGCGCGGAATAGCCTGGCCGGCAATGACCAGCATATTGAGCAGCAATTTGACTCTGTTTTTTGCCAGAAGTGCCCGGGGCGGGTTCCAGGCAAGCTTGGTCTTTTCATCCTCGAGAAAACCCCGTGCAATGGTTTCCGCATCGCCCAGATCAATTTGGGCACCGGCTGAACCGGCCGCCCCAAACGCAATGCGGCAAAACTGCAATTTTGCAGATGCCTTGCCGGCGCTGCTTTTTATGAGATCGAGCGCGAATTGCTTGGTCGCTTCGTCCTTTTCCTCTTCGAGGACCTCGAGCCCGTTGACTATGGCACCCACCGGGCTGATGAGGTCATGACAGACCCGCGAGCAAAGCAATGCCGCAAGGTCGAGCGCATCGATTGAGGATTCCGACATAAACTCGTCTCCGCTGGGCATGCACCCTCCCACGATCAACGAATCGGTCGTCGTGCCGAGGCGCTGGGGTGATACACCGCACCTGCGCGGCAGCCAAGGACCGCAAGAGGACATGGTAGGCAATGCCGGGTTCCGAAATTCTGGCGGCTCAAGCGGCGCGACAGCTGGATGATCTGACCGCAATCATTGCGCACGCATGCGCGCAGATCAGCGCAATTTCGCCGGAAGCCATCGTTAAACGGACAAAACCAGACCAGTCGCCGGTCACCAATGCGGACGAGGCGTCCGAAGCGGCCATCCTGCATGGTTTGACGCGAGTGCTGCGCGGAGTTCCGGTTGTTTCCGAAGAATCGCCCCAAGCCGCGAATAATTTCGACCCGCGTGACAGCTTCGTGATTGTCGATCCGCTCGACGGCACCCGCGAGTTCCTTGCTGGCACCGACGAATTTACGGTCAATCTGGCGATCGTCACGCATGGCGTGCCAATTGCGGGCATTATAGCGGCACCCAAGCGTGGTCAGATTTGGCGCGGCGTCGTCGGGCTAAAAGCCGAACGGCTCTGTTTGATGCCGGACGGCGGTGATCGCGCCCAATCGATCCAAACCCGTCGCTGGCCCGACGGCAAAGCGCTCGCGGCCGTGAGCCGATCGCATATGGACGCGTCCACCGATTCATTCTTGGCGGCGCTCGGACCAGTCATCCGCGTCCCGAGCGGATCGGCAATCAAATTTTGCCAAGTCGCCGAGGGTACCGTCGACATTTATCCTCGTCTTGCCACGACCTGCGAATGGGATGTGGCGGCCGGCCACGCAATCGTTGCCGCTGCCGGTGGCGTTGTGACCGGGCCACAAGGAACAGCATTGGCGTATGGGCGTGCCACAGAGAATTTTCGTGTGCCCGCATTTATCGCTTGGGGAGACGCCCACAAGGCTGCCGGAGTCAGGATCCTAACGGCCGCTATTGGCCCAGTTTGGGCGCGACGTCGGGCCACTTGCGCTCAGCCGTGTCGATAATTCGGCCAGGATCGGCGAGGAAAGCCGCACGCGTTTTCTCGCTATAAAAGAGATAGAGCCGCTGGCCGACGACGAGCCAAAACAAGGGATGGCCGGGAACTGACCTGTCGCGCCCGATGGCGACCGGATCATAACCGCCAAAGCGCGGCGCATAGACCTCTGGATGCCGGGCAAAGGCGCCTCGATTACCTTCATTGGAAAAGCGCCAGACCGAGCCCTCCAATTTAAATTCGATATCCGGCCGGCCGAACATGGCCTTGCCTTCGGTGAAATAGGCGACGGGGTCAAATCCACTTATGGCAAGACCGGTCTCGGGATTAACCGCCAATTGGTAGTCGGTCGCCGCCCGCGAGCCCAAAGGGCCAAAAATACCGCCGGACAGGACGATCCCAAATAACAGCCGAATTAAGGGTGACGGCTTCCGTTGCTGCCGTGCTGCAGTCATAGTTCTCGGCGACGGTTAGGTGATTCGGGACGAAGCTTTCGTCATCACATTAGCGCCGACGGCGTGAGTAACCGGTTAAACAGGCCCTGGGGCCTGGTCATCCATGGAGCTATTAATGCGCGCGATATTGCGCCTTGCAGCTTTGGCGCTTTGCCTTTTGACCCTCGCTCCGGGAATTGCCGCGGCTCAGTACCAGGCCGCGCCACCACCAGCCCCGCCACCCCCGGCGCAGCAGAAGGGCGGAACATTCACCCCGGGCGAATTGGTCCGAGAGGGCCATCATTTCTTTGGCACGGTCTCGCGCGGGTTGGCACAAATCGTGGAAGCCGCCGTCAGCCGTTGGGGCCAGCCCAATGGTTACATACTCGGCCAGGAAGGAAGCGGCGCCTTCGTCGTTGGGCTGCGTTACGGCGACGGCAAGCTCTATACCAAAAATGCCGGGGACCGCCGCGTATTCTGGGAAGGTCCGTCAGTCGGTTTCGACTACGGCGGCGAAGGAGCCCGCACGATGATGCTTGTCTACAATTTGCCGGCAACCGAAGCCGTCTACCAGCGTTTCGCCGGTATCGACGGCTCCGCGTATTTCATTGGCGGCTTTGGCATGACGGCACTCGCATCAGGGAACATCATCGTTGTGCCGATCCGCTCAGGTGTCGGCCTGCGGCTTGGTGCCAATATCGGTTATCTCAAATTTACGCCGCGAGCGACGTGGAATCCCTTCTGATCACCGCCGCATTTACTACTTTCGATGCAGCGGTCATCTAAAACCGCGACGCGGCGATTGCTTTAGGCTAATCTCGAGATCAATGATGGGCCGATTGGCACCGGTGTCGAAGAGCGCGCGTAAGTTGGAGGCGTATGTTCCATGATTGAACCGATCATGTATTTCGGGATCGGGTTTCTTGTCGCAGCTCTCATCGGCCTCGTTGTTGTTCCTCTTGTCCATGGTCGTGCCGTTCGCCTGACAATGCGCCGGCTCGAAGCGGCGACGCCTTTGTCGATGGCCGAGATCCAGGCCGACAAAGACCAATTGCGCGCCGAATTCGCAATGTCGACACGACGCCTCGAGATGAGCGTCGAACAGCTCAAGACCAGAAGTACGAGCCAGCTCGCCGAACTCGGCAAGAAGGGTGACGCAATCAACCGCCTGAAAATGGAGCTTGGCGAAAAAACAGCGGCGATTTTTGCACTGGAAGCGCGTGACAAGACGCTGCGCGATCAGCTGCGCGCCACGGAAGAAGAATTCGCCGTCAAGACGACCACGATGCACGAGGCGCAGCGGGCGCTTTCGGACAAGCAGGCCGAATTGGCAAAGCTCATGAGCGAGCTTGATGAGCGATCCACGCTTGCTGATTCCCAGAAGATCGAGATTGTTGCGCTCCGGACCCAGGTCGATGCGCTGAAGGAGCGGCTCGATGCGGCGGGCAGCGAGCTACGTGTCGTGGAAGATCGTCGCGATTCCGAACGGGTCGAACTCAAAGCCGCAACGCAGGAGTTGCTGGAGGAGCGCGGTAAAGTCGAAAATCTCGGGCGACGCGTGGCCGAGCTTGAGCAGCATCTGGTTGCGCAAACCAAAGAAGCTGAGATCCTCGGTCGCCGCGCACAGGATCTAGAGGCGCGTCTCGGCGAACAGTCACGATTGCTCAACCAAAGCGAATTTGAACTCAAGCATCTGCGGCAGGAACTGGAAGCGGCACGTAAGGTCGAAGCCGACTTGCGGACCGCCATTATCGAGATCGAAGGCCGATCGCATTCGTCGGCCCAGAATCTGCAAGACCGAGAACACCCAGTTGCAGGCTTCAATCACCCATATCAAGGAAGAGCGAGATCGCTTCCGCTCGAGAACTCGGCACAATGAAGCGCGAGACCGAAGAGGCCTGGGCGTCAGAGCGTGTTGAAAATGCGCTTCTGCGCGAGCGCATCAATGATGTGGCTGCCGAAGTGGCCCGGCTTGCCTCCGCGCTTGAGGGCCCGAACTCACCGATTGAATCTCTTTTGGCGGCGGAAACGTCACGGGAACGGATGGTCAATGCTCCTGCCGCCGGCGCCAACGTCGAAATCGTGCCAGCCTTCAAATAACGGCGACCTCGCCGATCGCATCCGTGCATTGCAGACGCACGCCTCGCGTCTGGCGCAGGCGACGGACGATAAAACGCGCAACTGAGGCCGCGTTCGCTTGACACCACTTCGCGGCGTTCTTTATATCGCGCGTCCGCCGTTGGCCGGGCGCTTAGCTCAGCGGGAGAGCGTTCCCTTCACACGGGAGAGGTCGTAGGTTCAATCCCTACAGCGCCCACCACTTCGCCCGTTCGTCGCTATCCCCCTTTGCCGGCACCGCAATGGCAATTTACCGCTAATTGGGGCCTGCGTGGCTTCGGTGCGAACCCCGCTAAGTGCCATATGCCGGCTCATCCCCGGTAAATTGCGTTCTTATTCGAACACGGTGTCGGAACGGGCTAACAGCATAGGCAATACTGTAATGCCGAAA
>CAVPDI010000024.1:0-7829 GCA_963702605.1 uncultured Pseudomonadota bacterium
CCTATCGCTCCGGACCCGATTGCCGACCCCTGACGAAAGCGCCATGATGTTCGCACAGCGGGAAAACCCGCCGAGGGAGGGGATATCATGCGAGCAAGTCGTTCGTTGCTGTTGTCTATAGGCACCCTGGCGCTTGTCACTACCGGGCTGAAATCCGTATCTGCCGAGCCCTACCTGATCGTCGGCAATGACGAGAAACTGTTGTGGGATGACAAGGGCGCGCCGGTCCTGCATCCGGCCGGAAAAGATTCGGTCGTCATTCTCGATCTGCAAACCCAGAAAATCCGAAAGTCATTGCCAGCTTGCCGCTGAAGAATTCGGTGATCGGACCTCCAGTCAACCTTGCAATCGACCCCACCAATTCGATTGCGCTCGTGGCGGATTCGGTCGACGTCACGCAAGACGGCGATAAACTCAAGATGGGCCCTGACAACAAAGTTTATGTGATCGACCTCAAGGCAAAACCGCCAAAGCTCGCCAATACGGTTACGGTCGGCAAGCAACCTTCGGGGTTGAGCATCAATCCGGCGGGCAATCTCGCCCTCGTGACCAACCGTGTCGATAAGACGGTCAGCGTGCTGTCAATCAAGGGCACGGACGTCAAGGTGATCGATACGGTTGATTTGGGTGGCATCGTATCGCAAGCCGTGTTTACCCCCGACGGGAAGCGCGCGCTTGTAACCAAGTTCAACGATCACAAAGTTTCGCTGCTCGATGTCAATGGTGACAAGGTTACCTACACCAAGCTCGATTTGCCCACCGGTCAATGGCCATACAATGTTGCAGTCGCGCCCAGTGGCAAGATCGCGCTGACGGCGGACAACGGAAATGCCGGAAACTCTGACGGCAGTGTTGACACTGTGAGCGTCGTTGACCTCGAGGCCAAACCGCCACGCATCATCGATCGCGTGGTCGTGGCGACGGACCCGAGGGCTTGGCCATCTCTCCGAAGGGCAACGTCGCCGTGGCTATTATTCTTGCGGGCTCCAACAATAAAAGTGCGTACTTCCATAAGCGGAATGGCAGCGTTTCGGTGTTGCGGGTCTCCGGCAAGGATGTCACCAAGGTCGGCGATGTCGAAGTGGGCGGCTTGCCGGAGGGCGCCGCGTTCACGCCCGACGGAAAATATCTTTTCGTCGGTAACTATCTCGATCAGGATATCTCGATCCTGAAAGTCAACGGGACAAAAATCACCCCGGTCAAGCGCTTCAAGCTGTCAGGTCATCAGCCTCGATCCGGATGAGCAGCGCTGCATTTCCAAACGACATCGCGATAAAGGCCGCCTTTCGGGCGGCCTTTTTTGTGCGTCTCGCAACGAAGTGGTTTAACGCATTGGCAGCGCTTCGGAGGCGATCGGCCGCGATAGCCCGAGCCTTCATCTTATCGTTGATAAGACTGACATTTTCGCAGACATTCAAAGGGCAAATTAGGTGCTTTGCGATGCCTTAAAGGCAGCTTGTGGCCTGATCGCGGTCCGTCACCGGGTGTGCTTCGCTTGTAGGCGCGCGGCTGCTAGACTTCGGGATGTTGCAGCATGCGGGGGTAAGGCAAACATGAAATGGCATCGCTTACTATTCGTCACGTTGGTTTTCTCGGCAGCAATTTCTGCTCCAGCCACGGCACAGACTTGGGCGCAAATCGGCACGCTCTCATGTCAGGTCGATCCAAACATAGGCTTTATCATTGTCGGGCATCAGCCGATGAATTGCGTCTACACGCCCGCGCCTGCAAACCCGCCTCAGGGACCGACGCAATCCTATGATGGTGCACTCAATACGGTTGGTCTCAATATCGGCGTCAGCGCCGGCAGCGTATTGGCATGGGCCGTCTTTGCACCGACCGCGGGAGTGCCAGCCGGGGCGCTCGCGGGCGATTATGTAGGCGCCTCTGGTGCTGTTGCCGTCGGTCTTGGGGGCGGTGCGAACGTTCTCCTTGGCGGATCCAACCGGACCTTCGCGCTACAACCGCTCTCTATACAGGGCTCGGTCGCGCTCAACGCCGTACTCGGCGTTTCGGCGCTCACACTGCGTTGGCGTTAGCTTTGCGCGGTGCGTTCGCAATACGGATGGCCGCCATTTAGGTTGATGGCCACGAGCATCAGCGAGTTGCGGTGACAATCAGGGCGCGGATCCGCCCGTCGACGGCGCCATCGCCAAAACGGTTGGCTAATGCCTGTGTAGCCACGTCGGTCGCGCGTTCGAGTCCGGACGGATCCCGAGCCTCGATTTCAGACCGCAGCGGAGTGCCCTGGCAGTAGGCAATTGCAGGATCACGCGGGGAAGAGGCTTTGCTTCTGGCCGGTACGGCATCGATTGAAATGTCCGCAAAGCCCGCGGCCGCCAAGTCACGGCGAATTTCGTCGATGTCATGGTAGCCGTGAGGGGTGCGCGCCAAAAAGCGGGGCGGGTCTTGTGGATATAGCCCAGCCAGTGCTTCGGTCGTGACGTCGGCAAAATCATTCTCCGAAATTCGGTCCCATACGCTGCAAAAAAAGTGTCCGCCCGCCCTCAGGACGCGCCAAGCCTCTCTGTAGCCTTTGATTTTGTCGGGAAAAAACATCGCGCCGAACTGGCAGGCCACGACGTCAAAGCTTTCATTACCGAACGGAAGGGCCAGTGCATCGGCCTGTTTCCACTCGATCGAACGATCTTGCGGTTGTTGCAGTCTCGCACGATCCAGCATGGGCTGATTGAGGTCAGTTGCTGTGATGCGGGCCTCGGCGCGAAGCACCGACGCATTTGCGCGGGTTAAAACGCCGGTCCCGGCAGCAGTCTCCAGTATATCCGCCGGTCTGGTCTCGGCAATGCGCGACGCAAGATCGCGTGCATATGAATCGAAAATGAGTGGAACCAGAAATCGGTCATAAAGTTCTGGAATCGAACCCGCAAATATCTTGTCGACTGTGGTCATACGTTACCACCAATATTGTACCTGAGCCGCACCGCGGCTAGCGCGAATCGCATGGGCGTATCAATTACCGGCATGATCTCGCATACCGAAATCGGCCCCGAACGGACCGGCTGTAAAATATCATAAAAATCGCCCCGCATATGAAAGCACAAATTAGCCAGGATCCCTATGCGTTTATTTCGACGTTGAACATATTGCCTTGCGCCGTGTTTCTGCATCGGGGGCCGAGTGAGGTAGCTTTATGCAGCAACGACAACCGAAGGTTCTCATTGCGGACGATGCCAGCACCGTACACGAACTCATCCGCGATGCTCTTCCAGGCGAATACTCCGCCAACATTATCCATGCATTTGATGGCGTGGAATGTCTTCAGGCGCTCGATCACGGCGTCGACCTGGCATTCATCGACGTCCACATGCCGACAATGGGTGGCATGGACGCCTTGTGGGCGGCGCGAATTGCGGGAAACAAGACTTTCGTCACGCTGATCTCCGGGCGATCCAACAAGCGTTGTATCGATCTTGCGCGCCAGCTCGATGCCTACGAGTTCCTGACCAAGCCATTCGGCAGCAAGGATATCGCAACAATCCTCGCGACCTATCGCCGTATATCGACGCCGATACAGGTTCTCCTGGTCGACGATTCCGCGATTTCCTTAAAGGTTATGCGCAAGGTGTTGGCCAGTTCGGTATTTCACTTGAATATCGAGGAAGCCCATTCGGGGGCTGAAACGGTCCGCCGGTGCAATTCAGAGGCATTCGATGTAGTCTTCCTCGATGTCAATATGCCCGGCTTGAACGGTTTTGCCACCTTGGGGCGGCTGATGCAGGCGAATCCGCAGGCTAAAGTTGTCATGATTTCGGCGGAATGCAGCACGCCGCACGAACGCGAGGCTCTGGCGCTAGGTGCGGCGGCGACAATGCGCAAGCCGTTTTTCCCGACCGAAATTGACGCCGTGCTCCACCGGATTTTCGGTCTGCAATCGCCAAAGCTCGCGACCGAAGGATTCGTGCGGGATTTCGGCATCAGATTCATGGTCGCACGATTGCCGTAGAGCACTCGGAGTCCGGCCATGTCTGCGAATACGTCTGGTTCCGTGACCCGCCATACCTTCGTCTGCCGCTGGTGCGGGAGAATAAATGGCCACAATTCCCGTCGCGGAAATAGTGGCGAACGCAAAAAAGGCGGCGATGCTTGAGCTCGAAAACGCGAGCTTGCTTCAGGCCAGTTAGGTCGGTTTAGGCTTGCGGGCGATTGCGATGAAAAAGGGGATGAGCGGCGGTCAGCGCCAGCCGCCACCCCCATTTACGTAAACCGTGTCAGCAGTCATGAATTCGCAATTGTCCCAGCACATGAAAAGCACCAACTCGCCGATCTCTTCCGGTTTTGCAAAACGTTTCATCGGCACGTCTTCCAGGAAGCGTTGAACGAGTTCGGGACTGCTAGCAGCGGCCTGAAACGGCCTTTTCACCGGCCCGGGCGATATCGACAAAGCGCGAATGCCTTGCGCGGCCAACTCGCGCGCAACACCCATGGTCATCGTAACCACGGCGCCTTTGGCTGCGGCATAGTGCACTGACGAGCCGGGGCCGCCACGACGATGGACATGCTCCCCATGTTCACGATCACCCCGAACTTGTTGGAGAGCATGTGCGGCAGCACCTCTTGCATCGGATAGAACGTGCCCTTGAGATTAAGGTCGAAGGTCTTTTCGAGCAGGGCATCGTCGATTTCGAGGAATTTGGCCGCCTGATTGCTGCGCCGGCGGAATTGAAAAGGAACTGCACACTGCCAAAGCCGTCGATTGCAAGCTGGATCATATCTTTGACCGCTTCCCGCTTGGTCACGTCAATTGTGAGCGCCAAAGCCTGGCTACCGATCGTGTTGATCTGTTCGGCCGTCTCCTTGACACCGCTCTCGTTGATGTCGGCACACACGACATTGGCCTTTTCGCGCGCGAAGATGAGGGCGGTCGCCCGGCCGATTCCGCTGGCCGCCCCTGTTATAATGATGGTTTTTCCGGAAAAATAATTGGGCGTTTTCGGCATGAAATGTTCTCGCCTGGGGGCCGCCGCCAGTGATCATGGATTGCGGAGCGGCTTCCGGCAATGACATGATGTTCGTTAAAGGGAGCGCCTCATGTCCACACCATCGCCGATCGAATATTCCGACGCTCCGCCACAGGTGCGCGCGGTTTACGACGACATCAAAAAGCTGCGCAATGTGCCGGACGTCAATAATTTCTGGAAATATCTAGCGCGAGACCCCGCGACCCTCAAAAGGACATGGGAAAGCGTGAAGGAGGTGATGGCTCCCGGCGCGCTCGACCCGCTCACGAAGGAGATGATTTACGTTGCGGTATCGGTCACCAATGGGTGTGCTTATTGCATCGCGAGCCACACTGCGGCCGCCAGCAAAGCCGGCATGACGGAGGCAATGTTTGGCGAGCTCATGGCGGTCGTTGGAATGGCTAACGAGACGAACCGGCTGGCCAATGGCTACCGCGTCCCGATCGACGATTTTCTCAAGAGCTGAAATATTGCCCAAATGGTCCGCGTCGTGAGAGACTAAAAGGGGGAAGGGGGAGGACGCTATGCTCGATAGGGCTACTTTAACAAGAGTGCTTTGCGTTACACTGGTCGCGGTAGTCATGCTGCCGCTCGGGAGGGCACTGTTTCCTTATGTCAGCCACGAATTGACCGGAATGCAGTTTCAGGCGATCGAGGCGGTCGTGAGTGCGACGGTAGGTTTCGGGATCTATTCAATCTTTGGCTAGCACGTGCGCAGATCTCGGGCCCATAAAAACGGAAGGCGACCGGCTTGCCGGGACGGACATTGTGCCCGCTAGCGTTGGAGAGCGGCTTAACCCCTAGTCCGCCTGAGCCGGCTGGCCGTTGTTGCCGGTTGGCTGCGCAGGCTGCTTCGGATTTGCGGAATCGAACTTTTTGCCGGCATGGCCGCCGTCACGCTCTTCACCGCCGCCTTGTCCAGTCGTCGCCCCCGGAGTTTGGTGCTGGTTTTGCGCCTGTGCGGGGGCCCGTTTTTCTTGCGGATTGGAGGGCTGGGGCGTCGCCGGGGCGGATTGGGTAGCCGCGGTTTGCTCGCCGCTGCCTTCGCGACGCTGATTGGTAACGCCCCAAAAGAAAACCGCGATGACCGCGATTACCGCGAGTGTGGTGAGGAGAATTTGCCATCCGGCCGCCTGTTTCTGGCCCGGCTGGGGCGCTCGCAGCAGCGGCAGGTTTGGGGCGGTGTTCTCGTCGGATTGATTCATTGCTGCGGTTCCGAATTGACGCTTGCCCCGGCGCCGTCGCAGCGCCGGGGCGTTTTCGTGACAGGATCAAGCGCGTCTATTGATTGCTGGACTTCGGCGGAGCGGGCGTCGGAGCGGGCGTCATTGGCTGCGGCGCCGACGCGCCAGATCCAGTTGTGCTTCGCGCGGGTGCACTGGTCGGCGCGCTGCTGGTTGTAGTCGTCGGCGGGCCGTTGCGCGCTGTATTGCTGTTGTTGTTCCAGCCCGCGATGATCAGAAAGCCGATAAGTAGAAGCACAGCGACGCCGGCGATCCATCCCCACATTCCGCCAGCGCTTTCATCGCGGCGCAGCACTGGATCACTCAACCGCGGATCGCTGTAGCGTGGGTCAGTAAAACGCGGATCAGTCATGGGAGCCTCCTTGGCTTCGGGACGTGTCTCTCGTCGTCCCGAATGGGGGAAACCCGCTAGCCGCACCTGTGGTTCCGACCAAAGACAGGCCGCGCCTCGGGGAACCCGTGTTCAGGTCAGGCGAACTGCAAGCCGCCAGGCGCCCCAGAACGTAAAGAAGAAACAGGCAAGGAACACCGGAAGGCTCATGGTCTGGGACCAATGTTCGACGGTTCGCCCGATCACATAGGCGACCGCTTCGCCAATCACAACAAAACCGACATAAAATGCGATCAATTTCATGCTGTAAAACGCCCCCGGATAATGTCCCCATGCGACAGCTGCATGGGGCCCAACCGAGTGGACATGGGTAAGCAACCAAGCGCAAGCCAACTCGGCATATAAAATGGTATAGCGCTGCCACCCGCCTTCACGCCAAAGCCCGTCCGTGCCGAACTCATCATCGCGTCTCATCCAAATGGCGATTGCGGCCGCTCCGGTCGTTTTTGTGCTGTTGTGGAGTACCGGTTTTATCGGTGCGCGCTATGGCCTGCCGTATATCGAACCGCTGACGTTCCTGGCGGTCCGCATGGTGCTTGTCGTTGTGCTCATGTGCACGATTGCGGTTGCTGGACGCGTGGCTTTGCCGAGCCAAAGCGAAATCGGCCGCAGTCTTTTGGCAGGCTCGTTGGTCCACGGGCTGTATTTGGGTGGTGTATTTACTGCCATCAGCCAAGGCGTCCCGGCCGGCATTTCAGCACTGATTCCTGGTCTGCAACCAATCCTGACATCGACGATTGCCAATCGCTTTATGGAGAAACGGTGACGCGCGTTCAGTGGCTTGGCCTGGCGCTCGGCCTCTTCGGGGTCCTCCTGGTTCTGCATGACCGCAACATTGTCTTGGCGGGGTCGCCGCTTGGCTGGATCGCGAGCTTGGTGTCGCTGATCGGGATCACGCTGGGTACGCTTTACCAGAAGCGCTATTGCGGCGCGATCGACTGGCGAGTTGGCAATCTCATTCAATATATCGGAGCGGGTTTTCTGTTTGCACTGGGCGCATTTGCTTTTGAGACGCGCGAAATCTACTGGAGTGGCGAACTCGTCTTTGCGATTGCCTGGCTCGCGCTGGTGCTGTCGATCGCTGCAGTCGGATTGATGTACTGGCTGATCCGCCGTTCTGCAGCAACGGGTTTTGCAAGCCTGTTCTATCTTGTGCCCGGCGTTACCGCACTGTTTGCATATTTGTTGTTCGGCGAGCGTCTGGACTCGGTGTCA
>CAVPDI010000025.1:0-9527 GCA_963702605.1 uncultured Pseudomonadota bacterium
ACGATGCGGGACTAAAGGTCGCAAAAGGCGACGAAGAGACGATCGCAGAAATGGATGCGCTCGATCAGATCGGCGACACTGTGATCCAAGCGATCGCCGCCTATTTCGGGGAGAGTCATACCGGCGGCATTGTCGAGCGATTGACGAGGGAAGTGAAAATTATCGATGCCGAAAAGCCGAAAAAAGACACAGCAATTGCCGGCAAAGCCGTCGTCTTCACGGGCGCATTGGAAAAAATGACACGTGAGGAGGCCAAGGCGCAGGCGGAACGCCTCGGCGCCAAGGCCGCGGGTTCGTGTCAAAGAAAACCGACTACGTGGTTACAGGTCCTGGCGCTGGATCAAACTTGCCGATGCGAAAAAATATGGCGTCAAGGTTCTGACTGAAGACGAGTGGCTGAAATTGGTCGGCAGGTAACGGTTCACGAGCGCCTTTTCGGACGAGTTCTCCGCCTCCGTGGAGTTTTGCGGCGTGCGCTCTTCTTGTCGCGAGAATTGAGTGGCCGCGCCGCCTGCTCGAGCCATTTCCGGGTCGGGGCGTCCACGAGCGGTCCAATCACTTCGTGAACCCGCCTATGGTAGCTGTCGATCCAGGCGCACTCTTTGGCCGTCATTAGGCCGGGGTCGATCAGCCGGCGATCGATCGGGGCGAGGGTCAAGGTTTCGAAGGCATTGAGCGGCTTTTCGGCGCCGACCGGTTCTGGCGCCGCGATCACCAGCACCAGGTTTTCGATGCGAATGCCGTAGGCCGCCGTTTTATAATAACCGGGCTCGTTCGACAAAATCATGCCGCGCCGGAGGGCGACCATGCCGAGCTTCGATATGCGCGCCGGGCCTTCGTGAACCGACAGATAGCTGCCGACCCCGTGGCCGGTGCCATGATCGAAGTCGAGCCCGGCCTGCCAAAGCGCTGTGCGCGCCAGAGGATCGAGCTGGGCGCCGGTCGTGTTTTCAGGAAAGACAGCGGTAGCAATTGCAATATGCCCTTTGAGCACGCGAGTGAAACGGTCGCGCATTTCGTCGCTCGGTTCGCCTACGATGACCGTGCGCGTGATATCCGTCGTGCCGTCCTTGTACTGAGCACCTGAGTTGACCAGAAGCAGTTCGTTTTTCCCCACGCGACGATTGGAAGCCCGGGTTACCCGATAATGCACAATCGCGCCGTTTGCTCCCGTTCCCGCAATCGTCGGAAAAGAGACGTCCTTGAGCGCGCCGGTATGGCGACGAAAGCTTTCCAGCGCCTCGACCACATCGATTTCCGTAAGTTTGCCCGAAGCTGCTTCATTGTCGAGCCAGGCGAGAAAGCGCACGACGGCCGCGCCGTCGCGCATATGCGCATTGCGGCTGCCTGCAATCTCGGCGTGGTTTTTGGTCGCTTTGAGGAGTGAAATCGGATCGGCGCCTCGTTGCAGCTTGCTGCCGCCCGCGGCAAGCACTCGTGCAAATGCGTCGGCGGCACTTGCCTGATCAAGACGCACCGTCTTGTCCTTGAGACCTGCAAGATCGCGGACGAGGCCGTCCGGATTGCGAACGTCCGTGAACTCCTCCAGGGCATGGCGGACATTGTTGCTGAGCTTGGTCGCATCCACGTAGATCGCGGGCCGGCCATCGCGGGGAATCAATGCGTAGGCTAGCGCGAGTGGCGTGTGAGCGACGTGGGCCCCCTCGAATGTTGAACGCCCAGGCGACATTCTGTGGATCGGACACCAGCAGGGCGTCGGTGTGGGATCTTGTCAGTTCGGCGCGGATGCGTTTGATTTTGTGGGGCGCGCTCTCGCCGGCGAGCTTGAGTTCACGGATGGTTACCATTCCAGCCGGCGGTGCCGGCCTGTCGCGCCATAGTGCGTCAATCGGATTGTCATTGACGGCAACGAGCTCTGCGCCGGCGGCGACGCACGCCTTCGCGAGCTTTTCGGCCTGATCGCTGGTGTGCAGCCAAGGATCGTACCCGATCTTCGTGCCGCTCTTGATTTTTTCCTCGAGCCAGCGGTCCGGCGGGCGCTCAACCAAATGTTCTATGGAATAAATTGTTCCATCGATTTGCGAGTCGGCCTGCAATGTGTAACGGCCGTCGACGAATAACGCCGCGCTGTCGGCCAAGACGATTGCCGCGCCTGCCGAGCCCGTAAATCCGGTGAGCCACGCCAAGCGCTCTTCGCTTGCGGGAAGATACTCGTTTTGCTGGCGGTCGGCGCGCGGCACGACGAAACCGTCAAGCCCACGTCGTTTGATCTCGGCGCGCAACGCAGCGGTGCGCGAAGCACTTTGAGCGCGCAGGTTCGAATCGTCGAACGACTGGAAGCGGGCTTCAAACATGAGGTGATCGCACTCTAGCTTTCCACGCATGTCCAGCGATGCGGCCATTCAGGTACCGCCGGCTGGCTAAATTTCTCGAAAATTCCTTTCAGAGATCGCAATGTGGCATGAAACCGGCCGTTTGTTTCAATTTTGTGCATTGCAGCTAGCCATCGTGATTTGCGTCATCGATCAAAATAAGTCATCGGCTACGGCCGCTTTCGCCGGTGAAGCTGCCACGGTCGCCCCAGCCGGGGGTGGCGCCGTCTTCGGTGCATCACCAATGTCACCCAGTTGTCGAGGGCGATCTGACGCTCAAGTGCAAAGCCCTGCGCCCGGTAAAACCAATGCGCAGCGTTGGCGTGGCTGGGCAACAGCCCCGACAAGACAATGCGCCCACCGGGCGCGACCAGCTTGCGCAGTGGAACCGCAAGTCGCATCAATGGCAACAAAAGGATATTGGCGAAAATCAATTGATAGGGTGCGCGCGCTACGATTGCGCGAGCGCCGGTACCGGCTGCGTGTGCAATAACGATCAACGGCGCCACACGATTGAGGCGTGAATTAAGGCGCGCCACGTCAACTGCTCGCCGGTCGATATCGCTCGCCACGATTCGGGTCCGAAGAACTTTTGCCGCGGCAATGGCGAGGATACCGCTGCCGGTGCCGATATCAAGAACGCGCCGGAGGCGGCGTTCCTTCGTCAGCATGTCAAGCGCCGCGAGGCAGCCGCGTGTCGTTCCATGATGCCCGGTGCCGAAGGCCAGCGCCGCCTCGATCTCAATGCCGGTATCGTTGGCGCTCAACCGCGCGCGATCATGGGCGCCGTGAACGAGGAAGCGGCCGACCCTGATCGGTTTGAGACCGGCAAGGCTTTGCGCCACCCAATCGGCCGCGGCGAGCGGTTCGATCGTGAGCGAATGTGCAGCTGCTTCGCCGGCGGCGACTTTTACCAGTGCGCGCAGGTGCGTCTCGCGCGGCGCTTCGCGAAAGTGGATCGCCACATGCCAGCGTCCGTTGTCGTCCTCGAACGCGGCGCAGGCCGCGTTTTCCGTGTCGAGGGTCTCGCCGAGAAATGCCGCGAGCCGGCGAGCGGTTTGTTCGTCGCAGGGGAGGTGGGCGACTGTGGTGGTCGGGTCCATGCGGCGCAATTTTGCCCTTCGCAATCGCACGCACAATGGCTATCTAAGCGACAATGTCGATACAAACACCTCGTGCCGCGGAGATCGAATCGCTTGCCCTTGCGAGCCGGAACGGCTGGCCGGAGGATTTGCGGGTGCTGATTGCCCGGTATCCGCGCGAACAGTGGGAAATCCACACTAACCTCGGTGAAATGGCGCGCTTTTGGCTATCGCGGCACGTGATGTTCCGCGAGCTTTCCGTTGCGATTGGCGACATCACTACTCAATTCCGAGCCGGGCATCTTCCGGCGGCTGAATTTGCACAGCAATTCGTGCCGCGGCTCCAATTTATGCTGGATCAGTCAACGTCCATCACCAGATTGAAGATCTGCACTATTTCCCGATTTTCAAGGCCGCCGAAGCACGTCTTGCGCTTGGCTTTGACGTGCTCGAGGGCGATCACCATCACATTCACGCCGAGATGGCTCGTACCGCAGAGTCCGCGAATGCTCTTTTGCAGGCATTGCGGGCGGGAGGCGATGCGTTGCGCCGCTGCGGCGAAAATTATGCCACATTAGTGCCTCTCTAATGGACGGACTTGCGCGCCACCTCGACGACGAAGAGGATCTGATTGTTCCACTCATCCTGGATCGCGGTGAAGAAAAGCTGGGTGTGGCGCACCATCGTTAAGCGGTGCGCCAGGCGGGGATCGGCACGTCATCTTTATTCAAAAAAGCGCGCAACGAGGGCAATGTTTTCCGGCGGCATGTTTGAGGAGATTTGACATGCGCAAGCTTGTGATTTTTCTCCCAGTTCTCTCGCTAAACATGTTGTGCGGCATTGCCGGCGGGTCGGCGCAAGATGCTTCAGCCATGAAAGCGACCGCACCGGAAAAAATGATGCCAAAAAACCAGGCCGCAAAGTGCGCGCTTGTGACAAGCGCGCGATGGATCAGAATATTAAAATGGAAGATCGCGCCCATTTTGTAGAAAAATGCGTCGGCGGCAAACGGCCACGGCGATAAAAGAAGGGGAAAGAATGCAAGCCAATACAGCAAAGGCCAGTCGAATTCTCTATCTCAAGATCAAGGCGCCGTCGGCGGATGCGGCCGAACTCATCCTCTCAATGATTAAAAATGCCTCGCATTTATATAAGGTATTTGGCGGCGCAAAAATTCGTCTGCTGCGAAACTCCGACGACCACGCCCAATTCCTTCAGGTGATTGAGTATGAGACGGATCCGTCCGTCGAAAGTGGGCGGCAAAAATTGCCAGCGAACCGGCAATGCAGAATTTGGTTCAGTCGTGGCGCGCGATGTTTCCCGGCACCGTGGACGCGGAAATTTATGAGGATGTCACGGAAGACCCGTGAAGAAGCTGTGTAGGGCGTGGCGCTTCCGGCGAACAGATTACTGTTACGCCCTTAGTGCCGCTTGAAATACTGGACCTCGCGTTCGTGTTGCTGTGCGGCCTTTTTCGATGAGAACGTCCCGAGATTTCGACGTCTCCCTGTACGCGGATTTTTCTTGCGCGAATACAGACGATATTTGCCGCCGGCCAGCTTGCGGATCATGTCACCAGCCGAACGGGAAGAAGAGGCCGCGGCCATAGGACCGACCCTCATAATATGGCCGCTCGCGGTAATAGTATGAGCGCGAGCTGTATTGTCCGTCACGCGCGCCGCGGTCCTGATAGGTACGCTGTGGCGGCGCGTCGTCGGTCTCGTCATCGCCGCTGCCAGTCGTGTCGTTACGCACGACGTTTCGTGGACGTGCCGTATCGACTTCGTTTGTGCGCGACGTGTACGTGCGTGAGGTGGCGTGGTCGTTTCCTTTTGAGCGATCCCGGTTGGCGACCGGCTCGTTGGATTGTGGCGCATCTCCCGTCAGCCGCACACGTGTATTGAACAGCCCCTCTTCCTTGACGAGTGCGTAGAGTGTCGCTGCGTTCTGGGGTGCCAGGCGAACGCAGCCGTGAGAGACAGGCCGGCCGAGATTCGGGTTTCGAAAGTTCCATGGATCGCGTGTCCGATTTTCGTGAAGAAAATCGAATTAGGCATCGGCGCATCGTCCCACTCGCGTGAGAAATGGTCACGCTCCATGCGAAATGGCTGGAACTCGCCCGACGGCGTATCATATCCGCTGCGACCGGTCGAAACCGGCCATGCGTAGCGTTCCTGGCCGTCAACAGTGACGGTCATTTTCTGCGCCGACTTGTCGATAACGATCATGATGTTGGCGCGCGCTGTTGAGGTAGCGGTCAAAGCGGCAAGCGCGGCAACGAAAGCAAATGCAAGACGGTGGAGACGCATACTATTCCTCCAAGCCCGACCCTGATCCTTACAGCCTAGCACGCCAAAGGCGCCGAATACGACGGATCACGCAATATTCAAGGAGAATCGGGGAGGTAAAGAATACCAATGAAAGCGGGCACGATCCTCAGGCCCAGGCGCCCGCGTTGCCGGGACCGAAAACGTAACGCTGCCAATGGATCGGGTTCCCAGGCCGGACCGGTTGCCGCCGTGCCGACTACTTTTTTGCTGATGTTTTTTTTGCGCCGCCGGCGAAATCGCGAAGGTCAACCGCACATTCGACCCGTCAGCGCGATGCTCGGCCGCAGATTATATCTTTTGTCAGGCGACCGGCTGCAATCGAGGCGTACGCTCTACGCTTGCGGAAATTATACGCCATCAAACTGTAAAGCTCGCAAGGGCATTCAATAATTCCCCTTGGCTCGGCGAGCACGCGCAAGGGCACTTTAAATCGAATTGCATCGGTTTTGTGACCAATGGACCGATAAATGAATTGACGTTATGTCGATAAGGACAAGTATTAGCGACAGATTGTCGTTCTGGACCAAATTTTTCGTCTTCCATTCGACGCCATTAAACGGAGGAAACTCATGAAGCGCATTATTCTTGCGGCCCTGATTACCTCTTTTGCTGTTGGCTCTGCATTAGCCCAATCCTGCGAAACCAAAGCCGTGAGCAAGGATGGCAAGCCGCTTTCGGGCGCTGCGAAGACGAGTTTCGTGAAGAAGTGCAAAATGGATGCCTGTGAAGGCAAAGCCGTGGGCAAGGACGGCAAACCGCTCGCTGGTGCGGCCAAAAACAGCTTCATGACGAAGTGCGAAAAGGACGCCTGATCACTCAACGGCGTAACGCCAGGAGTTGAATATGCGTACGATCGTGGCCATCGGCTGCGCCATTGTTGGCGCATCGCTATTTCTTTCCCTGCTCTCGCCCAGCAAAAAACAGTCAAGGCATGCCAGGAAGAGTGGCGGGCCAACAAGGATGCCAATCAGGCCAAGGGCATTACTGAGAAAGCCTATGTGACCCAGTGCAGGGCAGGGAAAAGCGTAGCCGCGCCCAAAGCAGCTCCTGCGACCTCGTCATCGGACAAGAAAACGACGGCCGCGGCGCCCGCGGCAACGGCGCAAAAAACGGTTAAGGCGTGCCAGGAAGAGTGGCGTGCCAATAAAAATTCAAATCAGGCAAAAGGCATAACGGAAAAGGCATATGTGACGCAGTGCCGAGCCGGTGGGACCGTTGCTGCACCGACTCCTGCGACGGCGCCACCGGTACGATCGACGGCTGCACCGGCTCCTGCTTCTCCGCCGCCGGCCAGAACGGCAAGCCAGCCGCCTGCCGCGACGACGGCGCCGACCGGTGCCAACCAGTACACAACCGAGGGACAGGCAAAGGGGCGCTGTGGTTCGGGGACGGTGGTGTGGGCAAATCTCGATTTAAAAATCTATCATTTCACCGGCTACAAAGATTACGGGCATACAAAAACCGGCGCGTATATGTGCGAGCGTGATGCCACCAGCCAGGGAATGCGGGCTGCGAAAAACGAGAAGCACCCCTGAATTTGTGATGTTCCGCCCATGGCACTCACGGCTATGGAGGTTGTGAAATGGGACTTCTTGATCAACTCGGCGGGTCTTTGAAAGGTGTTCTGGGTTCGGTGGCGGCGGCCGAAGGCCCCGCATTGCTTTCGGCGATGCTTGCCAAGACGGATTTCGGAAACTTGCAAGGCCTCGTAAATCAACTTCAGCAGGGCGGATTGGGCGATCAGGTCAAATCCTGGTTGAGCAACGGCCCTAACATGAACGTCACACCGGAACAGCTGCGCGCGGCGCTCGACAACGACCAGGTCAAGCAAATCGCACAGCATTTCGGCGTTCCTGTAGACGATGCGCTGAAAATGCTGGCAAGCCGCTTGCCCGGCATTGTCGATGCGGCAAGTCCGGGCGGAGCGATCCAGAAATTGTGAGCGTGATATTCGCGCCGGCCCTCACGCGAACGGCTTGCCGCGAATATCGATGGCCTTCTCGATTCGGACCAGCGCACCAATACCCGCTTCCGCACCGGCGTGAGTTTGTTCGCGGGGCAATAGCTTTGCGAAAATCGCCTCTCGCATCGGTCCGCTTTCGTGCAGTTCGACGGATCCGAAGAAGCGCAGAAAGCCGGATTCCAGCATGCCATCCCGCTGCGCCTTGAAGTTGGCGTACATTACGCACACGCGTTTGTCGTGCCCAAGATTCTCGAGAACCGCTCGCTTTGAGCGTTCCCACCACGCAAGGTGCATATCATCGAAGACGATCATGCTTCCTTTCGGAGTAATGTTCGGCCCCTGCGGCCCGAGTGTGGCGACGAGACAAGGATAGCCATCGTCCCATGCATTGCGGATCAAGGTCTTGATGTTGTCTGAGAGAGGCATGGTGTCCTGCCGTTCGCGATCGCCGCGAAGCAGCGCGGCCGGTAACTCATAGCGCCTGTTTTTCGGTTCCGCTACGGCCTGGCAATCTCTTTCCGTAACCCTTCTCCTGCGTGGGCATCGTCCCCACATGACGATAACACCCTCGGAGATGCCGCCTGAATGTCAGAGCCGCTCGTTGTCGTTATTCCGCACCGTCTCGGCAAGGATGAAGCGCTGCGCCGAATAAAAGAAGGGCTCGGCCGTGCGAAAGCCGAATTCGCATGGCTGCTGTCATTGGACGAAGAAGCGTGGACTGGCGACCGTCTGGCGTTCCGGGCCGCGGCACTGGGCCAGCATGCTTCGGGCTTTATCGATGTGTATGAAGCAGGCGTCCGGCTCGAAATAACGCTGCCATGGCTGCTCGCTCGGTTTGCCCATGCTGCGCAACGCGTCATTGGGCAAAAGGGCCAGCTGATGCTGGAGAAGAAGTGACGGCTTTTTCAATTCCCCAGTTCGAGCACCCAATAGCGCAGGCCATTGCCACCGTCGGCTGAAGCGAGGCCGAAGCTCGTCACGGTTCTGAGCAGCATGTTCGCGCGGTGGCGCCCAGATCGTGCCCACATGCGGATCACGCAGTCTTCGGTCGCGCAGCCAAACGCGACGTTTCGGCCGCCGTACTGACGTGATCGACACGCGCTGGCGAAATCCGGCATGGTCAGGCGCCGGCGTGACGCGAGGTCGTGCGCGTGACCATAGGCGGCGCTCGCGAGCGCGCCACTCATTGAGAGGGGAGGCAGGCCGTGCTGCGCGCGAAACGAATTGAGATCAAGCGCGAGCAGCGGCCCCGCGCCAACAGTGCAAGCAAACCCCGCAAAGGCGATTGTAAATAGTACTGAGTACGTGGACACAACTGAGGTGATCGGCAGCAACATAAAAGGCGAGCAAGGGATCTCAGATCCTCTGGCGGCCCCGGCGGGGTGGTGGATCCCAAAGGCATACGTAGCCGATGTAATGCCATAGGTGCGATCGACACTCGTAATCGCCGCATGTTTTTTAAATCGCCCGAATTTATTTTGAGCGATGTTGAGGGCCTCACGTTCGTTATCGGCGACCAGGGAATAATGCCACCAGTGTCGTTACCCGTTGGGCATAAACGCCGACGCATGAGACAAGTGTGGAACTCAGCACTCCCAAGAGTAGTGCCTGCCTTCTCATGATGCTCTCCCCAGCCCCTGAAAATCAGCCCGTCAACTCAATGCTAAAAGTTTGTGGTGCAATATGCTAGCCGCAGAATGCATTCAATCAGCTATCAGAGAATCCTCCGTCAAAAGCGACCTTTTGTGACGGTCAGCACAGTAGATCCTGCCGCTCTTGCCTACCATGTTGCCTGTTCGTGAGCCGAACGCTCTCGCAG
>CAVPDI010000026.1:0-79217 GCA_963702605.1 uncultured Pseudomonadota bacterium
ATGTTTATGCCCTGCTCCCTTCGGTTACCGTTACCGTCTTGCTTCGCGGAGGCGCGCACACACGCCATCGAGACGCTCGCGGCTGAAATTCGGGCCGAACGCGGCCGCGACGATAATTCCGCATTTCCTTCGTCCGAGGTAGTCTTACCGGCCATCTCGAAGCGCGATGCGTGGACGCGGAGGCTTCCGAGTTGGAGGCGGACTATCGCAGGCTACTGGCCCAAATGCGAGAGCGGGACCGGGCAGCAGGCCGAAGTCTCATCGGACCACATCGCAGCGATCTTGAGGTGATGCATGGTTCGAAAAGGCATGGCTGCGAAGATGTGCTCGACGGGAGAACAAAAAGCTCTGCTCGTGGGGCTTGTGCTAGCCCAGGCCCGGCTGATAAAAGGATTGGGCGAACGTGTGGCGCCATTGATTTTGCTTGATAATATCGCAGCTCATCTCGATTTCGAGCGGCGTCTGGCGCTATTTGCCTCTACTGGCGAGCCTTCAGGCTCAGGTTTGGATGACGGGTACCGACCAGCAGATTTTCGAACCGCTCCGCGAAACGCAAGCAGTGCAATTTTTTCTTGTGTCAAACGGCACGTTTACGCCTGCAACTGATGAAGAATCTGCGTCGTAACACTAAATAGAGGGTATCACAAATCCACGGGCGGCGACCGTGGCCAATCAGGTGTCATTTATGGACGTAGCAAGACGCATCGACGAAGCAGCCGAAGCCTATGGCGCGGATAGCATTAAGGTTTTGAAAGGCCTTGAGCAGTTCAAAACGGCCGGGCATGTATATCGGCGACACGGACGACGGGTCCGGCCTCCATCACATGGTGTATGAGGTCGTCGACAATGCGATTGACGAAGCGCTCGGGGCTATGCTGACCTCGTATCGGTGATCCTGAATGCCGATGGCTGGTGACTGTGGAAGACAATGGCCACGGGATCCCCACGGAGATCCATACGGAGGAAGGCGTCTCCGCCGCCGAAGTCATCATGACCCAGCTTCATGCGGGCGGCAAATTCGACCAAAATTCCTACAAAGTCTCGGGCGGCCTCCACGGGTTGGGCGTGTCCGTCGTTAACGCGCTGTCAACGCGGCTGGGATATTCTGCTGAAGAGCTTCAGGTTCGCTCGCTACCTTCACTTCCCGCACGATCCTGCCTGTGTCATCCACAATGCAGACGCTGGTCTGCTTGACTGATACGTCCAATCCAGCAAAATGGTCCATGCTACGCTTCTCCTTCTGATGCTTGAGGCCGTTAGACGCGGACCTCGTTTCACCATCAGCCTGAAGCGCAGCACCCAAAAATCTTCAGCTATCCACAAGATCGCCGGCCGATTACCCCATCTTTGGGTGGTGGTCTCAACGGATCGACGCAACACTTTGTCTTAGAGGGAAAGATGGAGTGTAACGATGGGTCAAAGATATCGTCGAGGTTTTACTGCGGCCGAGAAGACCGAATTATGGGAGCGCTGGCAGCAGGGGGAGTCGCTCAAGGCGATTGGGCGTGCTTTTGGCAAGCCGTCATCATCGCGATTTATTGCCAGGTGGCGCCGTACGGCGGGATTCGTCCGGCTTTTCGGCGTCGCTCGCAGTTGGCATTGACGCTCTCTGAGCGCGAAGAGATATCCAGAGATATAGCGGAGCATCAATCGGCTCGATCGATGGCCAAGCTGCTGGGCCGTGCACCTTCGACGGTGAGCCGAGAACTTAGCCGCAATGGCGGCTATGATGGCTACCGAGCGGCGCCAGCTGATGAGAAGGCCTGGGTCCGATCTCGTCGCCCAAAAGCCTGCAAGTTGGCGACTAATCCTTGGCTGCGGCAGGCAGTGGCGAGCAAGCTCCGATTAAATTGGGCGCCGCAGCAGATCGCCGGCTGGCTTAAAAGAACGCATCCTGACGATGAGAGTTATCGCGTGTCACACGAGACGATCTATCGCAGCCTGTTTGTTCAAGCCCGCGGGGCGCTTAAGAAGGAGCTGCTTTGCCATCTTCGATCGAAGCGCACGATCCGTCGATCTAGACAAGCGGGTCTCAATGGCGATGGACGGGGGCAAATCAAGGATCTGGTCTCGATCCGTCAGCGACCGGCTGCAGTTGAAGATCGGGCGGTGCCGGGCCATTGGGAGGGTGACCTGCTGTCCGGTTCGAAGAACAGCTATATCGCAACCCTGGTCGAACGTCATACCCGCTACGTGATGTTGGCGAAGGTACCCAATAAGGACACCCAGGCGGTGGTATCGGCGCTCATCAAGCAGGCCAGGAAGCTACCAAGTGAGCTGTATAAGTCGCTGACCTGGGATCGTGGCAAGGAGCTTACGGATCATCGCCGATTTACATTGGCAACCAATATCGACGTTTACTTCTGCGATCCGCAAAGCCCATGGCAGCGTGGGTCGAACGAGAATACCAATGGTCTGCTGCGCCAGTACTTTCCGAAGGGCACCGACCTCTCGGTGCACTCGCAAGCCCATCTAAACAAAGTGGCCCGTCAGCTCAACGAACGGCCGCGGGAGACCTTGCAATTCGAAACACCGGCAGAGAGATTTAACGCCTGTGTTGCGTCGACCGGTTGAGCCGGCAGCCAAAAGCGGACATCGCGCCACTTATTCGATGACCTCATCGGCGCGGGCGAGCAATGCTGGTGGCACAGTGATGCCGAGAGCCTTGGCGGTCTTAAGGTTGATAGCCAGTTCAAATTTGGTCGGCGCCTGCACTGGCATGTCGGCCGGCTTCTCGCCCTTAAGAATGCGGTCGACATAAGATGCCGCGCGTCGGTGCGGGTCGATCGGATCATGCCCATAAGACATTAAACCACCGGCGGTGACGAAGAAGCGGAACGGATAGATCGCCGGCAGTTTGTACCGAGCCGCAAGCGCGATGATCAGCTTGCGGTGATCGATTGCAAATACGCTCCCGAGTACGATCAGGCCGCCATTCGACCCGCGCGCGAAAACTGTGATGTCGCGCTCGATCTCGTCGGCATCGCGCACGTTGACCGGGCCCACGTTGATCCCGGCCGATAGTGCCGCTGTCTGGATGGCACCTAACTGGCCGAGCCCTTGGGGGCTCGCGGGATCGCGAAGGACTGCCGCCCGCGTCACGCGGGGCGCGATCTCCTTGAGCAGCTCCAACCATTTCGCACCCATGCTGTATTCGAAGCCGGTAAAACCGGTGGCGTTACCGCCGGGCCGCGCCAAACTCGCGACCAAGCCGCTGCCAACCGGATCGGCGGTTTGCGTGAACACGACCGGCACGGTGCGGGTCACCTGTAGCAGCGGCCTCACGGCCGTACCGCCAGAGACCAAAATGACGTCCGGCGCGAGTGCAACCAACTCCGCCGCGTATTTTCGAATGTCGTCAGCGTTGCCTGCGGCCCAGCGGATGTCGATCTGCATGTTGCGCCCGACGGCCCAACCGTATTCTTGTAGTCCCTGCAAGAACGCCGCGAGGCGGGCTTGACCTTCGGCATCGGTCGCGGCCAGGGCCATCAGCACGCCGACGCGCCGCACCCGCTCGCGCTGCTGTCCGTGCGCAACGAGCGGCCACGCTACTGCCGCTCCGCCGAGTAAACATATGAATTGGCGTCGCCTCATCACGGCCCCATAGAGGCTTAAGGCTACGCATCGTATCAACCGGCACCCGTCGTATGGAAGGGGTTCAGACGAGACCAGCCGATGTCCGCTTTGGGTCAGAAGCAGACATGTGCAGTGCACCAGCTCATGTCTGCTGTGGGCCAATACCAGACATTATGCGCGATCTGTGACCTACCCGCCGACAAAACCGCTGGGGAGTCGTTGATTGGAAGTATCGAGCGCGATCAACTTTTGGCAGGGTGTCTGTGATCGTAGTCTTCTACACGTTTGCGCTCTTCAAAGTGCCGTCGCTCAATATAATGCGGATCATTGAGCACTTCGCGCCACGCTCAATTCAATACATCGTTGGCAATTGCCTGTTCATGCTCTCGCACTGTCCATACAAGCCAAACGATGCAAGCCACCCCAATAAATGCAATCATCATCTCCGGTATGGCGAAAATTGCTGTGTATGTTTTCATGGCAACCTCCTGCCATCAAACGACGCAGATTGATGAACTGCCGGACCTTCGCCTTCCACATTGATCTGGATCAACGCAAGTCAGCGGCTAAGGGTCACACTTATTTACAAGCAGACTAACTGGTGTGGCATGTCTGCTTTGGGTCGGACATGGCCAGCCTTATTCGGTCACCTCGTCCGCACGGGCCAATAGGGACGGCGGCAGTTTGAGGCCGAGCGCTTTGGCAGCTTTGAGGTTGATGACAAGCCTTAACTTTGCGGGCTGCTGCACCGGAAGGTCAGACGGCTTGGCACCCTTTAAAATCTTATCGACATAGAAGGCGGCGTTCCTATGCAGCTCAGGAATGTCCACGTCGTAGGCCATCAGGCCGCCGTCAGTAACTTGAATTGAATAGGGGTAAACCGCAGGCAGTTTGAGGCGTGCGGCGAACTCACTGATCTGAACTCGGTGAACGACGAGTACGCTTTCGGCCGTTATGAGCAGTCCCTCGACGCGTTCTCTCACTGCAGCATCGAATGCGGGCGCAATATCGGCCTCGGCACGGATATCCCGGACAAATATCGTCACTCCGAGCGAAGGCGCCGCTTTGTCCAGTGCTGCCACCTGCAACGGCGCAATCGGATCGGCGAGGTATGACAGGACGAGCACCCGCGATATTCCCGGAACGGCCTCTTTCAGTAATTCAAGACGCTTCACCGCAAGCTCGGGAACCATCAACGACATACCAGTGACGTTTCCGCCTGGCTTGGCAATGCTCTCTACCAGGCCGGTCCCAACAGGATCGCCAAGCGCAATCATGACAATCGGGACCGTGCGCGTTGCCCTCTTCGCAGCCTGAGCCGCGGGTGTCGTACTTACGGCGATAACATTCGCGTTGCGGCGGAGACACTCTGAAACGAGATCAGGAAATCGCTCGTCCGATCCTTCAGCGGATAAATAGTCAATGGAAATTGTCTGCCCGTTGACATAGCCGAGTTCACGCAGACTATCGAAGAATGCATCAAACCGCGGCGATCGCGACTGCAACGTACCCGGATCGAAAGTAAGGAAGCAGAGATGCGGAATTTTCTTGGGTTCCTGAGCGTGCGCCACGATTGGCCAAACGGCTGTGATGGCACCGAACAGTTTGATGAACTCGCGCCGTCTCATTGCCTCCCCCGAAGCTCAAGGACGAGGTATCGTAGCGGCTTAAAACAGCAACGGGAAAGGGGGGGTGGCCGATGTCCGCTTCTCTAATCGGCCGTTTGGGGTCAAGCGCTTTCAGGCTATCCACCACTCCAGTGTCGATGTCGCTCACGGGCTCGTGCTTCTCTTCGGACTCGGCGCAAAGGCCCTTCCAGTATGGGATTCGAGAACGAGGCGGAGCAATCTTTGGGTCGGCCTTACCGTCAAGTGACGGCGGGTCCAAGCGGACATGCGAACTCGCCTCATCCATCGTCCCGCGAGGGACATCATTCCACCGCGTGGTGGAGTTCGAGTGTTCTCCTATCTCATGTGGTGCGGTGCGTCTCTCATGCCACTGCGGCCTCCCGGGTCCACTGGAACTCGGTGCCATCAACCCATATGCGGTGCATGATCACGGCCAGCCGGCGCGCCAAGGCCACGATCGCCTTCTTCATCCCGCGGCGCCTGGCGATCTGCATCGCCCAGGCCTTGAGCCATGACCATTTGTTGGTTCGGATCAGCATGATATGGGCCGCTTCATAGAGCATGACCCGCATCATCTCATCTCCGCAGCGTGATATTCTGCCGCTGCGTTCGCTCTCGCCTGATTGATACTTGGCGCACGTCAGCCCAAACACGGCCCCGACTGACTTGGACTTCCTGAAGCGAGCGGGCACGTCGACAGTGGCGCGATAGGTCAGCGCCACCACAGGACCAACACCCGGGATCGTCATCAGGCGCCGGCACACCTCATCGTCCCGCACGATGGCCAGCAAGCGGCGGTGCAGCACGGCGGTCTGTTCGCGCAGCACGCGCCGGACGACGAGCAGCGGTTCGACGAATACGGCCAGATCGGGGTGGCTCTCGACAAGTTCCCTGATGCGCGCCTCGAACTTAACCGTCCCGACCATCCCGACCTTGAGACCGAAGTTACGCAACGTGCCGCGCAGATCGTTGTCGATGGCGATGGCCTTCGACTGCAGCAGCTTGCGATGGGTCAGCAGCATGCGCAGTTTCTGACTGCGTAATGTCTTCACATGCACCGGACGATAAAGCCCCGCCCGCATCATCCGCGCTATGCCGCGTGCATCGTTGCGGTCGGTCTTGTTGATCTGTGCTTTCAGCACTGCCCGCATGTGCCGCGTCTCGACACAGATCACCGGCAAGCCTGTATCGGCCAGGGCACTGAACAGCCATTGCGACAGCGGCCCGGCTTCCAGTCCGATCCGTTTGAAGTGGTAAGCAGGGCTACTCAATATCTGCTGAAGAGCTTCAGGTTCGCTCGCTACCTTCACTTCCCGCACGATCCTGCCTGTGTCATCCACAATGCAGACGCTGGTCTGCTTGACTGATACGTCCAATCCAGCAAAATGGTCCATGCTGCGCTTCTCCTTCTGATGCTTGAGGCCGTTAGACGCGGACCTCGTTTCACCATCAGCCTGAAGCGCAGCACCCAAAAATCTTCAGCTATCCACAAGATCGCCGGCCGATTACCCCATCTTTGGGTCATCAGGGGACATATGCGGCGCAATAAGCCATGTCCGTTTTACCTCCAATAGCGACCGCAAAAGCGGATTTCCGCAAAGGGCGACGTCCGCTTTACTCTCGAAAGCGGACGTGTGCGGCGCAACTAGTGATGTCGGCTAAGGGCCAATAGCGGACATTGCGAACAAATGACGAAGACCGCCAGCCGGGCGTTCTATTCTTTGTCTACCACGCTCCCGGTTTTTGAATTTACGAAGTGGACATGCCCACAGGCCATACAGGTGACCTGTTCAACGGCCGTTGAGCTGCCGAGCCTTATCCCTTAGACCGCCTCGTCGCGATAAAGAAAGACCGCCTCGCGACGGTCTCTCCGAAAGCAGATATTAGGCCGCGGCCTTCAACAGAACGCTAATGCGTCGGATCCGTAAGAATCGGACCTGTCACTTCAATCGCCACGAACGGGGATTGCACGAAATAGTCCAATTCATTGTTTGCAAAATCGCAGCGGACGAAATTGCCGGGCTCCCCATCGTCCGGTCCCACCCCGTTACGGAACTCCCAATGGAAAATCGCGCTAACCCTTATCAAAATGGTGCCTTTCGGCGGAACCATAACGTAGGGGTTGTGGAGGATTGACGTGTGGTGTTCCAAGGGGATGAATTTTGAATCATCTGTAACAGGATATGTTACCAAATCCGTGCTTGGTACAACTGGACTTTGTATAAATCCTTCTTGGTTTCCATCTTGATACGCAGTCAATGTTGAGATGATGCTGAAATTCAACGTATTATAAAGCACATAAAATTCTGCCGGCACCAACTCAAGATCCACTGTACCGTTAAAGGCTATCGGTGCCGTGATATTCAGGTAGCTATCGAGGGAGCTGTTACTGGACCAGACATACCAAAAATCAAACCATGGGCCGTCGTACCGAGATAACTGACCTGAGAATCCATCATCGTGGAAACCTACATCCGTGGAGATGTAAATTTTAGCCCGACTATCGTATGGGCTGATACTGGAGTCTTGAAGAAACTTCGGAAGAGGATCCACCGGTGGGATGCGCTCCCCGATGTAGAATGGCGTCGGCAAGTACTCAATATAGGAGTGGGCCGGACCCGGACCGCGACGCCCGATTTTTTCCAGCGCCGCCCGACGCGAGTCGACGCTTTTTTGGAATGCGGTCTTACGCGCCGCTATAGTTTCAGCCTCCGGTGCCCGCAAGCGCTCAGCCTCATCGCGAAAAGTGCGGGCATTCTGAATGACTTTCTCTCGAATCCCGGCGATATCTAAGCCTAAACTCGCCCGCGCGAGCGCTGGTCTTACTATCTGTTCAGCTGCTTTTCGCTTTTGTAATGAGAGAGCTCGCAATTTCTCGGTACGGGATTTCTGAGTAGCGGAACTCGCGCTCAGCTCCTTGATCTGACGTTTGAGGTCGTCCAAATCGATCTTCGCCATTGAAGATCTCCGTTTTCACACTCGGAATGTCTGTTGGCAATGCTAACAAGTTCCATGTGATCGAGGCGGTATAGCTTTACTTGCGGCGGCAAAACCTAATGTCAGCTTTGGGTCACAAGCCGACATGTGCACCGCACAAGCTCATGTCTGCTTGAGGCCAGAAGCGGACATCCTATCGCTGGCAAATGTGCTCAGCCCGTCGGCACTCCAGCGGCGCGAAGAGCTGCGGCATCGGCTTCAACTTGCGCCGTATCGCGGTGACTGAACTGGGTCTTGAGCCATGCGGCAACCGTGAAATTCGGGCGGGCCGCCAAAAGCTGTTCGGCAGTTCGCCTGGCTTCCTCGGGTCTGCCGGTTTGCTGATAGGCGATCACGATGTCTGTAAGGCCAAATCCGGGATTGCGGGCGTGATACGCTTGAAAGGCCTCAATCGCTTGTTCGGTTCGTCCCGACAGACGGTAAGCGTTGCCTAGAGTACCCAAATAAACTGCAGGATAGTTTGGACTGAGAGTCATCGCCTTCTCACTCAGCACGACCGCTTCTTCAGGATATCCCGATGCTGCTAGAACATGGCTGGCGAGATCAGTTGTGCCAGCCGACCCAGGCGCCAGCTCGACTGCCTTTCTAGCAGCGGCAACGGCTTCATCGTGTTGCCGCTGAAACAGCAGGATTAGGCTTGAAGCGGTGTAGGCGTCGGCATTCCCGGGATCGATTTCAAGCGCCCTGGCGACGTAGGCCAGAGCTTTTTTGATCGCGGTCTCACGGTCATCCCACCATTCGAAGCGGGCATCAAAACTATGCAACAATCCCAACTCGGCATTAAGCGAGGCCGAGGCAGGGTCAAGCGCAAGCGCCTTTTCCCAAAAAAACCGCGCCTGGCCCTGTGCTTCTTTGGTCACGGCCTGGAGGTGGTGCGACATCCCCTGAACCCAACAAGTCCACGCCTCGACATTTGTGGTGGTCGTGTAGTGCAGCCGCGCTTGTTCACCTTCCGTGAGCTTGACCTGCATCTCGGTAGCCAGCACCAGTGTAATTTCGTCCTGGATAGCGAAGATATCGTCCATGGCCCGGTCGTAACGTTCGGCCCAGAGGTGCGTGCCGTCTTGGGCGTCGATCAATTGCGCCGTGATCCGAATGCGGTTGCCGCTCTTGCGAACACTGCCCTCAAGGACGTATCGCACGCCAAGTTGCTTTGCCGCCTCGCGGATATCAACCGAACGTCCCTTGTAAACGAAGGTGGAATTGCGTGCGATGACGCGCAGGCCCGCCAGCTTCGATAAGGTCGTGATGATATCCTCGACCAAACCATCGCAGAAATAGTCCTGCTCGGGATCGCCGCTCATGTTCTGAAACGGCAGCACCGCGATGGAGGGTTTGTCGGAAAGCGGCCGGAATGGCGCGGTCACGCTTGACGTAACACTGGCTGCGGTGGTGATAGGCCGTATCCGGTAGACGCGCACTGGCTCTGCGATGTTCTTTAATTGCTGCTCGCCACCGTCCTCAAAAACGACGGCGAGCTTACCCCTTACCTGATCGTGCGCGCCGCGCGAGAGGCAGATGCCTCCAGGGTCGGCGATCCCTTCCAGTCGCGCAGCGATGTTGACGCCATCGCCGAAAATATCGTCGCCCTCAATGATAATGTCGCCAACATTGATACCGATACGCAATTCGATGCGCTTGTCATGCGGTTCAGCAATATTGCACTCAGTCATTTCGCGTTGAATTTCGATGGCACAAGTAACCGCGTCAACGACGCTGCCGAACTCCACCAGCATGCCGTCGCCCATCAACTTGACGATCCGGCCCGAATGGGCGTCGATCCTCGGATCGATAATTTCGTGTCGCAATGCCTTTAAACGCGCCAGCGTCCTGGCTTCGTTGATCCCCATGAGGCGCGAGTACCCGACCACATCGGCTGACAGGATAGCTGCGAGTCGCCTTTGAAGGCGCTCTTTGGCCATGCAGATTGCTCCTCGGGAAAGCCTCGATCGAATACGACTTTATGTCTCACTAGCCGGAGTGTCTATCGAAGGCGCGATGTCCGCTTTGGGTCACAAGCGGACATGTGCAGCGCACAAGCTCATGTCTGCTATGAAACCATTAGCGACATGGTGTTTATCACTTTCTCTCCGCAAGCGGCTTGGCAACTTCGCGGGCGCAGTCGATGAAAAGCTGCGCGACGGGGCTGGGCGTGCGATTCTTCAGGGTGACAATTCCGTTTGGCAGGCGGGCCATTGGCAGTTCAGCGGGCAAGGCCTTGATCTCCGAGCGCCTGGTCGAAAATCTCAACGCAGAAGCCGGAAAAATCGTGACAAAGCGCCCGGTCGCCAAAAGACTAGTCCGCACCTCGGAGGATTCGGTGACCACGGTCGCACGAGGATAGTCGAGGCCGCCGGCCCGAAAGGCCTCCGTTACGACCGACGCAATCACGCTTCCCGGCGGTGGCAGCACCCACAATTCGTTCACCAACTCGGCAAGTTCTATCCTACGCCGTCGAACCCACGAACTTTGCGCGCCGGCCGCCACAACATACGAGTCATCAAAGAGAAATTCAAAATCTAGTCGCTCGTCTGCAATGGGGCCGAATCTCCGTGCAATCACAAGATCGACGCTACGCTCGCTCAGCTCTCGGTGTAGCGTCTCCACATGTCCGGTCGCGAGATGAAACACGATGCGTGGATAGCGTCGAGAGAGCCGATCGACAAGAGCGGAAACGAAGCTCGCAGCCAGCAAGGCACTGCTTCCAATTCGCACTTCCCCAACAGAAGGGTCGGCGAGAAACTCGATGTTCTTCACCGCGTGGCGCAGGTCGTCAAATGCGGCCACTCCGCCATCAAGCAAGGCGCGGACATACTGGGTCGGCTCGATGCCCTGCGGGTTGCGGTCGAGCAAATGCACGCCAATGGCATGTTCCAATTCTGCGATTGACCTGGAAATGGCGGACTGCCCGGTGTTCAGGAGCGCCGCCGCCTTATTCATGCTACCGGCCTGTACAACCGCCATTAGGATGTGAAGGTCCTGCAGCTTCACGCGGCGTCCGATTTGATCGCTCACCTGCATCGCGTCGCCCTATCACTGGATTGAGATATATGCATGCCGTAATAGCATTATGCGCGCATAACCGCATCCACTACTTTCACGGACGCGGTTGGCAAACAGGCCGGCACCAAGATAGCGCCTCTCGCAAGCCGTAACCGGAGGAGGACGCCCTGAAATTTACGCGCCGCCAATTTCTGCGTCTGGCAGTGGCCCCCGCCCTGCTTCCGGCCCTATCGCGCTTCACGTGGGCGCAAACCTATCCGTCGTGGCCGGTGCGCATCATCGTCGGCTTTGCCGCCGGTGGACCAAACGACATCCTCGCACGCATGATAGGTCAATGGCTGTCGGAGCGGCTCGGTCAGCCATTCGTCATTGAGAACCGGCCGGGTGCCGGCAGCAACATTGCCACCGAGGCGGTCGTGCGAGCGCCTCCGGACGGCTACACGCTCCTCCTGGTCGGTTCACCGAACGCGATCAACGCGACGCTCTACGACAAACTTAATTTCAATTTTATCCGCGACATCGCGCCAGTCGCGGGTTTAATCCGCGGTGCCCTTCTCATGGTGGTACATCCATCGGTTCCGGCCACGACGCTTCCCGAGTTCATCACCTATGCCAAGGCAAATCCGGGCAAGCTCTCTTACGGTTCGGGCGGCATCGGCGGGATTACCCACATCACCCCCGAACTGTTCAAGATGATGGCCGGCATCAGCATGGTGCACGTGCCCTATCGCGGCGTGGCTCCCGCGCTGACCGGCCTGCTCGGCGGACAAGTGCAGGTCCTTTTCGCCAACCCGGCTCAGTCGATGCAGTACATCAGAGCCGGCAAGCTGCGGGCACTCGCGATAACCAGCGCGACGCGCTTGGAGGTGCTGCCGGACGTCCCGACGATAGGTGAGTTCGTCCCCGGCTACGAGTCGAGCTCAATCTTTGGCCTCGGCGCGCCCAAGAACTCGTCCGCCGAAATTATCGACAAGCTCAACAAGGAGATCAACGCCGCACTCGCCGATCCCAACTTCAAGGCGCGGCTTGCCAACCTGGATGGCACGGCACTGGGCGGGTCGCCCGCCGATTTCGGTAAACTCATCGCCGACGAAACCGAGAAGTGGGGCAAGGTAGTAAAGTTCGCGAACATTAACTTGGAATAATTGGGAACGTCCGACGAAATCTTTCATCTTGGCGACAATTGCGCTCGAAGACGCCAGGTCCCCGCTCGTTGATTCCACAGGCGGCACCTGGCGGTCCAAAACAAACCTAATGCAGGGACACCATGCCAGCCAAGGCCGCCGCGGTCCGCTCACGAGACGGAGACGAGTTTAGTTGTTATGTGGCCCTGCCCGAAACCGACAATCCGGTTCCAGCCATTGTGCTTGCCTCCGCGGTTCACGGTGTCGATGCGGACATCCAGGAAATCGCCGACGAGTTCGCGGCGCACGGCTTTATTGCTGCGGCGCCCGACCTGTTCTGGCGTTCAATTCCGGGGCCGCTTTCTCGTGGCGATGACCGCGCCGCCCTGCGCTCGCAGCCGCGCCTCGAACGTATCAAAATTGGCGAAGGCGATATGGCGGATACTGTGGCGTATCTCGGCACACTACCGAAATTCAATGGCCGCGCCGCGGCGATGGGCTTCTGCTACGGCGGCCCTTACGCGATCCTCGGGCCGAAGCGCCTCGGTTACGATGCCGGCATCTCCTGCCATGGGACCCGGATGCTGGACTACATCCAAGAACTTGATGGCGTCGACGAGCCCGTCTGCATTGTTTGGGGCGACCAGGACCACGCGGCGCCGGTCGAGGTGCTGGATGCCTATCGCGGTATTCAGTCGCGCATGAAAAAAGTGGAAGTGCACATCTTTGCGCGCGTGCTCCACGGCTACATGATGCGCGGGAGCCCGAAGGCGTTCGATCCGGTGGCGCGCGACTTTTCAATGATGCGCGCGTTCGCGCTTCTCGACAGTCTCAGAGGCTGACGGGCGTCGCAATCGCTGCACGATGCTCTTAATTCGGAGATTGGCATCAAGCTCGCGAGATGCGGTGGACATTCCGGTTCAGCTTCGGCGGTTCTACAGCCTGGCTTATTAATTCGGCGAAGCGGCGACGAAACTGGGCATCAAAAATGTCTTCAACGCTTTCTACGCTTTCATCATGCGCAAGCGCATCAAACTGGCGTCTTAGTAACTGTAACTCCCATTCGTTTGCTTTCGACACCGGGCATGCCTTCCATTAGCGGCGTCTCAGGTTGTTGCCAGACGTTTATCGGGTCATGGCGTTAAGGGCGAGCATGAGCAGAAATATTCCGCCCAACGACCACCCAAATAACCGCGCTGTGTGCTGTTCGCCCATAAGTCGATAACGACTTACCTGAACAAACGTTCAGGCGGTTACGGTTTTGAACTTTTTCCTAGCAAGAAGGTCACGTCACGAAGTGGGGAACCGATGGAACTGCGTCGGTTATAGGTCCGTGCCGGAACGAATGGATGTGGGTTGACGTTTATAGAGAGACCGCGCGGGATTTCCCCATCCCCTTATACGGTCGCGTTCAGTAATCAGTATCAAGAGCGAGTGGCAGTCCCCTCCACTTAGCTCTTGTTCCGTGTGTTTTCTAGGGAGGAACACGTGGAAGACCCCGGTCGCGACGCCACGTTGCGGCTGGGGTTCAAGTTCCTCCATTGGCGAGGGTTTACCGCCAGCGGCAGGATCATCGTCTTTCGATAATCGCGTCTCGTACGTCAGATTGAGACGACTGTTTTGCTCTGCTTGCATTGCGTCAGAGTATTCCGTTGAAAGGCCGCCATTTCCGCGAAGGGTCAAAAGCCGACAGCGCATAAATGCTTTGGGCCACGAGCGCACATATTGATCTAACGCAATGCAGGCCCGCGTCTGCTCTGTATCTACGCCACAGGGCGATCACACAATGAAGCGCGATGAGGCTTGGCACCCGATAGCCACAGCGCCGTTTGGCTGCGATCTTGAACTCGCCGTCATTGATTACGATGGGAAACACGCACTTGTGTTTCCGTGCCGCCGCGTTGTTGGTGGATGGATTGGCTCAGAAACCAAGCGACGGATCGACGTTTCCCCAACCCACTGGCGCGGATGGTCGCAAAGCGTCTCATCCAGCCATTGAAGGAGAGGAAAGGTGGGCAAAAAACGGCTACCGCGAGACGAACGCGGTTGGATGATTCCGAAAGACGGCACGCTGTCGCGTAAAATCTACGGCATGCTTGTGCAGGGCAAAGGCACAACCCAAATTGCTTCTGAATTGAGCATCAAGATCGCAAATGCCCGCGTGTTGGCCCACAAAATTCGCAACCCAGAAGCGGTCAGCGCCAAACGGTATAATGCGCACCACGATAAGGCCGCCTGACATTTGCGCCGCTAAAGGGCATGTCTGCTTTACCGCTGAAAGCAGACATGTGCAGCGCACAAGCTCATGTCTGCTATGGGCCAGAAGCCGACGTAGCGCGACCTCGGCTAGACCAGAAGGAAGCTCTTGATTTCAGCCAATGTCTGGTCAGGCAGTTCTTCGGCTAGCCAGTGCCCGCCTGGCAACGCCTTGCCAGATACGCGTTTAGCCCGGTCCTTCCAAACAGAGAGAATATCATATTTTCTACCGACTAAGCCGTTGGCGCCCCAAAGGACCAACACTGGACACGAAATCTTCTTGTCCATATCCATGCTCCCGCCGATGTGTTCCTTATCGACTGCTTTGCCCTTGAAGAACCTCCGACGTCGTTCGCATGGGCAAGCAACACGTGCACAAGGGTGCGTTGCGCTTTACTCAAAAAAAGAATGAGAAACGCAAGCCGGTCAGCCTCGATATCCCGATCGTTGCTGAGCTCCAACGCGTCATCGATGCTTCGCCGTGCGGTAAATCGACATTCTTGACAACTGAGCTTGGGCGCCCGTTCACCGCGGCGGGTTTCGGCAACGCGTTCCGCCGCTGGTGTGATGATGCGGGGCTGAAAGAGTGCTCAGCTCACGGCCTGCGCAAGGCCGCGGCTGCACAGCTCGCCGAACTCGGCGCGACGGAGCACGAGATTATGGCCATCACCGGCCACCGCACTTCGAAAGAGGTTGTTCGTTACACGCAGGCGGCGCGGCAGAAAATTTTGGCGGAGCGGGCGATGGCAAAGCTGAGCGCCGGTCAAACGGTGAACAAAGTGTCCCACTCGCAGGTCGCAAAACGCGCCGGTGGGACAAAAACTGGGTCTAAGTGATTGTTCGATCAGGGGCGAGCTGTGAGAGTGGTGCCCAGGGGCGGAATCGAACCACCGACACTGCGATTTTCAATCGCATGCTCTACCAACTGAGCTACCTGGGCGCCGGGCCGGCCCGGGCGGGCCGCTCAGCAAGGCGCGGGCGTTATAGACGCGCGGGTGCGGACTGTCCAGAACGCCGCCCCGACAGTCATGCCTTGATGCCGACGGCCGCGCGGAACCGGTCCTTGATCGCGACGCCGTCGCGCATCGGCAGCACGCGCGGCGGCTCTTCGGCACTGATCAGCACCCGTGCAAAAAGGGTCTCGCGCAGACCTTTCAATTGGAGTGCAAGGCTGGTCAATGCGTCCGCGTCGCGCACGTCGAGGCATGTGCGCGATGCCGCAGGCGCGCGCGACGCCGATGAGGTCCACTCCGCTTTGCGTGTGGCTTGGCTGCATGCCGGTTTCGCCGTAAACACCGTTGTCGAAAACAATGATCGCAAGATTGGACGGCCTCTGGATGCCGATGGTGGCAAGCGCCCCAAGCCCCATCAGCATTTCGCCGTCTCCCGTGATGACGGCGATACGGCGCGTGGGCTGCGCAAGCGCGAGCCCGAGACCGATCATGGCGGCGCCACCCATCGCGCCCCACAAATAGAAATTGCGCGGATCGTCTCCGGTCGCTGCAAGATCCCAGGTGGTCGAGCCGAGGCCCGGCACGACAAGCAGGTCATCGGCGCGATCCTTCATCAACGCGGCCATGGCGGTGCGACGATCGAGCCTCATTTGGTCCACACTTTCTTGCCGATGAGCTGCTGCGACAGGATCAAGGCAACAATTCTTTCATCCCCAAAGGCCTGCTGGATTGCGCGTTCGGCCAAGCCAGCGACCTCATCCGGCGTCCGCGCCCGATACACTTCCGCCTCGCATAGTTTGAGGACAGGATCGACGATCGATCCCATCGGCTCCTGCCAGGGATTGAACTCCTCCCACTCGCCCCGCATCGTGATCAACATCAGCAGCGGAAAACGGCAGGTTCGCGCCAGCGAAAGCATGTTGACGCAGTTGCCTAACCCGCTTGATTGCATGAGCAGCGCCGCGCGCTGACCGCCAAGCCATGCGCCCGCCGCCATTGCGACGCCCTCTTCTTCGGTCGTCAGCGACACATCGTGGATGTCACGGTCGGCACGGCAGCGGTCGATCAGGCGCGCGTGGCCGGCGTCCGGGACATAGCCGATTTGACGTATGTCGCCGCGCTTGATCGCTTCGAACAGACGGTCCGGCCATTGATCGGCTTGCGCAATCATTCTTCGCCCGCACCGGATTCTGCCGGGCGTTCACCGTCTTCATCCTCGTCGTCGCTGGCGGGAACCGCATAGACGCCGGAGAGCCACCGATTGAGATCGATATCGGAGCAACGTTTGGAGCAGAAAGGCTTGAAGTCCGGCTCGACCGGCTTGCCGCAGATCGGGCAGGCTGGCGCGGCGGACATCTTGCGGTCAATCTCGTTCATGGCGAGCCGGAATCTTCCGCTCAAAGTCGTTTCCGAAAGCCGGTTTCCACTTTTCGGAATCATGCGCCCGGCCGAAGCCCTTCTGGATTGACACAATCTTTCCTTCCGCTCATTCCCGCGAAAGCGGAAATCCGGAGTTTTTTCTGGGTCCCCGCTTTCGCGGGGACGAACGGATAACGATTCAACACAGTTGGATCAGGCGTTGCATCAAACTGCGTTGAGCCATCCAAAGCGGATCGGATAGCCCTCCCCGCCCAGCAGCGTCATTGCTTCATAGAGCGGCAGGCCGACGACATTGGTATAGGAACCGACGATCTTCACCATGAAAGTCCCGGCAATTCCCTGCGCCGCGTAGCCGCCCGCCTTGCCGCGCCATTCACCCGATGCAAGATAGGCTTCGATATCCTCCGCCGACAACCGCTTGAAGCGCACGCGGGTTTCCACCAGGCGCTGGCGAAATGCTTCCTTTGGAGTCACCAGACAGATCGCGGTATAGACCCGGTGGTTGCGGCCCGAGAGGAGGCGCAAGCACTGGGCTGCCTCATCCAGCAGTTCCGCCTTGGGAAGAATGCGCCGGCCGACCGCCACCACCGTGTCGGCGGCGAGGATATAGGCGCCGCGCAATGCATCATCGAGTTTGACGTTGTCCAATGCCGCGGTCGCTTTGGCGTGCGCAAGACGGGTGGCATAGGCGCGCGGAATCTCGCCGCGACGCGGCGTCTCATCGAGATCAGCAGGCTTGAGCGCATCGGGCTCGATACCGGCCTGGTTGATAAGTGCAAGTCTGCGCGGCGAACCGGAAGCGAGGACGAATTTGGGACGGCCGATCATTAGCCCGCCGATAAATGTGTGCGTTGAGAAAAAGACGAACGGGCGCGGAACCTAGCGGAATAGGCCCCTTTTCACAACCGCAATGCAGCCGGGCATTCATTCGTTGCCGCTGCCGGCGCCGCCAAAGCGCCCACGGATCTGTGTCATTAGCTGATCGCGCAATTCGCGGTAGGCGCTGAGACGCTGCTCGCGGTTTCCTTCGGCGGCGGTAGGATCAACCGTCGGCCAGTACTCGACTTCGACCGGCGCCGAGCGGGTCAATTCCAATGCCCTGTGATGGGCCGGCGGCGACAGCGTCACGATCAGATCGAAATTCAGCCCTTCAAGATCTTCCAATTTCTCGAACGTGACGGGCTTGTGCCGGGAAATATCGATGCCGATCTCCTCCATGACGGCAACCGCGAAGGAATCGAGTTCACCCTTCTGCACGCCGGCGGATTCGACATAGACCGACGTGCCGAACAACTGCCGAAGCAAGCCGGCGGCCATGGGCGAGCGCACCGCATTGAAGCCGCAAGCGAACAGCACCGCATGCGGGCGCGATGAGCGCTCAGGCGCGGTCAATTCCTGTTCCCCGTTCTGCCGGGACGAGGCATCGCTAGGGCGTGATCCGTTTAGATCGAATCACCGCGCTCTCCTGAGATTTTCGGCGCATGATCTTTCCCGAAAACCGGTTCCCACTTTTCGGGATCATGCGCTAGCCCTTCCAGTGCAGCACGCAGATCAGCGTGAACAGCCTGCGCGCGGTGTCGATGTCGAGCGTCACTTTGCCCTTGAGACGATCCATCAGGATGCGTGAGCCGTCGTTATGGATCGCGCGCCGGCCCATATCGATGGCCTCGATCTTGTCGGGTGTCGCCGTGCGGATCGCCTGATAGTAGCTGTCGCAGATCATGTAGTAGTCCTTCACGATCCGGCGTAACGGCGTGAGCGAAAACAAATGGGCAACGACTGGCGCTCCGTTTTCCATGCGAATATCGAAGACCAGCCGGTTACCGTTGATGCTCAAGTGAAGCGCATAGGGCCCTTCTTCGTGCCCGACCGGCGCAAATGAGTTCTGCTCGAGCAGGTCGTAGATCGCGACCTGCCTCTCGTGCTCGACGTCGGGATTGGATCGCCCGATCAACTCCTCATCGAGAACGACGGCGACCAGACGCCGTTTCATGGCAGCAGGCGTTGATTTCGCCGCGTTCATCTCTGATTGAGACGGATCGCCACCGAGCGCGCATGCGCGCTCAATCCTTCCGCCTCGCCGAGCGTGATCGCCGCGGGCCCAAGCGCGCGCAATTGCTCGACCCCGCATTTGAGGATTGACGTACGTTTCATGAAATCGAGAACGCCAAGACCGGAAGAAAAGCGCGCCGAACGCGCGGTGGGCAATACGTGGTTGGAGCCGCCGACATAGTCGCCGATCGCCTCGGGTGTGTAGGCCCCGATAAATATCGCCCCGGCATTGCGGATGCGGGCCGCAAGTCGCTCAGCGTCGGCAGTCATGATTTCCAGATGCTCCGGCGCGAGCCGATCAACCAGGGCGACGGCTTCGTCAAGCTTACGCACCACAATAATGGCGCCGAAATTGCTCCATGAGGTGCCGGCGATTTTCGCCCGCGCGAGCGTCTTGAGCTGAGTTTCGACCGCCTTTTCGACCTGGCCGCCAAGCGTCGCATCGTCCGTGATCAGAATCGATTGCGCGGTCTCATCATGTTCGGCCTGCGCCAGGAGATCGGCGGCGATCCAATCGGCATTGGCCGTCCTGTCGGCAAGAATCAACACTTCGGACGGCCCCGCGATCATGTCGATGCCAACCTTGCCGAAAACGCAGCGCTTGGCGGCCGCCACATATGCGTTCCCCGGCCCGACGATCTTGGCCACCGGGGCGATGGATTCGGTGCCGTAGGCAAGCGCGGCGACGGCTTGCGCCCCGCCGACACGGTAGATTTCATCGACGCCTGCAAGACGCGCGGCGGCCAGCACCAAAGGGTTCAGCTTGCCGTCCGGCGCCGGCACGACCATCGCCAGGCGGGGAACACCGGCGACTTTGGCCGGCACCGCATTCATGAGAACCGACGACGGGTAGGACGCCGTGCCCCCCGGGACGTAGAGGCCGACCGCCTCAATGGCCGTCCATTTCGCGCCGAGCTCGACACCCAGGGCATCGGTGAAACGGTCCCCAGCCGGCATCTGCCGGCGGTGGTAGGCCTCGATCCTGTCGCGGGCGAGCTTGAGCGCCGCGAGCGCTTTGCCGTCGCAGGCCTTTTCGGCCGCATCGATCTCGGCGACTGTCACGCGCAAGCCGGGTTTTGCGGGATCGATGCGGTCGAACCTGGCAGTCAACTCGAACAGCGCGCGGTCGCCGCGCGCGGCCACGTCAGCGATGATCGCGCGGACGGCCTGCTCGACGTCCTGCGCGGTCTCGCGCTTCTGCGCGAGGAGATCGCGGAAACGCTCGGAAAAATCGGCGTTTTGGCTATCCAGGCGAAGGGGCATGACCTGATCCTGCCGGGCATTTCACCCGGATGATTAGGTCAATGGGTGATGCGCGCGTTGACGTCAACCCTGCCGCAACTGCCGAAAACAAAAGGCTCCGCCGTGGGACGAAGCCTTGTCGCGAACCGATAAATCGGTTTCAGGTCGCCTTCATTTTCTTCTTGTGCATCTTGGCCTTCTTCGGCGGCGTGTAGTCGCACGGCAATACACAGGCGCCGCCGTTCTTGATTGTGCATTCGTCCGGCCCGGACGAGCATACGGCAGGCGAGCCAAGTTTGACGCAGGTACAGCCGACCCAGGCTTTCGCCGGTGTTTCGCCCAAAAGCGCCACCCCCGCGAGCAGCCCTGCCAAAATTACGATCTTGCGCATGGTGCACCCCTATTTAGCTGACGGTATCACTACGCCACCGGAGTTCCCGAATAGCAAGCCGTGTCCCGCATCGGGCGCGCCTTGGAAGGGCAGTTCTGAACTGAAATCTGCGATATCGCCGCCGGCTTTCAGCCGCGGCGGACTTTCACTGCGGGCTCGTCGCTATCGGCGTGGTCGGGGCAACGCGCCGTCGGCCATGCCGGCCCCAGGTCGGCCAGTTCCCCTTCGAGGCATTCGACTTCGAGCCGCAATGTTGCGCCGCCAGAAAACGTCAGCGTGACCGCGCCGGACGGCGCCTCGGTCTCGCTGAATTCGACGGCCAGGAGATTGAGTACGGCATCCTTGCGGGCCAGATCGACCTGCCTGCATTTGCACGACAAGACGCGCTCGAAACGCAAGGCCGAGCGCCTGCGGCGATATTCGGGGTTGGCGCCCTGGATCCCCTCCCAATCGAAACGATTGAGCGCGACGACAACGCGTTTATCCCGCGGCCGCCACAGGATGTCCGCGATCCTGACCACCGCATCCTGCAGATGAGTTGAAGCAATCTCGAGATCCTCCTCGTCGAGGACAACGAATTTCAGCGGCTCCATCTGATCAATCTCCCTCCGCGGCGTAATTGGGGAAGGCCGCCGGGCTGTGCAAGATGGTCAGCGATCGGCGAAGGCGGGCTCCAGCCCGGCCCCGGCCCAGCGCGCACGCGTCGCCGGATCAATCAGTTTTCGCAGGAAGGCGGCGGCGCCCGCATGCGAGGCGGCGCCGGAATGAATGGCCGCCGTATAGGTATTCGCGCTGTAGAGGTCCCCCGGCAGGGGACCGACTACCTTGGCGCCGCGCACCGGCAGCACTTCGCTGATGAACGTGGTGCCGATTTCGGCCCGGCCCTCGGCAATCGACGTCGCGACGTCGTGGCCGCCCTTGCCGAGCACGGCTTTCCTGTTGATTTGATCGGCGATGCCGAGCTTCTGCAATAGCGCGGAAAACATGATGCCGCCGGAGCCGCCCGCCTTCGGATCGGTATAGGCGACCGAGCCTGCCTCGAGCAAAGTCCGCTTGAAAGCGTCGGGCGTTGAAATATCGGGCACCGGAGCACCCTCGCGCACGACGACGCCGGTGACGGTGCGGCCGAGATCGGTGCGCGTGTCGGGCAAAACGAGGCCTGACTTGGCCAGTTCAGCAATCGCGGATTCAGACAGAATGACCAGGTCGGCCGCTTCCCCGTTCTTGATCCGCTCGCGCAATGAACCGGCAGTGCCGAAGTTCAGACTGAGCTTGCTGCCGCTCTCGCGCTCAAACTCTTCCCCCAGCGCCGCCACCATCGATTTCACGGCGCCCGCACTCATTACCTTGGTCTCGGTCAAGCGGATTTCTCCCTGATTGCGGGCGGGATCGTGACCGAGGAAGCGGGTTTCGTCTAGCGCGTAATCCGTTTAGATTGAATCATGGGATCATGCGCTATTTGCCGGCGCATGATCTTTTCCGAAAACCGATTCCCACTTTTCGGGATCATGCGCTATTTGCCGGCGCATGAATTTCTCCGAAAACCGATTCCCACTTTTCGGGATCATGCGCTAGGCGCTGATGCGCTCGATCGCGGCGCCGCAGCGGGCGAGCTTATCCTCGAGCCGCTCGAAGCCGCGGTCGAGGTGGTAGACGCGGTTGACCATGGTCTCTCCCTCAGCAGCGAGGGCTGCGATCACCAGCGATACCGAGGCACGCAAATCGGTCGCCATTACCGGCGCGCCATTCAGGTGGTCGACGCCTTCGATGGTTGCGGTCTCGCCGTCGAGGTGGATGCGCGCGCCAAACCGAACCAGCTCCTGCACATGCATGAACCGGTTCTCGAAGATGGTTTCGGTAATGCGTGACGTCCCCTCGGCGCGCGTCATCAATGCCATGAGCTGGGCCTGGAGATCGGTTGGAAATCCGGGAAACGGAGCGGTTGTAACCTCGACCGGCGCGAGGCCAGCCCCATTGCGCGCAATGCGGATACCCTCATTGGTCGGTGTCACGGTTGTCCCGGCCTGCACCAGCACATCGAGTGCGGCCTGCAACAATTCCGGACGCGCGTTCTGCAGCAAGACCTCGCCGCCCGTCATGGCGACCGCCATGGCATAGGTTCCGGTCTCAATCCGGTCAGGCAGTACGGCATGGCGCGCACCGTGCAGTGCCGATACGCCTTCGATCACGATCCGCGGCGTGCCGGCGCCCGAAATCCTTGCGCCCATTTTGTTGAGACAGTCCGCGACATCCGCCACTTCGGGCTCCTGGGCGGCATTGTCGATCACCGTAGTGCCGCTTGCCAGCGAGGCCGCCATCATCGCCGTGTGCGTGCCGCCCACCGTTACTTTCGGGAATACAATTTCGGCACCGCGCAGGCCTTTCCTGGCGCGCGCAATGACATAGCCGCCTTCGATGTCGATTTCGGCACCGAGTTTCTCGAGCGCCATGGTCAGCAGGTCCACCGGACGCGTGCCGATCGCACAGCCGCCCGGCATCGAGACTTTGGCTTCGCCCATGCGCGCCAGCAGCGGCGCCACCACCCAGAAGCTCGCCCGCATCCGCGAGACGAGCTCATAGGGTGCCGTCGTATCCACGATGTGTTTTGCAGAAATGTGGATGGTCCGGCCCTGATTGGGATCATCGCCGGACCGCTTGCCGGCGATCATGACATCGACGCCGTGGTTTCCGAGGATGCGCTGGAGCTGGATGACATCGACCAGGCGCGGGACGTTTTCGAGGATCAGCGTGTCCTCGGTGAGGAGGCTCGCGATCATCAACGGAAGCGTGGCGTTCTTGGCCCCGGAGATGGGAATGGTGCCATTCAGCCGCTGACCACCGACTATGCGTATCCGATCCATATTCGCCCCGCCCGCCTCGCCGAACTCAAACTCGCTTAAACTCACTTGCGGGTCCGGTTTGGAACCGCGGCCGCCGTCCCGCAAGCCCTGCTTGGAACACTAGCACCTTCGCTGCGCAAATGCGGCGAAAGTCCGGCCTGTAAAAGCCTTATAATATCGGGCAATTTACGCGTCGCCCCGGCGTGGGTCCGCCTTGACCGGACGGCCGGCCGTTTGCGGGGCGACCCGTCCCGCGTTCCTGAGCCTTGCGCCTGCGCAAGTTTTCCCGCAATTCCGCGGCCAGCCGCCCCGTGCGGCTGCTGACATTCCTGGTCTTGCCGTCTTTCTTGTCACGCATCGCGGCGTCATTATCCCTTTGGTGATGGGGATTCAACCGCCGCCCTTGCCTTGCGCCACGTGAGGCCGTGTGGCAGTTTCCGCCGCGTTTCGCGCCAAGTTATTGGGCATGTTATTGGACATGTTGTTTGTGTCGCGCGCGCTTTCGCTGCCGTAGCTCAGTGGTAGAGCACCCCCTTGGTAAGGGGGAGGTCGAGTGTTCAATCCACTCCGGCAGCACCACTCGGTCAGTGAATTGGACGGATCTCGCTGCACTGGAACCCGGCACTAGCGACAACACGGCCCGGGGCTGCGTCGAGGAGGCCAGTGATGAAGCGCACGCCGTCCGATGACCGATAATAATAAAGGGCCGCCTGTTGCCGGCGGCCCTCAAGCGTATGCGGCGTCGTTGCCTCAGAACCTGTAGTTCACACCAACAAGAACGTCCTGAAGATTAGCCTTTGCACTAAAGACGTCGCATCCGGAGCAGACCTGAAAGCTCGAGCTGCGCGTGCCGAATCCCATGAAATTATACTCGAGGAAAGCGGACCAGTGAGGCATGAACATCCATTCCACGCCGCCGCCGGCGGTCCAGCCTGTGCGGCTGTTGCGGCTCGCCGAACCCACTTCGGCGCCCGTGGAATCGAAAATCGTGGCTTTCGCCTCGGTCCAGGCGGCACCGCCCTGCACATAGAACAAGAGATTAGGCTGCACCAGATAACCGCCACGCGCGGTCAAGGCATCGAACCAGTGCACTTTGGTGTCCACCGTGCCGGAGCCGCCAACCAACCCTGCGTCGGTGAATGATCGGCTGCCTTTGATGCTCGTGCCATCAAACATATTGCGAATACCAATGACCCATTGGCTCATCTGGTAATCGCAGCCGATCTGGCCACCGCCAGCAAAGCCGGTATCGGACGTGCGTGACGCACTCGCGCCGGTCGTGACATCGGTAACATCGATATTGGCAAACGCACCGCCGACATTGGCGCCGATATAACAACCGGTCCAATTGTAAATCGGCGCCGGCGGAGCCATCGGCGCCTTGTATACCGGACGCCCCATGTCGGCCGCGAACGCATGACCCGTCGCGAGGCTGAGCGCGGCTAACGTCATAGCAGTCTTCCGCATAAGGACCCCCATTCGGCGTGCAAGACACACCCGCGCATGCTCTGCGCTGTTTGGCAGCGAAATTATCGACAACATCTTCTGCAAACTCGTAATCTACGACGGGGAGCGGAACAACCGGAGGTAGCCGGTTGGGCCCGGGCGCAGTCACCGGAATATTTGGGACGTGTTGCATTCCAGCAACCGAAATTCTCGTCTTTGGGTCAACGTCACCCAACGTGCGCAGTAGCATTGTACCTCGTTAGTGGTCGCTGCCACCCGGCAACCTCCCTTCGAAGACAAAAAAGGTATCCTCGGACAGCGACCGCTGCGGTGATTGCACCGAGCTGACCGCGCGCATTCTTGCGATCGCTTAATCGCTCGGAACGGTACATTGCCTGGATTGCGCCGAGTCACTTTTGCTTTGTCTCGGGTACGCCGTATCGCACATGACAACTGTGTCCCGACGCAAACACACCTAGCCGAAACTGTCGTTGTTTTTACTCATAACAATCGACAGAAAAACATTCTGCATAAATTAGTCAGTTCTAAAAAGGTCGGTACGGAAACCGAAACCAATGAACGTTGAGGTCTTAACGTGACTGAAAAAATCACATGGGAACTGATGTCTCGTCGAACGGCGTTTTCTCGCATTGGATTGGCAGCCGGATTAAGTTTAGCAATGGCGTCCGCGCTGCTAGCGGCGTCGGATGTTAAAGCCCAGACCTATGGGATGGAACGGCGTGGCGCGCGGCGGGAAGGACGCCACGAACGGCGCGACACACGACGCGAAGGGCGTTACGAGCGACGTGACGCGCGGCGCGGAGGCGGCAAAGAGACCACTGGCAGCGGCGCCACCGGCACCGGAACCACTGGCGCCGGAACCACTGACACAAAGTAAAATTGGTTGAAGCGTAGCCGGACAAAATTCGACTTCGTTGTGGCGTGTCAAGTAATGCGTGTCCGGCATGAAAAACCGGAGGACAGACTATGCTGAAGAGTATTTTTGCAATCGGCGCCATCGTGCTGGTTTCGACAACAAGCTCAATGGCGCAACAACGAGCAGTCGCGAGGGAATGTGCCGCCGACGTGAGGGCGGCGTGTGGAGACGTGCAGCCGGGTGCGGGCCGCCTCAGGGCCTGCCTCAACTCGCATTTAAAGGACCTCACGCCGCCTTGCCAGGCCATGTTGGTCAGGGCTGCAGTGGTTGCGAAGGCATGCCGCGGCGACATCAGGACGATCTGTGCAGACGTAAAACGGGGCGGCGGCAGCGTTGAGGCCTGTATTCAATCTCACCTCAGCGAACTTGACGCGCCTTGCAGGGGCCTCATGGCACGGGCGGCAGCCGGCAGAAATTAAAGCCATGTAAATCCGGGCGCGAGGGTTCTCTTTCTCGCCTGAAGCCGAATACGGCGGAGCGCTGCTATTCCAATATTTGCCTATCTTGGCGTTGTGAGTTTTGCATTGGTGGCACTGCTGTTCGTTGCGAATGCAACGCTGGAGAGCAGCTCGCCTGTGATAGTCACCAGCAACCGCGTTGGTCTGCCGGAGCGATGGCATTCCGACACGACACAAGTTCTCACCACCGCGCCAGCACCCCCACCCGACATGACCTCATCGGCAGGACTTGCCGCTCAGCCCAAGTCTGAGCCAGAAGCCCTGAAAAAGATCGGCCCTCGAGCGCGCGCAGCGCGGGCCGAAGCGCCATCCAATGATAACCGCGTCACACGACCAGTCGACTATCGGCAGAACCTCGCGCAAACGAACGAGTTGGCCGACAGGTTTTCTATTAAAGGTCAGTAGTTATAACCACTCGGAATGCCACCGCACGATCGGGGTGAGAACGAAGCACGCAAGTGTCACGAATAGACCACTGCCACCTTAACCTGCCCATCGTTGCGCAGCGCCTGTAGCGAAACTTCTGCCCCATGTCGGCGCAGCCTTAAGTCTACTGCCGATTTGCCGACGCGCAGATTGTGCAAGGTCACCTCGTCGAGAAATGACGGCAGCTGCGGCTTGTGCAACAGGATCTCATGACGATCCGGATTGACATCGAGACCGAGAGACGACTGCAATAGCAGCAGTGGGGTCCCGGCAGCCCAGGCCTGGGGCGAGCAGGCAACCGGATAGAGGGTTGGCCCACGTTCGCGTCCCCGCTGAAAGCCACAATAAAGTTCAGGCAGGCGTCGCAATTCCATATAGCTCGCTGCGTCGAACAGGCCCTTGAACAGGCGATCCACCGCTTTTTTGTGCCCGTAGCGCGCAAAGCCCGCCGCGATGAGTGAATTGTCGTGAGGCCAGACCGAGCCGTTGTGGTACGACATCGGATTGTACCGGCGCTCCTCGCGAGCCACCGTGCGGATTCCCCAACCTGAAAATAGCGATGGCCGCATCAACTCGCGCACCACCACCTCTGCGCGCTCTGGCGCGGCGATCCCGCTGAACAGCACCTGTCCGGCGTTTGATGTTCGCACGCGACACGGTCGCTTCTGTCCATCCAGAGCAAGCGCGTAGGTGCCGATATCGTCGCACCAGAAGGCCGCGTCAAATCGCTCGGCAAGGGTCTTGGCCTCGGCCTTTAGCGCGTCGCCGCGCGCATGCTTGCCAAGTCGATGCGCGCCACGCGCAGCGAGAAGCTTGGCTGCGTAGACGTAGCCCTGCACTTCACAAAGGGCAATTGGACCTTGTGCAATCGCGCCATCGGCATGGAAGATTGCGTCGTGGGAGTCCTTCCAGCCTTGATTGACAAGGCCGGTTTCGTCGGCGCGTCGATACTCGACGAAGCCGTCCCGATCGGGGTCACCCGGCCCGTCCATCCAGCCCAGCGCCGCTTCAATGTGGGGCCATAGTTCGCGCAATGTTTTAACGTCGCCGGTGTGCTCGACGTATAGTCCGGCCAGCAGCACAAACAGTGGGGTTGCATCTACGCTGCCGTAGTAGAGGCCGAAGGGTATCTCGCCCAGCGCCGCCATCTCGCCGCCGCGCATTTCGTGCGGGACTTTTCCGGGTTCGGCGTCGACAAGCGGTTCGAATGAGGTGGCCTGAAAGGCGGCGAGCCGCCGCAAGACACCTTTGGCGATCCGGGAATCGCACCACAACATCTGCAAGGCGGTAATGATGCCGTCACGGCCGAACGTGGTCGAATACCAGGGAATACCGGCATAAGGGTAAGGGCCTTGCGGCGTGTCGGTCGTCAGCATGGCAAGGTCAGCCATCGAGCGGCATATCATCTCGTTGAAGATATTATTTGAGCTGGTGATCGTAACCATGCCACGGCTGGCGTCCTGGCGATGCTGGAACGCCGCTCGCAGCGCCTTCCGAAATGGAACAGGGACGCGCTCTTCAGCGTCAGCCTCGCAATTAATGGTTACATAGATCGATCGGGACTCGCGGGGCTGGAGAACGAAGGCGTAGCCTGCGAGGTCGTCAGATATCCGTTCCGGCACCGGGTCGAATTGAATCGCCGTTCGCCGCCGTTCGCCGTCGAGCCCCTGATAAGTCAGCGCGACTTTGGACTTGTCAAATTCCGCGCTCGCGATACCACGGCGCTTGCGGTGCATTCCCCGCACCTCGAAAAGGTCTGCGAAGTCGTTGGCGAAGGCGATCGAAAGGTCGACGTCGAATGGACGATCGCCGTGGTTCTGCAAGCGCAGACGTTGGTAGACAGTGCCGTTCAGGAGGAAAAGCGTTCGCACGACGTGCAGCATGTCCCTCGGCTGCACAAGCTTCTGATTGAGATAGATGTCGGGATTTGTCAGATCGACAGTGAGAAATGAGTTATCGTCGCGAACGACAGAACCCAGCAGCAAGGGCTGCTTTCCGCTCAGCAGCATCTCCAGGCGGGAAAGGTAACGGGTGTCGCAAAAGAAAATGCCGTCGGGCCCGCCCGGCGCTGCCCCTATATCCGCATGGCTGTCGAAGACAGCGAAGCAATCGCCCTGCTTGAGCGTACGACGAGGCCGCGAAGAGGATCCTGTTCCCGGAATGTAGAAAGGTGTTTCGGGAACTTCCTCGATTGGCCATGCGATCGAGCCGTGGTTAAGCAACGCGAGGCCTCGAAATCTTCAGATCGTTGTTATTCGGCGCAAGTTCGGCTTCTTTCAGCTCGCGCGTGGCGGGTGGCGCGAGTTTGCCTCGCCAGCCGCAACGAAAGCCATGCCCGGTATTTCGCAGGCCACTATCGGACCATTTTAGCCCTGCGAGCCGGAAAATACAGCCTCGGCGACTCCTTCAGGTCAAACACGCGATCTTGTTCAACGTTACTCGGCGCTTGTCACGACTTTGAGACGTGGCGTCTCCGCGCGCATGATATTCCGGTATGCCGCCAAATAGTCCATCGCCATCCGTCGCGCCGTGAAGCGCTCTTCAAATCGCGTACGCACCTTCTGACGATCTAATTGGGAGATCCGATTGACCGCACTGACGGCGGAAATTTCGTCTTCCACGATGAAGCCGGTGATATCGTCTTCCACGATCTCGGGGACAGAACCGCGATTGAACGCGATCACTGGCGTGCCACAAGCCATTGCTTCGATCATGACTAGTCCAAATGGCTCGGGCCAATCGATCGTTACCAGAAGCGCGATCGCTCCACTCAGAAACTCCGACTTTTCGTGGTCGTTGATCTCGCCGATGTATTCAACAAACGGCGGATCCAGGAGCGGCTTGATGACCTCGTCGTAGTACTCCTGATCGACGCGATCGACTTTTGCGGCGATCTTCAACGGGATGCCACATCGTTTGGCGATCCGGATCGCGCGGTCCATCGATTTTTCCGGTGCAATCCGGCCAAGGGCGGCCAGATAGGCCGGCTTCACCGCACGCGGTGTCAACAGTTTTTCGGGGACGCCATGGTAGATCGTACGGACCCAGTTCGCGTGGGCACCGGCCGCCGTTGCGAGTTTGAGATAGAGACGAGTGGTGTTGTGCGGAATGCACTGAATACGGGTTGATGCTCCGGCAGATCAAGTCTGCCATGCAGAGTGGTAATGAAAGGAGTTCGTTGCCGCGAGAAAAGCGAAAAAGGGTAATAGTCGAGATGGAAATGCAACAAGTCGAATTCGTCACTTTGCTGACGCACGCGTTCCAACATCACCATATGTAGAGCATTAGGATCACGAATTGATCCGTCCAGTCGTAGAGCCCTTGGCCACGTTGCCTCGAGTTTTGCAGAGGTTCGAGAATCTCCACTTGCGAAAAGTGTTACGTCGTTACCGAGGGCGACCAACTCTTCAGTCAACCAGAAAACGACCCGTTCCGTTCCGCCATAGAGCTTGGGAGGAATTGCTTCGGTCAATGGGGCTATCTGCGCAATGCGCATTGAACTCCTCGCCGCGGACATGAAAACCTTCCCCGATTGAAAAGCCCAAGCTGGGAACGTTTTCTGGTTACGGTTGTTCCCCAAAAATCGGGGGCGCGGCGAGATGGGAGGTATTCCCAGAGTGCAGACGATCATACTTTTGGCGAGGTCTTTGAATGTAATGGTGCGGACAGGCTGGAGTAATTGGGTGCCCGCGTCACGCCGATCGCCGGGCTTAATGAGGGGTGAAGCGCTGACGACGCATAACTTTTCCAGCTACGCGGGCCGGCCTTTTGCCTTTGTCGGCCGCTATTTAAGGTCGCGATTGCGATCGCATGCGACAATTGTGACAGCGGTTGCGGTGGCCGTGATGTGCTCCGTCGGCACGCAGTACGGAGTCAAACTCCTCGTCGACGGTCTTACCTCGGGACTTTCGCAAAAGGTCTGGCTGGCCTTCCTGCTGCTGTGTTCTTTCATCGCAGCTGACAACTTGCTTTGGCGTGCCGCCAGCTGGGTCGCAAGCTCAGCCTTCGTCAACGTGACCGGGGATCTGCGCCGGGATCTGTTTCGTCACGTGACCGGTCATGCGCCGAGTTATTTTACAGGTCAGTTGCCGGGGACGCTTACCAGCAGGATTACAGCGACCTCGAATGCTGTCTTCGCCATGGAGAATATGTTCGTTTGGAATGTTTTACCCCCGTGCCTGGCCACGGTTTCAGCGATTGCATTGGTTGCAACGGTCAGCGTGCCAATGGCGGCTGTACTCAGTGTCGTCGGAAGTGTCGTTGTCATTGCAATGTTTCACCTGGCGGCGGCAGGAAAACATCTTCATCACGATTTTGCGGCCAAGGCAGCGGCCGTTGACGGCGAAATGGTTGACGTCGTCAGCAATATGTCACTTGTGAAAGCATTCTGCGCGGTAAGGCGCGAGCTGGACCGCTTTGGCGCGACAGTTGATTCTGAAATGGCGGCGCGCAGTCGAAGTTTGCTTTATTTGGAAAGGCTTCGCATTGCGCACGCCGTATTAACAGCGGCCTTCACGATTGGGCTGGTGGCTTGGGCGGTCGCGCTTTGGCAGCGAGGTTTAGCCACGCCTGGCGATGTTGTTCTCACCTGCACATTGGGGCTTTCGGTCCTGCACGCCACGCGCGACCTTGCGGTCGCCCTTGTCGACGTGACGCAACACGTCGCGCGCCTTTCAGAGGCGCTCGCGACACTCTTGGCTCAACACCAAATGCAGGATCACCCTGACGCTGGTCCACTCGTCAAGCGCGGCGCGTCAATTGAGTTCGAGAATGTATCTTTTCGCTACCCCGAGGGCAGACTTGTGTTCCGTGCATTGCGGTTGCGACTCGAATCCAATCAGCGAATCGGACTGGTCGGCGAATCCGGTGGCGGCAAGTCGACCTTGTTCGCTCTTCTTCAACGTTTCTATGATGTGCAGGGTGGCCGAGTCCTGATTGACGGGCAGGACATCGCTCGCGTTACGCAAGATAGCTTGCGTTCCGCGATCGCACTGGTCCCGCAGGATATCTCTCTTTTTCAGCGGTCGATCATGGAAAACATCCGCTACGGGCGGCCGAATGCGACCGACGATGAGGTCGTACAAGCGGCCCGTGCGGCACGATGCGAATTTATCGATGAACTGCCGGGAGGTTTCGCAATGGCCGTCGGCGATCGCGGTGCGAAGCTTTCAGGCGGCGAGCGCCAGCGTATTGCCATTGCACGAGCCTTTCTGAAGGACGCGCCAATCTTGTTGCTTGATGAGGCCACGGCCTCTTTGGATGGCGATTCAGAGGAAGCGGTCCGCGAAGCCCTTGGGCGGCTTATGCAGAAACGCACAGTGATAGCCATTGCGCATCGTCTTTCGACCCTGCGTAACTTCGACCGTATTGTTGTGTTAAGAGACGGTCGCGTGGTGGAGGATGGTTCGCCGAATTGGCTGATGAAGCGCAAGGGCGCGTATTACGATCTGATGTGCCGGGAAATGAGTCGCCTGACGAGGCGCGCCGCGTAGCCAGCCTGTAATTTTCTTTTAAAGCAAGCAATTCAGGCCTGACGTCCGGTCAAGTTGCCCAGCAACCGCGGTTTGCCGAAATCAATTCACGATCCCGATCACTGGATCGGCAGAACGCCCGCGCAGCTCGCTCGAACACGAGCCGTTACTCCGCAATGGAACCATTATCAATCAAATTGGGTTCCCTATCTTCCATCCTCCGTTTGAACAAGGAGGACGTCGTGCGCACGAAGCGACCTGTCATCGGTATCATTTTGGCGGCGAGTTGCCTGCTCGGCATTCCTGAACTTCTGCCAGCCGCGGATGCTCCGCAGCCTCAGGCGCCGCCGACAGCGTCGGAACCCTCTATGACCGTCATTGATGGCTCGGCGGTGCGCGGGATTCTTGGCCGCACCGTTCAGGGTGCAGACGGAAAAGACATGGGACGCATTGTGGACATCATCGTCGATCCGACTGGGCATGTGCGCGCCGCCATAATCGATTTTGGCGGGTTTCTCGGCGTCGGCAGCCGCAAGATTGCGGTGGAGTGGAACGCGTTGCATTTCGGCGATGCATTCAAACACGGCGGTGGTCTGAAACTGGAATTGACTCAAGACCAGCTGGCACCGGCCCCTGAATACAAGGAGGGCAAGCCGGTTGTTGTCATCGGCTCGACCGGCGCCCTTGAACCTTTGGATTTTCCACCCCCAGCCGCGCCGGAGAAATGATCTGTTTGCCAACGGAACACGGCTCGTCGAAGACCTTGACGATCGCCGGCGGACGGCGCGCACCGGCCATTGGTCGCCGGACGCGGGCGCGGATCATGGGCCTTCGGTTCGCAGCACCCGTGGGCTCGATTGGTTTGTGTTTTTCCTCGCTGATGTGCAGACCGGATTCGGCCCCTTCGTGGCCGTCTATCTGACAACACAAAAATGGACTCAAATTGAGATCGGCCTGATCCTGTCCGTGGGCGGCCTAATTGCTCTACTGGGGCAAATTCCAGGCGGAGCATTGGTCGACTGGGCTCGGTCCGAACGGTTGGTCGCCGGCCTGGCGGTGTCGATGATCGGGGTGAGTGCATTGGCCTATGCCGCGTGGCCAATTTTCCCGGTTGTTCTATCAGCTGCGGTACTTCAATCAGCCAGCAGTTGTGTATTGGGCCCGGCGATTGCCGCCATCAGTCTCGGTCTCGTCGGCCAATCGGCGATCAGCAGGCGGCTGGGTCGTAATGCCCGCTTTGCATCGATCGGCAGCGGGGTCGCAGCGGTGGGAATGGGAACTTGCGGATATCTATTTTCGAGCCGAGCCGTGTTTCTGGTGACGGTTGCTCTGACAATTCCAGCAATTGTGGCAATCACGCGCATACGAGCAGATGAGGTCAACTCCGACCGGGCGCATGGGGCTATCCCAAATAGCGATAAGACGCGTTCGCGGACAACAAGTATTGCGATGCTCGGACGCAACCGCCCTCTGCTGGAATTCGCGCTGGTGCTGATGCTCTTCCAGTTTGCCAACGCAGCGATGCTTCCGCTGGTAGGAAGTATCCTGACCAGGCAATCCAGTATCTGGGCCCCTGCGCTGATTGGCGCCTGCATGGTTATGCCCCAGATTATGGTTGCAGCGGTATCTCCCTGGGTTGGCGGACGTGCGCAGGTTTGGGGGCGCCGCCCGCTCTTGCTGATCGGTATAGGAGCGCTGGTGATCCGTGGCCTTCTATTTTCGTTCGTGCGCGAGCCACATTTTCTCATCGCCATCCAGGTTCTTGACGGCGTAGCGGCATCGGTCTTTGGCGTTTTGGTGCCATTGATTGTGGTCGACGTCACCTATGGGTCTGGCCACTTTAATCTGGCTCAAGGAATTGCCGGCACCGCAACAGGAATCGGTGCTTCGGCCAGCATGATATTTGCCGGCTACCTCAGTGATCGCTTCGGCAGCGAAGTCGCATTTTTGGCTCTCGCGATGATCGCGGCGACCGCGCTTGCGGTGGTATGCCTGGTGATGCCTGAAACCCGGCCGCCGATATCCGAATATCCGCGCTCGGGATAGGAATGGTGAGGTCGAGAGTTCAAGCCACTACCGCAGCACCGTCAAACTCCGCCCAGCATTAATCCCGCGCAATATTTCCGCGTATAGATCGCTACGCGCAAATGGCGCGACAATTCCCGCTTCGGGGGTGACGAAGCGGGACCCAAGTCATGCACAAACCTGCGCTTGTCATTCACCTGTCGGGTCGCGTGATGCCGCACATAGCGGTGTCCCGATGACAATTCATATCGATCACCACGCGCTACCGGCCGGCGAACGGATAAACTTCTTTCTCTTCGCTGCGATGGGCGTCTGCCTGCTGCTGGTCATGATCTCAGGCACCGCCGGGCTCGTCTGGAACGGAAAGACCCCCGGCAATATTGCGGCGAGCAGTGGCTGATGTTTTTGCCTGGCTCTTCGCTGCCGCCTTTTTGACGGCATTCGTGCTCGCGCTGATCGAACAGCGCCGGAATGCAAGCCACAACGCAAATCGCGGGCGGCCTGCCCGCGATTTACTATCCCGCCACCTGCACGGCTGATCACCCGACCGCGGCGAATTTCCTTCCGCGCGGCCGGCGCGGCGCCCGTGTGCGCCCGATGACCTCGGCATAATCCTGGATCGGCTTGGGCCGCCCGACCAGGTAACCCTGAATCTCGTTGCAGTTCTCGGCGGCGAGGAATTCAAGCTGCTCCTCGGTCTCGACGCCTTCCGCCACGACAGGAAGATCGAGCCCGCGACCCAGCGCGATCACGGCGCGAATGATGGTGGCCGCCTGCTGGCTGTGGCCCAGATTGGCGATGAAGGTCTGATCGATCTTCATCTTGTCGAACGGGAACGACTGCAGGTAGGACAGCGACGAATAGCCGGTGCCGAAATCATCCATCGCGATCCGCACGCCAAAGCCCTTCAGGCGCCGCAGGACCGCGACGGCACGCGTGAAATCGCCGATCAGGACGCCTTCGGTGATTTCAAGCTCCAGACGCGACGGCGCGAGGCCGGTTTCGAGCAGGATCTGGTGGACGAGGCGCGGCAGGTCGCCATGCCGGAACTGTACCGGCGATAGATTGATGGCGATATGCAGCGGCCGCGGCCACGATGCGGCCTCGCGGCATGCCGTTCGCAGAATCCACTCGCCGAGCGTGATGATCAGCCCGCTTTCCTCGGCGAGCGGTATGAATGTGCTGGGCGGCACAAGCCCGTGACGCGGATGATGCCAGCGCACAAGCGCCTCGAAGCCGGTGATCTCGCCATTGATATGGGCTTGCGGCTGATAGTGAAGTTCAAGCTCCTCGCGCGCGATCGCGGAGCGCAGGTCCTGCTGCAGCGCGCGCTTCTCGCGCAGCTGCTTGTCCATCGACTTTTCGAAAAACCGGATCGACCCGCGCATCTCGGACTTGGCGCGGAATAGCGCCGCATCGGTGTTTGCCACCAATGCCGTCGCATCGACGCCGTCCTGCGGGAAAATGCCGACGCCGATGGTGAGCCCAACCCGCAACGTGTTGCCGTTGATCTCGATATCGGAATCAAGCGCGTTCGCCAGCCGTTCGGCGAGCGCTTCCGATGCCGCCGGCTGCGCGCCAGTGGGTGTAATGACGGAAAATTCGTCGCCGCCGAGACGGGCAAGAAAAGCGCCCTGGCATGCGGTTTCGAGGCGGCGCGCCACCTCGCGCAGCAGCGCATCGCCGACATCATGACCAAACACGTCGTTGACCGATTTGAAGCGGTCGAGATCCATGCAGAGCAGGCCAAAGCTCTCGCCGGAAACGGACGCGAGCCCGATTGTGGAAGCAATGCAATCATTGAATGCGGCACGATTCGGCAGATCCGTCAGCGTATCGTGATGCGCCATGTGCTCGATACGCCGCTCGTGATGCTTGCGTTCGGTGAGATCGTTGATAACGCTGATCAGATATTGTGGCTTTCCGTCTGGTCCGCGAACCGGCAGGCGCGTCGTCGTGACGACCCGCGTCCCGTTGCCCGGCGTGACAACCGCGTGTTCGTCGACAAATCCGATCTTTCCCGACGCGAGCAGTTTGCGGTCTTCGATCTCGATGGCCTCGGCGGTTGCCTCCGGCATCACGTCCGCGGCAATCTTGCCGAGCAGAGCGGCACGGTCGACTCCGAGATATCTTTCGGCCGCGCGGTTGATGAGCAGGTAACGCAGGTCGGGAATGTCCTTCACCACGATCGGGGATGGCACATTTTCGATGATCGTGTCGAGAAACGATCGCGTACGTTCAAGCTCGCGCTCGGCACGATTGCGCTCCGTCATATCTTCATGGGTCGCCACCCAGCCGCCGCTTTTCATCGGCTGGTTTACGACCGCAATGGTGCGGCCATCCTGCAATTCGATGTTGAGGGTAAAGGCCTTGCCCTGCTTGAGCGATTCGCGAAGGTCGGCATCGTAGCGGCCTGGATCGAGAGGAAACGTTCCGGCCGCAATGCGTGCGTCAAGAAGATCGCGAATCGTGCAACCCCGCCAGATGTTTCGCGGATCGATATCGTACATTTCTCGGTAGCGCTCATTCCAGACGAGAAGCCGGTTCTGCGCATCGAACATGCACAGGCCCTGGTTCATATTGTTGAGCGCGCCGTCGAGCCGAAGATTTTGTTCGCTCAGCTTTCCGCGAATGCGCCAGGCCGGAATTGACCCAACAAGGCAAAGGGCGAAGGCTGCGGCAACCAGCGCCAGTGCGGACAGATACGCCACGGAAGCTTCGCTGTAGGCGGCGATCAGTCCTGCGATTGCAAGCGCAACCGCAACGCCAGATGCGCCGGCGAAGGCAACGCGCCGCCAGTGACGAGACGTTCCAAAATTCCGCAATGCCCGAATCACGGTTGTCACACCCTGCCGTTCGAGGCGCGTGGCTCTCAGCTACTCAATGGTTGGGCAATTCTGGACGATCAACTCTGTCGCGGTGTTAAATTCACAGACAGGTCAAGGTTAATCGGCATTAAGCCTACGCATGCGTGAAGAATACGCTGCATTTCACCTCGATAGTTCCGGTCTGGGCGCTCAATTCGGCTTGAGAAACGCGAAATCACAGCCTTGGTCAGCGCCGAGGATTTCCTGAGCGTAAAGACGCGCGTAACCCCGTTCGGGAAGCGGCGTGGACTGCTTCGACTGGGCCGCCCGCCGCTTGAGCTCGGCTTCGTCCACGCGAAGTTCGATGCGCCGCTGCTTGACCGAGAGCCGGATACGGTCGCCATCGCGCACGAGCCCCAGAGCGCCACCGGATGCGCTGTCCGGCGTCACATGCAATACGATCGTACCAAATGCCGTGCCGCTCATGCGGGCATCCGATACCCGCACCATGTCCTTGACGCCCTGCATGGCAAGTTTTTTCGGGATCGGCAGATAGCCCGCTTCCGGCATGGCCGACGTGGAGTGAGGGCCCGCATTCTGCAGCACAAGGATATCCTTCGCATCGACATCCAGTTTTGGATCGTCGATGCGGGCGGCAAGATCCTCAAGCGAGGAGAACACGATCGCCCTGCCCTCATGCTCAAACAGGCCGGTGTCGGCGGCCGAGCGCTTGAGGATCGCGCCCTGCGGCGCCAGGTTTCCGAACAGCGCCACGAGCCCGCCTTGCGGCTCGAGCGGCTTGTTGCGCTCGGCGATGATCGTGCGATCGATCCATCCGTCGTCGTCATGCGCGAGACGCTCGCCAAGCGTCTCGCCGTCACCGTCAGGCAATCCAGATGGAGCAGGTCCTTGAGTTCGCGCATCAGCGCGCCCATCCCGCCACCGGCAAAGAAATCTTCCATGTAGCCGTTGCCCACCGGTTTCAGGTTCACCAGTACGGGCGTAGTGTCCGACAATTCATTGAGGCGCTGCAGCGATACCGGTATTCCCGCGCGACCGGCGATCGCCGTCAGATGAATAATCGCATTGGTGGAACCACCGATGGCGAGCAGGACGCGAAGTGCATTCTCGATCGAGCCTTCGTGATGATGCGATCGGGCGTCAATTTTGAGCCGATGAGCTTGACCGCTACCGCGCCGGTTGCTTCCGCCGCGCGCAAACGATCGGCATGCACTGCGGGGATCGCCGCGGTGCCGGGAAGGATCATGCCGAGCGCCTCGGCAATGCAGGCCATGGTCGATGCGGTTCCCATCACGGCGCAGGTTCCGGCAGTCGTGGCGAGCTTGCCCTCGATTTCGGAAATCTCGGCATCATCAATCTTGCCGGCACGATATTGCGCCCAGAAGCGGCGGCAGTCCGTGCAGGCCCCCAGCCGTTCGCCGCGATGACGGCCGGTCATCATCGGCCCGGCTACCAGCATGATCGAAGGTTTTCCAGCCGACATCGCGCCCATCAGCTGCGCGGGAACCGTCTTGTCGCAACCGCCCATGAGCACCACTGCGTCCATGGGCTGCGCACGTACCATTTCCTCGGTGTCCATCGACATGAGGTTGCGGAATTTCAGGCTGGTCGGATTGAGAAATACCTCGCCGAGCGAAATTGTGGGAAACGCAATCGGCAGTGCGCCAGCCGCCAGCACACCGCGCTTTACAGCATCGAGCAATTCGGGGAAGTGGCGGTGGCAATTGTTGAAGCCCGACGGCGTATAAGCAATGCCGACGACCGGCTTCTGCAGCATGGGGAGCGAATAGCCCATCGACTGCGCAAAGGACCGGCGCAAGTAGAGGGAAAAATCGCGATCACCATAGTTGGTGAGGCCGTTCGCGATGCCGGCGGATTTTTCGTTCATGCCGATACTCTTTGCAGCCGGTCGAGGCCGGATGCAAGCCGTCGGACCCAGCGGTAACCAATGAAGCGATCGGAAAGGCCCGGGTACCGACGCTTCAGCCACTCGATGCCGTCCCTCTCGAACCAGACGGCAACCACCAGCATCGTCAAAAACCAGCTCAGGAAATGATAGCGCGCGATCGCGGCCGTATAAAATAATGCGATCGAATGTTGGGCCAGCGCCGAGGCACCGATCAGCCGCAGCCATGGGTCGAAACGGCGGCCGCGGATAACGACGTAGGCGAGCACCGCAACGCCGGCAGCATTTAGCGGAATCGTGGCGTAGGACTCCGCCGGCCCACCCAGCCAGTCTGCGACCTGACGAAAAAACCGGATCAGGTATTGCCCATGGAAGTTCAATGTCAGCAGTTCATGGGCAGCCCCCGCATAGGCGGAAGGCGGCATCACGAATAGGCTCGAGACCTGCGCATTCGCGCTGAACAGGACAAACGCGTGGCCGAAAACCCAGTTGTGCAGCGCCATGGAAAAAACCGGCAAAAACCCAAGGCACAGGCCGGCAAGCCTCCTCCACTGTTGCATGTGGAGGGCGGCAAGCCCGGCACCGCCGAGCAAAACTGCAGCCGCAGGAGCAACAATGGGCTTCATGAAGATCGCCAGCGCAAGCAGCAAGGCGCCGAAAAAGGCCGGTACGAACTGAAGGGGCTTCGGCTTGCTCCGGCGTACGATCGGCAAAATGCCGGCAATGAAGAATATGTACGCGGCCGGATCGGCGAAACCGCGTGAGGCAAGCTCCTCGTACTGCACATAGCTCGTGCCGAACAAGATGCCGGCGGGGATTGCGACAAAGACAAGGATCAGCGCCAGCGAAAATTCCTGCGACAGAAACCGCCGGAAGAGCCGGTAGACCAGAAACGGAAACGCGAGCACGAGTGAAAGGTAGCCGAGATAGCTTTCGCCGAAGAAAATATGCTCGACCGCCCGGAAATATCTCAGGCCAGGACCGCCGTAGTAAAAAACGCTTTCGCCGCCCTCGAGGAATCCACGAACATCGCCGTGCAGCAGTTTCTGCAGGATCACGCGTCCGACGCCATCGTAAAACAGCCCGTCATCGCCACCGTCGAACGGCCGAACACCACCGAGGAAACTCGCATCGCCGATCACGACAACAAGAACTGAAAGACCGACGAGAATCGACGGCAGGATCATCCGCCGAGGCCGCAGCTCAACCAGCGTCGCAATCAGGCCGATAAGACCTGCCAGCACCAGACCCCCGGCAAGGAACTGCCGCAGCCATACGCCCCAAGGCGCCGACAGGCGCATTGCGAGACTATCGGGGACGACAGCGATGCCGAAGATGCGCCGGCCGATATCGCCTGCTTCGATGGCGCGGCATCCTTCACCCGGCCAGCGAGAGAAACGCCCTTCCTGTCCTTCCCACATGACCGTTCCGCGCCAGCATAACTCGCCACCGACATAGTCTACCGGCACGCGGATCATTTCGAACCAGGGCATGGTGAGATGCCAGCGATCCCATCCCATCCAGAACCGCCGGTCGCGCGTCGCGCGCTTCAGGTCGTTGTCGGTGGTCCAGTTGTAACGGAGCTCATTGACGAAGCCGAGCCGCAACCACACCGGATCGCGGAAATCGAGCGCGTTCACTTTCCGTGAATAATCAGTCGGGCGCCAAATGCTGTCGGCCGAGAAGGCGAAGGCGGATTCCGGCATGCCGCCATTGCGCCAGCATCCGAAGGTTTTCGGGTCGCAGCGTCGCGCCGGCGGATATTGTGCATCAAAGGCAGCCTGCAGCTCATGGTGGACATCGGCCGGCAAGGCCCGCTCGAGCGCCGGCCCTGGCAGAAACACATTGTGCCCCTCCTCGATCGGAGACGGCGAAACCAGCAACCGGCCAAACACAGCAACGAATACGATGACCGCGGCGGCGGCCCAGTCGCGCGGACGGGAACTGACTGCTCCGCAAAGAACGGCCACCGTGAGGAAGAGCAATGCAGCGTAGTCGGCAAAATTATTGATCGGCAGGCCGAGCGCTGCGGCGCCCAACAACATCGCGCCCAACGTGCGCAATGTGGCGCGGGCAGCGTTCGCGCGCGTCGCAGTCATGGAGTGCCGTCTCGCCCCGGGCCAATTCGCCCTTGCGTAGCATGTCGATTTAGCTCAAATCCATGCCGCGCATTGCAAAATCCGTGTTTTGCGGGGCCTTAACGCCGTGATCCGTTTGGGGATAGTCGGTAGCAACTACGGACGCACGGTCCAATTGCCGGGATTTCGGGCGGACCCGCGCTGCGAGGTCATAGCGCTTGCCGGAAGCAATTCCACGCGCACCGCCGAACTTGCCCGCGCGGCAAATATACCGAAGGCCTATGGCGACTGGCGCGCGCTGGTCGAAGACCGCGACGTGGAGGCCGTCGCGATCGCGACACTGCCGAGCCTGCAGGCGCAGATCGCCATTCGCGCCCTGGAGCTCGGCAAACCCGTTTTCGCGGAAAAGCCGCTCGCGAGCGACCTTGGCGCCGCGCGCGCCATGCTGGAGCGGGCGAAGCTCAGCCGCCAACCGACCATGGTCGATTTCAATTTCCACCAGATTATGAGCTGGCAACGCGCCAAGGCCATGCTCACCAACGGTGAGATCGGCGCATTGCGGCACGTCACCGTGCATTGGCACGTCGAAAGCCGTGCCATCCAGACGCGTATGCGCAGCTGGAAAACGGCCGGCGATGACGGCGGGGGCGTGCTCGGCAATTTCATTTCCCATTGTTTCCACTACATCGAATGGTTTTGCGGACCGATCGCAGGCTTGTCGGCGCGCGTATCGGGCCTGCCGGACGACCCGGAACTGGAAACAACCGCAGCGATGGCGCTTCAGCTCACCGCCGGTCCGGTGGTCAGCCTGTCGATGAGCTGCGCCTCATTTCTCGGCGGCGGCCACAAAATCGAATTCTTCGGCGAGGGTGGCACCCTGGTGCTGCACAACCCGGGCGCCGATTATATGCGCGGCTTCGATCTCCTCTGCGCCAGGCGGCCTGCCGCCGCGTTTGAACGGATTCCGGTGCCGGATCCGCTCGACGCCAATCATCCGGATGGCCGTATTGCTCCCGTGTCGCGGCTCGCGACGGCGTTTTTCGACGCGATCACCAACGGAACGACACCGCACCCCGGATTCGCAGACGGCTACCGCGTCCAGTTACTCATTGACGCAGCAAGACGCGCGCATCAGCAGGGCCGGTGGATCGACATCCCCCGCGACGGCATGAAAGAGGAGTTGCGCGCGTGAGCCGTATCCTCGTCACCGGCGGCAGCGGTTTTATCGGCGCCGCGCTGGTGAAGGCGCTGGTCAAGGCAGGCCACCGCGTGCGCGTGTTCGACGACAATTCGCGCGGTAGCCCGCGGCGCCTTGCGAGCCTCGTTTCCGATATTGAATTCATTGCCGGCGACATCCGCGATGGTGCGGCCGTCGGTAGCGCCGCGCAAGGCATGGAGGAAGTGCACCACCTCGCCTTCATCAATGGCACCGAGTTTTTCTACTCGCAGCCCGACCTGGTGCTTGACGTCGGCGTCCGCGGCATCGTCAACGTCATCGACGCCTGCCGGACGCACCATATCGGCACATTGGTTCTTGCCTCGAGTTCCGAGGTCTATCAGACGCCGCCGCAAATACCGACGGACGAGACAGCGCCGCTCACGATTCCCGACCCGCTTAATCCACGCTATTCCTACGGCGGCGGAAAGCTGATCAGCGAGCTGATGGCGATCAATTTCGGACGAAAATATTTCGACCGCGTGCTGATCTTCCGCCCGCACAACATCTATGGACCGGACATGGGATGGGAGCACGTGATCCCGCAAATGGCTCTGCGCCTCAATGCTGCCGCGAAGGCACAACCCGCGGGCAAACTTCGGCTCGAACTGCAGGGGACCGGCAATGAGACGCGCAGCTTCTGCTTTATCGATGATCTTGTCGCCGGGGCCATGGTGATGCGCGAAAAGGGCGAGCACCTCGGCATCTATCACGTGGGCACCACGGAGGAAGTCGCGATTGCGGAGCTGGCGCGCCGGATCGCGGCCATTTTCGGCCGCGACGTGGAGTTGGTTGCCGGAAAACCGGCGTCCGGCGGGACCGCCCGCCGCTGCCCCGACATTTCGAAGCTGGCGCGGCTCGGCTATAAGCCCCATGTGCCGCTGAACGAAGGCTTAAGACCGACCCTCGACTGGTATCGGCAGAATGCCGCCCTCGCGCCCAATGTATGACGTCGCATGAGTTCGAAATCCTCACGTCCCATAAAAATTGCGCGCGCGGCCGGCACTGGCGCAAGCACGCCGGTGGAATGCTGCCAGATCTGCGGTCACGCCCCGCTCAATGTCGCACTTTCATTGGGTTACATGCCGCCGGTGAACCAGATGGTGCCGATCGGTCAGGCACCGCGGCAGCAACCGTGGTTTCCGACGACGCTTCTGCATTGCCGTAAATGCGAACTTGTGCAGCTCGGCATCGCCGTCGACCCGATTATCATCTTTCCGCCCGGAATACCCCTACACGAGCGGCACAACGAAATTATTGCGGGACAATTTCGCCGAGTTGCAGCGCGAAAGCACAGCCATGCTCGGTCTTGGCACCCAGGATCTGGTCGTCGACATTGGTTCGAACGACGGCACATTACTGTCGAACTTCATGAGCGGCGGCCGGCGCGTGCTCGGCATCGAGCCGACCGATGTCGGCGATATCGCCAACCAGCGCGGCATCCGAACGATGAAACGCTACTTCGGCATCGAAGTCGCGCGCGAGGTGAAACGCGACCACGGCCCTGCGGCCGTCGTCACCGCCGCCAACTGCTTTGCACACATCGAGGACGTCCACGCGATCGTCGAAGGCATTGTGGAGATGCTCAGGCCGGATGGCGTATTCATTTCAGAGTCGCACTATCTCATCTCGCTGCTCGACACGCTGCAGTACGACACTGTGTATCATGAACACCTGCGCTACTATTCGCTGACCAGCCTGAAACACCTGCTCGAGATGCATGATCTCGAGGTTTTCCACGCGCGGCCGATCCCGACCCACGGGGGATCAATCCGCGTCTATGCCGCACGCCAGGGAACCCGCCCCGTACAAGACAGCGTCGCCCGGATGCTGACGGCCGAGCCGCGCGGCAAAGCCATGACCGAACGGCTCGATTCCTTTCGACATGACGTGGTCCTGTCGAAGCTGCGATTGCTGGCAATGCTGCGCGACTTGAAGGAAAACGGCGCCCGCATCGCGGGTATCAGCGCGCCGTCGCGCGCGAGCACGCTCGTGAACTATGTCGGGCTCGACGAAGGATTGATCGACTACGTTTGCGAGATCGCCGGCTCGCTGAAGCTCGGAAAATATATGCCGGGCACGCAGATACCCGTTGTCGACGAAGCACGGTTGTTTTCCGACCAGCCCGATTGCGCCATCATATTTTCCTGGCACATTGCCGATGAACTGGCGCCGAAACTGAAGGCCAAGGGATTTCGTGGGCAACTCATCACGCCGTTGCCTGTACCGCGGTTTCTCTAGGTGCATGATCCGATGCATGCCGACAGCGCGCAGGATAAAAGCAAGGAAATCGCGTTCTTCGATGCGCACGCCGACCTCGACGAATATGACGTGTTCGCGCCCGAAACCAATGAAAAGCTCGTTGCCGCGTTCATCAGTCTGAGCGGTTTGCCGCGTGGAGCGCGTGTGGCCGATCTTGGTTGCGGGTCGGGCGTTTTCACCGCATTGCTCCGGCGCAACGGTTTTGACAGCGTCGGTGTCGATATCAGCCCAAAACTATTGGCTCTCGGCCGCCGCAAACACCCCGGCCTCGAGCTGATCGAAGGCGATGTCGAAAACCTGCCATTCGAAAGCGAAAGCTTTGATGGCGTGCTGCTGAGCGGCCTTGTTCATCATTTCCCGGATCCGCGGCGGCTCGCCCGCGAGGTCATGCGGATACTCAAGTCTGATGGACGTTTTGTTGCCTTCGATCCGAACCGTATGAACCCGTTTATGTGGCTTTACCGAGAGCGTACTTCACCCTTCTACAGTCCCTCGGGTGTTACCGAAAACGAGCGGCCAGTCCTGGCGTGGCAAGTCGCCGACATCTTCCGCAATGAGGGCTTCCGCGTGCGAAGCGATTTTCTGGGCGGGCTCGCCTATCGCTACGTTGCTTCGCGCCATACGCGCGTGCTTTTACCGCTGTACAACTTCATCGACAACGTGGTTTTCAACCTCACAATCATGAAAGCCTTTCGGCCTTTTGTACTCACTAATGGCGTTAAACCGTGACCGCCCGGAGCGATCCTGCCCGCCTCGACATCGTCATCCCCGTCTACAACGAGGGCGCCAATATCATGGCAACGCTGCGCGCCATCGTCCGCGGCGTGAAAACGCCGTCGCGTGTGTTGATCTGCTACGATCGGGATGACGACGATACCTTGCCTGCGATTACGAACAATCGCGACGCGCTCGGAGTACTTCCAGTCGAATTCGTGCGTAATCGCGGCCGCGGAGCGCACGGCGCGGTCCTCACCGGATTTACCGCAGGCGATGCTCCCTTCGTGCTCGTCTATCCCGCCGACGATGACTACAACGCCGACATTCTCGATTCGATGGTTGAGAAGGCGGCGACAGGCTGCGACATTGTATGCGCCAGCCGCTTCATGCCTGGCGGGAGCATGCACGGATGCCCTTGGCTGAAGGCACTGCTCGTTCGCGCCGCCAATTTCACACTCTATTATATCGCCCGCCTGCCAACGCATGATGCGAGTAACGGATTCCGGCTGTTCTCACGCCGCGCTATCGAGGAAATTCCGATCGAATCGGAGCGCGGCTTCTGTTACAGCATCGAACTGCTGGTGAAGTGCCATCGCCTCGGCTGGCGCATCGGCGAAGTACCCGCGCGCTGGTTCCAGCGTGCGCACGGTGCAAGCCGCTTCCAGGTCATCAAATGGCTTCCGGATTATCTGCGCTGGTATAATTACGCTTTTGCGACGACCTATCTCCGGCGGCACGAAGAAAGTGTCCGTCGCCATCATCTTAAAATGTCACAGGACGACAACCATGGCCTGGCCAAAAATCGTAAGCCGTCGCGCTGAACGCGTGTCGCCATGGTTTGAGCTCATCGAACGCGGCGTCGAGTTCAATCAGGGCGGCCCACGCGAGCTGTATCACTCCGTCGGCCAGCAGGATTACATCGCTATCGTCGCTCGCACTCCGGACGGGATGATTCCAATCGTGCGGCAATTCCGTCCCGCGGTGGAGGCCTACACATGGGAATTGCCCGCCGGCACAATCGATGAGGGTGAGACGGCCGAGGAATCGTGCCGGCGCGAACTGCTGGAGGAAACCGGATTCCCGGCGCGCACCGTGCATACACTTGGGAGCTATTCGCCATGCACTGCGCGCTTGTCCAACAAGGTCCATTCGTTCTTTGTCGAGACCGGCCCGCGTGACGAACAACTCCCCGGCGAAGCCGGCATCGAGGTCAGGCTTGTGACGCACCAGGAACTGGGTGTGCTCATCCGGTCAGGTGAATTCGTTCTGCAACTGCATATCGGCGCGTTGCTGCTTGCTGGCCTGGATGGCCATCTCGAGCTTTCATCCTTTCGGTAGAGGCGGCTTGTCGCTTCCATCCGCCTTTCGGCTGCGACGAATCTCGCCTCGACAAATACCCTGGAACCCTTCTAAAAGATGGGTACGAGGGGCGGGAAAGAAATTAGCCATGGACTACAAGGGTTTTTTTGTATCTGCCCTCACTCAATTGCGAAACGAGCGGCGTTACAGGGTTTTTGCCGATCTAGAGCGCGTCGCCGGCCGTTTTCCGCATGCCACCTGGCATTCTCCGCTCGGACCGCGCGACGTCGTGATCTGGTGCTCCAACGACTATCTCGGCATGGCGCAGCATCCGAAAGTCATCGGTGCCATGGTCGAGGCGGCGACCCGGATGGGTACCGGCGCGGGCGGGACCCGCAACATTGCGGGAACAAATCATCCGCTCGTTGAACTCGAGCGCGAACTCGCCGATCTCCACGGCAAACCGGCCGCGCTGGTATTTACCTCGGGCTACGTGTCGAATGAGACCGGCATCGCGACAATCGCGAAGCTATTGCCTCGCTGTCTTCTCCTGTCCAATTCGCTCAACCACAATTCCATGATTGAAGGCGTGCGCCAATCCGGCTGCGAGAAGCAGATCTGGCGGCACAACGACCTGCGCCATCTCGAAGAACTGCTGAAGGCCGCCGACCCCGAACGGCCGAAACTCATCGTATTCGAAAGTCTCTATTCCATGGATGGCGACATCGCGCCGGTGCACGGGATTTGCGATCTCGCCGAGCGCTATGGCGCGATGACCTACTGCGATGAGGTGCACGCGGTCGGCATGTATGGCCCGCGCGGCGGCGGTATCTGCGAGCGCGAAAACGCCATGGGCCGCGTGGACGTAATCGAGGGCACCCTCGCCAAGGCATTTGGATGCCTCGGCGGTTATATCGCGGCGAGTGAGGAATTGGTCGACGCCGTGCGCTCCTATGCTCCCGGCTTTATCTTCACGACGGCCCTGCCGCCGGCGATCTGTGCCGCTGCCACCTCCGCGATCCGCCATTTGAAAACATCAAGCTGGGAGCGTGTGCGGCATCAAGACCGCGCCGCGCGGGTAAAAGCTGTCCTCGAGGCTGCCGGCTTGCCGGTGATGCCAAGCACGACGCATATCGTCCCCGTTCTTGTCGGCGATCCGGAGAAATGCAAGGCGGCAAGCGACCTGCTGCTTTCGGAACATCGCATCTACATCCAGCCGATCAATTATCCGACCGTTCCGCGTGGAATGGAACGGCTGCGCATCACGCCTTCGCCCTATCACGACGATGCCTTGGTCGATGCGCTTGCTGAAGCCCTGGTGGACGTCTGGGAAAGGCTCGGCCTTCAGCGCGGCCAGCAAGCCGCGGCGGCCGAATAGGGCTGCGCGCCGGCCGGCTTCAATCCTGAAATGTCGGGCGCTTGACCGTCTGCTTCGCTGGTTCGACAGGCATTTTAAGCGCACGCGCGCGGCGCCGCGCCATCAACGGCATCGTCAGCGATACAAAGAAAATGCGCGTGAGGTGGTGGGCACCGACGTAAACGGGATCGAGGTTGAGCGCCAATGCCAGCAGCATCATGGCGTCGACCGATCCCGGCGCAAACGCAATCATCACTTCAGCTGCACGCAACGACAAAACGCTTATCAAGCCGGCTGCAAAAATTGCGGCGATTGCCACAGCGACTGCAAAAGAGCCGAACGCGGCGGTGACGAAATTCAGCAGCACCCGCGGCGAGGTATTCGCAAAACGCGATCCCGTGATTGCCCCCATCGCGATCATTGCCGTATTTGCAACCCACCAGGGCATGACAGCATGAATGAGTCCGCTGCCATGCAAAATGGCGGACGTGAGCATGGCGCCGAAGAGCAAGCCCCCTGGAAAACGGACACGGTAGGCGATGATCGCAACAATAGTTGATGCAGCAACCAGTATGGCCAATTCGTCGAGAACCTGCAGGCTCAGTGCGCCGGTCACTCTCGGCGCCGCATGACCGACAAGGCCGAGCAAGGACAATCCGGCCGGCAGGCCAACGGCGATCACCACGATGCGGATACTCTGCACGATGGCGATCGCGCGGAGGTCTCCGCCGAGTTCGGCGCCGAGTGCCAGCACCTGCGACATGCCGCCGGGTGCGGCGGCGAGGTATGCGTCGACATTGTCCCATTGATGGACAAGGCGAAGATATCCGGCGCCGCTAACGGAAATGACGGCCATCGCCGCAATGAGCACCGCAATGCTTAGCGGATAAGTTGCCATGCCGTGCAAGGTTTCCGGAGTGACCACTGCGCCGAGCGATGTCCCGATCAGGACGAAGATTGCGCGCATCAGCTGGGTCGGGATCAGGAGCGGTCGTCCCGCCAATGACGAGCCGGCGACCGCCAGGATCGAACCCGACAGCCACCCTGCGGGAACGCCAACCAGACCAAGCGCTGCACCTCCGGCGGCCGCGGTCACCAGTGTTTCGGCGAGATGGCGCACAAGTGCGAAGCGATTGTCGGGAGACGGCGCAGACAAGATGGAAACTTTCACCGGGGGCCGGGCGCATTCGTGCGCGCCGCAACTCATCCGGCGCGATCAATGCCGCGCGGCGACGCCCGCGTCAAATCATCGCTTGGGCACGAAAAGCCCTGCGTTTACATAGTGTTATTTGACATATGTGGGGACGGCATGCCAGCGAGGCGGCTGGCGCGGCGCTAAGGGTGTTCGGGGACCGCCGGGAACGGTAGAGTTGCCGTCAAGCCGTGCTGGGTGTGTTGCGGAGAGTGCATGCTTCAAGGCTGGGTCGTCATCGCCGTCGCGCTTGCGTATATCGGGCTCTTGTTCCTGGTCGCGAGCTACGGAGACCGTACGCGCGGCCTTGGCCGTGATGGCCGCGCGCGATGGCTGATCTACCCCTTGTCACTCGCGATCTACTGCACCTCATGGACCTTTTTCGGTTCCGTCGGCTTTGCCTCGCGCACGGGTTTTGACTTCCTGACAATCTATGTCGGTCCGGCGCTCATGATCGGCTTGTGCAGCCCTTTGCTCCTGCGAGTCATCCGGCTTGCAAAAGCGCATAACATCACGTCAATCGCCGACTTTATTGCGGCCCGTTACGGCAAGAGCCAGGCGGTTGCGGCGACTGTCGCGCTGATCGCGATTGTCGGCACGATTCCCTACATTGCACTGCAGCTCAAAGCGGTTTCCGGCTCACTCGAAACGATCCTCGCCCAGATCACCCCCGCAGCCGATGTTACCCGTCCGCTGCTCGGCGACATCGCCCTTTTCGTGGCGCTGTCGATGGCGACTTTCGCCGTGCTGTTCGGCACACGACATATCGATGCCACCGAGCATCAGGACGGCCTGATGCTGGCCGTGGCCGCCGAATCCATCGTCAAGCTGGTGGCATTTCTCGCCGTCGGAATCTTCGTGACGTTCTGGATGTTCGATGGCCCAATCGCACTCTTCAACGAAGCGATGCAGCGGCCAATGACGGCTGCCATCTTCAGCCATGAACCGCGCGTCGATACCCTCGTCGCGATGACGCTGCTGTCGTTCGTAGCGTTCATCATGCTGCCGAGGCAATTCCACGTCGCGGTCGTCGAGAACAATAACGAGCGTGAGGTCAAGCGCGCAGTCTGGCTCTATCCAGCCTATCTTGTCCTCATCAACCTGTTCGTTGTGCCGATCGCGCTCGCCGGCCTATTGACGTTTACGGCCGGAAAAGTCGACAGCGACATGTTCGTCCTTGCATTGCCGCTGCAGAGCGGCTCCAGCCTGTTTACGATCGTCGCATTCGTCGGCGGCCTTTCGGCGGCGACCGCCATGGTCATCGTTGAATCAGTTGCGCTTTCGATCATGGTGTCGAACGACCTCATTATCCCGTTCGTTCTCCAGCGGCGTGAGGGCCTGATCAGCGGCCGTGAAAATATCGGTTCATTGCTGCTGACGGTGCGGCGGATTGCGATCTTTGCGATTCTTCTATTGGCCTATTTTTACTATCGTTCGGCGGGCGAAGCGCAACTCGCCTCGATCGGCTTGCTTTCTTTCGCAGCCATTGCCCAGTTGGCACCAGCTTTCTTCGGAGGCTTGCTGTGGCGACGCGGTACCGCTGCCGGAGCTATTGCCGGCATGACTGCCGGATTCCTCGTTTGGGGCTATACGCTGCTTCTTCCGACGCTGTCCGATATCGGAGTGATCGGCGAACGCATACTGACCGATGGGCCGTGGGGGCTCAGCATGTTGCGGCCGCAGCATCTTTTCGGACTTGAGACGCCGCCATTGGTCCATGGCGTGATCTGGAGCCTGTTGATCAACGTCCTTGGCTATATCGGTTTTTCGCTGCATCGCGCGCCGTCACCGATCGAGCGACTCCAAGCCAATATGTTCGTGCCATCGGATCTGACGCCCATCGCGCCGAGCTTCCGCCTTTGGCGCGCGTCAGTGACGGTGGAAGAACTTACAACCACCATCGCGCGCTATCTCGGCGAGGAACGAACTCGCTCCGCCTTTGACACCTTTGCCGTCGTACAACGAATTAGCCTTGAGCCGAAGGACGACGCCGATTTTCGTCTGGTCCGTTATGCCGAGCATATTCTGGCGTCGGCAATCGGCGGTGCCTCATCGCGTCTGGTGCTCTCGCTATTACTGCGCAAGCGCACGGTATCCACCAAGGCAGCGCTGAAACTGCTCGATGATGCCAATGCCGCAATCCAGTACAATCGAGAGATCCTGCAAACCGCTCTCGATCACGTGCGTCAGGGCATTGCTGTCTTCGACAAGGAGCGGCAGCTGATCTGCTGGAACCGGCAGTTCGGCGAAATTCTGGATCTGCCGCCGAGCCTGATCCGCGTCGGTGTCGAACTCGCAGACATCCTGCGCTTCAACGGAAGCCGGGGCTCCGTCTCCGACGGCCAGAGTGATGAACGAATCGAGGCGCAGATTGAGCGCTATGTTTCCAGCAATGAGCCATTTCTGGAACGGTCCGCGGAAGGCGTCGTCATCGAGGTGCGGGCGAACCGAATGCCCGACGGCGGCATCGTCACTACCTTCACCGACATCACCCCCAGTGTCGAAGCTGCCGAAGCCCTTGAGCGATCGAACGAAACACTCGAACGCCGCGTGCGCGAGCGCACCGAGGAACTGACCCTGCTCAATGCCGCCCTCGCGCGGGCAAAAGGCGATGCGGAAGCCGCGAATATTTCCAAAACCAAATTTCTTGCAGCGGCGAGCCACGACATTCTCCAGCCTCTCAACGCGGCGAGGCTCTATGTCACGAGCCTGATTGAGCGCGGCGGACGCGAGGACCGCCGGCTGGTCGACAATATCGATGCCTCGCTAGAAGCCGTGGAGGAAATCCTGGGTGCACTGCTCGACATGTCGCGGCTCGACACCGGCGTCCTGCGACCGGAATTCAGCAGTTTCCGCATCAACGAATTGATGCACCAGATCGAACTCGAGTTCGCACCCCTGGCGAGCGCCAAAGGCCTCAAGCTCAAATTTGTGCCCTGTACCGCCGTTGTTCGCAGTGATCGGCGGTTACTGCGCCGCCTGCTTCAGAACCTCGTATCAAATGCAATCAAGTACACGCCCGAGGGGCGGGTCCTGGTCGGCTGCCGCCCTCGCGGCGACAATGTGCGTATCGACGTATACGACACCGGCGTCGGCATCCCGCAGTCCAAGTGGCGCGACATATTTGTCGAGTTTCATCGCCTCGATCAGGGTGCCAGGATCGCGCGTGGTCTCGGATTGGGCCTTTCAATCGTCGAGCGCGTAGCACGAGTGCTCGGTTCGTCCATCGAGCTGCAATCGGAAACCGGGCGTGGCTCGCACTTCGCGATCTCCGTGCCATGCTCGAGCGATCCACCGACGGAGATGGCAACACGCGAGAGCGCACGTGCTGATTCCGGTCAGCTCGCCGGCATTACCGCGCTGTGCATCGACAACGAGCCCTCCGTCCTGGACGGCATGGAAGTATTGCTTCGAGGCTGGGGCTGCGAAGTGGTCAAGGCGCCCGATCTCGCGTTTGCGGTCGAGGCTGTCTCCGGGAATCCGGCGGTGCCGAACGGGCTGCTGGTCGACTATCATCTCAATGAAAGTAATGGCCTTGAGGCTATCGCGGCACTCCGCCTGCGTTACGGTGAATTGCCGGCCATACTCATCACCGCGGACCGCTCGCCGACCGTTCGCGACCAGGCCCGGATGGAAGGCATTCAGGTGTTGCACAAACCGATCAAGCCCGCGGCTCTTCGCGCCATGCTGGCCCAATGGCGCGTTCTGCGAATGGCGGCTGCGGAGTAGAGCGACTTAGGTTTCCGCCGCGACATTCTGCGGCCACTGACCAGCTTCAATCTTGGCGGCCGCAATCACAGCCTGCGTTCTGCTTTCGACCCGCAGTTTCTGAAGGATCGCGGAGACATGGGCCTTCACCGTCGCTTCCGACACGCCGAGCTGGTAGGCGATCTGCTTATTCAACAGACCTTCAGAAAGCATCATGAGCACACGCACCTGCTGCGGCGTCAATGTCGCCATGCGGGCCATCAACTCGGCGGACTTCCGCATCCGAACCGGCGGAAAGATCGACGTCGGGAGGCGTCCAGACGCCGCCGCCGAGAATGCGGGAAATTGCTCCCCGCATGGCCTCAACGCCGAGCGTTTTTGGTATGAAGCCCGACGCGCCGAATTCCATGCAGCGGCGAATCGCCGCCGGATCATCGTTGGCCGAAACCACAATGACTGGCACGCCCGGATATTGGGCGCGCATATACATCAGACCGGAAAACCCGCGGGCACCCGGCATGGTAAGGTCGAGTAAAACCAGATCGACGTCACTGCCGCGTTCGAGCAATTCGACAAGCTCGTCGAATGTGCCGGCTTCGGAAATGTCCACGCGTTCCAGCAATCCCGCTGCTGCCTCACGCAAGGCGCCGCGAAAAAGGGGGTGATCATCCGCGATTACCAGCCGGTACTGCACCACTTCAGTCAATCACAAGAACCTTTCGGCGAATTGCGCGGCCGATATCACGTTCAGCCAGTCACTGTTGCCACGGGAAGCTGTTGCCGCATCATGCGCCCCTGCCTTGGTCGGCAGCAATAGCCAGTGGGACAAGAGAAAAACCGCTTTGTTTTCAGTCATATGGATGTTGACCACTCATAACCTCAGCGGAATGCGGCTGCCGCTAAATTGAGGAACGATCGCGTGTCCGAGGCCCATCGTACCCAAGGAAGAGGTCGCGTTGTGGTCGGTTGCGGGAAACCTCGACAAACCGGAATATCCGTCCAGACATCGGAAACTATGGACTCGATTGGGTTTGGCGCACGCTCGGAAGGAATTACCCTTTCTGCATCACGTCCTTCTGGATCGCAGTAATCATTTCGACGAGGCGGTGCCAGGTCTTTTCCACGAATTTGCGCGCGCGCGCGAGATCCTCATGCGTCGGCAGCTTGATTGTCACATCGCCACCCTTGTCTGCAGGCGGCGAGAGGTCGGCAGGCGGCCGCGGCGGTGGCGGCTCCTTCAAGGCAGCGAGCTCTTTCTCCAGCGACGCAACTTCCCCCTGTAGGTGAGTGATCTCCGCCTTGAGCTTCCCGAGCGAAGCAACCTCCTGCTGAAGGCGCGCGACGATCGGCTTCGAGCGATGCACGATTTTCGGGCACTGCTTCACAGCTCCAGCCGATCGTTTGCGGCCGGCAATAGGCAATTTGGCCGTTGAGATTATCGAGGCGCAGGAAACCGTTATCGACGCGATTGAAACGGAAGCGCCCGCCGTCCGGACCTGCCTCTGCCGGTGCCTCTTTTGTTTGGGCCGGTGCCGCATCCCCGATTTTTGGCTGCGGCTCCGTCTTTGATTGCGGTTGGACTTCCTGCTGCACCGGCGGCTCGGCCGGCTTTTGACCCTCAACATCGATCACCGTCTGCGCCGGCACGGCCCTGGCGGCGAAAATGAGAACGGCTGCAAGAGCGAGCTTCGAGGCACGCATGTTGTTTTTCCTTCAGTTCAACGCCGGGAATTTGTTAAGCGTAGCACCGTCGCGTCATCCGCTGAACTCAGCTGACGTGATAGAGCGGAACCGCGTCAAAGTGCTCGCGGCCATACTGGTTCCGTACAGAAAAATTGTTTGTTTGTGGCTATTTTATCAATCACTTATGCCGCGGGGGCGTTTCCTTGACTTGCAGAAACCCGATAAGTATGGTCCGCGCGGCTTTTAGGGCGGCGGGACACGCGAGACCTGAAATCCACGCGAGTCGAAAGCATGGCTGACGGCACGCGCGGCAATGGTGATCGCAACGAACCGCCGGACGACGAGGCTGCTCTCTCCGCGAGGCTCCAGCGTCTCGGCGAACGGCTCGCACAGGCGAACCGGCCATCCGAAAACGGCTCCGGTCCTCGTCAGACCGCCGATCCTTCGGCGATCGCCCGCGGTTTCCGACTGTCGACCGAACTGGTCGCGGGCGTGCTTGTGGGCGCGGTCATTGGCTGGCTTCTTGACCGCTGGCTGGGAATTTCGCCGTGGGGGCTTATCGTGTTTCTCCTGCTCGGGTTTGCGGCGGGCGTACTCAACGTAATGCGGGCGGCGGGGGTCGTTCGCGGTAGGCAACTGAACGATTAGCGAGCATGGCCGTCGATCCTATCGAGCAATTCCAAATTCAGAACCTGTTTCCGGTCGCAAAGATCGGCGGGACCGAAATCTTCTTCACCAATTCGGCCGCCTTCATGCTGGCTGCGGTGCTGGGCCTGACTTTCTTTTTGATCGGCGCGACCGCAAGCCGCGGCCTTGTTCCCTCGCGCCTGCAGTCGGCCGCCGAGATCGCCTATGAATTCGTGGCTACAACCGTCCGCAGTACCGCGGGCTCTGAAGGCATGAAGTTTTTTCCCTTCGTGTTCTCGATTTTCATGTTCGTGCTGGCACTGAACATGATCGGCCTGATTCCCTACTCCTTCACGGTCACAAGCCATATCATCGTCACCGCCGCACTCGCGCTCACGGTGTTCTTTACCGTGCTGATATACGGCCTCGTGCGAAATGGGTTGCACTTCTTCAATTTGTTCGTGCCGAAAGGCGTGCCGATCTACATTCTGCCCCTGATCGTTGCGATCGAAATACTCTCGTTCGTGTCGCGACCGATCTCGCACAGCGTGCGCCTGTTCGCCAACATGCTGGCGGGCCACATTACGCTGCAGGTTTTCGCCAGCTTCATTATTCTGCTTGGCGCCAGTCTCGGCATTGTCGGCTGGATCGGAGGCGTGCTCCCGTTCCTGATGATCGTCATTCTTTTTGCGCTGGAGACGCTGGTCGCATTCTTGCAGGCCTACGTCTTCGCCATCCTGACTTGCATCTATCTCAACGATGCCATTCACCCGGGCCACTGACGGCCCGATCGAAAACCAAAAGGAGTTCGTTATGGATCCAGTCGCAGCAAAATATATCGGTGCAGGCATTGCCTGCATTGGCATGGGCGGAGCCGGCGTCGGCGTCGGCATCATTTTCGGCAACTATCTGGCGGCGGCTCTTCGCAATCCGTCGGCCGCCCAAGGCCAGTTCGGCAACCTTATCTTCGGGTTCGCCATCACTGAAGCGCTCGGTATTTTTTCGTTGCTGATCGCACTCTTGCTTCTGTTCGCACTCTAGGGCGAGCGCGTCTAGGTCGGAGCTGATAATGGCGGAGCCTGCGCACGCGGCGAGCACCGGACACCCTGCGGAGGGCGGGCACGGCGCATTTCCGCCATTCCAGTCGCAAACCTTCGCATCCCAACTAGTCTGGCTGGCGATTGCCTTTGTTCTCCTCTATTTGCTGATGGCAAAATTGGCCCTGCCCCGCATCGGTTCGATCATCGAAAGCCGGCAGAAGCACATCGCCGATGACCTCGCCGACGCATCCCGTCTCAAAACCGAGTCGGATGCCGCCGTCGCGGCTTATGAAATGGCTTTGGCGGATGCCCGCGCGCGCGCGCAGGCAATCGCCAATGAAACGCGCGAACGGCAGGTCGCCGAGGCGACGCGCGCCGTAAGACGCTGGAAGATCAGCTCAATACGAAACTCGCAGGCGCTGAAAAGACCATTGCCGCCACCAAGCAGGCAGCCATGACGAACGTACGCACAATCGCCGAAGACGCCGCGCGCGCCATAGTCGAGCGCCTGATCGGCGAGGCGCCGAGCGAAAACGCGGTCGCGGCGGCGGTCGCCGACGTGTTGAAAGGCCGATAGCCATGCTGATGGAACCGGAAATCTGGGTGGCTTTGGCTTTCTGCGTTTTCGTGGTCGGGCTTGGCTATATCGGCACACATCGGATGGTGACGAAGTCGCTTGACGAGCGGTCGGCGCGCATCAAAGCCGAACTCGACGCAGCTCGGAAACTCAAGGATGAGGCGGCGCAGCTGTTGGCGGACTATCAGCGCAAACGCCAGGCCGCCGAAGGAGAAGCCCAGGACATCATCGCAGGCGCGAAGGCCGAGGCCGAGCGGCTTGCTGTGGAAGCCAAGGCACGGATTGAGGACTTTGTTGCCCGCCGCACGAAGATGGCCGAAACCAAGATCGCCCAGGCCGAAGCGCAAGCGGCCGCGGATGTAAGGAGCGCGGCCGCCGAAGCCGCCGTAGCTGCCGCCGAGAAAATCCTCAGCGCCGAGACAAAGGGCAAGCTCGCAGGCGAATTGGTCGCAAAAGGCATCGAGGATGTCCGCAAGAAGCTGAACTGACGGACCGGGCGCACCGGCGCCTGCTTTTCCCCGCTATTCAATCTGGTTATGTGCACAACTCGCTCGCCGCATCTTGCGATTATTGCGCGTTCCCTCGCCATCCCTATTCTCCCTGACTGATTCGGCTGCTCAGTGTTAGACGATCAATTTGCCGGTCGAGGCATCGGGGGACCTGTGGTCATCTTCGATTGCAACGGCGTACTGGTTGATAGTGAGCCGTTAGCTACCGCAATCGTATCGCAGGAGTTCATGCGCGCCGGCATTCCCCTGACGCCGGACGTGATAGCGCGCTATTTTACCGGACGCAGCTCTGCCGACATGTTCGCGCAAGTGGAGGCCGCGACCGGGTGTCGGTTGCCGCGGGATTTCGCTGGCAAGGTTGCCGGCATGATTATCCGGCAATTCCGCAGCGAGCTGCGTGCCACCGCTCATGCCGCCCATGCATTGTCGTGGCTGAGGGGCCCGAAATGCGTCGCCTCCTCATCGTCGCATGAACGAATTCGTGTCAGCCTCGAAAGCACGGGGCTGATCCAGTTCTTCGAGCCTAATTTGTTTTCGGCAAGCGATATAAGCCGCGGCAAACCGGCCCCGGACCTTTTCCTGCACGCCGCCGGAAAATTGGGAGTTCGACCTGGCGAGTGCATCGTTGTGGAAGATTCCACGGTCGGCGTTACGGCCGGCATCGCGGCCGGCATGACAGTGATCGGTTTCGTCGGTGCAAGCCATGCCGGCAGCCAGGTCAGCGGCGAACTGCGATCGGCGGGCGCCCATGCTGTCATTTCCGACCTGCGTGCGCTCAAAGGCGCGATCATCGACCTGCGCGGCTGGTAGTTTTCGTTCAGCTTTGGCGCGGCTTTGCGGCCGGCTTTGCCCTTGGCTTCGCCTTGCCGGCCGGCTTTTTCTTTTCCTGCTGAGCGCCTGCGGGATCAAATCCCACATAGACGACATATGCATCGATGGCCGCGAGCGGCTGCGGCAACGGGAATGAGATATCCGATTCAATGTGGGTAAATGGCACGCGGTCGACGGCGCTTGCCACTGTGACCTGCTCGCTCCCAAATTTCGAAAAAACTGTTTTGGGGTTAACGCCCTCTTGAACCACCGCAATTCAAATCGGCACATCGATCGTGCCCGGCCCGCCCGCGGGGCCGGTAATGACACGGCCTTCGATACCGATCTTCATTGTCATCATGCCTGAATTGACATGGCACTCGCGCGCCGTACGGACAATTGTGGCCTGATAACGAAGATCAAGCGCCGAGGGCTCTCCCTGTCCCGGCTTGCTGCCGATCATCAATGTCGCAGCGCCGGTGCGGACTTCAATTCCTGGGCACTCAATATCGGTGTTCAATTCCGCGCCTGTCCCGGCATCGGCGGTCGTGGCTTTGGACGAGGTACTGAAAAGATCCAGCGACGAGGTGCTCAACAAGTTGGTCGATCCGCAACCTGACAGCAACAGCGCAAGGCCCAGCAGAACTGATCGTTTGCCGGCGCGCCTGATGGTGCCGTTCAGTTCGCTTCATCACTATCATCTTTTCCCACGAAATCATTTTTCACTCATTATATCGTCAATTGCGAGCAAGGGCATTCCCAATACGCGAACAACGAGGCGCGAATTAGTCGACATCATCTTTTATTCGCGCGTAAAGCAAATGATCCTGCCAGGTTCCATTGATGCAAAGATAGCTGCGCGCGTAGCCCTCTCGCCTGAAGCCGGTTTTTTCCAGCAGCCGGATCGATGCCGTGTTGTCGGGAATGCAAGCCGCTTCCAGTCGATGCAACCGCAGCGTGGTGAACCCGTAGGGAATCAGTGCGCGGACGGCCGCGGTCATGTAGCCCTTGCGGGCATACGGCGCGCCGATCCAGTAACCAATGCTGCCGGCCTGCGCGACGCCGCGGCGTATATTGGCAAGAGTGAGGCCGCCGACCATAGCGTTGTCCTCACTGCGGAAGATCAAAAAGGCATAGGCCAAATCGCCGCGCTGGTCCTCGGCATATCGCTTGAGCCGGCGGCGAAAAGCACTTCGCGTAAGATCATCCGGTGGCCAGGTAGGCTCCCACGGCACGAGAAAATCCCGGCTGATCTCGCGCAACGCCGCCCAATCGGCGAAGTCGCCGCTCTGCGGCGCACGCAGCGTGACGCCGGCGCCGGTGACGGCCGGCACGATTTCGTTGAAACTGACTGTACGGAAAAGCGCCATGGACGATGTTAGCCGAGCACCCGCGGATCAGGCCGCGCGACGGACAAGACTTTCAGCGATCGCGGCAGTGCTTGCAAGACCACTGCCGGGGCCGAGCGCCGCGATTGCAGGCTTTGCGCGGCCGATCAAAGTCTGCCCCGCATCACGTGCGCTTTTGACGGTGACCGCATCGACTTTGGCGACAATTTCGTCGACCGGAATGGGCCGGCCATAGGCCAGCATCTGCCGGGCTAACTGACCCACCCTGGCCTCTGAACTTTCCAACGCCATCAAAAGCCCGGCCTTCATCTGGGCTTTTGCCCGACGGACTTCGGTGTCGTTGAGCGTTTCGGTCGCGTTGCCGATCTGGTCAATCACGACGCGCATCAGTTCTGGTGCGTCGGATTCGTCCGTCCCTGCATAAAGCGCAAAAAGCCCTGTGTCGGTGTAAGGCATGTGAAACGCGTGAATGGCGTAACAAAGGCCACGGATTTCACGCACCTCCTGGAACAGGCGCGAGGACATTCCCCCGCCGAGCACGCTGGTAAAGACTTGCAAGCTATAGAGTTGTTCGTCGCGCACAGGGAGGCCTTCCAATGCCATCGCGATGTGCACCTGTTCGAGGTCGCGTGTCTCAACGCGGGTGCCGCCGCGAAAATGTGCACGCTCAGGAGACGGTGCCGCGGGACCGGTAAAGGCAGCGAAGCGCCTTTCCGCTTCAGCCACGACCGCATCGTGCTCGACAGCCCCGGCAGCGGCGAGCACCATGCCGGGTGCCCGGTAGTTGCGCGAGAGATAGGCTTGCAACCGCGTTGCATTGAATGAACGTACGGTGTCAGGCGTGCCCAGGATGGAGCGGCCGACCGGCTGCATCGGGAATGCCGTTTCCTGAAGGCGGTCGAATACAAGGTCGTCGGGCGCATCTTCGGTGGCGCCGATTTCCTGAACGATGACGTTCTGCTCGCGCCGCAACTCCTCTGCATCGAAAGCCGGCTCAGAGAGAATATCCGACAATACATCGAGGGCGAGCGGAACATCCGCCTTGAGCACCCGCGCAAAATAGCCGGTGGATTCCACGCTGGTCGCGGCATTGAGATCCCCGCCGACAGCCTCTATCGCTTCGGCAATTTGGCGTGCGGTTCGCCGTTTCGTCCCCTTGAAAGCCATATGTTCAAGGAGATGCGAAATGCCGTGTTCGTCCGGATTCTCGTTCCGGCTGCCGGAGCCGATCCATACGCCGAGCGAAGCCGTTTCGAGGTGCGCCATCTGATCGGTCACAACCGAGAGTCCCGATGGAAGACGAGTTACTTGGACGCTCATGCTGCCGCTCCTTCACGCGCTGCGCGCGAGACCGATGTTACGTGCCGTTCAACCGCTGCCTGGTCCACCGGCAGGTTCGTGACGCGTTCCTTGCGTTTTGGCAGATCAGTAAGCCAATCCGGCAGTTGTGGGACGTACCCACAGGCCGCTTTGACCGCGTCTGGAAACTTTGCCGGATGTGCGGTCGACAGCACAACCATCGGCACGGATGGGTCGCGTGTCTCCTTTTCAGCCACGGCCAGCGCAATCGCAGTATGCGGATCGACGCAGTATTTCGCTTCCTTCATCCATGCACGAATTTCCGCCGCACATTCCTGTTCATCGGCACGGTCGGCCGTAAACAGTCCGCGCAACATTTTGAGCGCCGGCGCAGGCACCGAAAATCGACGTGCCTGCGCCAGCGTCCCCATCAGCGCGCGTATCGCAGCGGCGTCGCGTCCATTCGCGTCAAACAGCAGCCTTTCGAAATTCGAAGAAACCTGGATATCCATCGACGGTGACGATGTAGCCACGACATTGCGAATCTCGTAGGAGCCTGTGCTGAATGTGCGGACCAAAATGTCATTGACGTTGGTGGCGACGACAAGCCGGTCAACCGGCAACCCCATGCGCGCCGCGACATAACCAGCATAAACATCGCCGAAATTTCCGGTCGGCACCGTGAAGGCAACCTTTCGGTGTGGTGAGCCGAGGGCAACGGCGGCAGCAAAATAATAAACCGTCTGCGCCACGATCCTCGCCCAGTTGATCGAATTGACGCCGGAAAGACGCACGTGATCGCGAAAGGCCTGGTGATTGAACATTGCTTTCACCAACGCCTGGCAATCGTCGAATGTGCCATCGATCGCAACCGCATGCACGTTGTCATCGGGGACAGTGGTCATCATCCGACGCTGGACTTCGGAGATGCGCCCTTGCGGGAACAGTACAATCACGTCTACCTGCGAGCGTCCCCTGAAAGCTTCCGCCGCAGCGCCACCTGTGTCGCCGGATGTTGCCACGACAATGGTCGTACGTTCGCCGCGCTGATGCAGCACGTGATCCATCAGGCGTGCCACCAACTGCATTGCCAAGTCCTTGAAGGCAAGCGTGGGGCCGTGGAATAGTTCGAGTACGAACAGGCCGGGGCTGAGTTGCAGCAGCGGCGTCGTTGCCGGATGGCGAATGCCGCCGTAGGCCTCGCTCGCCATGCGCGCCAGATCGCCGTCAGGAATGGTGCCGTCGACGAAAGGTCGGATCACTTCAACGGCGACTTCAGCATAGGGCTTGCCGGAAAAGCCCGCGATGGTCGCGGGGTCGAGTGTCGGCCACCGATCGGGAACATAGAGCCCGCCGTCGCGGGCAAGGCCGGCAAGCATCACCTCGACAAAATCGAGTGACGGGGCCTCGCCGCGGGTCGAGATATAACGCATTGATTCAACTATGGTTTAGCGGCCTAAGGCGGCCGTAATCGGGGGTCGACACTACCCTTGGGCGTCTGCTTTCACAAGAAATGCTCAATCTCGACGAAAGAGATGGCGCGCGAGCCAGACGATGTACACACCGGCGAGCGCCAGTGCGAGGCCAAACCAGGTGATCGCGTATTGCAGATGGTTGTCAGGCAAATTCACCACCAGCTTTCCCGGCTTGGGCCACCTGCCGGTCGGAACCGGCGCTTCCAGATCTATGTAGAACGGCGCAGCCGAACCCCAGTTCTTCGACGCGGCGATTGAATTAGAGTCGCGGAGATACCACACGTTATTCTTGGGATCGTCGTCCGGCGTGAATGAGTTGCGCTTTTCCGGCCAGCGGACAACGCCGACCATGTCCACTATTCCGTGAGTTGTGCCTTCGGCCCGCGTCGATAGATCCTTGCGGTCGGCCGGAACGAACCCCCGATTGATGACGACCACGCTGCCGCCCGCGAGACGCGCCGGCGCAAAAATCCAGTATCCCGGTCCGCTCACATCGGGGCGCAGGGCAGACCCAGCCGTATAAACAAGAGCTTCCTCACCATCGAGAAATTCAGCAGGAAAGGTGACGCGACGAAATTCTTCATCACTTTCGCGCAACCGCGACCAGTTGGCGCGCGGCGGCAGGTCACCGGGCGCGCTCGAGAGCCGCGAATTCAATGTTGCGATCAGATTTTCCTTCCAGACCTTGCGATCAAGCTGCCAAACGCCGAGTCCAGTTAGGATCGCTATGCCGGCCAACGCGAACATTGTCGCGTCGAGCACTGTACCCCGGCGCTTGCGCCGCATTTTGTTCACACATCGCCTCGACGTTCGAGGCGGCCTTCAGCCGCCTTATGGTGATACTGCAATGCAATCAGCAGGCCCTTGATCAGGCGAAGCGGCGCGAGCGTCACAATGAGGATCAAAGGAAGCCACAGCGCCGCGTGCAACCAATAGGGCGGCTGGTAGGCGACTTCGGTGATTAATGCTGCGAACACTACAATTCCGCCGCCGATCAGAATCACGAAGACCGCTGGTCCGTCGCCAGCATCCGCAAAACTGTAATCGAGGCCGCAACTCTCGCAATTCTTCCGCAAAGTGAGGAACCCACGAAACAAGTGCCCCTCGCCGCAACGCGGGCAACGGCCGCGAAGACCACGGCCGATCGGTAAACTTCTGAACGATGATTGGTCCGCCATCGAATTATCCGAATATCAAAACAAAAAGGGCGGCGTGATGACGCCGCCCTTCTTTGTGAACAATCCTCATCGCTCACTCTGGGTGCGGAACGCCCGCGCCCCAGACATATATGCAGGCAAACAGGAACAGCCATACCACGTCCACGAAATGCCAATACCAGGCGGCGAATTCAAAGCCGAGATGCTGCTTCGGGGTGAAATGACCCGCCAGTGCGCGCAACAGGCAAACGATCAGGAAGATCGAACCGATGATGACATGGGCCCCGTGAAAGCCCGTCGCCATGAAGAATGTTGCGCCATAGATGTTGCCGCTGAAGTGGAAGGCTGCGTGGGAGTATTCGTAAGCCTGCACGCAGGTAAATGTCAGGCCGAGCAGGATCGTGAGGATCAGGCCCCACTTCAACCCCTGCCGATCGTCTTCCAGCAATGCGTGGTGTGCCCATGTCACGGTGGTGCCGGACGTAAGCAATATCAGCGTATTGAGCAGTGGCAGGTGCCACGGATCGAAAGTCTCAATGCCCTTTGGCGGCCACACGCCGCCGGTCACCGCAATTCGCCCCACCTCCTTGACCGCATCGGGAAACAGGGCGGTATTGAAGTACGCCCAGAACCAGGCGACGAAGAACATCACCTCCGAAGCAATGAATAATATCATCCCGTAGCGATGCGAGATCTGAACCACGCGCGTGTGGAAGCCTTCAAACTGAGCTTCCCGGATGACATCGCGCCACCACGCCACGAACGTATAGAGCACGCCGAGCACGCCGACGCCGAAGACCAGCGGCGCGGCGGGATACATATGATGCATCCAGCTTATGCCGCCGACCGCCATGATGAAGGCGGACACTGCGCCGACAGCCGGCCACGGGCTGGGCTCCACCAGATGGTAGTCGTGATGCTTGGCATGCGCGTCGGCCATCGTCCTCGTCTCCGTTCAAAATTGGCGCATGCGTGTGTCCGAAAACCGATCACCGCTTTCCTGGGTCATGCGCGCTATAGCCTGCTCGATTTCCTGTCGGTTGTTTCTGCCACCGGCCGTTCCTGATCGCGCAGCCGATAGAATGTATATGACAATGTGATTGTGCTGAGGTCGTCCTGATCGTGGTCCTTGACGATCGAAGGATCGACGTAGAAGACCACCGTCATTTCGCGCGTCTCACCCGCCTTCATGCGCTGCTCGGTGAAACAGAAGCAATTGATCTTGTCGAAATAGGCGCCGACTGTCGGTGGCGAGACATTGTAGCCCGCCTGCGCAACAATTTCGCGCGCCGCTTCATTGACGACCTTGTAGTGCACGGTCGCCACTTCGCCGATCCGCACCTGAATTTCATTTTGCTCCGGCTCGAACTTCCACGGCAGTCCAGGCGTGACGTTGGAATCGAAGCGGATCGTAAGCATGCGGCCAAGAATGTGGTCCGGTGCCTTTTCCGAGACCTGAGTGGTCCCGCCGTATCCGGTCGTCCTGCAAAACCAATTGTAAAACGGCACCGCCGCATAAGCCGCACCGACCATTCCGGCAGACCAACGCGCCGCAGCAGACAGCGACCAGTACATCGCGCCGCATCGGCTTTCTTTGGATTTGGTCAGGCGCAGTCATCGCTGGCAACGTTGGTCAAATCGGCCGGACAAGGACGCCGGGCCCTTTCACCAGCGTCATGACGTAAAATAAAATAACCAACGCCGCGAGTGCCAGCGCAATCGCGATCGATCGGGAGCGCCGCGCGCGCTTTTGCGCCTCGGTAAGCACGATGCCTTCCTCGTCGCGCTGCTCATCCATGGTGGATCCGATGCTCACGTCACCAAACGGGCGATCAGCCCGCCCCATCCGCGCTCAACCAGCAATACCGCGAATAGCAGGAATAGGTACAGGATCGAGAAAGCAAACAGGTTCCGGCTGGCGCGTTCCGCCGGCCGGCGCTCACGCAATACCTGCCAGGCAAGCGTTATCATGATAGCGCCGGTGACGATTGCCGTCGTCCCATACATTGCGCCGGTATAGCCGAAGCAGCCACGGTGAAATTCCGAGCGGAACAAGAACGAGCGTGTAATGCAGGATTTGCCGCCGTGTACTCAGGTCGCCGTTCACGACAGGCAGCATAGGGATGCCGGCGCGCGAGTAGTCCTCGGTGCGATAGAGAGCGAGCGCCCAGAAGTGCGGCGGCGTCCAGAAGAAGATAATCAGGAACAAGAGAATCGGCTCGATCGACACCGAACCGGTAGTCGCGGCCCAGCCGATCATCGGGGGGAAAGCGCCGGCGGCGCCCCCGATCACGATATTCTGCGGCGTAGAGCGCTTAAGCCAGATCGTATAGACGGCAACGTAAAAGAATATTGTGAACGCAAGCAGGCCGGCCGCAAGCCAGTTCACCAGCAGGCCGAGCGTCACCACCGCGAATCCGGCCAGCGTCAACCCAAAGGCCAGGGCTTCTCCCGGCTGGATGCGGCCCATCGGCACCGGTCGACGCGATGTTCGTATCATAACCGCGTCGATATCGGCGTCGTACCACATATTAAGCGCACCAGCCGCACCGGCGCCGACCGCAATGCACAGCAGCGCGGTGAACCCGGTGAGCGGATGCAATGCGCCCGGAGCGACGGCAAGTCCCACCAGCGCGGTGAATACCACCAGCGACATCACCCGCGGCTTCATCAGCGCGAAGTAATCGCCAACGGTCGCAAGGCTCGGCTCGGCAATGCCGGCGCCTGCGGCAAGCGAACCACGGAAATGTGCGCCTTCACTGACGAGCGACATGAGTTGCGCCGATTGGCCCTATTTGATCCGCGGCAGTGTTTCGAACTGGTGGAACGGCGGTGGCGATGACAAGGTCCACTCGAGCGTCGTTGCGCCGGCTCCCCATGGATTGTTCCCGGCGACCCGTTTTTTCGCGAAAGCCTCGATCATTCCGATGAAGAAGATAATGAGCCCAACGCCGGAAATATAAGACCCGAAAGACGACACCATATTCCAGCCGTGGAATGCATCCGGGTAGTCGACGTATCGGCGCGGCATTCCCGCAAGGCCGAGGAAGTGCTGCGGGAAGAACACCAGGTTTACACCGACAAACGTAACCCAGAAGTGCAGCTTGCCTATCGTTTCATTGTACATGTAGCCGGTCATTTTCGGGAACCAGTAGTACCAGCCACCGAAGATCGCAAACACGGCACCGAGCGAAAGCACGTAGTGGAAATGCGCCACCACGTAATACGTATCCTGCAACACCCGATCGACGCCGGCATTGGCCAATACCACGCCCGTGACGCCCCCAAGCGTGAACAGAAAGATGAATCCCATCGCCCACAGCATCGGCGTCTTGAACTCAATTGACCCACCCCACATCGTCGCGATCCAGGAGAAGATTTTCACGCCAGTGGGAACCGCAATCACCATTGTCGCCGCGATGAAGTAAGCCTGTGCGCCAGTCGACATGCCGACCGTGTACATGTGATGGGCCCACACCACGAACCCGATGCCGCCAATGGCCACCATCGCATATGCCATACCGAGATAACCGAAGACCGGCTTGCGGCTGAAGGTGGCGACGATCTGGCTGATCATGCCGAAGCCTGGAAGGATCAGGATGTAGACTTCCGGATGACCGAAGAACCAGAACAGATGCTGGAAAAGGACCGGATCACCACCGCCTTCACCCGAAAAGAAGGTCGTTCCGAAATTGCGGTCCGTCAGCAACATGGTGATAGCGCCCGCCAGAACCGGCAGCGACAACAACAGCAGGAATACGGTTACCAAAATCGACCATACGAATAGCGGCATCTTGTGCAGCGTCATGCCAGGCGCACGCATATTGAAGATCGTCGTTATGAAGTTGATCGCACCAAGGATCGAGGACGCGCCGGCCAGATGCAGCGACAGAATGACAAAATCGACGGACGGCCCAGGATGTCCGCTGGTGGATAGCGGCGCATACAGGGTCCAGCCTGTCCCGGCGCCAAGCGAGCCAGGCTCGCCTTCCACGAACATTGACGTGATGAGCAGCGCGAACGACGCCGGCAACAGCCAGAACGAAATATTGTTCATCCGCGGGAATGCCATGTCGGGCGCGCCGATCATGAGCGGCACAAACCAATTGCCGAAGCCGCCTATCATCGCCGGCATCACCATGAAAAAGATCATGATCAGACCGTGCGCGGTCGTGAACACGTCGAACTCGTGCGAACTCGGGAAAATCTGGATACCCGGATTTTGTAATTCCGCGCGGATAGCAATCGACAAACATGCGCCGATCACGCCAGCACCGAGCGCAAATACGAGGTACATCGTGCCGATGTCTTTGTGATTGGTCGAATACACGAAACGTCGCCATCCTGTCGGGTGGTGTTCGTGGGCCTCGTGTGCGCCGTGTGCCGCCGTGTTGCTAGCCATCGTGATCGTCCCTGACTTCGTCGTTGTCGCCCGCGTATTCGCTACTTCGCACTATCAGCCGCTGCCATCGCCGTCGGACGGCTGTCGTCGTTTGCGTATTTCTTTTTCGCCTGCTCGACCCAAGCGGTGTACTCCTTGTCGCTCACGACACGCACCACGATCGGCATGAAGGCATGATCCTTGCCGCAAAGCTCGGAACACTGACCGCGATACGTACCTTCCCGCTCTGCTTTGAACCATGTCTCATTCAGGCGGCCTGGAATGGCGTCGATCTTGATGCCGAATGAAGGCACCGCGAACGAATGAATAACGTCGGCGCCGGTGGTGAGTACATGCACAACCTTGTTCACTGGAACGACCATTTCGTTGTCGACCGTGAGAAGGCGCGGTTGGCCCGGCTTGAGGTCTTTTTCCTGCACCATCAGTGAGTCAAACTCGAACTTGCTGTCCGGATAGCTATAGCTCCAGAACCACTGCTTCCCGGTGGCTTTCACGGTCACGTCCGCTTTCGGCATGTTGAGTTGATAGAACAGCAGTCGGAATGACGGCACTGCAATCGTCACCAAAATGAGTACCGGAACGACCGTCCAGATCACCTCGATCGTGGTGTTATGGGTCGTGCGCGAGGGCACCGGATTGCGGCGGGCATTGAACTTGAATCATCACGATGATAAGCAGCGCGAGTACGAATAACGTGATGGCGGTAATCACCCACAACAGGAAATTGTGGAACCAGATGATGTCGTCCATCACCGGCGTAGCGCCCTGCTGCATACCGAGCTGCCATGGCTCGGGCTGACCTGTCGCGGCCAATGCCGCGCCTGTGCCGAGAACCGTCACGGACGTGACTAAATATGCGACCAACCGCTTGAGCACCAGCATTGTCCAATGCGCTCCTTCGACGAGAAAAACGGCCTTGTTCAGGCCCCTTTTGCCGCCCACCACTGGCATGATGTTCGGCGCGACCCCGCTGAGCACGGCATTTGCCACGGGCGTGGCAGCTTAGGCGGTGCGGCGGGACGGGGGGAAATCCCGGCTTCTCAAACCACAATTCCGGCCCTGCCGCAATGCACCTCATCCTCTCTTGCGTGCGACAAACAGCGTACCTGAAACCGGCTCTGGCAGCGCATTTAACGCGCCAGCTGGCGCTTTCCCGGCCCGGCCGCCGCCATGGCTTGCTTGACAGGACCGGCCCGGCATGACCCAACGAGAGAAATTAGAGTGCCGACGGGGCGACAATTCGCCTAGTCTCCCGCAACGAAAGGGCGGATGCGACCGGATGCCAAGGAACTGCATGATGCGATTTTCCAAGCGTGACAGACAATTCCAATTCGGCGCGGGCCGGCACATCCCCTTGGCACTCATTGCGGCGCTGACTTTCGCGCACGCTGACAGCGCGCTGCGCCCAGGGTGCGGTAAAGTCTGTGCATAAAGACTGGCAAATTCGCTGCGATACCCCGCCCGGCGCCAAAGCTGAGCAATGCGCCCTTATCCAGAGCGTCACCGCAGAAGACCGCGCCAATGTCGGCCTCACCGTCATTGTCCTCAAGACCGCCGATCAAAAGAGCAGATTGATGCGCGTCGTTGCTCCACTTGGCGTGTTGCTTCCCTCGGGGCTGGGGTTGAAAATCGACCAGGCCGATATCGGCCGCGCCGGCTTCGTCCGCTGCCTGCCCAACGGCTGCATCGCCGAAGTCGTCATGGACGACGAGTTGGTCAAAAAACTGCGCACCGGCAAGACCGCAACATTCATTATCTTCCAGACGCCTGAAGAAGGGATCGGTTTCCCGATGAGCCTTGCCGGCTTCGGAGAAGGTTACGACAAACTGCCTTAGCGGCACGGTCTCAACATTGCTCGCATATCCTGCATTTGCGGCGGCGGTCCCAACTCGCCCCGAATTTCGGTGCCGAAATTCGCAGGCACAAGGAAAATCTGTTGCTAGCGGCGAGAAAGTTAACGTCCTGCCGGCTTGAATCGTTACTGGATTGGGCCCTCGCAGAATTGCCACAGAAGGCTTATGTCATCGGCATCGGAGGCCGATTGGGTCCATGGATAAAGTCATTTCTTCGCTGATCGAGCGCGCCGGACTGGAGCACGGAAAAGTGCGCCAGCTGATCGGCCGCGGACTCGAGGGCGCCGACGACGGGGAGTTATTCCTCGAATACCGCCAGGTGGAAGCGCTTACGTTCGACAACGGCCGGCTTAAACAGGCGACTTACGATACCGCGCAGGGCTTCGGTCTTCGCGCTGTGAAAGACGACGCCGTCGGTTATGCGCATGCCTCGGACGTGTCCGAAGGCGCCATCACGCGCGCGGCCGAAGCAGTGCACGCGGTAAAAGGCGGCCACAGCGGCACCTATGCCGATGCGCCGGGCCGCACAAACCACAAACTCTACGGCGACGAAAATCCGCTGGGAACTCCGGCCTTCGAGGCCAAGGTGAAATTGCTCGAATCGATGGATGCGTATGCGCGCGCGAAGGATGCACGCGTGCGGCAGGTGACGGCAAGCGTGGCCGCAAGCTGGCAAGTCATCGAAATCCTGCGTGCGGATGGAGAGACCTATCGGGATGTCCGGCCGCTGGTCCGGCTCAATGTTGCGGTGGTCGCGGGCAATGGCGAGCGCCAGGAGTCGGGCAGTTATGGCTTTGGCGGGCGCGAAGGCTTTCATCGATTCATCGAGCCGCACGCGTGGCAGGGGGCCGTCGATGAAGCAATCCGACAGGCCCTGGTAAATCTCGATGCCGTGCCGGCTCCGGCCGGTGAAATGGACGTCGTACTTGGTGCAGGCTGGCCGGGGGTTATGCTGCACGAGGCGGTCGGCCACGGCCTCGAGGGCGATTTCAACCGCAAGAAGACATCCGCGTTTGCGGGGTTGATGGGCCAACGCGTTGCCGCGAAGGGTGTCACTATCGTCGACGATGGCACCATGCAGGCGCGCCGCGGGTCACTGTCCATCGACGATGAAGGCACGCCGACCAACCGAACCGTGTTGATCGACGACGGAATTCTGGTCGGGTACATGCAGGACAGGCAGAACGCACGATTGATGGGCATGAAGCCGACCGGGAATGGCCGGAGGGAATCGCACGCACATGTCCCGATGCCGCGCATGACGAATACCTACATGCTCGCAGGCAAGCACGATCCGAAGGAAATTATTGCCTCAGTCAAGAACGGACTCTACGCCGTGAGTTTCGGCGGCGGCCAGGTGGATATCACTTCTGGAAAATACGTCTTCCAGTGCACCGAAGCTTATAAGATCGAGAACGGCAAAGTGGCCGCGCCGGTGAAGGGCGCGATGCTGATAGGCAATGGACCTACCGACCTGCATCGCGTGACGATGATCGCCGATGACTTCGCGCTCGACCCCGGCATCGGCACGTGCGGCAAGAACGGGCAAGGTGTTCCGGTCGGTGTCGGTCAACCGACGCTGCGCATGGACAAGATCACCGTAGGCGGCACAGCCTAGTTTTCCGGGAGCTCAATATGGGCCAGAAAAGTCCAGCCTGCGTGGCTGGATTAAAAACGTCGCCGATATCGTCGTCATCGTGCTTATCGTGTTGGCAGCGAAAACTGCGATTGCGGAGCCCTTTTACGTGCCGTCGGGCTCGATGGAGCCGACCTTGCTGATCGGCGATGAATTGCTGGCAGTGAAGTATCCATACGGCTACAGCTCGGCGTCGCTGCCGTCGTTTCTCGTGTTACCCAACACGCCGAGAGTTCTCGCGGCGCTGCCGCAACGAGGGGACGTGGTCGTGTTCCGCTGGCCAGGCGACCGATCGCAGGTCTGGGTCAAGCGGGTCATCGGATTGCCCGGTGACCGCATCGGCCTAAGCCATGGGCAGGTCTCCATCAATGGCCTGCCGGTGGGGATCCGTCCTGCCGGTACCGGCGAAATGGAAACCGAGGATGGCGGCACGGTGTCGGCAGCCCGTTACATCGAGACATTGCCAGGCGGCTACGAACATCCGATCTTCAAGTTGGCCGCGCGCGGAGAACTTGACGATATCCCGGACGTTGTCGTGCCCGCCGGGCACTTGTTCGTCATGGGCGACAATCGCGATAATTCCGCCGACAGCCGCGTCCCTGTGCGCAACGGCGGCGTCGGCTTGTTGCCAGTTGAAGACCTCGTCGGGCGCGTCGACGCTGTCGTTGGCTCCTGGGATCTCGCCGTCAGAAGCCGGCCATTTCAGGAATGGCCCTCGGGATTGCGGCTGTCGCGATTTTTCACCGCAGTGCGTTGAGGCCCCTATCTTACGACGCCTGAAATACAACATGGCTTGTGCCGTGGCCGCGTAATACGATCCTTGAGGAAGCAACGCGCGGCCGGGCCGATGTATCCGGGCCTCACATAAGTCCAGGCGCGGCATTTGTTCTCGGCTTCGCACGCTGCATTGCAGGGTCCGCCGGCCGGATCAGGCGTCACATCCAAATTCCGGTAGTCGCCTCCGGGACGGTCAATCGAAAATTCGATCGGCCCGCGTCTCGGCTCAACCACACCGGCCCCACGAACGCCCGATACGCAGCAACTGTCCGTGTTGCGGGAGGGCACCTGATTTTTCAGCCAACATGTCGCGGCATCATAGGTCGTGCGTGGATATGAAAAACTCCAGGCACGGCAGTGGGCGTCGCGCTCACAACGTGATGCGCATACTGACGGATCGCCGTTGCGAATCTGGAAGTTAAGATAGTCGCCGCCGCGGCGGTCGTACCCGTTCTGGGCCTGCACATGGCTGGCCGCAGCAAAAAGCATCAGCGCAAACGCGCTGCACCGCCCGATTCGCAATTGCATGCGCGTCCGCTCGAAACTCGAGAGTCGGAGAAGCTTCGCCCGGGGGCATGGTAACGCACTGTCGATCCTTGTGCAGCCACACACAGCCGGAGCGTCGGGGAAATTTTTTGCGCGGCATTAAATAAAGCGCCCGCCGGAGGGGCCGGCGGGCGCGGATCCGGCCGCGAGAGGGGATGATCGCGGGTGTCGGATCGAGCGGCCGACGAGAGGGGATCGGCCGTTTGTTTAGCTCGTTAGACCGTGTGACGCGCGGGGCGGTCGGTCGCCGGGCGGCGGAACGCCTGCTCCACGCCGGCACCATTTTTCACGCGACGAATCGCGGTGCTCAGGCGGCGTTCAAGTGCCCGCTCACGCAGAAGCGCGGTCGGGTCGTCCCAAAACGGCTCCGAAAACGCATCGCGCACATCGGCCCGGGTGATGCCAATATCGGCCAGCATGCGGCGATCGAGGCGGGCGAGCACATTGGCCTCGCGGCGATGCCGGCGCGCGCGCGCCAATTCCCTGAGCCAATGGGTCACCAAAGCCAGCAAGGAAGCAAACGCCCGCAGCAGCGCGCCGCCGGCGACTGGCAAAACGGGGTATTTGGCGCTCATCTCTGTCTCCAATTCAGTTCGTGGGTTACGGCCCCAAAATCGCTTCTGGCGCCGCCCAGAACCACCCGAATTCCCCACCCGATTCCCTGGAAGTATGAATATATTGCACTGCGGGGATTGATTAGTGAAACGAATGTTTTTAATCTGATCAATCAGAAACAATGATATTGCACCCCGCCCCGCCAAATGGGCCTAGTCAGGATCAACTGCCATGACCGCGATGCTCGACATTGACCAATTGCGCACCTTTATCGCCATCTCCGAGACCGGCAGTTTCACCAAGGCCGCCGATGTCGTGAACAAGACCCAATCGGCCGTATCGATGCAGATGAAGCGGTTGGAGGAGCGCCTCGAGCGCCCAATTTTTTCACGAGACGGGCGAGCATCGAAACTGACGGAGGACGGGCAACGCCTGCTCGATTACGCGCGCCGCATCGTCAAGCTCAATGTGGAGACGCTTGCGGCGTTTTCGGATGCCGAATTGTCGGGCCGCGTCCGCCTTGGCGTTCCCGACGACTACGCCGATCGCTATCTGCCAGAAATCATGGCGCGGTTCTCGCACAGTTATCCGGCGGTCGAGCTGTCGGTGATCTGCGAGCCGTCCGTCGACCTTCTGGAGCGAATCGACGCCAACGAGATCGACCTCGCGATCGTAACGAACTGCGAGAGTAAGCGCGCATCGGAGACTTTCCGGCGTGAACGGCTTCTGTGGGTTACTTCAAATCGTCATTCGACCCATCTCGAGGAGCGAATGCCGCTTGCGCTGGGGCGGCCGAGCTGTACATGGCGCCGCATCGCCATTGAACGGCTGGAAGCCATCGGCCGTCCGTTCCGCGTTCTTTATTCGAGTTCGAACGCAGGCGCCGTCGCGGCCGCGGTGCTCGCCGGTCTCGCCGTATCCGTGCTGCCGGAGTCCGGGTTGCGTCCAGGCATGCGCGTGCTTGCCACATCGGACGGATTTCCGGAATTGCCGACCTGCCGCATCGGGCTGGTGCGCAACGCGCACGAGACATTGGCGCTCGCCGATGCGCTCGCCGAGCATATCATCTCATCGCTCGACAACTTGTCGGAAGCGCAGGCCGCAGAGTAAAGCGGGCTTCTCTAATCTCGCGTGGCCGGCCATGTGCCGGCCGTCGCGCTGAGCACCGGACCCCTGCCTTCACCAGCGAGATTGCCAGGCAGGGCCAGGCAATAACCGAGCCGGAAATCAATACGCATATTCTTCAAATATCGGATCGACGGTACCGCCCCATTCGCCATGGAATTTCGCGAGCAGTTCCTCGGCCGGCGTTATCCCGCGCGCGATCAACTCTTCGAGCGGCCGCAGGTAACGCGTTTCATCACGGCCATTGCGATCAAGCCGCTTGCGGCGCGCGAGTCCCTGCGAACAAAGTCGGAGCGTTTCCTGGGCCAGCGTGAAAATATTGCGGTTCCGGACCTGAGCCTTAAATCCGAGCCTCGGTACATCATCGCGCAATTTCTGGCGCTCCTCGGCAGTCCAGGACTTCACCAAATCCCAGCATGCGTCGAGCGCCTCGTCGTCGTAGAGGAGGCCTACCCAATAAGCCGTCAACGACGGCAGCCTCCGCCACGGCCCGCCGTCGGCGCCGCGCATCTCAAGATAACGCTTGAGCCTCACTTCCGGAAATATCGTGCTCAGATGATTTGCCCAGTCTGAGATGGTTGGACGTTCGCCGGGCAATTCAGCCAGCTTGCCTGCAAAGAAATCGCGAAACGATTTGCCAGAAACGTCGATATATCTATCTCCGCGCTTGACAAAGTACATCGGCACATTCAGCGCATAATCAACCCAGCGCTCGAAGCCCATGCCGTCCTCGAACGCCCAAGGCAGCATTCCGGCGCGCTGATTGTCAGTGTCGCGCCAGATTTCCGAACGAAACGAAAGAAATCCGTTCGGCTTGCCTTCGGTGAATGGCGAATTAGCGAATAGCGCCGTTGCCACCGGCTGCAGCGCCAGCGACACGCGCAGCTTTTTGACCATGTCGGCTTCCGACGAGAAGTCGAGGTTCGCTTGCACGGTGCATGTTCGATACATCATGTCGAGGCCAAGCGAACCGACTTTCGGCATATAAGCCGTCATGATTTTGTAGCGGCCCTTTGGCATTTTCGGCATGTCCGCGCGCGTCCAGTTCGGCGTCATCCCGATGCCGAGAAAGCCTATTCCAAAGGCTTCGCGACCTCGCGCACCTGTGCGAGATGCGCCATCAATTCGGCGGCGGTCTGATGCACGTTGTCGTACGGCGCGCCGGAAAGTTCGAACTGACCGCCGGGCTCCAATGAGATGGCGCCGCCGCCGGTAACGTCGAACATGCCGATGATGTTGTCGCCTTCCATGATCGGCTCCCAGCCGAGCAGATCATGCATGCCATCGAGCAGCGCGCGGATGCTCCGCTTTCCGGCATAAGGCACCGGCCGATGGTCGGCGACGGTAAAAGCGAACTTCTCGTGCTCGGTCCCAACTCGAAACTGCGTCTTTGCCTTGCAGCCAGCTTCGAGCCAAGCGACGAGTTCGTCGCGCGTCTCGATCGGTGTCATGTCGACCTGGTCTCGAGCCATGCGCAGTTCCGGAATAAAGGGCCGCGACGTTAAGCATGCTGCACCGCAAAGGGCAATGCACGGAGCCCGGCGCGGCAGAGGTGCCCATCTGGTCGAGATGCTGTTGCACCGGCGCACCAGTTTTCCCCAAAGGACCAGTTCCGAGCCTTCGCCTTCCTAGGAATATTGTCTGAGTAAAGGGCGCAAAATAGCGTTCTATTTTTGTTCTTTGCCCTGACTGCTGCATGCTCTATTGCTATCCGCCATGCCGCTGTTCACCCCCCATCAGAATAATGCTCTCAAATCCGTCGCTGACTGGCTCAAGGCCAAGCCCGGCTCTAACGGCACGCCACAGGTATTCCGGCTATTTGGCTTTGCCGGTACCGGCAAAACCACCTGCCCGCCACGTCGCCGACGAGGCCGACGGCGACGTGAAGTTCGCCGCCTTCACGGCAAGGCGGCCTCCGTCATGCGCGGCAAGGGCTGTCACGGTGCCTCAACCATCCACAGCCTGATCTATCGCGCGCGTGAGAGTGGCGAGGAAATCCCGAATTTCGATCTTTGGGACGAAGCGCCTGCTTCCAAGGCGAAACTCATAATCATCGACGAATGCTCGATGGTGGATGCCGAACTTGGCCGCGACCTGCTGTCCTTCGACGTGCCGGTACTGGTGCTCGGAGACCGGCGCAACTGCCGCCTATTCAAGGCGGAGGCTATTTCACCGAGGTAGAGCCCGACCTATGCTCACGGAGGTGCATCGGCAGGCACAGGATGATCCGATCGTGCGGCTGTCGATGGGCATCCGTGCCGGTGATTATCTCGAACCCGGGCGCTACGGCGAGACCGAGGTGATCCGCAAGGCCGACCTCGATCCGCAGCGGGTGCTCGACGCCGATCAGGTGCTGGTCGGGCGCAATGTTACGCGCCGTTCCTATAACACGCGCCTGCGCGAACGGCGCGGCTTCGAAGGCGAGATGCCGTCGGCTGGCGACAAGCTGGTATGCTTGCGCAACAATCGCAAGAAGGGCCTGTTCAACGGCGGGCTGTGGACGGTGAAGGATCGCGGCGGACGCAAGAGTGGCGCCAAGGCCGGGATCATGACGTGCGGCTCTGCCGACGACGACACCGCGACGCGCGGCGTAAAAGTATCCGTCCGGCCGGAATGTTTTTCCGGCGGCATCGAGCAGATCGATTGGCAGCGCCGCAAGCCCTATGACGAGTTCGACTACGGCTACGTGCTCACCGTGCACAAGGCGCAAGGCTCGCAATGGGACGATGTCGTGCTGTTCGACAAATCGTTCGCGTTTCCCGACAGCCGCGAGCGCTGGCTCTGTGCTTGAGTGTCGGAGCAGAGCTGGCAGCGCAAGAAACAGACAGGCTGCCACAAGGCCCAGCTTCCTCAACATCTCCGCATCCTCCGGGCTGTACCTCGTAAAAGGCACGCCCCCCTGAATCTAGCGGACCGCATAGCATGTGCCAGGGTTGGAGGATTTGACCCATCCTGGATTAACTCGTTGATACTAAGTCGGTTTGGAGCTTGCCAGGGTACGGCGGCGGGCAGGTGGGCCCGACCCATCCGGGACACGCGGGTCGAAAACCCGTACTGCGAGGTACGAAGAAAGTTACAAATCGGTCTCGGGGGACTGAAACGCCCCCATCGCCCGGAGGAACAATTCCGCCAGCTCGCGCTCCATGGCGGCGAGGGCTTCGGCGGCCGGAAAGCGGATCGCCGCATCAGGCGGGAGAGGAACGCCCCACTCCGCGAGCGGCGTGCCGAGCATCTTCGTGAAGACGCCCGACGGCGTCACCCAGGGCGCCAAGGGCCAGATCTCCGCGCCTTCGGAGCGCGATTTGGCGGTTCGGATCTCGGCCTGGACGCCCGGGTGATGGATGTTCAGCCGATCCCACGGAACTCTTCCGCCATCTCGATCTTGGCGCTCGCCGCGATGGCCGCGGCCTTTCGCGCCGCGTCGTCCGCGTCGATGTTTTCCGCCGTCTCGATCACGATCCAGGCTTGCGGGCGGTCGGGGTGGCGGACCGGCGGCCGGATCACCTGGCCGCGCGGCTCGAAGAGCGCCGCGCGAAGGCATTTCGCCTCCCCCCTCCACCGACTGCGGATCGTCGAGGGTCTCCTCGAGAAAGTCCATCGGCCTGCGGCTTGGTCGGCGAGCTTTCGGAGCAGCTCGAAGTCGAGCGGCCTCGGCCCGTACGACTCTTCCTTGAGCTGCTCGATCAGCCGGTCGCGGATCGAGTACGGTTTCCGCCCTCGCCCCGCAACGCCAGCACCACGCGCCCGCGCGCTCCCAGAAACACCCGCCGCCGCTTCGGGGCCGTGGATGGCCTTCATTGTTCCCCTTCGACTTCAGATTCTCGTATTGCTCGGCGCGCGTCCCACAACAATTCGACGGCGGCTGCATCCTTCTCCAGGCCCGCAAACGCATCGAGAAGCCGGCGATGGGTCGCGGCATCGACCAGCGCACGCTCATCGTGCTGGCCATGAATCTCGACCAGCGATGCGCCAACGACTGTGCAACGTCTGCACGCTGATCGGCCTGATCGTTGATGAAGGCGCGGGTGCGGCCGTCCGCCAACTGCACCCGGCGCAGGATCATCTCGCCATTGGGCGTCGAGGCCATTGTCGCGAGCAGACGTCTCGGCCGGATGCGCCTTCGGCACATCGAATAGGCGGTCACTTGGCCCTGCTCCCGCCCCTGGCGCACAAGGCCGGCATCGCCCCGCCCGCCAGCGCGAGCGCAAAGGCGTCGAGCAAGAACGATTTCCCGGCGCCGGTTCACCGGTCAGCACGGCAAGGCCGCGCGAAATCGATGTCGAGCCGTTGATCAGGCACAATGTCGCGGATCGAAAGCCGCGCAGCAAAATGGAATGAAAGGCCTGTGAGGTTAGCCGAGGCCGACTTTCCTGGGAAGCCCGGGATGCCTGTCAGGGACTACTTGTTTTCGTTCGGCTCGGTCCCTGGGATTTTACCAGATGTAGGCGTCCTTGTACCAGCGCTTCAGGGAAATTGTGACCAAGCAAGCGGCCGCGGTCTGCGCCTCGTCCACGATGCCGATAGCCATATAGGCTCGGTCAGCCGCTCCAGCGCTTCTTCGACATGCCGCGTGCTCTGATACTGGGTCACGACGGATTTTTAAGCGGTTGATCGCACCGGTGAAGTCGCGCCTCTCCATGTAGTAGCGGCCGATCTCCATTTCTTTTCCGGCAAACTGATCGCGCGCGGAGTCCATTTGCGGCGCGCAGCGCTGGCATATTCGGAATTGGGATATTTGCGAATCACCTCTTCGAGCGCGGCGATCGCCTACTCGGTGCGGCCCTGATCGCGGCTGATGTCGGGGATCTGATCGAATTGGAAGCGGCGATCAGGTATTGGGCGTAGGCGGCGTCGGGACTGCCCGGATCGGCAGCGTGATGTAGCGTGGGCGCGGCACCGATCGAGTCGAATCGTAGTCGTGCCCTCGTAGTAGCGCATAGGCGGACATCAGCAGCGCCTTGCGCGCCAATCCGAGTAAGGGTGCTGCGGGTCGACTTCCTCGAAACGCTTGGCGGCGGCGACCGATTTC
>CAVPDI010000027.1:0-14224 GCA_963702605.1 uncultured Pseudomonadota bacterium
GCGGAACCTTGACTGTCAGAATGAAGGGCGCGGCGGATGCCGCGCCCTTTTTTCGTCCGATCAGTGATCGCTCGCGCGGAACCGGAGCGTCGTCGTGCCTTCCAGCACAATGGCTTCGCCTTGCCGCCGCCATGCGGTCACCTGGCTGAAAGCCGCGAGGATTTCTTCGTCAGCCTTGACGCGCTCCGGCGTGCACTGCCCCGCGCTCTGCATTGCCGGCAGATCTTCCGGCAACGGGCCAGGTTCAATTTTGATGGCCATTTCGGAAATTTCTACGCGCGCCGGGACCGTTCTGCACCACAGATCGAGTCTTGCCGTGCCGTTTTCCTCGACTGTGAGGATCGGCATCCGTTGACCTGGGCGCATCGGCGCGGCATCGAGCAAAAGCTCGCGATCGAAGGGAAAGGCATCGGCCGCTAGCGCCAACCCTTGCACCAATAGAAGCAAAGCAGCAGCCAACACGCCGCGCGTCGAACTGTGACGGATCATTCGTTCTCGGAAAGTTTTCTCACCAGAGCCTGCGCGGTCCGCAACAGGCGCGCGTCGTCGCCGGACGGCCCGACCAATTGTACCCCCATCGGCATTCCGCTTGCGCTGGTCATAAGTGGAATCGTAATTGCGGGCAAGCCGAGATATGTCCACAGGGTGCAGAACGCGGGATTGCCGGTAGCGGTTCCTTTAGGCGCCGCGCCGGGTGATGACGGAGTGATGATGGCATTGCATTGCTGCTGGAATAATTGATTGAGCTCTTCCCGTAACACCAATGCGCCAGACACCGCATCGAGATAACGCGCCGCATTCGTCTTGCGCCCCTCCTCAATTAGATCACGAGTGGTCCTGCTGATCATATCGCCACCCTGATCCACCAGCCCGCCGAGATTGTGCGCCATTTCGGTCGCCATGATCACGCGCTGGCTGTCCCAGGCCGCCGCGTAGCGGTCGGGCAAGTCGAATCTGAAGCAGCCTTCTCCCAGTTCGTCCGCAAGTTCCTCAAATGCCTCTCGCGCATCGGGATCGGCCTTGTCCCAGACCGGCGTACGTACAAAGGCAAAGCGCGGCGCCAGCGGGAAATCGCCCGCCGCGATCGCGCTGAAGTTTGGCGCGCCGACAGGGCGGGTATCCGGATCCTGCAAATCGTATCCGGCAATGCTGTCGAGCACCAATGCCAGGTCCTCGATCGAACGCGCGAAGGGGCCGACATGATCGAGCGTGCGAGACAACTGTAGAACACCTGTACGCGGCACGAGGCCGTGGCTTGGCTTTATTGCGTAGACGCCGCAAAACGAAGCAGGCCGGATGATCGATCCATTGGTCTGTGTTCCGAGCGCCAGTGGAACCATTTGCGCCGCTACCGCGGCCGCCGAACCTGACGAGGAACCGCCGGGGGTGCGCTCGCGATCGTGCGGATTGCGCGTCTTGCCGGGGCTGAAATAGGCAAACTCGGTGGTCACCGTTTTCCCGATGATGATTGCGCCCGCGGCACGCAAGCGAGAGACGACCGTAGCATCCGAACCCGGCCGACGGCCCGATAGGAAAGTTGACCCGCATTCAGTCGGATAGTCCGACGTATCGATAATGTCCTTAATGGCCACCGGAACGCCGTGCAGCGGACCGGTCGGATGGCCGCTCGATCGCCATTCGTCACGTTCGCGCGCCTGCGCAAGGGCATATTCGGCATCGAGATGCACGAAGGCCTGCACCGCCGGCTCGAGCGTCGCGATGCGGTCGAGGCAGTCCCGCATGTATTCTTCAGCCGAAATCGCGCCGCGGGCGATTTCAGATGCCGCCTCACTCGCGGTCAGTGCAATTTTGTCGATATCCGCCAAGACAAACAATTCCTAAGAGGCGACCGCGCCGATAAAATCATGTTCGGCGCAGTTCGTCGACTGCCGGTACCGCGTCAGACGCCGTAAAGATAGTTGGGCAGCCAAAGCGTCATGCTCGGCCAGAAATACATGATGATCATGCAGATGATAACGATGATCATATACGGCATCATGCCATTGAAGATCTGGTTGAGGGTGACGTGCGACGGCGCAACGCCTTTGAGATAGAAGGCCGACATTGCAACCGGCGGCGAGAGGAACGCCGCCTGTAGATTGACGAACACCAGCGTACCCCACAGTACGGGATCGATATTGAAGTGCTTGAGCAGCGGCAAAAAGATCGGAACGAAGATGACAATGATTTCGGTCCATTCCAGCGGCCACCCGAGTACGAAAATGATCGCCTGCGAAAGGATCATGAATTGAATGGGCGTCATGTTGAGCGACAACACCCATTTTTCGACCAGGGCCTGCCCGCCGAGGATCGCAAAAACGCCTGAGAACAGTGCCGAGCCGACAAACAGCCAACAAACCATGGCGGTTGTTTTCGCCGTCAGGAAAACCGCTTCCTTGGTGCGCTTCCAGTCCAGCGTTCTCGCCTGAACGGCCAGCAAGAAAGCGCCGGCCGCACCCACCCCAGCCGATTCCGTCGCCGTGGTGATGCCAAAAAGTATGACGGCCAGGACCACAACCGTGAGAATCCCGAGCGGCATGATGGATGTCGACAGGAGCTTGATGACCTCAAGTCGATCGGCGTCGATCCGGAAGTAGTAACGGATCTGCCACAATGCGCAGATTGCAGCAATGATGCCGAACCAGAGGTAGAAGCCCTCCGGCGGGCCGAGCTCGGCGGCGGTCGCTGGCCCTTTGGTCAAACCCGGCGTGCCCAGTTGTTGCACCCCGGAGAAGACGATCTCGGGCTCCGTCTGCTGGTGAATGACAACATACCACCAGGTCAGCCACAACGTGCCGGCGACAAGAATGAAGGGTACCAGCGCCGCGATCAGGTTGGTGAGCAGGTTCGCGTAGGTCACCCGCCCCTTTCCCGTATCGATCGCAAATGCGCGCGACGGTGACACAAGCGCTTTCAAGGTACCGAAGAAGACGTTGTTCCCATATGTCGCCTGAAACTTTCGCATCCAGTCGGGGACCGGGACACGTTGCTGTTCCTCCGGCAGAGGCGGCGCGATCTTGGGATTAATCATCGCCCAGCCGATGATGTAGACGAGGTAGAGAAACGACAGGAAGAAGCCAGGAAACATCGCGGCGGCGTAAAGTTTCACCACCGATTGTCCGGCGACCGCCGCATACACAATGATCATTACCGACGGGGGAATGAGAATGCCGAGCGTGCCGCCGGCGGTGATGACCCCGGATGCAAGCTTCACATCATAGCCGGCGCGCAGCATCGGGTTGAAGGCGATGACGCCCATCAACACCACAACCGCCCCGACCAGGCCTGAAGCGATGCCCCAGAATGTGCACACAATCAGCGTTGCAACAGCAAGCGAAGCCGGCACTTTACGAAATGCCAGCTGGATCGAATAGAACATCTTGTCGACCAACGCGCCGCGCTCCATCACATAGCCCATCAGCACGAACAATGGGATGGAAATGAGAACGTCGTTCGTCATCGCTCCGTAGGTGCGCTGAACCATCAACTCGAAAACTTTGTTATCAGTGAATAGATGCGACGGATCGTAAAAAGCAATGAATCCGAAGAACATTCCGAGGCCCATCAACGTGAAAGCCGTTGGAAAACCCATCATGATCACAACCACGATGAGACCGAGCATCAATAGCCCGAGTGCTGGGTCGCTCATGTGTTGAGATCTCCACCCATGCCACGCTGGCGCGCCACTTCATCAATTTCCTTGGCGCGTTCGATGGCGATCTTGCGCGATTCTTCGTCGACGTACTCGCTGTGTGCGAGTTGCTCTTCGATAACGTCAATTTCGGCGACGTCGTGCAGTCGGCTCGGCCAAACGCCAGTCTTGAGACAAACGACGGCACGCACAATTTCGGCGATGCCCTGCAGCATCACGAGCGCGCCGGCGATCGGAATGACGGTTTTAAAATGATAGACGGGCGGGCCATCGGACGTGACATTGGAATGTTCCGCGATTCGCCAGGAATCCCCCGCATAATCGGCGCCAGCGTAGATCAGTGCGGCAATGCCGGGGATGAAGAACACCACATACAGGACAAGGTCGAGAGTGGCCTGCGTCCGTGGCCGCATCGAACTGTAGAGAAAGTCACCGCGGACATGAGCGTTTTGCGCCAATGTATAGGCCCCGCAGAGCATAAACAGCGTGCCGTACATCATGTTGTCGAGATCGAAAATCCAGGCGGTCGGCGCATTCATAATGTAGCGCTTGAACACCTCGATACAGACGACCGTCATAAGCGCAATGATCAACCACGCGGCGGCTTTGCCAACCCACGTGCTGATGCCGTCGATGGTATGAAGGACGCTTTGCACGTTCATAAATGTTCGTCCCGATTACGGAGTGAATTTAGCAAGAACAAAGCACCATCCCGTTTCCCCTCGGAATGGTGCTTTGCCGGTTCAGTCGCCTTTAAATCGGCGATTTCGCGTTCGGGCCGAAGTAGTGGTCGTGCGCCATTTTCCGGTTCGTGATGTAATCCTGCTCCCACTGCGTTGCGCGTTTGGCAAACGCGAGCTGCGAGACGATGATCTCCTTGAAGAGCGGATTGTTCGCGACGTACTTCTTGGTGATCTCGTCATAAAGCTCAAGCTGACGCTTGAGAACGGGATCCGGCGTCTTGAAAAAACGGACCTTGTCCTGGGTTTGCAGGGTAATGTAGTCCTGCGAGTTGCGGTCGATCGCCTTCCATTGCATGTCCTGTGATGCGGCTTCGACTGCGTTTTCGATAATCGCCTTCATCTTCGGCGGAAGTGCGTTGAACTTCGTCTTGTTAAAACTGATCTCGAGTTGCTCGGCATTCTGATGATAGCTCTGCAGCATGCAAATCTTGGAAACGTCCGCGAAGCCAAGGGCGCGATCCGATGAGGCGTTATTGAATTCGGCTGCGTCGAGCAGGCCGCGATCCATTGCCGCGACGATTTCACCGCCAGGCAGAGCGTTCACTGCGGCGCCCATTGCCGTAAATAGGTCAATAGAGATGCCCACCGTGCGGAACTTGAGGCCTTTGAAGTCATCTACTTTTTGTATTGGCTTTTTGTACCAGCCGAGCGGCTGCGAGTAGAGAGGTGCATAGGGGAACGAGACGACATCAGCGCCGATGGTCATAAAGATTTTTTCGAGCAGCGCTTTGCCCCCGCCGTATTTGTGCCAGGCGAGCAGCATGTTGGCGTCCATCCCGTAGCCGGGGCCGGAACCCCAAAGCGCCAGGGCGGTGTTTTTGCCGTAGTGATACACGAGCACCCCATGGCCCCCGTCGAGCACGCCCTTGGATACGGCGTCGAGCAGACCGAAAGCGGGCACCACGGCCCCGGCCGGAAGCACCTCGATCTTGAGGTCGCCGCCGGTCATGTCGTTGACCTTCTTACCAAAGTCCTGTGCGTATTCGTGGAAGATATCCTTCGATGGCCAGGTGCTCTGGAAGCGCATGGCGATCGGGCCCTGCGCCTTGACGACGGCCGGCCCTGCGACCGTCGCGACGCCGGCGATTGCCGCCCCACCAAGAAACTTGCGGCGCGTTGCTGCTGTAGACTGCTTGTCCTTATTCATTGCCACCCTCCCCTTGGCCGTGTTGGAAATTCGGCTGTTTTAACTACGGATTACTAACACCCCATCAGCCTTATTAATTTCAAACAATAGTCTGTAACAAAATTTTTATTGCCACAAGTTGGATCCCGTGCGGAATGCGGAACATCCGCCAGCCGAATCAAGGCGATGGCAGGCAAACTGCATTGAAAACGGCGGTAAAATCAGCGTATCGGGAGGGGTCGGACGGTTTGATCCCCGTCGCAAAATGTCTGGCCGCGGCGTCTATGCGGCCTTATGCCCAGCACCGGCCAATTTGTTGACGAGCTCGGTGTCCTTCGCGAGCTCGGCGGCCTTGGCGGAGTGGACGACTTTTCCGTCATCGAGGATGTACGCACGATCGGCGATCGACAGAGAAAGCGGCGCGTTCTGCTCGATGAGGAGCACTGATAATCCGTCCTCCCGCATGCGCCGCACGACCTGCATGACCTCGCGAACGATCAGCGGCGCCAGTCCCTGGCTCGGCTCATCGAGCAGCATGACGCGCGGATTGAGCAAAAGCGGGCGCGCGATGGACAGCATTTCTTGCTCGCCGCCGGAAAGCTGGCGGCCGAGCTGCGATTGACGCTCGGCAAGGCGAGGGAAAAGTTTGAGCACACGATCCAGATCCCACGGGCCAGGGCGTGCTTGCGGTACTTTGAGGTTTTCAAGCACCGTCAAGTTTCCGAAAATCTTTCGGCCCTCAGGCACGTAACCGACACCCAGTCCTGCAATCCGATGCGCCGGCCAGTGTGTTGTATTTTGGCCAAATATTTCGACGGTGCCCTGCCGTGGCGGTGTCAACCCAACAATACTGCGGACCGTTGTTGTCTTGCCGGCGCCATTGCGTCCAAGCACCGCTACGATCTCGCCTTCGTTCACTTCGAGCGAAATCCCATGCAAGATATGACTCTTGCCGTAAAACGTCTGCAAACCGCTCGCACGAATTACTACGGTCATTCAATCGACCCCAAATAGGCTGCGCGCACCTTTGGATCTGCGGAAATAGCGTCGGGTACGCCGCTTGCAAGCACTCTACCCTGGTCGAGCACAGTGATGCGCTGCGCAATCCCGAATACGATGTCCATGTCATGCTCGATAAACAGGATGCTCATTCCTTGTTCTTTGTGCAGCTTGCGGATCAATCCGACCATGTGGTCTGTCTCGTGGTCGCCCATCCCGGCCGTCGGCTCGTCAAGCAGCAGCAGGCGCGGCCTGAGGCTCAGTGCCACGGCAACTTCCACCACGCGTTGATCGCCGTGCGCCATTTCGCCGACGATGCGTCCTGCCTTGCCGCCGAGATCGACAATATCGATCAATTCATCGACTTTGCGCCGGATTGCGATCCGCTCGCTGCGGCTTATCCATGGTTTCGAATTTAGCCTCGCCGCTGTTTCGACGCCGACACGAATATTTTCGTAAACAGTGAGGTCGGGAAGAATTTCGGTAATCTGGAAAGTGCGAACGATCCCCTTTGCAACGCGATGCACGATTGCCTGCTGGGTAATGGTCTCACCTTCAAAAACGACCTCGCCCGACGTTGGCGGCAACAGACCGCTAATTAGATTGAAAAACGTCGTCTTGCCGGCGCCATTTGGTCCGATTACCGCGCGCAATTCGCCCGAAGCCATGTCGAAGGAAACTCCATCGACCGCTTTCAACGTGCCGAAGTGCCGGGACACGTTATCGAGGCGAAGGAACGGTTGGCCCTTTGCTTGCACGGTGGCCTGCGCGTTCGCCGGTGCGATTGCCACGTTCATACGGCCTCCGCGCGCCGATTGAAGATGCCAAGAACACCCCGCGGGAACAGCAACACGATGAGAACGAAAATCATCCCGATGAAACTCATCCAATTTCCGGTAACACTCGACAGGTAGTCCTGCGCTACGACGAAAACAATCACGCCAAGTAACGGTCCGAAGAAGCTGCGCATGCCCCCAAGCACGATCATGATCACGAAATTGCCGGACAAAATCCAATGCAGGTCCTGTGGCGATGTAAAGTTGAACAGGAGCGCATTCAGCGCGCCGGCGAAAGCCGTAATCGTTCCTGCGATGGCAAACGCCGCCCACACATAGCGCTCGACCCGTATGCCCAGGAATTCGATGCGCCTTCAATTCTCACGGATGGCAACGAAGGTGTGCCCGAGCGGGGACTGCAATACGCCCCACATGATTGCAACTGCGACCGTGAACCCCAGCAAGACCAGGTAGTAGAAGTTCGTCTCGGTCAAACGGTAGATAATCGGGCCAAAATGAATGTCCTGCCGGCTGAAACCGGCAAGGCCGTCTTCGCCTCCTGTCACCTCGTTCCATCGAACCATGACGAAATAGAACAGCTGGCCAATGGCAATGGTTATCATCGCGAAATAAATGCCGCGCCGGCGCATGACGAGCGGCCCGAGCAATGTTGCGGCGGTGCCGCCAACGAGCGTGCCGATAAAAATCGCAAGCGGAGTCGAGGGCGCAAGATATTTCAGCGTCATGCCCGCGCCGTACGCACCAAGCCCGAAATATGCCGCTTGCCCGAAGGAAAGGCCCCCCGTAAAACCGAGGACGATGTTCAGGCCCATGGTCGCAATGGCATAGATCAGAACTTTCGAGCCCAGCGCGGTGTAGCCGCCTATCATCGGCAACCACCATGGCAGGGCGAGGAGCGTGATCCACATGACCGCAATCGAGGCGACGCAATTCATTCGAACAACCCTTCTTCGCCGAACAATCCGCGCGGGCGCACGACGAGCACGATCAGCATCATCAGATAGATCACGGCCTCGCTCGCCGCGGGGTAATAGGTCGTCGCAATGCCCGCAGCCAAACCGATGATGAGACCACCGAGCACGGCGCCGAAGAGGCTGCCAACTCCGCCGATAATGATGGCAACGAAGCTGGGCATGATCAGGCTGTTGCCCATTGGCGGCGTCAGACCCAGGACACCGGAGGCGAGTACGCCGGCCAGCCCGGCAAACAGGCAGCCGAATCCGAAATTGAGCGCGCGCAATTTATAGATGTTCACACCCAGCGCGGACGTTGTCTCCAGGTCCCGCGTACCCGCACGGATGCGGATTCCGAGTAGCGTGTAGCGAAGCAACAAATAAAGTCCGATCGCGGCGGCAGCCGTAATGCCCATCACGAACAGCCGATAGCCGGTGACGAAGAAATAGACGTCGCTGATCGGCGAGTTGATGATGTCGGGAACCTCGAGCGGCAACCCCTGCGGCCCCCAGATCGTGCGGGTCAAGTCCTCGATGATCAACGCAAGTCCGAATGTGAGCAGAAGGCTGTAGATCGGGTCAGTCCGCTTGTAGATCGGCCGGATCAGAATGCGCTCCACGATGAGGCCAATGCCCGCCGCGAGGATGGGGCCGGCGATCAGCGCGCCCCAGAACCCAAGATACGGACTGAGCGTGTAGGCAAGGTAGGCTCCGATGACCAGAAATCCGCCATGCGCCATGTTGATCACGGAATTCAGGCTCAAGATCAGGGCAAGACCAAGCGCCATAAGCGCATAGAACACGCCCTGGATGAGTCCGTTGAATGCATTAAACAGGAGTAGCTGCATCGAAGGCCGGCTGTCTTATTGTTTGATTTCAAGCCGCACCGCGCCGCCTCTTGACGGAGGCGGCGCGGATTTGGCCGATGACTGATATTTAGTTCTGTTTATTACGACTGGTAATCGAGCTTACAGCCAGTGTCCTTGACCGAAAGCGCGATCTTGTCGCCCGGCACGATATCCGCGACTTTGAACAGTTTCGGATAGGTGCCGTCCTGGATGATTTCGCCGGGGAATTCACTCGACATCAACTGATGATCGCCGGGCCGGAAGTAGACCTTGTTCGGCTGCAGCTTGATCTCGGGCGGAAGTTCGAGACCCTCCAGCGCCTTTGCGACCTTCACCGGTTCGACCGACTTCGCTTTCGCAACGCCTAACGCCAGCGAATGCAGGCCGGCATAGCCGAACCAGGTGCGTGCGCTTGGGTAGGTGCCGTCGGTATGGGCCTTCTGGTAAGTCGCGACCCATTCCTTGACGTGAGGCGTATTGGGCTGGTCCCACCACCATTCGAGCGTCCACCAGCCCTGTTTGGCCTCTTTTGGCAGTGCGCGCAGCACTTCAAGTTCGCTGAGGCCGCCGCCGATCGGGAACTTTTTCATCAGGCCAAATTGCGCAGCCTGCTTCATCGAGTTCACCAGATCTTGGCCATCGCACAAATTGATCAGCACATCGGGCTTCGATTGCTGGGCTTTGATCAGATACGAGGAAAAGTCCGTCGTGCCGAGCGGCGACAAGGAGTTGCCGAGGACGGTACCGCCCATCTGCTTGAGAAGCTTGGCGTAGGATTCCTGGAGCGTGTGCCCAAACGCATAATCAGGCGTGATGAAATACCATTTGCCGCCGAACTTCTTGTACAGCGTGGCGGCAAGGCCTGCCGCGAGCATGTATGTCGTCGTGCAGATACGGAACATCGTCCAATGACATTGTGTGCCGGTCACCGGATCGGTGTGGCCGCCGGTCACCATGTAAACCATGCCTTTTTCGTGCGCGACCTGGTTGACCGACAGCGCCGTCGCCGAGGACACTGCGCCCATGAGCAGGGAAACTTTATCCTGCTCAATCAGCTTATGTGCTTTTTGTGCGGCGAGGCCTGCGTTTGCGGCATCATCTTCGATGACGAGATCCACTTTGCGTCCAAGCATGCCTCCCTTTGCGTTGATCTCGGCAAGTGCCATGTGCGCACCGCGTACTTCGCTTTCGCCTTCTGCCGCGTAAGTGCCGGTCAGCGGGTCATGCATGCCGACTTTGATTGGCGTCTCGCCTTGCGCGAACGACAAATCGGCGGCGAAAAAACCGCCGACGCACCCAGTGCGGCGCCCGTTTTGATGACGGTTCTCCGATCGGGCTTCCAAAGCGACTTGGTCATTTTGATCCTCCCTCGCACTTTTTGTGCGTCATTATGAAATGCGACGGGAGACAGACGCACACGCCGCGACGCCATCAAAGCGTGCGACAGAACGTTATCTCCCCCGAAGTCATGCTAATGTGACGCGACAATCGCACGCAAGCGCAAAGAGATTTTGCCACGCGCTTCTCTTGCGTGCGCAATATCATCGGACGATTTCGGAACTTCTGATGACGATCAGGAAAAATAATCTTTCGTCTAAGGCGCTTCTGTAAATCACGGAAACAAACTAAGAATAACGAGACGATTGTTCATCGCTATCGTTTCAATGCAAATTACAATTAAGACAGGAGAGTTTCGTGAAACGTCACTTCGCGACGCTGGCTACAATCTGGCGCATCGCCAGTCCCTATTTCAGTTCCGAGGATAGATGGCCGGGCCGCATCCTTTTGGCAGCCGTGGTTGCCATTGAGCTGTCGATCGTCGGGCTTAATGTATTGCTCAACTCCTGGAACAACAGTTTCTACAACGCGCTGCAGGACAGAAACTGGAGCGCGTTCGTCTACCAGCTTGGATATTTCTGCGTGCTGGCGACGATCTTCATTTTGCTCGCCGTCTACCAGCTCTATCTCAACCAGTGGCTCCAAATTCGCTGGCGGCGGTGGTTGACACGCACCTATCTCGACCATTGGCTGGAAGGATCAAATCATTACCGGATGCAGCTGCTGGGCGACGCCGCCGACAACCCGGATCAGCGAATAGCGGAGGACATCAAGCAATTCATCGATGGCGGCACGAACGGCATCGGCATACTTCCGATCGGATTGAGCCTGCTGAACGCGATTGTCACGCTCGGATCTTTCGCCGTCATTTTGTGGGATTTGTCGGCGGCGGCGCCGTTGCATGCGTTCGGCGTAACATTTGACATCCCCGGTTACCTGCTGTGGGCGGCGTTGATTTACGCAATTATCGGAACGGCGCTCACCCATCTTATCGGCCGCGCGCTGATCGCACTGAATTTCCAACAGCAACGGTTCGAGGCCGATTTCCGTTTTAATTTGGTCCGCGTCCGAGAAAACTCGGAACAGATCGCCTTGCTCGACGGCGAGCGCGCGGAACGCGATCGCCTGCTCATACGTTTCGGCAATGTCGTATCCAACTGGATGGCGATCATGTCGAGGCAGAAAAAGCTCACGTTTCTGACAGCCGGATACAGGCAGGCCGCCGTGGTATTTCCCTACGTGATGGTAAGTCCCGCCTATTTTGCCGGCGTTGTCCAACTCGGCGGCCTGATGCAGACAGCGAATGCTTTCGGCCAGGTCCAGGAAGCGCTATCGGTCTTCGTCAATGTGTATCGGCAGCTGGCCGAATGGCGTGCCGTGATCGAGCGACTATCGGGCTTTGATCAGTCGGTGGCGGCGGCTCGCGCGGTTGCATCGACGCCTCCGGTCATCACCATTGCGCCGGCCGATGCAAGCGCCGTCAGCTTCAGGAACCTGGCGGTTCGCCTGCCCGACGGCACATCCCTCGTTAACGCCAATGACCTTTCGATCAAGTTCGGCGAGCGCGTGCTGGTGAGCGGGCCCTCAGGCGCCGGCAAGTCTACGCTCTTCCGCGCACTGGGCGGTATATGGCCATTCGGCAACGGCGAAATAACTGTTCCGAAAAACGCCCGGATGATGATCCTTCCGCAGCGGCCGTATTTTCCAATCGCGCCGCTCGCGGCCGCCGTCGCCTATCCCTCCGAGCCGGGAAGCGCCGATACGGCCCGCATCGCCGAGATCATCGCTGCGGTCGGATTGCCCGCTCTGGCCTCACGCGTGGAGGAAGAGGCACATTGGAACAGGATGCTGTCACTCGGCGAACAACAGAGGCTTGGGATCGCGCGCGCGCTGATCTGTTCGCCAGACTATCTGTTTCTTGACGAGGCCACCGCCTCGCTCGACGAACCAGCGGAAGCGGCGCTTTATCACTTACTCGAACAGCGGCTGCCCAACGCGACAATTGTCTCCATCGGCCATCGGGCGACACTTGCCGCCTTCCATCGGCGGCGGCTGGCCTTCATCCGCGAAGACGGGCACTCGGTCGTGCGTGAAGCGAACCTGGCGCAGACCGGCTAACCAAGCTTCAGCGTGACAAAAGGGAAAGGGCGGCAGCCGATCGCGGCAGCCGCCCCGTCAGGGCAAATTTGGGCAGACGTGGCTTGATCTACTTCAGGCTGCCGAGAGTAAGGTCGGCAGAGAGCTTGGCGATGAATGTCGCACCACACCAGCTCGACCCCACGCCACCTGGATTGATGGCTGTGATGTTGGTCGTGCCTGTTGCAGTCGGATCGCTGGTAAATGCGTTGCAGTCACCCTTGTTCAGATCGGTGTCGCTGTAACGTAGATCCAGCGTGAACACTTTCCAGGTCAAGCCGAAACCGATATTCCAGGTATCGTAGTCCTTGTAGTTGATGCCAGTCAGGCCGATGCCGGGAGGGTTGACGCCGTAAAATGCGTCACTGGTGCCCAGCCACTGACGCCCAAATTCGCCCGAGACGTACCAACCGAATGGCCCGAGCGCCATCTTTTCCGGCGCGGTGAACTTGATCGTGCCCGAGGCATACTCGCCCTCGGCACCGGTGTTGAGGAAGTTCGGGGAATAGTAGAAATTGGCCCCGAAAGCCCATTCGTTCAGCGTGTAGACGACCTTGCCGTAGACTTCATAGAAGCTGGCGACCTTCTTTGCGACATTGCCGTTCAAGGGAATGCCTAAATTGACGCATCCCGGGTCGAGCGCTTGCGTCGGGCCTTGGCCGTAACACTGGCCGCCCGGATAATAGTAGTACCAGTAGCCAAAATCGAAGGCCAAAGGACCGAGCGTCGGGCGAACGCCACCGTAAAGATCGATTTCCGCTGCGGCGTTGTTCGCGAACTTGATGCTTTCACCGGCGATGCCCGTATAGAGCTGTATCTCCGGCGTGATGTTGTAGCGCGGCTCAAAATAGCCCGCGACCGACGGCTTGTGTCCCGATTGGGTGATACCACGGAAGACATAGTCATTCATGACAGCCGCGCCGAAGGCGATATCCCACGGACTGGGCGCCGCGGCGGGAGCTTTGACGGCTTTCACCGGCATATCTGCCGCGAAAGCAGGTGCGGCAGCCGAAACTGCGAGTGCCACCGCCACCGACAACACAACTTTCTTCATTGAGTCTGCCCCTTTAATTCGACCGGCCTGCGAATTTCGCCGATCCCCTTAGCCCGTCGCTTGCGCCTAAAGCCGTAAATGCCCCGGCTGCGATCGACCCCGTACGCTTTTGACGTGCAATACCGGTAAATTTAGACGCCTGACCTCTATTCGCGGCAAGCCGAAAACAGGGGCAACTGCTGCCTTTTTAGGCGATTTGGCGCTCTGTCGACAGAAATATGACGCATGTTGCGTGAATGCCACAAGCCAATCGCCTGAGCACTAACAGACAGGAATTCGCGGCGTCCTGATATCCGTGGGCGGGCTGGGTTTCCCACAGCCCACCCGAACCCGCGCCATTCGATTTAGTCGCCTCACGAAACGATCAGGCGGCGGCTTTTTTGCGGTTTGCTTCAAGCCGGGAATCGACCAGCGCCACGATGCCGTCGATGACCGGATTGCTGAGGCCCTTCTGCTTGGCGATCAACTGCACCAGTTTGTCAGCGCGCTCGATATTGGGCGCGCCGTTCTGCAATGCGCGAGCGGCCGAAGCCGGACGCGTCAAGCTTTGTGCAGCCGCGGCATATTTCTCGAACGGT
>CAVPDI010000028.1:0-152510 GCA_963702605.1 uncultured Pseudomonadota bacterium
GGAATTTGACAGGCCAGTGACGTTCCCTTCCGGCCGCGCCAGATTACTCACAAGTTTGCTGCCGATTGGGTCGGGCATTAGAGCAAAAACGACGGGGGTCGTTTTTGTTGCCGCCTTTGCATAAGGAGGAGCGTTAGCTCCGATCGCGACGAGGACATCGACACCGGATGCTACGAGTTCGGCGGCCATGCTCTTAAATTGTGCAGGCTGCTCATTGGGAAAACGATGTTCTAGCACGACGGTTTTGCCCTCGATATAACCGATATCTGCGAAGCCCTTCAGCAGCGCCTTATAGTTGGTCCCCTCCTGCTCCGCACTTCCGGCATGCCAGAGCACTCCGATATGAGGGAGCTTGGAGGGCTGCTGTGCGCTCGCAGCAAAGGCCCACGTTGCCGCAGCACCGCCTGAAAGCGTGATGAACTCGCGTCGCCTCATTATGAACCCCAAGGACACTGGAGCGTACCTGCTCAACCTATTCACCTAAAGGGGGCAATGTTCGCTTTGGGTCACGTGTGGACGGCGCCTTGGCAAGAGCTTTCTGACGTTTTGCAGCATTGGTCGGGTGCGGTCACGTGTCCGGCCTGTTGATGCGGCGGGTATGGCCGCTGGCCCTAATGCTCTGCGCGGATCAGGTCCCAATCGAAAGCACGCACTTTAAAGTGCGCTGACCCAAACGGGCTCTCCCGATCCCCGGAACGACCGTTTCTGCATTACGTCGTCATGCCCTCGCCAATTGGTGTATTCACGCTGCCAGCAATGGCGTCGGCTCTTTATATCGTTCGCCGCGGACCATGATGGCCCAGGCCATCCGCGCGATCTTGTTGGCGAGCGCGACCGCGGCGACCTTCGTTGGCCGACGCTCCATTAATCGTGCGAGCCACGGCCGCTTCGTGCCGTGCTGTCGCGCGTACCGGATGACAGCCATGGCGCCGGCGACCAGCAGCCATCGCAAGTAGCGATTGCCCTGTTTGGTGATACTGCCGAGCCGCTCCTTGCCGCCGGTCGAATGCTGCTTGGGCACCAGTCCGATCCAGGCGGCGAGATTGCGCCCGGAGCGGAACGCCTTCCAATCGCCGATCTCGGCAACCAGGGCGGTGGCCACAATCGGGCCGATGCCGGGGATCTCCTCCAGCCGCCGGCTGGCTTCACACGCGCGATGCCAGGCGTGGATGCGCTTGTCGATTGATCCGATTTCCGCAGTGAGAGCTATGTATTGGCGCGCAAGCACCTCGAGGCAAAACCGCGCACGCGAGGGAATCCGATCGTCGTCCGTGTTCGCAACGATCTGCAACAGCTCGGCCGTACCATTGCGGCCCTTGGCCGAGATAATGCCGAGTTCGGCCATATGCCCGCGGATCGCATTCGACAGCATCGTGCGTTGACGCACCAGAAGTTGCCGGCTGCGATGTAACATCAAGCCCGACTGTTGCTGCTCGGACTTCGTCGGCACAAACCGCATCGAGGGCCGCGTCACGGCCTCGCAGATCGCCGCCGCATCGTTCGCATCATTCTTGCTGCGCTTGAGATAGGCCTTCACATAGCTCGGTGGCATCAGCCGCACCGTGTGACCGAGTGCGGCCAGCTCGCGGCCCCAATGATGTGCTGACGGACAGGCTTCGATCCCGACCAGGCATGGCGACAAAGCGCCAAAGAACTCCAACACCTTTGCGCGGCTGATCCGCTTTCTGATCACGACCGCGCCAGTATCATTAACCCCGTGCACCTGAAAGACTGACTTCGCAATATCAAGACCGATCGTGCTAACCTCGCCCATGGACGGCTCCCCTCAATGTGGTTCGCTTTACGCAACCACCCTATGGCACTCTTGATGCCGCAGAGCGGGCGCCGTCCACAGCATCAGAAGCCGACATGTGCAGCGGGTCCGCTAATGGCGGTGGTCTCAACCGGTCGACGCAACACTTATATTTCGCCTGGCTTCGCTGCGGCCCCAGAATCCGGATGCTGTAGCATTGCTGGAAACCGGGGATCTATAACGCGATTTGGCGAGCATTTAGTACGCGCTACGTAAGTGTTGCGTCGACCGGTTGAGCCGGCAATGCGTCCCTCGAAAGCGACATATGCGGTGCACAAACCCATGTCAGCGAAGGGCCACAAACGGACGTCAGTGAGTGCGAAGAGTGCTGTGGCACGCAGATTTTACGGTGGTTATTCGATGACCTCATCGACGATGGACAATACGCCCGCCGGGATCGTCAGTTCCAGCGCCTTGGCCGCTTTGCGATTGAGCACAAACTGGAATTTTGTGGGCTGAAGCACCGGCAGATCAGCAGGCTTTGCGCCCTTAACAACGCGAGCGGCATAGGTGCCGATAAGGCGATATGTCTCCGGCAAATCATTTCCATAGCTCATAAGACCACCAGAGACGACTGACTCCCGGAGTGAGTAAATCGCCGGAACACGGTTTGACGCCGCCAATTCCGCAAGCCTATCCCGGGCTGCTGCATAAAAAGCATCGGCGGGCACCAACAGCGCAGGAATGTGCTTTTCAACAATGGATTTGAAAGCAGCGTCAAGCTCGGTGTCGTTCTTAGCTTCCAAAAACTCAACCTTGAGGCTAATCGTCCGTGCTGCTTCTTCGATGTCCTTTCGCTGACTCGCGGCGGTTATACTGTCGGGGTTCAGGAGTGCGCCCACAGTGGCTATTCCTGGCCTTACGTCCCGCAACAGCCCAATGCGCTTTGCCTCGATCACCGCATTTAAATTACTAACGCCTGTTATATTGCCTCCGGGCCGACTTAGACTTGCGACAAACCCGCCCGCAACAGGATCACCAATGAAAACCGCAACGATTGGAGTAGTCCTAGTAGCGGCGGCCGAGACTTTCGCGGTCACGTCACCGCCGACGGAAATCAATACCGCGGGTTGTCGGGCCAACAGGTCGGCGGCCTGTCCAGCGAGCCTTTCGTAATGACTGTCTGCCCAACGGTAGTCGACGGTGACGTTTTGCCCTCGATCATGCCGTATTCGGCCAGGCCATTGCGAAAAGCGTCCACCAAACGTGCGCTCTCTTCGGCTGACCGGGCACTAAGAAATCCAATAACCGGCTTTTTAGAGGGTTGCGCGCGCGCTGCGAGCGGCCATGCTGCCGTCACCCCGCAAGCCAGCGTGATGAAGTCGCGCCGATGCATGTCAACTCCCTATCAGGACAGGCATCGTACCAATCAGCACCGGCCACACGAAAGGGTTAAGTGTGGGATGACCAATGTCCACCTTGAGTCACAAGCGAATATGTACAACGCAAAAACCCATGGCCGATATTGATTTGGATTACCGCCCGGCACCCTTTAGTTTTTCGTATGCTTGGACGTAATCTTGACTGGCAAACGGCTTGTGGCATTCAAAGCAAACCGAGAGCTTAACTTTTGTGTTTGGCGTCTTATCTTCCTTGAAGATCTGATACTCCCATTCGCCGTTACGCAATTGTTCCGGATATTCTGAACCCCAACCAGCGTGCTTCTCCATCACGATATAGCCGCTCACGTTAGCTTTGATGAACATCGGGTCCAAGAATTGGATTTCCCTGAGCGTCGCGTTGTACTTGATATTGAACGCCGACGAAGACCGTGCCATCAGGCATCGGCTGGTTCTTGCGGGCCGCTTCTAAAGCTTCCGGCGTGGCATAGTATTCGTGAATGCGTTTGAACTGTGGTTTGTCTATAATCAGCCACTTTACACTTTTCGCGTAGCTTTCTGGAAAGTGCAATTTATCGCCACCGGCTTGTGCTGCACAAAATCCAGCCAAGATTAAGATAGAAGCCATCAGAACCGCACTCGATTTGCGAGGGAGCATAATGTCTCCTTTCAACATCCGAACGCTTTTCCAACGAAAAGACCAAGAATGAAAGTAGCAGAAATTTAGAACCAGCTTTGGCTGTCACCAGTCAACAACGCGTGAACACTGTTGTCCGCCAAGGGTCACGTGTGGACGGCGCCTTGGCAAGAGCTTTCTGACGTTTTGCAGCATTGGTCGGGTGCGGTCACGTGTCCGGCCTGTTGATGCGGCGGGTATGGCCGCTGGCCCTAATGCTCTGCGCGGATCAGGTCCCAATCGAAAGCACGCACTTTAAAGTGCGCTGACCCAAACGGGCTCTCCCGATCCCCGGAACGACCGTTTCTGCATTACGTCGTCATGCCCTCGCCAATTGGTGTATTCACGCTGCCAGCAATGGCGTCGGCTCTTTATATCGTTCGCCGCGGACCATGATGGCCCAGGCCATCCGCGCGATCTTGTTGGCGAGCGCGACCGCGGCGACCTTCGTTGGCCGACGCTCCATTAATCGTGCGAGCCACGGCCGCTTCGTGCCGTGCTGTCGCGCGTACCGGATGACAGCCATGGCGCCGGCGACCAGCAGCCATCGCAAGTAGCGATTGCCCTGTTTGGTGATACTGCCGAGCCGCTCCTTGCCGCCGGTCGAATGCTGCTTGGGCACCAGTCCGATCCAGGCGGCGAGATTGCGCCCGGAGCGGAACGCCTTCCAATCGCCGATCTCGGCAACCAGGGCGGTGGCCACAATCGGGCCGATGCCGGGGATCTCCTCCAGCCGCCGGCTGGCTTCACACGCGCGATGCCAGGCGTGGATGCGCTTGTCGATTGATCCGATTTCCGCAGTGAGAGCTATGTATTGGCGCGCAAGCACCTCGAGGCAAAACCGCGCACGCGAGGGAATCCGATCGTCGTCCGTGTTCGCAACGATCTGCAACAGCTCGGCCGTACCATTGCGGCCCTTGGCCGAGATAATGCCGAGTTCGGCCATATGCCCGCGGATCGCATTCGACAGCATCGTGCGTTGACGCACCAGAAGTTGCCGGCTGCGATGTAACATCAAGCCCGACTGTTGCTGCTCGGACTTCGTCGGCACAAACCGCATCGAGGGCCGCGTCACGGCCTCGCAGATCGCCGCCGCATCGTTCGCATCATTCTTGCTGCGCTTGAGATAGGCCTTCACATAGCTCGGTGGCATCAGCCGCACCGTGTGACCGAGTGCGGCCAGCTCGCGGCCCCAGGCTTCGATCCCGACCAGGCATGGCGACAAAGCGCCAAAGAACTCCAACACCTTTGCGCGGCTGATCCGCTTTCTGATCACAACCGCGCCAGTATCATTAACCCCGTGCACCTGAAAGACTGACTTCGCAATATCAAGACCGATCGTGCTAACCTCGCCCATGGACGGCTCCCCTCAATGTGGTTCGCTTTACGCAACCACCCTATGGCACTCTTGATGCCGCAGAGCGGGCGCCGTCCACAGCATCAGTAGCGGACATTGATCGTGCACAAACAGATAGACCGCCTCGCGGCGGTCTCTCCGAAATTCAGTGCTGTTCGCTCATGCAACGAGTGCCTCTGGTTTTTTTCTCCACCGCGCAAGTAGACCTAAAGCGCCGAGCCCGCTTGCATGTGTGGGATTTCAAAAGCCTTCTTCAGGAGCCTAATTGTGATGCGTGCCAGAGGATGTTGGCGTCGACTGTTGATGCGATCCGTTCTGCAACGCTTTGCTCTTAGTGCCCTCTCCTTTGTACCTTCCCTGCTTTACTCCTTTTACGGTTATCTTACCCTGGAAAGCTGCGTGTGCGGCGGCCGGTGCTAGAGCGAGCATCAATGCTAACCCAAAAACATTTAGCAGTTTCGGCATGGCAATCTCTCCGACTAGTCCTGAAGGGCGAAAATAGCAGCCATTCAGCGCAGCCGATAGGATGGTTAGCGCGAGGAACGATGGTGCGCGACGTCCGCGGCTTCCACCGCGGCTGATGTTTTGACATGTGGCACAAGCTCATGTCCGCTTTGCGTCAATAACGACCAACGCACCGCAGCAAAAAATCTTTATTCGATCACCTCGTCGGCGCGACCAACAATTGACATCGGGATGCTAATACCAAGCGCCTTGGCAGTCTTGAGGTTAACATACAACTCGATTTTCGTTGCCCGCTGTACCGGCAGGTCGACCGGCTTCTCGCCATTGAGGATGCGGCCGGTATAGACGCCAACCAAATGATAGGCGTCGGCTATACTGCCGCCATAACTTATCAGTCCACCGGCCGTGACAAACTCGGGGGTTTCATAAATCGCGGGCACTGCGTAGCGAGCCGCGAGCATGGCAAGCTGTTTGGTCCGGCTAACGAGGTATGGGCCACCGCCGATCACAAGGCCGCCCGCCCGCAATTGGGTCAGCTTTGCGAAGACCGCGTCGAAGTCGCGTTCAGTACTGGCATTCAGGATACGGATCTCCAGACCGAGCGTGCGGGCCGCCGACAGCACTGCATTCGAATTGGCTTCGGCAATGGTTGGATCGGCTGGGTTGACGAGAAGGGCGATAACATTCGCGGTGGGGACTATTTCGTGCAGTAGCTCCAACCGCTTCGGCGCCACCTCCTCGTTTAATTGGGTAACGCCTGTGATGTTGCCCCGCGGCCGGTTAAGGCTGGCGACGAGCCCGATCTTTACCGGGTCAGCGCCCGTTTCGAACACGATTGGAATGGTCGTGGTTGCCGCCTTTGCTGCAACTGCTGCCACAGTGGGAGTCGCGGCAATCACGGCCACTTGCCTCTTAACCAGATCAGCCACCATCGCCGGAAGCCGATCATTTTGGCCTTCTGCCCAGCGATATTCGATGGTCACGTTCTGGCCATCAACGTAACCAGTATCGCTCAACCCTTTGAGAAATGCCGACAAGTGCCGCGCGTAACTATTTGCAGAAGCGGCATTTACAAATCCAATCACTGGCATCGCCGGCTGCTGCGCACGCGCCGGGAGCGACGCCGCCGCTGCACCGCCGAGAAGTGTGATGAACTCGCGCCGACGCATGTCCCACCCCATGCTCATGAGAGGGCATCTTAATGGCTCAAATGAGTGCCTTCATAGGGGCAGAAACCGGCATCAAAACCATTGCCGCAGTGCACGGCCAATGTCCACTTCGGGTCATAAGCTGACATGTGCAGCGCACCAGGCGATGTCCGCTAAGGGCCAATAGCGGACTTGCTCAAAGCGCACCATTTGCAGGTCGCGCCACCCTCGGTCTCGATTTTCAAGGTTCGATTGGGGATGACCGCCGCCGCGGCGCATCGTTGGCTGTTTGGCCAAGTGTCAGTCCGTCCGTCGCAAGTCATCTACGTCACGAAATTTAGCATATACTGCACTTGGAAGAATTGCGATATCGTTCACGTCGCTCGGGGTTCATGTGGGAAATATCGACTAAGGTATCTAAGTTGAACGGAGAACATGAACAAGGAAACATCAAAATGAATTCGGGCCAATCCAAGTTGGCAGTCAATGCCGCAAAGTTCGTTTGGCTGCTCGCATTTTGCATCCCTGCGATGATGCTGCTCAATGCCGCCAGCGCCAGCGGTCCACCAACTGCCGGAGCGAGCAAGATGCCGGGTGCGAAGGGCACAATTGAATATAAACCCGAAGGTTGGAAGGGCACGGGTGTTACCACATATTGGAAGGATAGCGACGGGATCAAACCGGGAGTCGCAGGATGCCATGTGGAAGTGACGAAGCATGGTAAATCATTCACAGGCAGGCGGGTCTTCGGGGAGGCCTGTTCGAACGGGCTCTTGGTGGAATCAAATCCGGGTCGTAACGTAGTCCACCCTCACAAGGATGATCTCGGTCATCCTGATACCTTTGACTGCAATGCATGGTGTATTGGTGCACAGAAGGCCAAATCGGGATTATGCGTAAAGGTCGCTGGTCCCTCACCTTGTGCCGAGTCGGCTAAATGTGAATGCAGCAGATGAGCAGTCATTAGCGGACACTCGAGGTTGTCCACACGACGTCCCCTTTGGTCACAAGCCGACATGTGCAGCGCACGAGCTCGTGTCTGCTTCGGGCCAACGGCGGACTCATGTGCCGCAGCAAACAGCATCGCTATTCAATCACTTCGTCGGCGGCCACGAGCAACGTCTGCGGAATTGTGAGCCCAAGCGTTTTGGCGGTCTTGAGGTTGAGCACGAATTCGAATTTAGTAGACCGCATGACCGGCAGCTCGGCCGGCTTTTCGCCCGATGTCCGCTTCGGGTCATTACCGGACGTGTGCAGCGCACAAGCTCATATCTGCTAAGGGCCAGAAGGCGACTAATGCGTTGCAGCAAACAGCATCGCTATTCAATCACTTCGTCGGCGAGTGCAATCAGCGTCGGCGGGACTGTAAGGCCGAGCGCCTTCGCGGTTTTGAGGTTGATGACGAACTCAAATTTGGTGGCTTCGATGACCGGCAGCTCGGACGGCTTTTCACCCTTCAGAATCCGGCCGGTATAAATACCCGCTTGACGATACGCATCGGTCAGGCTCGTCCCGTAGCTCATTAGGCCGCCGACCGCGACTGCCTCTCGAAGTGAATAACTCGTCGGTAGCGCAAAACGAGCAGCCTGCGAGACAATGTATTCCCGCTTGGAACTAAAGAATGGACCGGAACCGACCAACATCGCACCCACGCCGCGCTGGACGGCATGCGCGAAAGCGGTCTCGATCTCCTTCTGGCTGCTTGCATCAAACATCAAAAGTTGCTGCCCGGCGGATTGTGCGCCGGCCATAACATCCCTTCGTTCTGCCTCGGTCTCGGGCGTATTCGGTTTCACCAGCATGGCCATTATCGTTGCCCTCGGCACGAGCTGGCGCACCAGTTCCAGCCGCTTCGTTACCACCGTGCTGGCGAAGAAAACCACGCCCGTGACATTGCCGCCCGGGTGATTGAGGCTCGCCACAAGATGGTCCCGGACCGGATCGGTTCCGGTCGCGAATACAATGGGCACGGTCGTGGTCGCCGTCGCGGCCGCGCGCGCCGCAATACTGTTGGCAACGATCAAGGCAACCGGCCGGCGAACGAGCTCAGCCACCAGTGCCGCTAACCGATCGGAATGGCCTTCAGCCGAATGCAATTCCAGAAGGACGTTTTGACCATCTATATATCCGGTTTCTTCCAACCCTACACGGAATGCGGTCACCAGGCGCATCGCGTCAGTTAGCGGCTCGCTTCGGAGAAATCCGACCACCGGCAACGCGGACTGCTGCGCGCGCGCCCCAAGCGGCCACGTTGCCGCCCCAACGCCTAGCAGCGTGATGAACTCGCGCCGTTGCATGTCCCCTCCCATGCTCGGGAGACGGTATCTTAGCGGCTCAAAACGGCACATTGGTAGGGGCTGAACCCGGCTTCGCGACAGCAACATGAAATGCCGCCCAATGTCGTAATTGGGTTGCCAGCTTAACCGGTCGACGCAACACTTATCGAATATAGAAAATATAGAGAACGCAGTCTGATGTTGAAAAATATTTCGCCTGGGTTCGCTGCGGCCCCAGAATCCGGAAACTTTAGCATTGCTGGCAACCGGGATCTTTAAAGCGATTTGGCGAGCATTTAGTACGCGTTACGTAAGTGTTGCGTCGACCGGTTGAGCCGGCTGCCAATAGCGGAAACCAACAAATGTTGGCTATGCCGACATTCGAGGTTAGATTTCACGGACGTTTCGGTGCCGATTTTACGGAGAATCGAGCGATGTCTGGTGCGTCCGCGACGATATTTCAGAACGCCGAGGCCTACGAACGCATCATGGGGCGGTGGAGCCGCCGCCTTGCCCCGCAACTGATCCAATTCGGAGGGCTGCGCGACGGAGAACGTGTGCTTGACGTGGGCTGCGGCACCGGCAGCCTGACGTTCGTCCTGCCGGAATTTGCAAATGTCTCGGCCGTCGTTGGCGTTGATTTGGTCGAAGGATATGTCGAGTTTGCGAAAAGTCGCAGTAAAGATCCCCGCTTTCGCTTCCAGCAGGGTGATGTCTGCAATCTTCGATTCGAAGACAAATCGTTTGATCGCGCCTATTCGATGCTTGTGCTGCATTTCATTCCAGACTCGGAAAAAGCTGTGAGTGAGATGCGGCGTGTCGTCCGGCCAGGCGGGACAATTATCGCTGCGGTCTGGGATGAATACGGCGGTCTGCCCCATTACAGAATGTTGGTAGACATCGCTGCCACGCTCGATTCCTCCGTCGAGCGGCGGCTATTTCTGCCACTTACAGCACCCGGCGAAATGGAGAAGTTGTGGCGTGATCTTGGAATGGTCAATGTTGAGCAGACCAGTCTTTTGATCCGCATGGAATTCAGCAGCTTCGACGATTACTGGTTACCGTTCACAAAAGGCGAAGGACCGCCGGGACGACTGGTTGCAAGCCTGTCGGAAAAGACGCGTGCGGCATTACAAGATCATATGCGAAGGGCGTATATCGCGAACCGGCCCGACGGGCCGCGTTCTTTTGCATGCACGGCTTGGGCCTGTCGAGGAACCTTGCCGCAATAGAACGCAGACAATCCCGTCCCCGATGACAGGAAGTAAAGGGCAAGCGTCAATATCGCTGCACCCGCCAATAATTTTGCCATCTGAAGTGCCTCCGCGAGGCGTTCAACTCGTACGCGAGCAGCCCCTTCTCGTGCTTGGTAATTCAGCGTTGACTTGTCGCTGATGGGTCACAAGCCGACATGTGCGGCGCATAAGCTCATGTCTGGTTTGTGTGAAAGCGGACTCGTGCACCGCAGCGAACAGCATCTCTATTCAATCACCTGGTCGGCGCGTACGATCAGTGATGGCGGCACGTCTAGCCCCAGCGCCTTCGCAGTCTTAAGGTTGACGATAGTTTCGTACTTGGTTGGCGCCTGCACCGGGAGTTCGGCGGGCTTGGCGCCGCGCAGGATGCGGTCGGCATAGGTTGCTGCCAGACGGAATATTTCGACCACATCGGTCCCATAGGACATCAGGCCGCCGGCTGTAACGAAGAGACGTAACGAGTAAACCGCCGGCAGGCGATGACGCGCCGCGAGCGCGACGATGAGATTGCGATGGGTGATTGTTGTCGTATCCGGTGGCAGGAGAAGGCCACTGTTTGGGACCCGTGCGACGGAATCGATGACGCGTTCGATGTCTGCGGTACTCTCGATCGGGCTGGGCACAATTTCAATCGCGAGCGAAGGCGCCGCGGCTGCGGCCGCCCGCAAGAAATAGTCATAGGCCGTCACTTTCGGATTTGCCACGAGAGCCGCGCGCGTAAGGCTCGGGGAGATCTCCTTGAGCATCGCCATCCATTTACCGATGATGCCGGCCTCGTATATTAGCAGCCCAGTGATATTGCCGCCTGGCCGCGAAAGACTGGCGACGAAACCCGAGCCGATAGGATCGGAGACGGTGACGAAAACGATCGGGATCTTGTTGCTCTCCCGCTGTAGGGCGGCGGTGACCGACGTCCCCTGGGCAATGATTACATCGGGTTGCAGGGCGACCAGCTCTTTCGCAAGCGCCTCAACATGTTCGGCCCTGCCAGCCGCAAAGCGATAATCGACGCTTACGTTGCGTCCCTCCGACCAACCGGCCTCGGCGAGGGCCTCCTGGAATCCGGTGAGCCGAGCCTTTGCATCCGGATCATCCTCGGCTTGGCCGACCAGCACGCCGATCCGCCGCACCCGCTCGCCTTGTTGCGCGCGCGCCGCAAGCGGCCATGCCGCCGCAGCGCCGCCGAGAACACCCAGAAATTCCCGCCGTTGCATCTTCGCCCCTTGGCCCTGGACGAAGCATCTTAACGGCTCAAACGAGTACTTTGATAGGGGCTTAAACCGGCTTCGCTACCGAGATGCTGGCAAATGACGCTTTGGGTCACAGGCCGACAAGTGCGGTGCGCAAGCCCATGTCCGGTTTTCCGCCGAAAGCGGACGTTACGCCAACAGAAAAAGGGATGTGGCGTCGTCGGATAAAAGGTTATTGCGGGAACCTCGCCAGAAAAATATCGACAAAGTGAATCGCATCACGGACTCCGACGATGAAGTACCGATCCGAAACCAGCGCGTGGAAAATTTGATATCCGAACGGTTCGCACGCCAGCCGATCAATGCTTTGGCTCCCTTCGCCCGCTCCCGTTTTCGCCGCTCTTTCAATACCCCGCTGCCAGAGAACCGCGCGTGCGCCGGTCGGCCGCGCCGACATAACCTTGCGGGGTTACTGCGATCGAATTCGTCGACGCGAATGGCGCCGCCGGCACGATGGTGTGGCCGCGTTTTGCCAGCGCATCGAGAACGTCCGGCGCAAAGCCCGGCTCGACATCGACTTCGTCGGGTTGCCATTGATGATGCAGGCGCGGCGCGCTGACCGCCTGGTCGATCGGCAAATGAAAGTCGATCGCATTCACGATGACCTGCAGCACCGCGCTGATGATGCGGCTGCCGCCGGGCGAGCCGGTGATGAGAAACGGCTTGCCGTCCTTGAGCACGATGGTCGGCGTCATCGAGGAGAGCGGCCGCTTGCCCGGTCCGGGCAGATTGGCGCCGTAACCGATCAAGCCATATGCATTCGCGGTACCCGGTTTCGCGGTGAAGTCGTCGAGTTCATTGTTGAGCAGCACGCCCGTGCCGTCGGCGACGAGGCCGAGGCCGTAGGAAAAATTCAGCGTGTAGGTATTCGACACCGCGTTGCCGTCGCGATCGATGACCGAGAAATGCGTGGTGTTGCGGCCTTCGAATTCGGCCGGGTTGCCGGCGCGGATCTCGCTCGATGGTGTGGCGCGGCTGCCGATCTGGCCCGCAGGGATGCCGCATATTTCTTTGAAATCAGTCCGGCAATCGGCATCTTCACCGCGTCCGGATCGCCCATGAACGTGGCGCGGTCGGCATAGGCGCGCTTCATGGCTTCGATCATGTCGTGCAGCGCTGCCTCGCGGCTCAGGCGGCCAAGGTCGAAACCCTCGAGAATGTTGAGCATTTCGATCAGATGCACGCCGCCGGACGACGGCGGCGGCGCGGAGACGATATCGTAGCCGCGATATTTTCCGCGCACGACATCGCGCTCGATTGCGCGATAATCTGCGAGATCATCCTTGTTCAAGATGCCGCCGGCCTTCGCGACCGAGCCTGCGATCAGCGCCGCGACGTGGCCCTGATAGAATGCGCGCGGGCCGTCTTTCGCGATCGCCCGCAGCGTGTCGGCGAGGTCGAGCTGGATCAGGCGGTCGCCCTCATGCATCGGCTGGTCGCCGTTGAAGAAGATCGAGGCGGTGGCAGGCCAGCGCTTGAGTCTTGTCACGCGCCTGCGGAAGCGTGTCGGCAAGATCGTCCTCGACCAGGACGCCTTTCTCCGCGAGGTCGATCGCCGGCGCGATCAGATCGGCGAGGGTGAATTTGCCGGACCCGTATTTCTCGAGCGCGAGCGCAAGTCCGGCCACGGTACCGGGAACACCGATCGACAGCGCGCTGTCGCGCGATTTCGCCGGATCAGGGTTGCCCTGCGCATCGAGAAACATCGTGGCACTCGCGGCCGCCGGTGCCGTCTCGCGATAGTCGATGGCGACATCCCGTCCCGGCTTGGCAAGATGGATCACCATGAAGCCGCCGCCGCCGATATTGCCGGCGCGCGGATATGTGACGGCGAGCGTGAAGCCGACAGCGACCGCCGCATCGATGGCATTGCCGCCACGATCGAGAATCTCCACGCCGATGCGGGCCGCGCGGCTCTCCTGCGCGACCACCACCCCATTGTGCGCGAGTATGGCCTGTGCCGGCGCAATCGCGGGCGGGCGCGCGACCGGCGCAACCTGTGCGGAAGCGGCGACTGTGACGAATAGCGCAAGGAAGATCGGGACGATACGCGGGAAGGGAAACATCATGAACCCGTTATGGCCGGACTGGTCCCGGCCATCCCGACAGGGATGACATGGTGCCTACAAAATCAGGATGCGCCGGACAAGCCCGCGCATGGTCCGAAGATAACCACTGAGAAGACTTACCGCGCTTGGCCGTGATACGCGCTGTTTGGTCGCATGTCGGTCGCGGAAGCCACGCGATTCGACATGTTGAAAAAGCCGACGACCGCCGAAATATCCCAGATATCGCGGTCGGTGAAACCCGCGCGCCGCAGCCGCTCGCGGTCGCCTTCCTCGACGCTCCAGGGCGAAGCGGTGAGCTTTACTGCGAAGTCGAGCATGCCGCGCTGGCGCTTGGAGAGCCGCGCAACGCGATAATTCATGACCAGGTGTTCGCCAAGAAGCGGATTACCGGAATATTGCCGTACCGCCGCGCCATGAGCGCTGAGGCAATAGTAGCAGCGATTTTGCGATGACACCGCCACCGCGATCATCTCGCGCTCGAGCTTGGACAGGCCGGACTCGCCCAGCATCAGGTCGTTGTACATGGCTACGAAGCTTTCCAGCTTGGCCATGTCGAATGCGTAGGCGGCGAGGACGTTAGGGATGAAACCGAGCTTTTCCTGACATTTCCTGAAATATGCGGCCATTGCGGGCGAAAGCTTCGCGGGATCGAGATTGAGCGCGATCACCGGCACATCGTCGGCCACCGCTGGCGCCGGCTTGGTTTGGGGCGATTTGCCCGTGGGCTTCGCGGCATTCGGCCGGCCGGCCGGTAATTTTCCGCCGTTGGCCTTTGCGGGCGCGGCCTTGCCGCCTTTGATGGATCGCAGCATCGGAAGCCCCTTATCCGCCTTCACGGCCCCCGATTTGCCGGCGGTTTTCGCTGATCTGTCAGCCTTGGGCATTTCTGCGTCCCTTGATGTCCCTTGAACATGTCCCGACCTCGCCAGACTACAATGTTACGCGCGGGTGCGATACGCGGCCGAGATCGATCTTTCGCCTTTTAATTCATAGCGTTAAGAACGCGAGTGAGGCCCGGTCTGGCGACTTTGTCACCGCCGCGTCACCAAATGATGTGTTGCTCTCGACGCGCCCGCGCAGAATGTGAAGACTGCAGTCTGCCTCGACCAATTCCCTCTCGCGCTTGATCCCGGAAGGTGGCAACCGGTTTTCGGACAAGATCAGCGCCATAATCAGCGCACGAGGTTCCATGGCCGTCGAGCGTTCCGGCAGTGGCGAGGAAAATACGGCGCGCGCGGGCATCGCGCAGGCCGGTGCGGCATTGAGCGGGCGCCGCTCCGATATTCCTGCGACCTTCATCGAGCAACTCTATGGGCGCGCCGTGCCGGAAGATCTGGCCCGTTACGCGCCGGATGATCTCGCCGCTCTGGCGGAGCACGCCTACGATTTCATCGCTGATCGCGCGCCCGGAACGCCGAAGATCCGCTGCGAGACGATCCAGCTCACGGGATCGGGCGACAACAACCGGGTCACCGTCGTCGAGATCGTCAACGACGATATGCCGTTTCTTTTCAATTCGATCATGGGCGAGATTGCGGACCGCAAGCTTGGTGTGCGCCTTGTCGTACATCCGATGTTTGGTACGCGCCGTGCCGGCAGCAAGCTGACGGCGCTCGGCGTCCGGAAACTGCCGGAACGCGTGAGAGCTTCATCCAAATTCATCTGGCGCCGATCGGCGATGACGCCGCGTGCGCCGAACTCGTGCACGCATTGAGCACGGTGCTCGACGAAGTGCGTCTCGCGGTGCAGGACTGGCGCCCGATGCTCAATCGCGTGAACGGCATCGTGAGCGAGCTGAAGGCCAATCCGCCGCCGCTGCCGGTCGACGAAATCGCGGAAGCGATACAGTTTCTGCAATGGCTGCTCGCGGACAACTTCACCTTCCTCGGCGTGCGCGACTACAGCGTCGACGGCCAGGCACTGAAGCCGGAATTCGAGAGTGCGCTCGGCATCATGCGCTCGCGCGAACTGCGCGTGCTCAGGCGCGGCAGCGAGCTCATGGAATTCACCCCCGAGATCATGGCGTTCCTGAAGGAGCCGCGGCTGCTGATCATCGCCAAGGCAAATATCCATGCGCGCGTGCATCGGCGCGTGTATCTCGACTATATCGGCGTCAAGCGCTTCGACGCATCGGGCAAGCTCGTCGGCGAGCACCGCATCATCGGGTTGTTTACGTCCACCGCCTATACGCGCAGCGCCCACAGCATTCCCTACCTGCGCCGCAAGATTGCCGCGGTTGAGGAGCGCGCCGGATTTGAATCGAGCAGCCATTCCGGCAAGGCGCTTGCGAATGTTCTTGAGCACTATCCGCGCGACGAACTGTTTCAGATCGACGAAGAGACGCTCTTTCAGTTTGCGGTTGCGATCCTGCAGCTTGACGAACGTCCGCGCGTGCGCGTGCTGGCACGGCGGGATCGCTTCGACCGGTTCGTATCGGTGCTCGTATTCGTGCCGCGCGAACGTTACGACAGCCATATCCGCGTGAAGATCGGCGCGTATCTGGCAACCGCGTTCATCGGCCGCGTGTCGGCTTTCTACCCGTATTTTCCCGGACGAAGGCCCCCTGGTGCGCGTGCACTTCATCATCGGCCGTTCGGGCGGTCCAACGCCGGCAGTGGAACGCTCGACGCTCGAGCAGGAAGTTCAATCGATCATTCGAACATGGAGCGACGGGCTCAACCAGTCGCTGTCATTGGTCAACGCGCCTGAAAAAGCGAAAGAGCTGTTCAGATCGCTATCGCGATGCGTTTTCGGAAGGTTTTCATGAAGCCTACGCGCCGCCGGTCGCGGCCGGTGATATCCGTGTCATTGAGGGCTTGTCTGAAGTGCGGCCGCTCGGCGTCGACTTTCATCATCGGCTGGAAGAAGACCAGCGCACCGTCGGGTTCAAGGTGTGGACTTTCGCGCGCCCGCTGCCGCTGTCGGAGCGCGTGCCGGTGCTGGAAAATATGGGCTTCCGCGTCGTGGACGAGCGCACCTACCAGATCGAGCCGCAGGGCCGTACGGGTGTCTGGTTTCACGACATGCTGCTGACGCGCGCCGACGGCGGGATGATCGATCTGGATGCCGGCAAGGCAAGGCTCGAGACGGCCTTTCTCATGGTGATGCGCGGCGCGGCCGAGAACGACGGCTACAACGCGCTGACGCTGCATGGCGGGCTTGCCTGGCGCGACGTCGCGCTCGTCCGCACGCTTTCGCGATTCCTGCGCCAGATCCGCGTGCCGTATTCGCAGGACTACATGTGGGCGACGCTTGTGAAGCATTCCGGCGTCGCGGCGAGCATCGTTGAGCTGTTCCATGCCCGTTTCGACCCGCGCGCGGAAGCGCGCCGCAAGGAAGCACAGGACGCGATCGCCTCGCATATCGAAGACGACCTGCAGAAAGTCGAGAGCCTCGACGAGGACCGGATCCTTCGCTGCTTCGTCAATGCCGTGCAGTCGGCGATCCGGACGAATTTCTACCAGGACGACAAGGCGGGGCAGCCGAAGCCACTGATTTCGATAAAGTTCGACAGCCGCAAGCTCGCAGACTTGCCGCTGCCACGGCCGCTCTATGAGATCTTCGTGTATTCGCCGCGCGTGGAAGGCGTGCATATGCGCTTCGGCAAGGTCGCTCGCGGCGGCATTCGCTGGTCGGACCGGCCGCAGGATTTCCGCACCGAAATTCTCGGCCTGGTGAAAGCGCAGCAGGTCAAGAATGCGGTCATCGTGCCGGTCGGCGCGAAGGGCGGTTTCGTGCCCAAGCTGATGCCGAAAGGCGCCGCGCGCGACGTCGTGCAGGCGGAAGGTGTCGCGACCTACAAGCTCTTCATTTCAACCCTGCTCGACATCACCGACAATATCGGCGCCGACGGCCGGATCATTCCGCCTCCGAATGTGGTCCGTCACGAAGGCGACGACCCCTATCTGGTGGTTGCCGCCGATAAAGGCACGGCGACGTTTTCCGATATCGCCAATTCGATTTCGGTCGAGCACGACTACTGGCTCGGCGACGCTTTCGCGTCCGGCGGGTCGGCGGGTTACGACCACAAGGTCATGGGCATCACCGCGCGGGGCGCGTGGGAGGCGGTGAAGCGGCATTTCCGCGAAATGGACATCGACATCGGCACGAGGCCTTTCAGCGTCGTCGGTGTCGGCGACATGTCAGGCGATGTCTTCGGCAACGGCATGTTGCGCGAGGATACGATCCGGCTGCTTGCCGCCTTCGACCACCGCGACATCTTCATCGATCCCGATCCCGATCCGAAGAAAAGCTTTGCCGAGCGCAAGCGGATGTTCGCATTGCCGCGCTCGAGCTGGCAGGACTACGACAAGGCGCTGATCTCGAAGGGCGGCGGCGTCTATCCGCGCGCGTCGAAGGAAATCCGGCTGAGCGCGGAGGCGCGCAAGATCTTTGGCGCAGAGGAGTCCGTCACACCACAGGCGCTGATGAAAGCAATTCTGAAGGCGCAGGTCGACCTGCTGTTCTTCGGCGGCATCGGCACCTATATTCGCGCATCAAGTGAAGGCGATGAGGCGGCCGGTGATCGTGCCAATGACGCGATCCGCGTGACAGGTGCCGACCTCGGCTGCAAGGTGATCGGCGAGGGCGCCAATCTCGGCATGACCCAGCGCGGGCGCATCGAAGCGGCCCAGCGCGGAATTCGCCTCAATACCGATGCCATCGATAATTCCGCCGGCGTCAATACATCGGACGTCGAGGTGAACATTAAAATCGCATTGAGCGCACCGGTGCGTTCCGGCGCGCTCTCGATCGAGAAGCGCAACGCGCTTCTTGTCGAAATGACCGACGAGGTGGCGCGGCTGGTCCTGCGCAACAATTATCAGCAGACGCTGGCGCTATCGCTCGCGCAGCGGCGCGGGATGGAGGATCTGGGTTTCCAGCAGCGCCTGATGCAGACGCTGGAGCAGCGCGGAGAACTCGACCGCGGCGTGGAATTCCTGCCCGACGAGATGGTGATTGCCGAGCGCCGCAAACGCAATCTTGCCCTGACGCGGCCGGAGCTGGCGGTGCTGCTCGCCTATGCCAAGCTCTCGCTTTACAACGAATTGCTCGACAGCACCGTGCCGGACGATCCCTATCTCGGCCGCGAGCTCAATCGATATTTTCCGAAGGAAATGTCGGAACGGTATGACGACGCCCTCCACGCCCATCGCCTGCGTCGGGAAATCATTGCGACACAACTGACGAATTCAATGATCAATCGCGGCGGCGCCACGCTGATCGTGCGTATTGCCGATCAGACGGGCGCATCGTCCGCCTCGATCGCCGCCGCCTTTGCGGCCGTGCGCAACAGCTACGATCTGCTCGAGCTTAACAGCGGGATCGACGCACTCGACAACAAGGTTTCCGGGGCCGTCCAGCTCGGCCTTTACGCGGCCGTGCAGGATCTTCTGCTCGACCGGCTGGTCTGGTTCCTGCGCAACGTCGACCTGTCGCGGGGGCTCGAAACGATCATCGGGCACTATCGCGACGGGATCGCGAAGGTCGAGAGTGCACTCGACAAGGCGTTGTCGAAGCCGGCCCTGGCTGCGCGTGAAGCGCGCGAAGACGCCATGAAAAAAGCGGGTGTGCCGGAGGCGGTGGCCCGACGGGTCGCGAGCCTGCCGGTACTCAAGGCGGCGCCCGATATCGTGATTGTCGCCGACCGCGCCGGCAAACCAATTGGCGAAGTCACCGCAACCTATTTTGCGACTGAAGCCTTCTTCCAGCTCGACAGCGTGGCGAGTGCCGTTCCTAATATTGTCGTATCGGATTATTTCGATCGTCTCGCGCTCGATCGCGCACTCGATTCCATCGGCGATGCCGAACGCCGGCTCACCGCCGCCATGGTCTGCGAACGGCCACGCCGGCGCTGAGGCGGTGGACGAATGGGTCCGCACGCGACAGGCCGATGTCGAACGCATCCGTTCCGCAATCCATCAGATCGCAGGGTCGGGCCTGACACTGTCGAAGCTTTCGGTGGCGGCGAGCCTGCTGGGCGACCTGGCGCGGCAGTAGCCCGGCGATCGAACGTGCTTTCGAGTCAGTGCCGGAAATGCCGGGTTCCGGTGAACACCATCGCGATATTATGCGCGTCGGCGGCCTCGATCACTTTCCGGTCGTTGACGGAGCCGCCGGGCTGGATGACCGCGGTTGCACCCGCTTCGATCGCGACCAAAAGGCCGTCCGGGAAGGGAAAGAACGCATCGGAAGCAACCACCGAGCCCTTAGTCAGGGGCGCGGAAAGTTTCAGTTCACGTGCGGCATCTTCAGCTTTTCGAGCCGCGATACGCGCCGAATCGATCCGACTCATTTGCCCGGCGCCGATACCGACGGTGGCGCGGTCCTTGGCGTAGATGATCGTGTTCGACTTTACATGCTTGGCGACACGGAATGCGAAACGCAGATCGGCAAGTTCTGCCGCGCTCGGCGCACGTTTGGTCACCGTCTTGAGTTGCATCTCGTCCACCACCGCATTGTCGCGGGATTGAACCAGCAATCCGCCGGCGACGGATTTCACCGTCAGTCCGCCGGCACGAGGATCGGGCAGGCCGCCCGCAATCAGCAACCTGAGATTCTTCTTGGCGGCGACAATCTTGACCGCTTCTTCGGTTGCGTCCGGCGCGATGATCACCTCCGTGAAAATTTCGGTGATGGCTTTGGCCGCTTCGGCATCGAGCTTGCGATTGACGGCAACAATGCCGCCGAAGGCCGAAGTCGAATCGCAGGCGAGCGCCTTGCGGTAAGCATCACGCAGATTGTCCGCTTCCGCCACGCCGCAAGGGTTGGCGTGCTTCACGATCACGCAGGCCGCGATGCGGCCGGGATCAAACTCTGCGACACACTCATAGGCCGCATCCGTGTCGTTGATGTTGTTGTAGGACAGCTGCTTGCCTTGGACCTGCCGCGCCGTCGTGACGCCGAAGCGCTCGCCCGGCACGCGATAAAATGCCGCCGTCTGGTGCGGATTCTCGCCATAGCGCAACGGCCTCGATCAATCTGCCGCCGAAGGCGCGATAGTCCGGCGCTTCTTCGCGCAGCGTTTCCGCGAACCAGTTGGAAATGGCGGCGTCATAGGCGGCAGTCCGCGCATAGGCTTTCGCCGCCAGCTTCCGGCGCAGCTCGAATGAAACCATTCCGCTGTGCGCCGCCATTTCGCCCAGCACTATTCCGTAGTCCGGCGGCTCGACGATCACCGTAACGTCGGCGTGGTTCTTGGCGGCGGCGCGGATCATCGCCGGGCCGCCAATATCGATGTTCTCGATGCATTCGTCGATCGAGCCGCCTTTTGCGACGGTGGCCTCGAACGGGTAGAGATTCACCACCAGCAGATCGATCGGCTTGATGTGGTGCTGCTCCATTGCCGCGGCGTGACTCCTTGTTGCCGCGCACCGCCAGCAAGCCGCCATGGACCTTCGGATGCAGCGTCTTCACCCGCCCATCCATCATTTCGGGAAATCCGGTGAGTTCGGATACGTCGATCACGGAAAGGCCGGCGTCTTTGAGCGCCTTGGCGGTGCCGCCGGTGGAGATGAGCTCAACGCCGAAACCGGCAAGTTCGCCGGCGAATGCGATCAGCCCGGACTTGTCGGACACCGACAGCAAGGCGCGGGTGATGCGACGCGGATGGCTGCTCATGATGCACGAGCTAGCACATGAAGCGGGCAAAAGTGTATTCGCCGGGCCCGTGCCCTGACACGGCGTCCACAAGGTTCGGGATTAAAGCGGCAATTCCGGTTCATGCACCCGGCTGGTGCGGGAGCCCGGATGCCGCCGGGGTCGTATGACGGAAGCTCCAGCGCACGGCCTCCTGCTGATCGATACGCCCGTAAATCACGATCTGGACCGTCCGGCGGGGGCCATCGGATCCCGCCAGGAATACGCTTTCTTCGATTTCGACCGCATCACCCATGGTGGCGAAGGTCCAGACCTCGCGGTCGGGCAGCAGCAGGATCACGCCTCGGCCGTCCGCCAGGCGACTTGCTTTGACGGTCGGGTGAAGGTGGAAACGTATGGCAAATTCGGCGCCGGCCGCGATCGCGCCGTCGTCGGCGGGCGCGAAACCGTCTTCGCCGTCGAGCGCGCGGCCGTCCGGGCTGAGCCGGATCGAACGATGATGGATGACGCCGTAATCACTGGCATAACCATCATGCGACGCGCGCAGCATCGTTCCGCCGGGATCGCGGTCGACACGCACGTCATGGGGGCCGGCGACGATCGGCGTGCCGCCGAGCAGCCGCCGGGCCGCGCCCAATTCAAGGAAACGGCAGGAAGATTGATCGTCGACCGTAACCGTTGAATGTGCGGGCGTGGCGCGCGCAACCTGCCGCCAATTTTCCCTGTTCACTGCCGGAAGGCCGCAATTGATCACAAGCCGATGCTGTTTCCATGACAGCTCGAACGACAGGCATCCCGCATGCGCCTCCAGACTCAACGCCACCGGCGGAGGCTTGCCGGTATCCATCAATAGCGCGGTTTGGCCGGCGTCGATGCGCTGATAGCCGGAATGCGGGGCATTCGAAACCGGTGTGCCGCGCGCATCGTCGTAAGCGAGCACGGTCGCGAGCAGATCGACCGGCGTTTGTCCCATGCCGTTGAACTGCGCAAAATTTCCGTCGCCATGGCGGAAAAACCGCAGCATCGGCATGATGCGATCAATCGCGTTGTTGAGTGCCTGCGGCGGCTGCAACTGGCGCGCAGAGAACAATTGACGCAAAGGGAGAAGGTCGGCCAGCAGCTCGATCAACGTGCCCGGATTGCGGCTTACATGACCGCCGTCGGGCAGGATCTGACTTCGCAATTCGTCGATCAGGCGCCGCGCGATGGCACGCAGATGCCCGGACTGGCCCTGCATGCAGAGCATCCCATAGGTAAGCGCAATCACGACCTGAAGACGGGGCAAGCCATCGCGCGATTCTCTGAGCGTCCGGCGCAGGTAGCGTACCTGTCGCGAAAGGCTGCGAATGAAGCGGCGGTAGAATCGGGCGTCGGCGTCCTGCAAGATGAACGGAGCCTGGCTGAGCCAGCAGATCACCCGGCGCGAAAGAACATCCGACCGCCAGCCGATCGGGTGCCAACCGCCTTGCAGACTGATCCAGTCATCGATCAGCGAGCGTGCATTGGCACGCGTGATGGCCGAGTTGGCCGCGCGCAGATGCCGCAACCACGCAAAGCTAAGCAGGGTTACCGCCCATTCCTCGGACGGCGGAGTCATCTCAAAGGGTGACCGGCGATCGCTGATGACGACCTTGCCGGCGAACGCAAACCGGCCGGCATAGATTTCGCTCGCACGCGTGGCGTCGGCCGTGCGCAAATCCTGCGGCGCGATAACGAGCCTGTCGGTTTTTGTCGAGCCAAATCGCCAGCGCAGAAGCGGGTGTACGCTGATGCCGCCGACAAGGCTGCGAAAAGCGCGGCGTCCGATAAGCACGGAGAGTCTGGTTCGCTCCGCGACCGAAACCCGCATCATGAAGGCGCTCATCCCCTGCCGTGCGTGCCAATCCCCGCGCGCAGCTGACACGATAGCGAAGGCTCGGTGATGCGCCAATATGCCAATCCTGTCGTAGACTAGGCCGTTTTGCGCACGAGGCGGGCGGCATAGAAGCCGTCGAGCCCGCCCCATTGCGGATCCGCGTCAGGCAGCTGTTGCGGCAATGTGCGCAGGTCGCCTTGCGGGGTCACAAATTCGGCGAGCCCGAAGAGATCCTGGGCCGTCACCGGGTGGCGTGCGACGCGCGAATCCCGCGCAAGCAGGGCTGCAATCTGGTCTTCGCCTTCTTCGGGCTCCAGTGAACAAACGCAATAAACGAGCGTCCCGCCGGGCTTGAGAACTTCCACGGCACGGTCGAGCATGCGCTGCTGCAACGACGCGAGCGTTGCCAGTTCCGCTTCGCTCTTGAGCCACGGCACGTCAGGGTGCCGGCGAATGGTTCCGGTCGAGGAACAGGGCGCATCGAGCAGCACTGCATCAAATGGGCCCGCGCTCCATTCCAGCGCATCGGCTGCGACCATCTCCGCCTGCAGCGAAAGCCGGGCAAAATTCTCGCGCAGGCGGTTCAGGCGCGCCGGTGAGCGGTCGACAGCCGTCACGCGGCCGCCCGCGAGCACGAGTTGCGCGGTTTTCCCGCCTGGCGCCGCACATAGATCAGCGACATTCAGGCCGTGCAGGTCGCCAAAGAGGCGCGCCGGAAGGGCGGCCGCGGCGTCCTGCACCCACCATGCACCTTCCGTAAAACCCGGCAGCAGCGAGATCGCGCCATGCGCCAGCGTGCGCACCGTTCCTGTCGGGAGCACGCGGCCACGCAATCTTTCAGCCCAGGACGCGGCGTTCTCCTTCACTGTGATGTCGAGTGCCGGCTCATGGCCAATCGCCGCGGCAATCGCTTGCGCGACATCGGGCCCATATGTCTTGCGCCAGCGATTGAGCAGCCATTCCGGCGTGTCACGTGAAGCGTCCTGCGCGGGCGCGGCAGCGCCCTTCTGGGCGACCCGGCGCAACACGGCATTGACGAGACCCGCGTAGCGGGCGGCACGGCGGTCGGCCTGCGCGAGCCGCACCGAAAGATCGACGGCGGCGTGATCAGGCACTTCGAGCCAGAGAATTTGGGCGGCGCCAAGCAACAGGATTGTCTCGGCGCGCGGGGCGTCGGCCGGAAATCCCTTGTCGAGAAAACCTCCAACCAAATGACGCAGGGTGCCGAGCCGGCGCAATACCGTTGCCGCCAGGCGGCGCGTCAGGGCGCGGTCGCGATCGGCAAGCGCCGGCAGGCCTGGGTGTGCGTTCTTTCCGGAGAGAAGCTCGTCGAGCGCAATCCGTCGCCGCAGGACGCCGTCGAGAATATCGGCGGCAATTCTTCGGGCTGCGAGGCCGGGGACTTCCGGCTGGGGAGAAGTGCGCGGACGCGCCATACCCCGATAGTTGCCGGTAAATTGTGTCCAGGTCGCGAACTTCGAGAAAAATAGTCAATAACGCACAGGTTTGGGGCAGGATTCTGCGCGCCCGACATTCTGCTTTATTGCTCGACGACAACCGTCGTGCCGACGCGAACCAGCCGGTAAAGCTCCCGGATATCGCTGTTGAACATCCGGATGCAGCCATGCGAGACGAACCTGCCGATCGAGGCCGGCCGGTTGGTGCCATGAATTGCGTATTCGCCGCCGCGCATGGTGAGTGCGGCGTTACCCATCGGATTATTGGCCGCACCGCCCGGAATGACATCGGGCAGGCTTGGGTTTTCGCTGCGAATCATTTCGGGCGGAGACCATGCGGGACGCACATATTTGCCCTCGATGCGCGCGGTGCCGGTCCAGGTCATGCCGGCACGGCCGACCCCGACCGGAAAGCGCAGTGCACGATGATCATCGATTATGTAATAGAGACGGCGCTGGCTGGTCTTCACGACGATCGTGCCGGGGCTGAATCCGGAAAACGCAACAATGTCGTGCGCGGCGGCATACGAAGCGTCAGGCGCGGCCGATGCGAGTCCAAGCGCCAGAAACAGCGCAATCCGCAGCCGTATCGGATTCATGATGGCCGTCCCCCAGGATTTGGCTGCGTATAATAATGTACCTGCGCGGCTGTTTGGGCGGCGGCTTAAGATACCGTAAAGGAAAACTGAATGCGCCGCCGCCCGCGCCCGGGCAAGAGGCCTTGCTTTCCTTCGGCCATCGCACCGAGCAATTAGCCGCCGGAAATGGCGGCAAGCTCGAAAGCAGGCGGCCGGCAGGGTTTCGCTTGCCGGCCACGTCGTTCAGATAGCCTGCAGTCTATGCACGCGCTTTTTCGGTCTTCTTGTTCTGCCGGTTGTTGACCAGATCGTCGACGACGGCCGGATCAGCCAGCGTCGAGGTGTCGCCGAGGTTGCCGTATTCGTCTTCGGCGATCTTGCGCAGGATCCGCCGCATGATCTTGCCCGAGCGGGTCTTCGGCAGGCCAGGAGCAAACTGGATCAGGTCCGGCGAGGCAATCGGGCCGATCTCCTTGCGTACCCAGCCGACCAGTTCCTTGCGCAGATCTTCGGTGGGCTTTTCGCCGGCCATCAAGGTGACATAGGCGTAGATGCCCTGGCCTTTGATGTCGTGCGGATAGCCCACGACTGCTGCTTCGGACACTTTCGGATGGGCGACCAGCGCGCTCTCGACTTCGGCGGTGCCGAGACGATGGCCGGCGACATTGATGACGTCGTCGACGCGGCCGGTGATCCAATAAAATCCGTCCTCATCGCGCCGACAGCCGTCGCCGGTGAAATACTTGCCGGCGTAGGTCTTGAAGTAGGTATCGATGAAGCGCTGATGGTCGCCATAGACGCTGCGCATCTGGCCCGGCCATGAATTGGCGATGCACAGGTTGCCGCTGCCGGCACCCTCGAGCTCCTTGCCCTCGGCGTCGACGATCTGCGGGATGATGCCGAAAAACGGCCGCGTCGCGGAGCCGGGTTTGAGCCTCGTTGCGCCCGGCAGCGGCGTAATGAGGATGCCGCCGGTTTCCGTCTGCCACCAGGTGTCGACGATCGGGCAGCGATCCTCGCCGACGACGTGGTAATACCATTCCCAGGCCTCGGGATTGATAGGCTCGCCGACGCTGCCGAGCAGGCGCAGCGACTTGCGTGAGGTTTTTTTCACCGGCGCGTCGCCCCCCTGCATCAGCGCGCGGATCGCGGTCGGCGCGGTGTAGATGATGTTGACCTTGTGCTTGTCGCACACTTCCCAGAAGCGCGACGTGCTCGGATAGTTCGGCACGCCTTCGAACATCATCGAGATGGCGCCGTTCGATAGCGGGCCGTAGATAATGTAGCTGTGACCGGTGACCCAGCCGACATCCGCCGTGCACCAGTAGATATCGCCGTCGTGATAGTCGAAAACATATTGGTGCGTGATCGACGTGTAGAGAAGATAGCCCGCAGTGGTGTGCAGCACGCCCTTGGGCTTGCCGGTCGAACCGGACGTGTAAAGGATGAAAAGTGGATCTTCCGCTCCCATCTCCTCGCACGGGCAGTCGGCGGAGCACGGTCTTGGCAATTTCGTCGTAATAGATATCACGGCCGCTCTTCATGTTGACGGCGGCGTTGGTGCGCTTGACGACGATGATCGAGGTCACGCCGCCGACTTTGTCGCAGGCTGCATCCACGTTTGCCTTGAGCGGAATCTTTCGACCTCCACGGACGCCCTCGTCGGCGGTGACGACGCAGGTCGATTTGCAGTCTTCGATACGTCCGGCAATCGAATCGGGCGAGAAGCCGCCGAAGATCACGGAATGAATCGCGCCGATACGGGCGCAGGCGAGGATCGAGATCGCCGCCTCCGGGATCATCGGCATGTAGATGGTGACGCGGTCGCCTTTCTTGACGCCGCGCGCCTTCAGCACGTTGGCGAAGCGGCAGACCTCGGCATGCAGCTGCTTGTAGGTAAGCTTCTTGTCGTCCTTGGGATCGTCACCTTCCCAGATGATTGCGGTCTGGTCACCGCGCTTGGCGACATGGCGGTCGACGCAGTTGTAGCAGGCGTTGAGCGTTCCATCCTCGAACCATTTGATCGAGACATTGTGCGGGTCGTAGGAGGTGTTCTTGACCTTGCTGAACGGCTTGATCCAGTCGATGCGCCTGGCCTGCTCGGCCCAGAAGCCGTTCGGGTCCTTGATCGAACGGGCATACATTTCCTGGTATTTGGCGTCGTCGATGAAGGCGCGTTTGCGCCATTCGACAGGCACATCGTAGATTTTCTCGGACATCAGTACTTCCTCCCGCCCGCCGTTAACGCCAGGGGCCTCCGCTGCATTTCCTTGTTGGGTCTATTATGCGACGCCGCTCGCACGCCCCACAAGGCGCGGAATGTCCCATTTTTGGCGGAGTTCAGGCGCCCCACGCGCCGAGGATCGCGCCGATGATCACCAGCACGCCGAGCCAATGGCCGGTATCGATGGCGGTCAGCGTGACCTTGCGGAAGGTATAGGCGTTGTTGACGACGACCGTGGTCAGCACGAAGCCGAGCCAGCACATGAAGCCGGAGAAGGCGCCGGCGCGCACCGTATAGATCCCGATGTGAAACAGGATGCCGGACAGGACCGCGGCCATCCCGATTTCGGCAATGAAGGAGAGGATGAAGGGCGCGACTTTGGCGGCGGCAGACCTGCCGGCGTTCTCCGTCTTGGTTTGCTCGACGGTCTTGCCCTGCGCCGCCGCCCATTTTCGGCAGAGCAGGCCATAGTAGATCGCGCCGAAGAACCAGGCCGCGACGGCAGCAAGAACGATCGGCAACGCGTGCAGATTTTGCAGTTGCGCCATGCGAGACCCCTTTATTTCAGGCCGCCCATTTTGCACACGACCTTCCATTCATTCTCGGTGACAGGCTGGACCGAAAGACGGGTGTTGTTGATCAAGACCATCGCCTTGAGTTTCGGCTCGGTCTTGATGGCCTCGATCGATACCGGCTTCGCCAGCGGCGCGACCGCTTTCACCTCGACCGCAACCCACGGCTCGCCCGCCTTCGCGGTCGGGTCGGGATGGGCTTCACGCGTGATCTCAACGATACCGACAATCTCCTTGCCGGTATTGGAGTGATAGAAGAACGCGCGGTCGCCCTTCTTCATTTTCATCAAATTCAGTTTGGCCTGGTGATTGCGCACCCCGGTCCAGGTCTCGCCCTTTGCGCCCTTTGCGGCTTGCTGGTCCCACGACCAGGAATCGGGCTCCGATTTCATCAGCCAGTACGCCATGTCACTCTTCCGATTTGAGGGGCCGCGTAAGCAGCGATTCAATTGCTTCGTCCACGCTCATTTCTCCCGAAAGCACTGCGGCGACGGCGCCGGAAATCGGCATTTCGACTTTCCTTTCGCGCGCCATTTCCAGCAATACCGGTGCGGTGAAGACGCCTTCCGCCAGTTTGCCATGCGCCGCCGTATCAGGCTTCTCGCCCTTGCCCAAGGCTATGCCGCAAGAGAAATTGCGTGACTGCGGTGTCGAACACGTCAGAACGAGATCGCCGAGTCCCGACAACCCCATCATGGTCTCGGTCTTGGCACCATAGGCCTTGCCGAAGCGCACGAGTTCCGCGAAGCCACGCGTTGTAAGCGCGGCGGAAGCGCTGGCGCCAAGTCCGCGTCCGGTCACAATGCCGGCCGCGATGGCGAGGACATTCTTCGTTGCGCCGCCGAGTTCGACGCCGCGCACGTCGGTCGAATGATAGGGACGAAACGCGCCTGCATTGATCGCGTGCGCAAGTGCGATCGCAATCTTGGCGTCAGTCGCTGCGACTGTGACAGCCGTCGGCAGTCCGCGCGCCACGTCGGCGGCGAAACTCGGTCCCGAGAGTATGGCCGGCACCGCCTTTGGCGCGCATTCGGCAATGATCTCGGTCATGAATTTGCGCGTGCCGTGCTCGATCCCTTTGGCGCAAGCGACCAGCGGCGTCGCATCGGCCGTCAGCTTTGCCGACCGCGCTGACGACCGATCGCATTGCCTGCGCCGGCACCACAAGCAGAATTGCCTCCGCGCGCGCGGCGTCGTCGAGTTCACGCGTGATCTTGACGGTTTCGGCCAGCTTCACGCCCGGGAGGAACAGGCTCTCTCGCTTGCTCGTTAGCTGTTCGGCATTGCGCGCATCGAATTCCCACAGCGTCACGTCGCGCCCGGCGCGTGCGCAGGTGAGCGCCAAAGCGGTTCCCCAGGCGCCTCCGCCGAGCACTGCGATGCGTTGGAAGCTCATGATCGTTGCCTATCCCGCTGCGCTCACTTATACGCCGCCGTTCGCCGCAAGGCGCCTTCGGCGGCAGCGATCTCGTCGAGCGGCCAGCGTGCGCGCGGAGCGGTATCGAGCGAATCCGTATAACCGAGTGCCAGCCGTTCGCATCCGGCCCAGGCGATCATCGCGCCGTTGTCGGTGCATAATTCCAGCGGGGGCGCAACCAGCGTGGTGCCGACCTCGAAAGCCAGGCGATTGAGCACCTTGCGGATTGATGCGTTGGCGGCAACGCCGCCAGCGGCGACGAGCGCGCTTGGGGTGCCGAAGCGTTCGCGAAACAGCCGCAATCCCGCGCGCAGGCGGTCATAGACCACGTCGACAATGGCTTGCTGAAAACCGGCACAGAGGTCGGCGACGTCCTGGTCACTGAGCGGCGCGATTTTCTCGGCCTCCAGCCGCAGGGCGGTTTTCAGGCCGGAAAGCGAGAAATCGGCGTCCTTGCGGCCATGCATCGGCCGCGGCAAGGCAAAGCGCGTCGGGCTGCCACGCATTGCTTCCCGCTCGACCGCCGGGCCTCCGGGATAACCGAGGCCAAGCAGCTTCGCGGTCTTGTCGAAAGCCTCGCCGATCGCGTCATCCTGCGTCGTGCCGAGCCGGATGTAGTCGCCGACACCGCGCACGGCCACCACCTGGGTGTGGCCGCCCGAGGCGAGAAACAGGCAATAGGGAAACGGGGTATTGTCGGTCAGCCGGGCGGTGAGTGCGTGCGCCTCCAGATGATTGACCGCGATCAGCGGTTTTTGCTTTACGAGCGCGAGCGCCTTGGCTGTGGTCAGCCCGACAATGACGCCGCCGATGAGCCCCGGCCCGGCGGCGGCGGCGAAACCATCGATCGCGTCAAAATCGCACGACTGCCTGCGCCATGGCCCTGGCGATAATTCCATCCAGTGCTTCGACATGCGCGCGGGCTGCGATTTCCGGCACCACGCCACCAAACGCGGCATGCTCGCGTACCTGCGAGTAGACGACATTTGACAAGATCTTTCCGCGGCCATCCTCGAAACGCTCGACGACCGCCGCCGCGGTTTCATCGCAGGTCGTTTCAATGCCGAGGACGATCATGATTCCTCATTTTTCCCGGCGCGTCGCGTCAGGCGAGGTGACGACGGCTCAAATAATAGCTAGTTCTGACGGCGAGGCCGACCCCGGTCCGGCCTAGCATTGCGAGGATATATGGCGCAATCCACAGGCACCTTGCGCGTCGGTACGCGCGGCAGCCCGCTTGCCCTGGTGCAGGCGCGCGCCGTGCGGGCGCGGCTGGCCGCGGCGCTGGGGGCCGCCGAGGATTCCATCGAGCTCGTTACGATTCGCACCACCGGTGACACGATCCAGGATCGATCACTGGCGGACGAGGGTGGCAAGGGCCTGTTCACCAAGGAAATCGAGGAGGCGCTGCTGGACCGGCGGATCGACCTTGCGGTGCATTCGGCAAAAGACATGCCGACTATGCTGCCCGCGGGACTCGTGCTCGCTGCCTGTCTGGAGCGTGAGGACCCGCGTGATGTTTTTATCAGCCGCAAGGCGCGCTCGCTCGAGGAGCTGCCGCCGGGCGCGACCCTTGGGACGGCATCACTGCGGCGCCAGGCAATCGCGATGCGTATGCGGCGGGATCTGCGCGTGATGCCGCTACGCGGCAATGTCGAGACGCGCTTGCGCAAGCTTGAAGCCGGCGAAGTCGATGCGACGCTGCTTGCGCTCGCCGGATTGAGGCGCCTCGGTCTCGTGGAGCATGCCACCAAGATAATGAGTGTCGAAGAATTCTTGCCCGCGGCCGGGCAGGGAGCGATCGGCATAGAAGCCCGTGAGGGCGACGCACGCATCCGCGACTTGCTTGCGCGCGTCGATCACGCCGACACATCGGTGGCGGTCGCCTGCGAGCGGGCCTTTCTTGCCGCGCTCGACGGCTCCTGCAAGACGCCGATTGCAGGACACGCTACTGTCTCCGGCGATACGGTGCAGTTCCGCGGATTGATTGTGCGTCCTGACGGCAGCGCCGCGCACGACATCGCGGGCACCGGCAGCCGCAAGGATACTGCTACCATCGGTACCGAGGCCGGACGCGAGCTCAAGCATCGTGCCGGGCCCGGATTTTTCGACTGACCCATGCGTGTTGTCGTCACCCGGCCGCGAACTCCGCTGAACGCACCGCCCGTGCTGTGCGCGCGCTCGGCCATGACGTTTTGGTCGCGCCACTTATGACCCTCGAGCCGGTTGTCACCGACCTTGGCGGGACGTGGAGCGCTGTGGCCATCACGAGCGCAAACGCAATAGCGGCAATCGCAGGAAATTCTGCGCTCTCCATTCTGAAGAAGCTCCCGCTGTTTGCGGTTGGCCGGCGAAGTGCCGAACGCCGCGCGAGATGCGGCCTTCACGGACGTCACTTCGGCGGATGGCGAGGTCCGAGACCTCGTGCGTCTCATCGCCGCGCATAGGGCGACCGCCAATGCGCCGATTCTTTATCTTGCCGGCGAGGATCGTGCGGCCGACCTCATTGCAGAATTGTCGGCGTACGGCGTCCCTGCCGAGTTACGCGTGGTCTATCGCATGGTTACCGCGCCATTTTCTCCGGCGCTGATTGCGGCGCTCAGGGCCGGCGATGTCGATGCCGTCCTGCATTTTTCCCGCCGCAGCGCCGAAAATTATGTCGCCGGCGCCAACACCGCCGGGATGGCGGAGGCGGCGCTGGCGGTACGGCATTTCTGCCTGTCGGCGCAGGTGGCCGAACCGCTGGCCGGTGCGGACCGCATCGCGATCGCCGCGCGGCCCGAAGAAGCCGCGCTGATCGCGCTTTTAGGGGCGCCCACGGCTTGATTGTTGGCGCGCGAACGCCATTTGCGTTATTTCCTCCCTGCGGGGTTGAGCCGATTCGCCAAAGGAAACGCGCATGGCCGACAAAGGCACGACGCCGGATCCTGCCGACAGGGCCCGCAGCCGCAAACGTCAGGCTCCGACCATTGATCTGACAGCGAAGGACGTTTCGGTGCAATCCGGCGGCTTCCAAGGCGGATGAACCCGCAGGGCCAGCATTCCCCGGAGGATCGTCCCCATAGTGCCGAGCCTGAAACGGTCGAGCCTGAAACGGTCAAGTCGGAAACGGTCAATCCGGACGTCGCACAACAGCAGCAGGGAGTGGCGATGGAATTGGCCCGCCGCGCGCCAGGTGTTTGCAGGAGGAGCCGCTGGCGCTGCGATTGTCGCAATCGTGCTGTTCGGCCTTTGGCTTTCGGGATTTGTGCCTTCCCGTTATGCCGAGACAACCGGCGCAGATCCTGCCGTTGTCGCGGCTTTGAACCAGCGCGTTGCCAGGCTCGAGGCTACGATCGTAAAGCTGCCGGCGAATGACAAAGCGATTTCGGAACGGGCAACGGCGGCCGACAATGCGATGAAGTCGCTCGGTATTGCACTGGCGGCGCTCGAACAAACGCAGCGACGAGGTGGCAGCGACAGCCGCCGATGCGCATGCCCGCGCCGATGCGTCGGACAAGGCGGTAACCGAATTGCGCAACGGCATGCAGAATCTGACACGCAACACGCTCGGCCGGACTGTCTCCGGCTGACCTCGATACCGTGCAAAAACGTCTTGCCGCGCTGGAAGAGGCGGCCAAGGGCGGTCCGGCAGATCGTCCCGCGCGGCTGGCGGTAATCGCGGCAGCCTTGCGTGAAGCGGCGGCACGCGGCGCACCGTTTTCCGCCGAACTCAATGAAGCGAAATCTCTCGGTGCGGACGAGAAGTTCCTGACGGAGCTTGCGCCGTTTGCGGCGAGCGGCATGCCGACACCGGCCTCAATGGTACAGGAACTAAGCGCATTGCTTCCGTCCGATCGTGAAGGCTTCCGGTGCCCAGGCGCCTGCCGGAGGCTTTATGGAGCGGCTGCAAGCAAATGCCGAAAAGCTCGTGCGCATCCGTCCGGTGAATGCGCCGCCCGGCAACGAAGCCACGGCCGTGCTGACCCGGTTGGAAATTGATGTTGCGCACGCCGACATCAACGGCGCGCTTGCCGATCTCGGCAAGCTCGACGCAACGACGCGCGCTTCCGCGCAGGATTGGATCGAACGCGCGCGCGCCCGGCAAGCTGCGCTTGCTGCCGTGGATCAACTCGCCGCTGCGACCACGCGCGCGCTCGGCAAGAGGTGAGGGCAGGATGATCAGAATCGTCCTGTTCCTGATTTCAGTCGGGATTATTGCTGCTGGCGTTGCTTGGTTTGCCGATCGTCCCGGTGATGTCGCCGTGACGTGGATGGGCTACCGCATCGAGACGTCGGTGATGATGGCGGCGCTCGCGATCTTCGTCCTTGTTATTCGTACTCATTGCGGTTATGGTCGATCTTGCGCGCCATCCTGCGGTCGCCGGAACAGGTGTCGCTGTTTTTCCGGCATCGCCGCGCGGTCAAAGGCTATCTGGCGATCAGCCGCGGCTTGATTGCGATCGGCGCCGGGGATCTGCGCGCTGCGCGCAAGTCCGCCGACGAAGCGGCGCGTTTGTCGCCCGGCGATCCACTGGCATTGCTGCTGACAGCACAGTCCGCGCAGATGGCGGGCGACAGCAGCACGGCGGAACGCACATTCCGGGACATGACCGCACGCGATGACACCAAGGTTCTCGGGCTTCGCGGTCTCTATATTGAGGCCAGGCGACGCAACGACGCCGATGCGGCTCGCCTCGCCGCCGAAGAGGCAATCAAGGCGCGGCCCGGCGTGGTCTGGGCCGGCCAGGCTGTCCTCGACTATCGCTGCAACGCCCATGACTGGGCGGGTGCATTGGATGCGCTCGAGCACATGAAAGCCTCGCTGGAGAAGGCCGACTATCGCCGCAAGCGTGCGGTCCTGCTTGTTGCACGCGCGCAGGCTCTTGCGGATATCGATCGCGATGCCACGCGTGCGCTGATACTCGAATCGGTCAAGCTTGCACCCGATCTGGTCCCGGCCGCGGCGCTTGCCGGAAGACGGCTCTCGGAAGCGGGCGACGTACGCAAGGCGCGAAAGATTCTGGAAGCAGCCTGGACGATCAATCCTCACCCGGACATTGCGGAAAGCTATGCCGGGCTCAGGCTCGGCGACAGTGCGCGTGAGCGCCTCGCGCGCATGCAGAAACTTGCCGACAAAGTTCCGGGCCAGCTCGAGGGCGCATTGGCCGTCGCGCGTGCAGCGCTTGATGCACGTGAATTTGCGACAGCACGTACCGCGCTCGCTCCATATTTGTCGGCGCCGACCCGGCGCGTTGCGACACTCATGGCGGACATCGAGGAGGCGGACCGCGGCGATCAGGGCCGCGTGCGCGAATGGATGGGGCGCGCGATGCGCGCGTCCGGCGATCCGGCATGGACCGCCGACGGTGTGGTATCGGATCGCTGGCTGCCGGTTTCGCCGAGCGGGCGCCTCGACGGCTTCACATGGAAAGTTCCGTTGGCTGAGATCGGCGTCAGCCGGCCGGTGATCGAAGTGGGTCCGCCAATTGCGGTACCGGCAACCGACGCGTCGCCGGAAACCAAGGCTCCGGAAACCAGGGTTGAAACCAAGGCTGATGCATCGCCTGAAACACCGCCACGCAAGGTCGCTAAAGCCAAGGTTCCGTCAAAGCCAAGACCCGTCGAGCCTGTCATTCCTTTGGTGCATATACCGGACGATCCCGGACTGGATGCCGATCTCGAGAGTGATCCAGTGGCGGAAACGACGACCGTGCAGGCCGCGGATGGCTGGCAGCGCTTGCGCAGGCTGTTTCGCTGATTGCTTGCCAAGCGCAGTGTGCGCCGATATCAGTGGCCCAACTTAAGCCGGCGTAGCTCAGCGGTAGAGCATCCGCTTCGTAAGCGGGTGGTCGGGGGTTCAAATCCCTCCGCCGGCACCAGTTTGAACCGGACTAAGGCGTCACAATTTCACTGTGGAAGGTTAAGGCGCGCCGGGTCCAGCATTGATCCAATTGATTGAAATGATGCAGTAATTTATGATTGCGGCGCACGGCTCCGGTCGTGCATCGGGGGTGCGGCTGCAGTCGCCGAATTAAACCTGTCATTCTCCCGCGCCGATAACGTAAGATATTAAGCAATCGTATCAGTCACTTCGTCTGTAGAGTAGCCCCATGGCCAGACCCGCTGTCATTCTCGTTGGCGCCGACAAGGGAGGCGTCGGCAAGACTACTGTTGCGCGCACCTTGATCGATTATTTTGGCGCGCATCAGACGCCAACCCGCGCCTTCGATACCGAGTCTCCGCGCGGCACGCTCAAACGATTTCACCCGGAACTGACCGAAGTCGTCGATGTCACGTCAGTTTCCGATCAGATGAAGATCTTCGACACGCTCGGCAGCGCCGACGCCAAGGTGACCGTGATCGACGTGCGCGCCGGACTGCTGTCGTCGACGTTACAGGCGCTCACCGAAATCGGGTTTCTTGAATCCGCCAAGAAGGGACAGATTACCTTCGCGGTATTTCATATCCTCGGTCCGTCGATTGCCTCGCTCGAGGAGATTGCCGAGACAGCTCGGGTTGTCGGCGACGCCAACTATTTCCTGGTGAAGAACTTCGTCAACAACACGACGTTCTTCGAATGGGATCCGGCCACGTACAATTCCTACTTCAAGAAAATCAAAGGGGCGGAAGAGATCACCATCCCGAAGCTCAACGAAATGGCGTATGAGCAGGTGGAAGTGGCCAGCGTTCCGTTCGTTTCGTTTGTCGGCAACAAGGGCGCAAAGGGCGAGGCGGCGAACTACTCGTTCGTTCTTCGCGGCTACGTGCGTCATTGGCTCGGCAATGTCTGGGGCGAATACGATAAGGTGAAGTTGGTCGATCTCGTTTCACCGAAAATGGAAAGCAACGTCCGCCAGGTTGCCGGCTAGCATTCCATTCAGGCCGCGTTTGTCGCACGCGGTATCCGGGCAGGTGATGTCATTCCGCAATTCCGTCGCCATTGTTGCATCGCCGCGCCCCCGCGTCGGCAAAACGCTGTTGGCGCGGCTGCTCACTGATTTTCAGCGGCATGAGAATCGCGCTGTTGCTGCCTTCGACGTCAACTCCGGCGAGCGGACCCTGAGCCACTTCCTGCCCGAGCAGACGGTTGCGGCGACTATTCGCGACGTCAACGGCCAAATGGCATTGTTTGATCGGCTGGTTGCCGGTGACGACACAACGAAAATCGTTGACCTCGGGCACGACTCCTTTGAGTTTTTCATCGGGCTGGCGCATCAAATCGATTTTGTCGAAGAGGCGCGGCGGCGATCGATCGCCGTTGCGATGCTATTCATGGTGACGCCCGATCAGACGTCGGTCGCAGCCTATCGCGGTCTGCGCGAGCGTTTCACGCAAGCATTGCTGGTTCCCGTGCAAAACGAAATACTGGGGTCGTCACAGCATCGCGACAAATACCCGATCGCGGGTGGCGGTGCGCTATCTGTGCGGATGCCCGTGCTGGCGCCGGGCTTGCGAAAATATATTGATACCCCGCCATTCTCATTCGCAGGCCCCGATATGGGCAACTCGGTCGGCATTCCCCTTGATGCCCATATCGAATTGCAGCGGTGGCTGCGCCGGATCTATCTTGAATTCCGCGAAATTGACCTGCGCCTTCTGCTTGCCGATCTGCAGACATCCATGCGCGGCTCAGGGTTATAGGCAGCCAACTCGCGCAGTATTTCGATACCGTCGCAGCAGGCCTTGTTTTCAGGCTCTTCTTTAGTCTGGATTGGCGGGAACCACCGCCAATGTGGTGCGTTGCCTCCGCCAGACCTCACGTTGTTGGATTAACAGCTATGGAGGCACGCCATGTGGATTACGCTCTTCTGCGTTTCGATTGGCATCGCCCTCGGCTTCGCCTTCGGCGCAATGGTCGTGGAATCCTACGAGGATCAGGTCAGGCCCTGATCGATGCGCCGGAGAAGTTAGACCTGGCGGCCGAAAGGCCGCCTCATTTTTGTCGGGCCTGCACCCACGCGCCAGGGAACTTTGCAATAATGCGCAGGCATGCGGCCTCCTCTGATCATGTCGAGAAGATTTGCACCGGTTTTCTGGTGCCAGTTTTTTGCGGCGTTCAATGATAATTTTCTCAAGACGACCCTCGTCTTTGTTATCCTGTTCCAATCGGCGACATCCGATACCGAAGCTCTGATTACATTCGCCAGCGCGGTATTCATTGCTCCGTATTTCATTCTTTCGGCGCTCGGTGGCGAACTGGCCGACCGCTATGACAAGGCGCGCGTCGCGCAGCATCTGAAATTTGTCGAAATCGGCGTCGCCGCCGTTGCGGCATGGGGCTACATGCAGGCCTCATTGCTGCTGCTTTATATCGCGCTGTCCGGATTCGGAATCCTTGCCGCGTTGTTCGGACCCATCAAATACGGAATCCTTCCCGATCATCTGCGGCGCGAACAATTGCCCGCCGCGAACGCGCTGGTCGAGGGCGCGACATTCGTCGCAATACTCCTTGGCACGCTTGTCGCGGGTCTTGCGGCGCGCAGTGGGGGCAGCCACGGCGTGGTCGCTGCGCTGCTCCTGGGTTTTGCCGTTGCGTGCTGGATATCGGCGCTGCTCATTCCGCCGACCGGTGAGGGCGCGCCCAGTCTCAGGATTGAGATCAATGCGGCGGCTTCGACCGCGGCGATGATTCGTCATCTCCGCGCCGATCCCAGACTGTGGTGGGGCGCGATGGTGACGAGCTGGTTTTGGCTGGTCGGCATCGTCGTGCTTTCACTGCTGCCGCCGTTGATCAAGACGATCATTGGCGGAAACGAAGATACGGTGACCGCCTATCTCGCTGTGTTCTCGATAGCGGTTGGCTTTGGATCCGGAATTGCTGCAGCCATTGCGCGCGGCCGCATTGTGCTCCGGACAACGCTCGCCGGCGCCGTGCTTCTCGGCTTGTTCGCGCTCGACCTCGGCGGGGCAACCTTCGGCTATCATCCAGACGAATCGGCGCAAGGGCCGGCCATCGTGTTGGCCTCGACCCTCGGCATGCGCGTCGCCATCGATCTGTGCGGCCTTGCGATTGCCGGCGGCCTATTCATTGTACCGGCCTTCGCGGCGGTGCAGAGCTGGAGTGACGCCGGTTATCGCGCGCGCACCATTGCCGCGGTCAACGTGCTCAATTCGGCATTCATGACAATCGCAACAGTTACCGTCGCGGTGATGCAGAAATTCGGCGCCACGGTACCGGCATTGTTTCTCCTGATCGGCGCGATGACGCTTCTGGTGGCGCTGACGATCTGGAAAACGATGCCGAAGGCCGCTTAAACGGGGCGGGCCGTCAATTCTTGCGCATCTTCAGCACGCGATCGACCATTTCACCGGCGACGCCGAGATAGTTTGCCGGGTCGACCATTTTCTCCAGTTTCTTGCGGTCGGCGTGCTTGCTGATTTCCTTGTCCGCGGCCAGCAGATCGATCAGCGGCGTGCCCGTTTTCACGACCTCGCGGCAGATGTCGTAGACGAGATCGTGCGCCTTGTTGCGGCCGAGATCCGCGCCGAGCCCCATCATCACGGCCTCCGACATGATCAATCCCTTGGTGATGTCGAGGTTCTCCCGCATTTTCTTCTCGTTGACTTGCAGGCCTTCGACCAGGAAGCGCGTTTGCGCCAGCGCGCCGGCGGATAGCATGAAAATTTCGGGCAAGGCGATCCACTCGATTTCCCACGGGCCCGTGGAGCGCTCATGGTCTTCGACCTGTGCCTCAAGCAGCGCCGCAACGAGCTGACGCACCATCGCGGTCTGCGCAGTGATATAGACCGAGGAAATGGGGTTGCGCTTTTGCGGCATCGTCGAGGATGAACCCCGGCCGGCATGGAACGGCTCGTAAACCTCTTCGACCTCGGTCTGCATCAGCAGTTTCACGTCGAACGCGATCTTGCCGCAGCTGCCGGTGACCAATCCGAGGAAACATCCGACCTCGGCAATCCGGTCGCGCACCGTGTGCCAGGAAATTTCCGGCTGGCCGAGCTTGAGCTCCTTCATGAGCTCGTCCTGGACCTTCAGGCCGTCCTTGCCGAGTGACGACAGCGTGCCCGCTGCGCCGCCGAATTCGCCAACAAGCACGCGTGGTTTGAGCTCATTCAGGCGCTGCCGGTGGCGCTCGAATGCCGCCAGCATGGTCGCCATCTTGTAGCCGAAGGTGATCGGCACGGCCTGCTGGAGATTGCTGCGTCCCGCCATCGGCGTGTCGCGGTATTTCTTCGCAAGCGCGGCAAGCCCGCCGCTGATGCCTTCGATTTCTTTCTCGACGATCACGAGCGCTTCGCGGATCTGCATGATAGTCGCTGTGTCGGTGATGTCCTGTGTGGTCGCGCCCCAATGCGACCATTCGCCGAGCCCATCCCTGCAGAGTTTTACAAGCTGCTGCACCACGGGCAAAACCGGATACCCGATCCTTTCGGTTGCTTCCTTGAGTTTCACCATGTCGATCTTGTCGGCCGAGCAGTGACGAACAATTTCGGCTGCTGCTTCTTCCGGAATGATGCCGAGTCTGGCCTGCGCACGTGCGAGCGCGGCCTCGAAATCGAGATATTTCTGCACGCGGGTTTCGTCGGAGAACACGTCGCGCATCGCCTGTGTGGTGAAAATGTCGCGAAACACCGCGGAATTGAGGATCGTTGAGGGCATTCGGGGGTCTCCTGTCGGCCGCACGTTAGCGGTTCGGCTTGGCCGATCAAGCGCATGGAGCCGCGAAAGGCCAGGTCGGCCGCGCCGTTGCGGCCATGCTGGCGCGTTGGTACGCTGATCTCAGCCACATCAAACAAATAAGGTCGGGGAGGATAAGCCATGCCAATGTCCATTGATCGACGCCGGCTGCTTGGCGGCAGCGCAGCGGTTGGTTTGGCCAGTGCATTGCCACGCCGCGTGCGCGCACAGGAGGCGCGTACCAAGATCCGCGTCGGCCTGGTGCGGTTGATCTCGTCAGGTCCCATTTTCATCGCCGAAGCGATGAAGTTCTTCGACAAGGTCAATCTCGACGTCGAACTTGTGTACTTCGCGGACGGCGCACTTGCCATGCCGGCTCTGGTCGCAGGCGAACTCGACCTGACGGCGTCTACCCTCAATGCCGGCCTGTTCAATGCCGTTGCCAAGGGCGCGCCGTACAAGCTGATCCTTGACCGAGGCATCGAGAAGCCGGGCTCTGGCTCGATGACGATCGTTGCCAGCAATGCCATGCACGATGCAGGCTTCACGGCGGTCGACAAGGGCAGCTTGCTCAAGGGCAAGAAAATCGCGATCCAGGCACCGGGCAGCATCGACCAGTATTTGTTCGGCCGTGCCGCAGAAAAGGCCGGGCTCGATCCGACACGCGACCTCAACTGGTCCAGCGGGATGCCTTATCCCGATATGATCAAGCTGATGGGTGCAGGACAGGCCGACGCCGCCAACATTCCGGTGCCGCTCGCCTTCCTTGCCGAAAAGAACAATGTCGGCAAGATCATCGGCGCAGGCTCCGATATCGAGCCGAATGCCCAGCTCGCCTGCTGGGTGATGTCCTCGAAGTTCCTGGCAGCCAACAAGTCGGCGGCGGTGCGTTTTGCCATGGTGCATACCCATGCCGGGCGGCTGTTCAACAAGGCCGCGGCTGCGAAAGATGCCGGCGTCACCAAAATCATTTCCGATGCCACGAAGGTACCGGCGCCCTTGATCGAGAAGGCCGCCCCGCGCTGGACCTGGTTCGACGAAAAAGGAATGCCGAACGTCAATTCCTGCATTGCGCAGGGCAAGTTCTGGAACAAGATCAAATTGGTGAATGCGAACGTCACAAAGGAGCAGCTGTTCGATCTGTCGCCGGCGGTTGAAGCTGATGCGAGGCTGAGCAAGAGCAATCCGTTCACCTGAACGTCGTGAACGGGCATGCTGGCGGTTTCGATCGAGTTTGATGATGTCGGGCTGACATTTGCGCCCTCGTCCGCGACGCCGACCGTGGCGCTCGAGGCGGTGACTTGCGCATTCGAGCCGGGGAAGGTGACCGCGCTGATCGGCCCAAGCGGTTGCGGCAAGAGCACCCTTCTGCAGATCACCCGCGGCTTTCTCGATCCCACGCAAGGCCGGCTGCATTTTACCGCTCTCGGCGGCGGCAAGGCGACCGCGCGGCCGGCAATGTCAACGGTGTGGCAGGCCTTCAATCTTTTTCCCTGGCTGACCGTGTCCGAAAATGTTGCCTTCGGGCTCGACCTCGCCGGGGTGCCGCAGCTCGAACGTGACACACGCGCACGGCGCGCCATCGCCGCAGTCGACCTCACCGGTTTTGAAAGCCGTTATCCGCGCCAGCTATCGGGCGGCATGCGCCAGCGCGTCGGTCTTGCGCGCGCATTGGTGATGGAACCGGAGGTCTTGCTGCTCGACGAACCGTTTGGCGCGCTCGACGCGCAAACGCGACTTGTGCTCCAGGAGCAACTGGCGCGGCTCGTGGAAACCAGCGGTACCACCGCAATCCTCGTCACGCATTCGATCGAGGAAGCGATCCTGCTCGCGGATACGATTTTGGTGATGACGGCGCGTCCCGGCCGCATCGCCGCCACCATCGCCGTCGGGTTGCCGCGGCCGCGCAGTATGGCAACCACGCGCGATCCGGGTTTTGCCACGCTGTTCGACCGGATCTATGGCTTGCTGCGTGATGAGGTCATGCGCGCCATGATGAGCGGCGAGGGGCCCAGTCAATGAGCGTCTCGCCACTGCCAAGAGATGCCGCATCGTCGCGGCCAAGGACGACCTATTCGCCGCTCGACGATCCCCGCGTGCTGGGCTGGGGCTCGATCATTCTTGTACTGATCGTGTGGGAGCTTGCCGCCCGTCTGTTCGGCGTGTCGTCCCTCTATCTGCCTCGTCCCTCGCAGATCGTCGTCGCCCTCGTCACGTTGTTCGGCAGCGGAGGTCTCGCCATCGATCTGGGCGCCACCCTTTGGCGTATTTTTGCAGGCTTTGCCATCGCCCTCGTCGCCGGAACGCTGCTTGGCCTTTGGATCGCGACGTCATTCCGTGTACGGGCGGTGGCCGACATGTTCATCGCGGCGCTTTATCCGCTCCCGAAAATCACGCTCATCCCGCTTCTCATCATCTGGCTTGGAACGGGCGGACCGTTCATGCTGGCAATAAGTTTTCTTGGCGCAATTTTCCCGATCGTCATCAACACCGTACTCGGTGTGAGCCAGTGCGATCCGGGGCTGGTCCTGGCGGCGCGAGATCTCGGTGCGACGCCGCAACAGATCATGCGACGCGTGCTCCTGCCGAGTGCGATACCGTCGATCTTTGCGGGCGTCCGCCTCGGGCTCGGCGTTTCCATCATTCTTGTGGTCGCGGCCGAAATGGTTGTCGGCAAGGTCGGGCTCGGTGCCCGGCTATACCTTGCCGGGCAAATACTGGAAACCGAGCAGGTTTTTGCCGTGCTGATTGTTCTCGCGGTGTTAGGTATCATCGTGACCAAGCTGCAGGACGCCGTGGACGCCGTGCTCGGCAACTGGCGCGTCGACTGAATTCAATCGCTATGTCATCCGAAGGAGTGCTCCCAATGACCGTCATGACAAAGCCGGAAAAAAGCTTTCGGCTCGAAGCCGTGCACCCGAAGCCGGAAGAGGCGCACACGATGCCCTATGCACCCGCCATTCATATCGTCGGCGCTTGCGATCTGATGTTCGTCTCGGGAGCGACGTCGTCGCCGCTCTATCATAAGCATCCGCATGTCGATGAGGAGCATGTCCAGCCGCACGCGATCGAAGAGCAGACCCGGCGCGCAATGGAGTCGATCAAGTCGATCCTTGATCATGTCGGCGCTGGTTGGCGCGACGTAGTGAAGATCACGAAATATCTGACCGATTTTCGCGATGCTGACGCCATGCATCGCACCATGGCCAAGTATTTCGGAGATTGGAGACCTGCCAGCACGACCGTATGCATCAATCAATTGTCATCGCCCGGTGCGCGCGTTGAACTCGACATGATCGTGGCACTGCCGAAGAAGGCCACGTGACGCTTCCATCCCGGCTCGCGCGCATTACCGATGCCGAATATCCGCGCTTCTCCGAAGGAGAGATGGCGCGACGGCGGACGGCAATTGAGGCTCTGCTGGCGGATGCGGACTGCGATCATCTCGTCTTCTGCGGCGCCAACCGTTTCGGCTCTGCCGTGCAGTGGCTTACACAATGGCCGGTCACCGCAGAAGCGGTCGGCGTGCTCACGCCGGGCGAACGCGACGCCCTGTTCGTGCAGTACGTCAATCACGTGCCGCAGGCAAAGATCCTCGCCGAAAAAGCCGACGTCGCATGGGGTGGAGAATCGACTATCGCTGCAGCGGTCCGGGTGCTCGAGCAGCGCGGTGCCCGCAACGGTCGCGTCGCGACTGTTGGTCCGCTTTCGGTCGGTCAGCATGCAGCCCTGACCGCAATATTTGGCCGGCCGACGAATCTCAGCGGGGATTACATCCGCTTGCGGCAGGTAAAATCAGCCGAGGAACTCGATTGGCTGCGCATCGGCGCCTATTTCAGCGATCTTGGGATGGCCGCGCTTCGCGATGGCATAATACCCGGGTTGAACGAGCGCGAGCTCGGTGACCTGGTCGAACGTGCCTATATTCGCTATGGCGCCACAAACGTCATTCATTACATCGGCGTCACGCCGATGAATTCACCTGATCTGGCGGCGCCCCGCCAGTTTGCCCGCCTGCGTCGCGTTCAGGCAGGCGATGCGGTGGCGGCCGAAATCAGCGCCGCGTTTTGGGACCATCCAGGCCAGGTATTGCGGAGTTTCTCGCTCGGCGAACCGACCAGCCTTTATCGCGATCTCCATGCGGCGGCGGACGCGGCCTTTGACGCGATCGCGGCGGTTCTCAAGGCCGGCACGACGCCGGCTCAGGTCATCGATGCATCAGGCGTGATTGAAGAGGCGGGGTTCACTATTATTGACGACCTTTTGCATGGCTATGGCGGCGGCTATCTGCCGCCAATCCTCGGCTGCAAAAGCCGCCCCGCTGGTCCGGTTCCACCGGAACCGTTCCGCGCCGGACAGACCGTTGTGATTCAGCCGAACGTCGTGACCCGCGACGGCAAGGCCGGCGTGCAGACCGGCGAAATGGTGCTGGTCACGGAAAGTGGAATCGAGCGCATGCATTCAATGCCAAGGGGATTTCTCGTACTGTGAATCGTCCGCGCGCTGTCGCGTTAGTGAGCGGATGCAGACGCTACCCCAATTGCTCCTTCATCCAGTCCGCGCTTTGCGGACGCCAGCGATAGGCGCGGTTGGTCGCGATATGGTTGCCATCCTCGATCATCATCAGGACGACGGGCCCTTTTGCTTCGCGCGCCAGGCGTTCGGCATCCTTCGCGGGCACGATGCGATCGAGCCGGCCATTCACGATGAAAAGCGGACAAGTGATGTTTTGAGCTACGCCCTCAAGTGACAGTGTTTGGGCATTCTTCCGCGCTTCGTCTTGCGTCTTGCAATGACTGCGCACGCGAAAGGCCTCGCGCGTGAGTTCTGGCAGCCCATCCCATGCCTCTCCCCAATTGAACGGCCCACCAAGGGCGATGCAAGCCTTGATGCGCTTGTCAAAAGCCGCCGCGCGCGGAGCATAGTAGCCGCCAAGGCTTACGCCCCACATTCCGATGCGCTTTGGATCGAGATCCGTGCGCCGCTCGACGAAATCGATGACTGCCTTGACCGGCACCTCATAGTCGCCACGAATGGCAAATTCATATTGCGCCTCGCCCTGTCCGGGGCCTTCGAACATCAGCGTGGCGACACCGCGCGCCAGAAACGGCGCTTCATATGCATCGCCTTCTTCCTTCGTTAAATCGAGGCCAACCGCCATTACGACGACCGGCGGCTTGTCGATGCCTGTTGGTTTGCGGAGGATTCCGGCCAGTTTCTTGCCCTGATATGGAATTTCGACACGCTCGCCGGGCGGGCGAAGATGCGGAAGGGCGAGCTGACGGCATTCGATCTGCTTCTTGTGCGCGGCCCTCATCTGAGCCTGATCGTGCACGAACAGGAACGATGCGAAATGGTAGTAGACGCCGGCACGCTGGAGACTTTCGCCGGCGGTGAGAAAATGCCCCTTTGCCATTGCCTCGAGACCGATCTGCTCATGATGGGCAGCGCGCTTCGACCAGGCACTGCACCAATCGTCATATGATTCAATCGATCCGGTGACCTCCTCGAAGTCGGTGAGAACAACTCCATTCGCAATGAAACGCGGGCCCCAATGGGCGATAGCGGCCTTGAGCCGGGGGTCGGATGACATGGGCCTGTGGTCCTTGCTTCAGGGAGATCAGTTGGTTTTTTCGTCGCGGCGATACCAGGGCATGAAGCGGCGCGTGGTCCAGTTCACCAGCAGCTCGAACCCGACGCCGAAGCCGGCAAGCAGCAGCACGCCGACAAAAGCCTCGTTGTGATGGTAGGAACGCGAATTGTAGAGGATGTAGTAGCCGATCCCGCCGATCGAGAGAAAGAATTCAGCCACCACCGCGCCGATCAGAGCCCGGCCGGCTGCCAGGCGGAAACCGGCAAGCAAATAGGGCATCGACGCCGGCAAGACGATATCGGTGAGCATTCGCATGCGGCCGGAGCGAAATGACCGGGACACTTCCAGGAATTCGCGCGGCACCGAACGTGCTCCGTCGGCGACATTCATGGTGATCGCAAATATGGCCGCAAAAATAATCGTGGCTATACGCGCTGAGCTCGAGTAGCCGAACCACAGCGAAAACAGCGGTAGAATAATGATCATAGGCATGGCGTTGAAGCCATTGATGTAGACACGGATCATCCGGTCGACAGTGGCGCTGCGACCCATCAGAAGGCCGATGCAGGTGCCGACGACGATCGTGATGGCCAGTCCTTCGGCTACTGCCGCAAGGGTGGCACCGAGTGCTTGAAGAAACGCAGGATCGACGATGACTTTGGGAATTGCGAGCACGACCGTGCTCGGTTTTGCGACATAGGCCGGTGCCAAGGCGCGGACGACGAATTCCCACGCAATCAGGATTGCCAGCCCGGTGACCAGGCGCGGCATGAATCCGGTGGCCTCGCGGGATGCAATTCGCGAAACTGAACGGGGTCCAGCGGCCTGAGCCGTCGATGCGCCGATCGTTGAATCGGTCATCGGCTACTGCCTCCAGCGCGCAAAATGCTGCTCTATCTTTAAGCCGAGCCGGGTCAATCCAACCCCTATCAATCCGATCACCAGAATGGATGCGAACACCCCGGCTGTATCGAAGTCCTGCGAAGCGCCCATGATCAGCTGGCCAAGGCCGGTCGACGAGAGAAAGAACTCCGCGGCAATCATACCGACCAAGGCACGGCCGATCGCCTGGCGTACTCCCGTCATTATGTAGGGCAGCGTGTAGGGCAGCATGACTTCGCGCCACAGCGACCATTCTGTGGACCGGTAGGATTTCGCTACTTCGATGAGTTCGGGTTTGATGCTGCGCGCGCCTTCCACTGTGTTGTAGAGCACCGGGAAGACACTGAAGAGAAAGACGACGAGCACCTTGGGTGCGAAGCCAAATCCCATCATCGAAAGGATGAAGGGTATTAATGCCACCATTGGGGTGGCATAGAAAATCATGATGTAAGGCTCGATGCCGACTCGCAAGGTGCGCACGCGGGCGAGCAGCAAGCCGAGCGGCGCGCCAACAGCTATCGCCAGCGTGAACCCTGTGAGGAAAAGTTGTGCTGAATCGATGAATTGCGCAATGAACTCTCCGCGCGTCGTGAGCTGCCAGAGACGCACCAGGGTTTCCGAGAACGGGACCATGAACGCCGCACTGGTCGAGCGCCCGACGATTTCCCAAATGACGACGCCGGCGAGAAGACTCAGCCAGAGCGGCCCATGGCGGCGGATGGAAGTATTCAGCACTGACACCGATCCAGTCATTCAACTCGGACGATTGACGCCATTGCCCCGCGGCTGAATTGGGCCTCGGGGTAGCGACGACAGGGCGTGCGCCTTACGCCCTCGTTTTTTATTTCACCATTGCACTGGCGTCTTTCCAGACTGTGCCATCGACGAAGTCGTCGAATTTTACCGGCTCCTTGTCGGGCTTGATCGAGCCGATTTTTTTCATCAGCGCGGCAACCGCCTCAATCTTGTTGCGTGGCATGCCGTCATCCTTCGCGGCCCAGAAGTCGATCTTGAGGAATTCAGCGAGCGCGGCCTTGTTGACTTCCTTGTCGTGCCCGGTGACGGCCGCCGCATCGGCTACTGCGTCGGCATTCTTCGGATCCTGCATGAATCTGGCCGCTTCCAGCATGCCGGCAACCGTGCGCACGATCGCGTCACGGTTCTTCGCAAGGTTGTCCTTGCGTGCGACCATGATCAGGTAGTGACTGGTCGGGTTGGTATTTTTCATTGCCAGCAGGACATTGAGCTTCTTGCCTTGGTGCTGGATTTCGGCGAGGTCGTCGAGATGCAGTACGGCGAAATGCAGGCGCCCGGCGAGCAGCGCCTGGCCGGGACTGGAGCCGAGCGCAATCTGTTTGACTTCCTCGATCTTCACCTCCTTGCATCCGGCCGCAAGCATTGAGCGCAGTGCAATCGAGCGAGCCCCATTGATTGAATCGACACCGACGTCCTGGCCAGCCAGATCTTTGCAGGTCTTTCCTGCATCAGTGGTCCCGATCACCCAGTCCGGGTTGGGCATTCCGTAGACCGCAACCAGCGGCACGCCGGCATTGGATACCTGATTAATGACCGGAGGCGTCGGCGACCATGCCATGTCGACATCGCCCGCAACCACCGCGCGCGCTGCGGCAGTGCCGTTATCGAACGGTTTGATTTCAACGTTGGCGCCGTGCTTTTTGAAAAAGCCCTGCTTTTCCGCAACAAAAGCTATGGTCATGGAATAGATAGGCGGAATGCCGGGCGTGGCCACGATGATTTTCTTGCCCTGCGCCAAGGCGGGAGCGTTCCCAGCCAATGACGCTGCAAGCAGCAGCCAGCCAGCCGTGAGTGCAATCGTTCTCCGGATCATTGAATCCTCCCTTTAAACTTCTGTTTCTTGTTCAGCGCTCGAGTTGGAATTCGGCCTCGCGAGCCTCGCGCATCAACGTGCCCCATACGCGCTCGCGAAGTTCGGCGAACCGCGGCTCACGTAACGTCTCGCGGTTGCGCGGCTCCGGGAGATCGATCGTGATGGTCTCGTGGATACTCGACGGCCGTCCCTTGAGCACAATCACCCGATGCCCCAGCAGGACCGCTTCCTCGATCGAGTGAGTGACGAATATCATCGCGGTCGGCCGTTGCTCCCAGATCCGCAGGAGTTCGAACTGCAGGATCTCGCGCGTCTGTGCATCGACTGCGGCGAAAGGTTCGTCCATCAGCAAGACATTTGGTTCAACAGCGAGCGCGCGCGCAAGGCCGCAGCGCTGCTGCATGCCGCCTGACATCTGATACGGATACGCACTCTCGAATCCTGTCAGCCCGACGAGCTTGATGAATTCCGGCACCTTGCGGTCAATTTCCGCCTTGGGCGTGCCCGCCATGCGAAGTCCATAGGCGACGTTTTCGAAAACGGTTTTCCAGGGGAAGAGCCCGAAATGCTGAAAGACCATGGCGACGCCGGCAATGGGCTCGGTCACACGCTCACGGCCAACCCAAATCTCGCCGGTATCGTGGGGCAACAGACCGTCGATACAGCGAAGCAGCGTCGTCTTGCCACAGCCGGACGGACCGACAATCGCGACGATCTCGCGCGCGCCGACATCAAACTCGATATTCCGGAATACTTCGAGGGCGCCGTAGTGTTTGCCGAGCCCGCGCACACGGATGCGCGGCTCGTCTTTGGCGGTCTGCGGCGCGGGAGCCATGCGAATTGCGGATGTTGCCTGACTTGTCACTCTGCAGCCTGTTTTGCGGGTTTGGAGTTGATCTTCGCCCAGTAATCCTCAGCCTGTTTTGACTGTTTGAGCGCGTCGAAGTTCTCAAAACCAGGCGCCATCGATGCGTCGGTACCGGCCATGATCTGGTGATGCTCGATGTTGAGTGTGCGTAGCCAGCGCTGTTGGCCCATCGTGATGGCCACGAAATACCCGATTTCGACGAGCTCCGCTTCGTTGAAGTGCTTGTGCAGGCGCGCCCACAATGCATCACCGGTCGGAAGATCCCAGGTAATCGCCTCGGCATAGGCGAGGGCAGCTTTCTGGCGATCATCGTAGCGTGTTGAGCTCTCGAAATTGATCAAATCGGAATAGTCGTCTTCCTTGAGACCGGATTTGGCCGCCTTTACGGAGCGCTGGTTGCCGCAGAACTCGCACAGGACCGAACGAGAGACATAGATGCGGCAGAGCTCCTTGATCTTGTGATCGGCGACGCCGTTCTTGAATACGTCGCGCCAAGTATTGGCGAACGACCAGAAGGTTGCGGGCACGTGCGCGCGAATAGCCTGACTTTCCGGCCGCGGCGTTCCCTCGCGTGCGCAGCGTTCGAATTCCGCGATCATCGCCGGATCATTGATCGTCGATGGATCGACGTAGCTAATGCGAGGTTTCGACATCGTCGGTAAATCTCCAGGTAAAATCATGACGGCACACCGGCCGGAGATGTGTCGTCGTTGGGCTTGCGACAGGAACGGCATGTTGCCGCAATGCCGTCGCATGGGCAACTTTCGATAATGTAATTCGGTAACCGTGTCTTAGTCTTTATGAACTTGCGGCGATGACGGCGCCGGCTCGATTACACGAGCGAAAACCAATAATGACGTGCACTTTCTGCGCGGCGCCTCGGGGAACAGACTGAATTGAATCTTACCAGGGACACCAGTATACGATCTAGTATTGTTAATGCCCCGCAAGGTTACTCTAAAGTTTATCGCAGTTCGGATACCACATTTAAACGCTAGCAATTCATGGGCTCTTCAGCATAGGCGCAATTGCGCCAATGATTTTAGTAATTCAATACTGCCTCGCCCCTAGTGTTCGCATGAAGAGACCGGGGAACAGTTCGGTCGCGTAAAACGGGGCTCATCGCCGTGCGTGCCAGTACTATCGTCATGATCGGGTTCGCCGTTGTCTTCGGCTTGCTCGCTGTATTCATCGCCCAGGTCTGGCTCAACAACCAGGCCAGCATGCGGGCGAAGAATATCGAGACGAAACCGGTCGCGTCGCAGACGGTCGTCGTCGCCAAGCAGGCGCTGCGGTTTGGCACAGAGCTCAATGCCGCCATGCTCCAGGAGGTTCCGTGGCCTTCTGACTCGCTGCCGAGCGGCGCTTTCTCAAAGATTGGCGACGTTCTGTCCGGTGGCCGCCGTGTCGTGCTGGCCGCCATTGAAGCGAACGAGCCCGTGCTCGCGCTCAAGATTACCGGACCGGGCCAGCGAGCGACTCTTTCCGCGCTCGTCAAGCCGGGCATGAAGGCTGTCACGATCCGCGTGAACGACGTTGAAGGCGTCGGCGGATTTGTCCTGCCCGGCGATCACGTCGACGTCGTGCTCACGCGACAGATCGACAAAGGTTCAGCCACCACTCAGGTCGTGTTGCAGAACACGCGCGTGCTCGCAGTCGATCAAATTGCCGATGAACGCGCGGCCAAGGCTACGGTCGCGAAATCCGTGACGTTGGAGGTCGACACCGTCGAGGCGCAAAAGCTGTGGCTCGCATCTTCGGTCGGCAGTCTTTCGCTGTTGCTCCGCAAGGCGGGTGAGACCGCCGAAGTGAAAACCCGCAAGGTCACGCTTCAGGATCTTGGGACCAACGAACCTGTGAACTCAGACAAGGGTGTCACCACGACAGTCGTGGTGACGCGCGCGGCGGCGAAGCAGGAATACACCGTTCCGGCCGAGGGACGTAATGGGGCCTCAGCGGCAACGGAGCGGGGACCAGTGGCCTGGTGATTCCGGGCTTTGTGATCATTCAAGGGGTGGGGAGTGTGTCGTGAATAAGCACAATGAAATCAGCGCCGGCTTTCGCTGGCCGACTGTGGACAGGACTACCGAACGCGGCAACTGGCTGCGCGATCTTCTGATCGCGCTGGCCATCGCGCTGGCGGCGTCGATTTTGGGGATGGTCGGCGATGCCTACGCTCAGGGGCGCTCTATCCAGATCAGCGGAAACAACCGCACGGTCATGGTGACTGTTCCCGTTGGCAAATCCGAAGATGTGCGCACCGACACCAGTTTCGTCGACGTCGTGGTCGGCGATCCGGAAGTTGCCGACGTCAACCCGCTCACCGATCGGTCACTCTCCATACTCGGCAAGAAGATCGGCACAACGCGCGTGTCGGTATATACCGAAGGCAAGAAGCTCGTCGGCATCTTCGACGTCGAGGTTTCCTACGACATCACGCGGCTGAAGAACGAGTTGCAGCGGCGTTTCCCGGGATCGCGCATCCAGGCGTCCACCGTCAATGGACGCATTATGCTCTCAGGCGAGGTCGTGGATGCAACAACCCTCGACAAGGCGGTTACCATAGCGCGCCAGTTCGGGCCGGACATTATCAATTCCGTATCGGTGATGTCGCCGCAGCAGGTGCTTCTGGAAGTGCGCTTTATCGAAATTTCGCGCACTGCCGGCCGCGAGCTGGGCGTTCAGTGGAATCGTTTCGGCGGAAGCAGCATCACCAATATCGGTAACCGCGTGAACGCCGGCGATTTGCCAGTGACAGCCTCATCGATTGCGACCGAGACGGCGGCAGGTTTGATCTCCGGTTCGTCGCCGTTCGGGTTCCTGGTTGGCCGCATCGTGGCCAGCGGGGTTTCGACTGACGTGCTGATCAACGCCCTCGAGCAGAAAGGCATTGCCCGCAGCCTGGCCGAACCGAACCTCGTGGCGCTTTCCGGCGACACAGCGAGCTTCCTTGCCGGCGGCGAGTATCCAATCCCGGTTTCCGGGTCGTTCGGCCAGGTGTCGGTCGACTACAAGAAATACGGCGTCGGCCTGGCTTTCACGCCGACGGTGCTCAGCCACGGCCTGATCAATATGAAGATCGAGCCGGAAGTCAGCCAGATCGACACGACCCATACGGTTGCAGTCAGCAACGGCATCTCCGTTCCCGCCCTCATCGTGCGCCGTGCATCGACGACGGTTGAGTTGCGCGACGGACAGAGCTTCGTGATCGGCGGACTGCTGCAGAGCGACAACAAGAACCAGCTCGAGCAGCTGCCTTGGCTTGGCAGCGTGCCGGTGCTGGGTGCGCTGTTCTCGAGCAAATCCTTCCAGAAAAATGAAACCGATCTTGCCATCATCGTCACGCCGCACCTGGTGCGTCCGGCGCGGCCCGGCGACGAGATCAAGGTACCGACCGACGATACATTGCCGCCGAACGACGTCGACTTCTTCTTGCTCGGCAAGACCGAGGTCAGTCGGGAAGAGGCGCGCGCGCTCACGCCCGTCACGGCCCGTATCGCCATTGCCGGTGACCGGCCGTTTACAGGGCACATGCTCGACCTGCCGAAGGGGGAATCCAATGCAGCCATTCAGTAAAGCAATGCGCGCGCTCGCGCTTGCCGCGCTCCTCACGGCAGTTGCCGGCTGCTCCGAGTATATCGATCGCCGCGATACCATCGCACTCTCCGGCGGCAATGCGGTCGCGACCAATGTTGTGACGCACATGGTCGACCCATGGCCGCGCGACAGCGCCAATCGCAATATCGCGTTCAATGGCGCGAAGATGCAAACCGCGGTCGAGCGCTATCGCACCAACAAGGTGATCACGCCGCGCGGCATCGGCACGTCCGGCGCCTATCAGGAATCATCACAAGGCGGACAGAGCAATGCGGCGCCGGTCGGAACGACCGTCACGCAGCCTGCGGCGCCAGTGAAATAGACAGGACCTCGATCGCGTTATGCGCATTGGACGAAATTCTGAGGCCAACCGAACCCGCGTTGTGGTGCTGACCGCCGACGCGGCGTTCGACGCTTCAGTGCGCGCTACATTCGGGACATCGTCTGCGATCGAGCTTGTAGTGGTTTCCGGCCGGCTCGCTGAGCAAGCCGACACATTGGAGACCGGCGAAGCAACGGTCGTTGTGGTCGATCTCGATGCCGGCCGCGCCGACGAAATGGCCGCGCTCGCCCGGCTGATGGCGCGAATTGGCACCTGGCCGCCGGTCATCGCGGTGACCCAGGTTTTCGACGAGAATGTCGCGCGCACGCTTCTCCAGATGCGGATTGCCGATTTCCTCGTGAAGCCGGTCGAGCCGATTGATTTGGTGCGTGCCTGCGCACGTGTTGCCAAAGGTCCCGGCGGCGGCGTGGAGCCCACTGAAGCGAAGATCTACACCTTCCTGCCTGCAGTGGGCGGCGCCGGCGTCACGACGCTCGCCGTGCAGAGCGCGATGATCCTGCTCAACAGCGGGAGCCAGCGCGCAAAGCCGTCGACGTGTCTTGTAGACCTCGACTTTCAACACGGCTCGGTTGCGGACTATCTCGACCTCGAGCCGCGCCTCAATTTGGCGGAAATCGAACCGCGGCCGGATCGTCTTGATCGGCAGCTGCTGGAAGTCATGCTGTCATACCACGCGTCGGGGCTCGCCGTTGTCGCTGCGCCAAACCGCCCGGCGGAGATGCGCTCGTTTGATCCGGATGTCGTGACGCGCTTGCTCGACCTCGTGTCGAACAATTTCGAATATGTCGTATTCGACATGCCGCGCACCTGGTTCTCATGGACCGACAGCGTGCTGCTTGGTTCGAACAAGCTGTTCATCGTCAGTGAAACTACCGTTCCCGGGTTGCGCCATGCAAAGCAACTGGTCGCAGCAATCAGGGAAAGGCTGGGCGATGGCCCCAATCCACAGGTGATCGTCAATCGCTTCAGCCAGCGCATGTTTGATTCGGGCCTGCGTCGCGCCGACCTCGCGCAGACACTTGGAGACGCCTTCCTGAGCGCGATTCCCAATGACTATGCGCTCGTCCGCGAGGCGATCGATCGAGGCGTCCCGCTCGATGAAGTCAAGCCGGGCAACAAGATTACCGCGGAGCTCAAAAAGCTGGTGCTGGATGCGCCGGTGTCCAAGGCGGGCGCTGACAGCCAGCCGATTGCGCTTCTGAAGAAACTCAAGCTTTCGATGGTAGGCTAAGATGGCAGGCCGCTTCACTGCACGTCGCACTGCATCGCCCAAATTGCCGGTAGCCGAAGAACCGCCGTCGTCGGAGCTTGAGGGCGTTTCCTGGACCGTTGTTCCCGAGGCGACGGCCGAGGAGGGCGCGCCCGCTCAGCCGACGGAAAGTCCGTTGCTCAGTGAAAAGCTTCTCGACGCCAAGGTACGCTTGCATCGCCGTCTGATCGAGGAAATCAATCTCTCGGCACTGGATAAAGTACCGGAAGAAGAAGTTCGCCGGCACGTCCAGCAACTTGTTTCACAGTATGTGCTGGTCGAGCGCCTTCCTCTCAATACCCAGGAACTCAGCGATTTCGTCTCGGAAATTCTCGACGAGATGACGGGTTTGGGTCCTCTCGAGCCGCTCCTCAAGGACCCGACGATCAACGATATCCTGATCAACGGGCATGAATGCGTCTATGTCGAACGGGCCGGCGTACTGGAGCCGCTGTCGGTGCGCTTCAAGGACGAGCAGCATCTTCTGCGTATCATCAATAAAATCGTTGCAGCGGTTGGCCGGCGCGTCGACGAATCGCACCCTCTCTGCGACGCCCGTCTGCTGGACGGTTCGCGCGTCAACGTGGCGGTACGCCCGATCGGTGTCGATGGTCCCCTCGTCTCGATCCGTAAGTTTTCCAAGAAGCCATTCAATCTCACCAAGCTCGTGGAAGTCGGCGCACTGCGCCCGGCTATGGCCGAGGTGCTGGCGGCGGCGGTCAAGTCGCGCGTCACAACGATCATTTCGGGCGGCACCGGTTCGGGCAAGACGACGATGCTCAACGCGCTTTCTGCCTTTATTTCCGAAAAGGAACGTCTGCTGACAATCGAAGACGCCGCTGAATTGCAGCTGCAACAGCCCCATGTCGGCCGAATGGAGACGCGGCCGCCGAATATTGAAGGCAAAGGCGAGATACGTCAGCGCGAACTCGTGAAAAACGCACTGCGCATGCGACCCGACCGCATCATCCTCGGCGAGTGCCGCGGCGAAGAAGCCTTCGACATGCTGCAGGCGATGAATACCGGCCACGAAGGCTCGATGGCCACGGTCCACGCCAACACACCGCGCGACGCGCTCTCGCGTCTTGAGCAGATGATCGGCATGGCGGGCCTGCCGATGACAGTCGCTTCGATCCGCAGTCAGATCGCCAACGCCATTCAGCTCATCGTCCAGCTTCAGCGCCAGTCGGATGGCCGGCGCAAGGTCACGTCGATCGCGGAAGTCACGGGACTCGAGGGCGACATCATTCAGATGCAGGAAATATTCAAGTACGTGCGTACTGGAACTGCTGCTGACGGCACGGTGCAGGGCCATTACCAGGCGACCGGTGTGCGGCCGCGCTTCCTTTCCCATCTGTCAAATCTGGGAATCAAGATTCCCGGCAACTACTTCGATCCCTCACAGCCGCTCTGAACGGCCATGTCCAATTTCAATTCGATTTATCTGTTCTACCTGCTGATCGGGCTTTCGGCCGCGATGTTCGCGGAAGGCATGTATCTGCTGGTCTACAACAACGCGTCCTATCGCAAGAACATCAATCGCCGCCTCAAGGTGATGTCGGGCAAGACCGACCGCGAGAGCGTTCTCATTCAGCTGCGGCGGGAGCGCGGCCTGACCAGCGGTGGTGACTACCGGCTGCCGCTCGTCAATCTCAATCAGCTGCTGCTGCAGTCCGGCCTGACGATCGGGTTTGGCCGGCTGATCCTTTTTGCCGTTATAGGGATGGTTGCGATCTTTGCGGCGGTCATGGTTTTTAACGGCAAAGTCTCCTTCGCCGTCCTTTCCGCCCTCGCCGGCGGGATCCTGTTGCCGCCTCTGGCTTTGAAAATCCTGCGCGGACGGCGCCAGAAAAAATTCGGCGCGCAGTTTCCGGATGCGATCGATATTATTGTCAGGTCGCTGCGGGCGGGCCATCCGGTCCCGATCGCCATCTCGATGGTGGCGAAGGAAATGCCGGATCCAATCGGTACCGAATTCGGTATCATCTCCGACGAGCTGACCTACGGGTCGGATCTTGAGACCGCGATGCGCAATTTGTACTTTCGTGTCGGGACCGACGACTTGCCGCTGTTCGTGACGGCGGTTGCAATCCAGCGCTCGACCGGCGGCAATCTCGGCGAAATTCTCGAAAATCTCTCTACGGTTATCCGCGAGCGTTTCAAAATGCGCCGCAAAATTCGCGCGCTGGCGGCGGAAGGCCGGGCATCAGCCATGATACTTTCTTCGCTCCCGATCGGCATGTTTGGCATCATCCAGTTCCTGGTGCCGAACTTCTACGCCAGCGTTTGGGATCAGGACCTGACGAAAATTATCCTCGCGCTTGCCGGATGCTGGATGGGCGTCGGCAATTTCATCATGTATCGCATGGTCAATTTCAGGATCTGACCGATGGGCTCTGTATTCGCAAGCACGTTCAGCGACAGCAACACAATGCTGATAGGGCTGTTGATATTTCTCGCGGCCGGCACGCTGGCGTTCTCGGTGATGGCGGCAATACGCGTGCGTAATTCGGTTAAGAAGCGCACGGCGCGAATCATGAACGAGGCCGAACGTGAAGCAAGTCACTCGCGCTCGCTGCAGCATTCGAGCCAAAGAACCGTCGCCAAGCTCATCGACTACACCAACAAGCACTATGGGTCGGCCAACGACGAGAACATGAAAGTGCTCCGCCGGCGCCTCGTTCAGGCCGGCATCTATGACCCACGCGCCGTTGCATATTTCTTCATCGCGCGTACCGCGTTGGCCGTTGGTCTGGCAGCCGCCGTATTCCTGTTTCTGCCTTTTATGAGGATGAGTGGCTCGATGGTCTGGGTGATGGTCATAGTCGGCGGTGTCGCCGGTTATGTCGGGCCCAGCGTCTACATCGACAAGCGCATATCGGCGCGCAAGGTCGAGCATCGCTCAGGCTTTCCGGATTTCATGGATCTGCTCGTGGTCTGCGCGGATTCAGGCCTGTCGATGGAGGCTTCGCTCGAACGCGTCTCGCATGAATTGGGCACGAGCTATCCATCGCTCACCGCCAATATTCATCTGACGAATCTCGAGATCCGCGCCGGGCGCGCGCTCAAGGACGCACTCGAAAATTTTGCCGACCGCCTTGCGCTCGACGAGGCGCACGCATTTGCGACCCTGATCAATCAGTCGATCGACCTGGGTTCGAGCATCACCGATGCCATGCGCGTCTATAGCGACGACATGCGCCATAAACGTCTGTCCCGGGCCGAGGAAAAGGCCTACGCGCTGCCGGCCAAGCTCGCCGTGCCGATGATGGCCTGCATCTTCCCGGTCTTGTTCGTCGTCATCCTGTTGCCGGTATTCGTACGTCTGCACGCAGGGCATTACTTCTAGGAAATACCGGGCATTATGAGCGCGCCGGCAGGCCCAATTGGCCGATTTATCTCATGTTATGGCGGCCGACTCCGTACGGTGAAGATATTCTTAACCATCCTCCCCTAGCCTGACGGAGTTCCCCGATACCGGGTGCTTCCGCAAGGCTTTGACATGCTTATTGGAATTGCCCGATCCCTGATCATCGCGATGGCCGCTCTGTGGCTCGCCGGGTGCACGACCTCTTCCAGCTTCTCCAATTTGTTTGCCGCGAAGACGCCAGGCGCCGATGCGTCAGCCTCGGCATCGCAATCAGCTGATCCCTCGCAGCAGACATCCGACGCCGCCGCACCGGAGCAGGCCGGCACCGAATCCACAGGTTCGGTACCTCCGCCGCTGGGCGTGCCCGCGGCGGCCGAGCCGGGGTTGCTTGGCGGCGATCCGAATGACGACTTGAGCCTCGGCAAGAAGCACTATCGCGCGAACGATTTTGGTCTCGCGGAAAAACACTTCCGCCGCGCCGTCGAAAAACATCCGCGCGATGCCGAGGCATGGCTCGGTCTCGCTGCATCTTATGATCGATTGCGCCGGTTTGATCTGGCCGATCGCGCTTATTCTCAGGCGATCGGTATCGTCGGTCCGACGGTCGAAATTCTCAACAATCAGGGCTACTCATACATGCTGCGCGGCGACTACAAACGTGCGCGTGCGACGCTCGCGGCTGCCCAGCGCAAAGATCCGAACAACAAATACGTGCAGAATAATATTCGCCTCCTTGAGGAGAGCTATCGCAAGGGCAAGGCCATCGAATAGGCCTCTCCGGGTCCTGCGCATCCGACATTGTTTGCCCCTGATTGGTGGTGGCGGAAGTTGTCGGATATGCGAATATAATCGAATATTTGGGGTTGATTGGGGGTAGGGCGGCTTGTCGGGCCGGCTACTTGATCCGGCGCCAAACGCTATTGTTCGTCGATTTCCCGCAATAAGGGAAACGTCGGACCTACAGGGAGGAACCGTCGATGTCGGCAAGAAACAGCAAATTTGGAGTGTCACGACGCACGCTGCTCAAAGCGGGTGCCGCGGTCAGCCTTTTCCCGGCACCGCAAGTGTTTGCGCAATCCGCGCCGCCGCTCAAAATCGGGTTTCTTACGGTCCTCACCGGTCCACTTGCCGCCGGCGGCAAGCAGCAGGAAGAAGGCGCTGCGCTCTTTCTCAAGGAGCGCAACGGCATGATCGCCGGCCGCAAGGTCGAGCTGGTTACGCAGGACACGGCTGGCAACCCGGCGCTTGCCAAAACCAAACTCCAGGAGCTCGTCGAGCGCCACAAAGTGGCGGTGTCGATCGGCCCGCTGGCGACCAATGAAGCGATTGCGATGGATGGCTATGTTCGCGACACAAAGGTGCCGTTGATCACCACGACCTCGGCCGCCACGGTCGATCTGAAAAGCCACGCGGTGAACCCATGGGTGCTGCATGCGTTTGGTACGGCGCCGCAGGTCACCTATCCGCTCGGCGACTATGCGGCCAAGACGCTTGGCTTCAAGAAGATTACGATCGTCGCCGAAGATTTCACCTATGGCCACGAAGGCGCCGGCGGATTTCAGCTTGGTTTCGAGGGCGCCGGCGGCAAGATCGTGCAGAAGCTATGGCCACCGCTCAACGCGCCGGAATACGGACCGTATCTTGCGCAGATCAAGGGCGACGTCCAGGCGATCTATATGGGATTTGCCGGCAGCAACCCGCTGCGGTTCCTCAAGCAGTTCAGCGAATTTGGGCTTAAGGGAAAAATTGCCGTCCTTGGCAACACCACCAGCACCGACGAAGGCATTCTCAAGCTGATGGGCGATGAAGCGGTTGGCGTCTTTACCGGCGGTTGGTACGCCGCCGGCCTCGACACGCCGGACAACAAGAAATTTGTCGCAGGAATCAACGAAGCGTACAAACACGATCCCGGCTTCTATACCGCGGGCCCGTACACGGCGCTTCTCATCATCGAGGAGGCGTTGAAATCCACGGGTGGCAAGACCGACGATGCGGCAGCCTTCCTCAAGGCGATGCACGACGTCCGTCTCGCTCATGGCCCGATCGGGCCGGTGCGGCTCGATGAATACGGCACGCCGATACTCGACATCCACATTCGCAAGGTGGCGCCTGTCAACGGAAAGCTCACCAACACTATCATCAAGACCTACCCGCAGGTGAGCCAGTTCTGGACCTTCGATCCGAAGAAGTTCGTCGAGCAGCCGGTGTTCTCGCGCGACTTCCCACCGAGCAAATACCTCGAATAGTGGATCGGCAGCGGAGCGTTGGATTGGCGCGAAAGGCGGGCGCGCGGGGTAAGGTGAAGAGAAGACATGACGAACCCGCGGCCCATTGCCGTCATCACCGGGGCTTCTGCCGGAATCGGAGTCGCGCTGGCACGCGTGTTCGCGCGTCACGGCCATGAATTGGTGCTGGTCGCGCGACGCGAAGACAGATTGCGTGAACTTGCCGACGAAATCGCATTATCCGGTGGGCACCGTCCGATCGTCATGGCGATTGATCTCGTAAAGCCGGGTGCTGCGCGCGAGATGGCCGACCGCCTGGCGGCGGAGAATGTCGAACCGCAATTTGTCGTCAACAATGCCGGCTTCGGCCTCGTCGGCCTGGCCAGCGCACGCGATCGCGGCGAACAACTGCAGATGATCGATCTCAATGTTCGCGCGCTGACGGAATTGTCACTCGCGTTCGTCGACAGTCTTGCCCGTCATCGCGGAGGCCTGCTCAACGTCGGCTCGATGGCGGGCTTTCTCCCGGGCCCGGCATGGCGGTTTACTACGCGACCAAGGCTTACGTGCTTTCATTCACAGAGGCGCTGCACAGCGAACTCAAGCCACGCGGAATCCGCGTTGCCGTGCTTTGCCCGGGGCCGGTACCGACGGAGTTTGCCGAGCGCGCCGGCGTCAGTGGCGGCAAGCTGGCGCCGAGTATCCTCACCCAGTCGGCGGAGGATGTGGCGGAAGCGGGCTATCGCGGCCTGATGGATGGCCATAGGACGATTGTGCCGGGCCTTCTTAATAGGTTGATCACCGTGTTAATACGCCTCATTCCGCGCCGCATGGTTCTGGCGGTCGTTGATTCCCGGCAAAGCAGACGCAGGTCCGCGCAGGGGACATAGCGGCCCTCCGGCGGCCATATTTGCAAACCTCAAAGGAGCGGCTAGTAGTGAGCGTCCGCTTGATCGCGCAAATCATATGAAGCCCATTCTTCTCATTCTGCATCAGGAGCATTCCTCGCCCGGCCGCGTCGGCCAGACGCTGGCAAAGCTCGGCTATCCGCTCGATATCCGCCGGCCCCGGTTTGGCGATCCTTTGCCGGAGACGATGGAGGAGCATGCCGGTGCGGCGATTTTCGGCGGCCCGCAAAGCGCCAACGACAACGAGGAATTTGTGCAGCGGGAAATCGACTGGATCCGCGTGCCGCTGCGCGACAAAAAACCTTACCTGGGAATCTGCCTGGGAGCGCAGATGATGGCACGCCAGCTTGGCGCCCGTGTTTATCCGCACCCGCAAGGTCATGCCGAAGTCGGCTATTATCCGATCCGGCCGACAGATGCGGGGCGGCAAATCTGCGCCGAATGGCCGGACCATGTTTATCAATGGCATCGCGAAGGTTTCGACTTACCGTCGGGCAGCGAGTTGCTGGCGGAAGGCGATGCGTTCTCGGTTCAAGCCTTCCGTTACGGCACAGGCTATGCCTTGCAGTTTCATCCCGAAGTCACACATGCGATGATGTACCGATGGCTCGTTCGCGGTGCCCATCGCATGGAATTACCTGGGGCGAAACAACGTCACGAGCATATTGCCGATCGTGCGGTGCATGATCTGGCGTCACGAAACTGGCTCGCTGCATTCATCGAACATTGGATTGGCCGCGCGCCGGCCGATCAGGCAGCTAAAAACGCGAGCTAGGCGGGATCTTTTGCGGTTTATCGAAAATGCGGTCTACCGCGCCGCGCCATTGACAAATTGCCATTCAGTCTGATCGTTGCGTCGGGGGTTCGGGCTCGGTGTCCACGCGGAGGCGTGCGGATGGCGGATTCGAAAAATTATGCGTCTTCTGCGGTGCGACCAATCCCGCCCGCGCTGGATGCAATGCTGCGCGCATCCGATGGTATTCTCGACCTTCTGCCGATCGCGACTTTTATCTGCGACGCCAAGGGCACGATCCTTCAGTACAATCGACACGCTGTGGCAATCTGGGGCCGCGCGCCGGAGCGGGGCCAATTGCACGAAGAATTCCGCGAAAGTGCCCGATTTTTTGAACTCGATGGCGCGCCGGTTGAACGTTCGATAGTGGCCGAAGTCCTGGCCACCGGTAATCCTGCGCGCGACGTTGAGCGGATTGTCGAACGTGCCGACGGCACACAACTCATCGTTTCCGTGAACGTTGATCCATTGCGCGATGCCAAGGGCAATCTGGTCGGTGCAGTGAATTGTTTTCTGGACATCACCGAACGCAAACGGGTGGATTCCGCACTCGAGCGCTCACGAATGTTTGCGCTCGAACAGGAACAGCGATTTGCGGCGACTTACGAACATGTCGCCATCGGAATTTCGGAAATTGCTCCTGACGGCCGATTTCTGCGGGTCAACGAAGCAATTTGCGCGATCACCGGGTTTAGTCGCGAACATCTGCTTGAAAACAAGCTGTTCACCCACACGCATCCTGACGATGCCGACCCTGATCGCGGTGCATTTCGAAAACAGGTTGCGGGCGAACTCGATTTTTATTCGGTTGAAAAGCGTTTTGTCCGCAGGGACGGCCGGGTGATCTGGCTGTCGGTGCGTTCTTCTCCGGTGCGCGATGCCGACGACCGTCTGCTCTATCTTGTCCGCGTGGTGCAGGACATCACCGAGCGCAAGGCAGCGGAGCAGCGGCAGAAATTATTGATGGACGAATTAAATCACCGGGTGAAGAACACGCTTGCAACCGTGCAGTCGCTCGCTGCGCAGACAGCGCGCGCCGCCGTCACGCCCATGGTTTTCCGCGAGCGATTTGAAGGACGCTTGATCGCCCTGTCCAAGGCGCATGATCAGCTGACCATGCATCATTGGGAAAGCGCGGACTTGCGGGATCTGCTGTCGGGAAGCCTTGCGCCGTATGCCGGAGCGGCTCCCCACCGCGTTGTGTTGCGCGGCGAAGATGTTGTGCTGCGGCCGCGTGCGGTTCTGACGTTGGCGATGGCTATCCATGAGCTGACGACGAATGCCGCAAAGTATGGCGCCCTGTCCGTTCCGGGCGGTCGCATTGAAATCCACTGGCAGCCCGTGCGGGCCGATGACGGGCGTCTGCAATTGCGCATCGACTGGGTCGAGCAGGGCGGCCCATCGGTTTCCGAGCCGGAGCAGCGCGGCTTTGGATCCAAGCTTATTGAGGGAAGCATTGCCGCGGAACTTGGCGGCGAGGCGCGCCTTGGCTTTGAGCCGCAAGGCCTGCATTGCGAGATTATCATTCCGATGGAAATGGCAGCCATCGGCATCAGAGCAAAAGGCGACGACGAACCGTCGACCTAGAACAATCCGTCGCGTCCGGAAAACTCAATTCATCTGCGGAACTTTTGAATATGTTATCCACTGTGGCGCAACGGCCATAGGGAGAAAGACAATCGTGGGCGTATCATTCGATGCAGTCGGGGGCGCGATCATCAGGCTGACATCCAAAATCAATTTGGCGGGCGCGTCCTCCTCCCTGCCGAAAAAACAATCGAGGATCACATGCCGGATCGCGTGCGCGGGCTTTATCCCAGTTACGCTGGCTGTAACAGTTTTGTTCATGTGGTCGCCTGCCGCCGCCGAAACCTCAAGTGAGCGCGATGCCTGTTTCGGCGATGCGTTCAGGGTTTGCTGGAGCGCCATCCCGAGCCGCCACGAGGTGTTTGAGTGCCTTATGAAGAACCGCAATCTGCTCACCGAGGCCTGCCGTACGGTTATGAACCAGTATCGGCACCCGCACAGGATCAGGCGATCAACTCGCGTCACGCGAACGGGCGACTAAGCGGGGTTTCGCGATTTATGAGATGATTTCGGCGGTGGTGGAGCCGAGGGGATTTGAACCCTGAGCTCGGCATGCGCGGACGGCCGCCGAAACCTACGTACTTATCCCTAGTTCTGACTTTCATCGATTTTAAACCTTGGGGCTCAAGGTGGGCCAAACTTGGATTTTTGCCGTGAATGAACGCCGCAAAGTTCAACGTCATCGCGTGCTCAAGGGCGGGACGATTGCAATCGACCACACTCGGGGAATCGACTGCACGGTTTGAAATTTGTCGGACGCAGGAGCGTGTCTCGGCGTGGCCGGTCCACTTGGCGTCCCCGAAGACTTCATCCTGGAATTAGAGGCTGGGAAAATTCAGCGACCGTGCCACGTTGTCTGGCGAGCCGAAAAGCGAATTGGTGTCGCGTTTAAATAGAGCTGGATTTCGATGGCGATAAAGCCTGTTCAAGCGGACGATGTGACTGAACGCCTTGAGGCCTATGCAAACTGGGTCCGTCAACTGCGCGCCGGCAAGCCTGTACCAAACCTCGATTCGGACCAAAGCGACCCGTTGGCGCGGCTTGGCCACGAACTTCGACTGCTCGCAGACACGCTCACTCGGCGCGAGCGAGAAAGCCAACAACTGGCCCATCTGGTCGAGACCGTTGAGCAGGGGTTATCGGTTTCTGACGTGCTAAACCGGATTTTCGAGGGATTTATCGGGTTGATTCCGTACGAGCGCATCGGTTGCGCCTTTCTTTCCGACGATAAAAGTCAGGTGACGTCTTATTGGGCTCGGTCAAATCTTGGTCTGATTCAAATTGCGGCGGACTATTCCCGACCTATTGCCGGCAGCAGCCTTGAACGGATTTTGCTTGATGGTCAGCCACGCATCATCAACGATCTGGAAGAATACCTTAAAGCGAAGCCCACGTCCGATTCCACGAATTGAATCGTAGTGGAGGGAGGCCGCTCCAATCTTACCTGTCCGCTTATCGTCGGCAATCGACCGATCGGGTTTTTGTTTTTCACCAGCCAATACAAAAATACATATCGTGCAGATTTATCAAACGATTTTTCGTCAGATCGCCAGCCAGGTTTCGATCGTCATCGATAAGAGTTCGCGTGTACCAGAATATTGTCGAGCGCAATCGCCAGCTAGTGAATGAAGGTCGAAGGCTTGAAGAAGTCGCCTCGAGAGATGCTTTGACCGGAATTCTGAACCGCAGCGCAATTATCGCTGCATTGGCTCGTGCGCTAATAGGCAAAGCCGAGAGCCGCAAATCCGTTGGAGTTATTATGGCGGATATCGACCATTTTAAAGGGCTCAACGATAGTTTGGGTCACCCGGCCGGAGACGCCGCACTCATTGAGTTCACGCGCCGCGTGGCTGGGGCCCTTCGGTAGAGCGATCAACTGGGGCGATATGGCGGTGAGGAATTTTTAATCATCATCGCCGACACCACGAATGAAGCTCTGAAATTTACAGCGGAACGCCTAAGGGAGGCCGTTAGCGCTTCACCCTTTATCCTCGGTGCCGATTCCAGAACCGTCACGGCAAGTTTTGGTGCGGTCGTCTCGGATCGCATTGACGACACGGCGCAGCCTATCGTAGCGGCCGCCGATCGTGCGCTCTACGCGGCAAAGGCGGCCGGGCGGAACTGTGTCGTCCTGGCCCCACAAGGCGCCTTGTTTTGATCGAATCGCCCGTTTCGCCGCTTCGACGGTGGCCTCGTAGGCCATTATGGTCTCGCCGGCCTGGTTCGACTTCAAGTTCGCGAACGCCCGCCCTGGTTTCGGCCGGAAGACCACGCCCACATGCTCGAGGGCCTCAGAAAAGCGAGTTGGGACGGTTAGCGACCTTCCCCGCTGCAGCTCTCGCGCGGCATCACTGGCGCCCAAAACTTCACGATTGTCCGTTCTTGGCACTGCTTAGGTCGGCACTGCGCGTTCGAACTCAACGTGTGCTGCGCTTAAGCACTCCGCTTTATCGAGATTGCACGCGTCATTGGCGATAACGCGCATCGGTTCTCAGCGGCACAACCCGCAAGAAAGACCGGCCGCCCGTTGAAATCCCGTGATGTGAATAACGATCGGTCTTGAAGGGCTTGAGTGGTGGAGCCGAGGGGATTTGAACCCCTGACCTCCTCATTGCGAACGAGGCGCTCTCCCAACTGAGCTACGGCCCCGCCGAACGGCAACGACAATATCGTTGTGCGAAATATGCGGCGAGTGGGCGCCATTTAGGGCCAGGGGTTTGGCCTGTCAAGGACACGCAATTGGCAGCGGTGCCGGATGTCGGCTTGTTTGGCGGCGTTCGACCCGCTACTTTGCGCCCGGTTTTCGAACAGGCGGACACTCATGCGCGCGCTTCTCGATATTATTCTGCTGGTCCTGCAAGCCTATATTTGGATTTTGATTGCGGCCGCAGTGCTGTCCTGGTTGATCGCCTTCAGCGTGGTCAATACCCGCAACCAGGTCGTGGCGACCATCGGTGAGTTTCTTTACCGTATTACTGAGCCCCTGCTGCGGCCGATACGCTCCATGCTTCCCAATCTGGGTGGTATCGACGTTTCGCCGGTGATCCTGATCCTGATCATCCTCTTCCTCGAAAACGTCATCGTCCGGTACATCTACCCGAACGTATTTTGATTGATGTCGCCAACGCCATGGTCGAGGGCCGCCGGCGGAGTTGTGGTCAGCGTGCGGCTGACGCCCAGGGGAAGCCGCAACTCAATCGAAGGTATCGAGACTTTCGCGGATGGCCATCTCGCGCTTAAGGCGCGTGTGCGCGCGGCGCCCAGCGAGGGCGAAGCGAACACGGCCCTGATCCGGCTGCTCGCGAAAGCTGTGGGCGTCGCACCGCGCAATGTTGCATTGATTTCCGGTGCGACCAGCCGGCTCAAGCGGCTCATGATTTCAGGTGATGGCCCAACACTCGTTGCGGCACTGGAGAGATTGAGTAAGACGAAATAACGACTATTGTGACGGACGGTGAAATCAAGATGAGCACACATATTATTGACGGCAAGACAATCGGCGCAGACTTGCGTGGCAAGATCGCGGATGCCGTGCATCGGCTGCGCCGTGACCGCGGCGTGGTGCCGGGTATCGCGGTCGTCCTCGTCGGCGAAAATCCCGCAAGTGAAGTGTATGTCCGCACCAAGTCGAAGGCCGTGGCGGAAGCGGGCATGCGCGCCTTCGACCACAAATTGCCGGCCAATACGAGCCAGGCCGAACTGCTATCGCTCATCGCAAAGCTCAATGCCAATGCGGATGTCAGCGGCATCCTGGTGCAACTGCCGTTGCCCAAACAGATCGATGCGCAGAAAATTATTGCAGCCATCGATGCCGCCAAGGATGTCGATGGGTTCCACCCGCTCAATGTCGGCCGGCTAGCCAGCGGTTTGCCGGCACTCGTGCCATGCACCCCGATGGGCTGCGTGCTGCTGGCAAAGAGCGTGCACGAGTCGCTGGCCGGGTTCGAAGCGGTCGTGATCGGCAGGTCCAACATTGTCGGTAAGCCGGTTGCGCAACTGCTGCTGGCGGAAAATGCGACCGTCACCATCGCTCATTCCAAGACCAACGACCTCCCTGCCGTTTGCCGCCGCGCCGATCTGCTCGTTGCCGCCATCGGCCGTGCTGAAATGGTTCGCGGCAGTTGGGTCAAGCCGGGCGCAACGGTCATTGACGTCGGCATCAATCGCATCCCCGGCGATGGCGGCAAGTCGCGCATCGTCGGCGACGTTGCCTATGCGGAGGTGGCGGAAATTGCCGGCGCGATTACGCCTGTCCCCGGCGGCGTCGGGCCGATGACGATCGCGTGCCTGCTGTTGAATACGCTGCGGGCATCTTGCGCGCAGAACGGATTGCCTGAACCAAAGTTCTGATTACGCCTGCCAGGCGTAGGCGACTTTATCGAGCGTCTTGGCTCCGAAACGCTCCGAGGAGCGCGCCACAGCGCGGCCGCCAAGTGCGCGATAGAATTCCATCGCCGGCTCGTTGTCCGAAAGCGCCCACACCACGAGGCTCTTCAGGCCGCTTTGATTGAGGTCCTTGCGCGCCGCGGAGAACAGCCGGCGTCCAAAACCCAGGCCCTGAAACTCAGGCCGCAGATAAAGCTCGTAGATTTCGCCATCGTAGAAAAGGCTTCGCGCGCGATTGCGTCCGTAGTTGGCGTATCCGGCAACACGTTCGCCGAATTGCAGAATCGTGATGCGGCTGCCTTTGCGGATGGCCGAGTCCCACCAGTCCGGACCACGGCGATTGATCAGCTTGTCGAGCTCGTTACCGGGAATGATTCCCTGATAGGCGGTTCGCCACGCCTCGTCATGCGTCTCGGCCACGTCCACCGCGTCCGACGACTTTGCCCGGCGAATCTCTATGAGGGTCGTATTCATTTCGCGATAGAAGCAATGAACTTTCCGGCCTTCAAGCCCTATCGTTAATGATGGGTTAACGGTGTGGATTACTGGCAACAGGCCCGAAAAACTCCGGCGGAGCTGCCGGAAAATGATGGCTGGGACATCATCACCCGTATGATTGCGTCCGGTTCCGTGATGTTTCACGGGATAGCGAACGGACTTCGGCATGTTGCAGCTGATTCGGCCGGCCGATTCGAATCACCGCGCGGGGCGAATACGCCGGCCGCGTCAAACCGTCTCGGCTTCTTTTTTGCGCTCTTCTTTCTTGCGCTCGTTCTCGTCGAGCAGCTTCTTGCGCAGCCGGATCGATTGTGGCGTCACCTCGACAAGCTCGTCATCCTCGATATAGGCGAGCGCCTTTTCCAGCGTCATGCGGATCGGCGGCGTGAGGCGGACGGCTTCGTCCTTGGACGTCGTGCGGATGTTGGTGAGCTTCTTGCCCTTGAGCACATTGACAATGAGGTCGTTGCCGCGCGTATGCTCGCCGACGATCATTCCATTGTAAACTTTCCAACCCGGCTCGATCATCATCGGACCGCGGTCCTCGAGATTCCAGAGCGCGTAGGCGACGGCGTCACCTTTGTCATTGGAAATGAGGACGCCATTGCGCCGGCCCTGAATCGGTCCCTTGTGCGGGCGCATAAGCATGAAACAGGCGATTCATGATTGCGGTTCCGCGAGTGTCGGTCAGCAATTCGCCCTGATAGCCGATGAGCCCACGCGTCGGTGCGTGAAAGACGAGCCGCAAGCGGCCGCCGCCGGAGGGCCTCATTTCCATCATGTCGGCTTTGCGCTCGGCCATCTTCTGCACGACAATTCCGGAATGCTCCTCGTCGAGATCTATTACAACTTCTTCGATCGGCTCGAGCATTTCACCGGTAGCGGGATCTTCCTTCAACAACACCCTCGGCCGCGATACTGAAAGCTCGAAACCCTCACGGCGCATGGTCTCGATCAGGATGCCGAGCTGGAGTTCACCGCGGCCGGCAACTTCCATGGAATCCTTCTCGTCGGATTCGCGTACGCGCAACGCCACATTGCCTTCCGCTTCGCGCAGAAGCCGATCGCGGATCATGCGGCCGGTGACCTTGTCGCCTTCAGTGCCGGCAAGCGGCAAATCATTGACGCGAAAAATCATCGCCAGCGTCGGCGGATCGATTGGCTGAGCCGGAAGTGGCGCTTCGACCGACGGATCGCAAATCGTCATTGCGACGGTCGCGTTCGGAAGTCCGGCAATTGCGACGATATCGCCCGCATCAGCTTCGTCCACCGGCACGCGCTCGAGTCCGCGGAATGCAAGCAACTTGGTGATGCGGCCGGTCTCGATCAGTTTGCCGTCGTGATCGAGTACTTTCACCGGCAGGTTTGGTTTTGCCGTTCCAGAAGTGATGCGGCCGGTTACGATGCGGCCGAGATAGGGATTGGCCTCCAGGATGGTCCCGAGCAACCGGAACGGCCCCTTTTCCACCACCGGTGGTTTGACATGTCTCAGGATGAGATCGAACAGCGGCTTCATGCCGTCGCCTTGCGATCCATCCAGGCTCGTCGCCATCCAGCCCTGCTTGGCTGAGCCGTAGAGGATGGGAAAATCGAGCTGTTCGTCGGTTGCATCGAGCGCGGCGAATAGATCAAATACCTCGTTCACCACTTGAGTGGCGCGCGCATCGGCACGGTCAACTTTGTTGATCACCACGATGGGCTTTAGTCCCATCTTGAGCGCCTTGGAAACCACAAACTTGGTCTGCGGGAGCGGACCCTCGGCGGCGTCGACCAGCACCAGCGCGCCGTCTACCATGTTCAGAATACGCTCGACCTCGCCTCCGAAATCGGCGTGGCCCGGCGTATCGACAATATTGATGCGGGTATCTTTCCACACCACGGAGGCCGCCTTGGCCAGGATGGTTATGCCGCGCTCGCGTTCGAGATCGTTGGAATCCATGGCGCGCTCGACCACGCGCTGGTTCTCCCGGAACGCGCCCGATTGCTGCAGGAGCCGATCGACCAGGGTCGTTTTGCCGTGGTCGACATGCGCGATGATCGCGACGTTGCGGAGATCCATTCAAGTGTTCCAGAAAGTAAAGCGCGGGCCCTCAGGGCCCGCGACGCGACGCTGTTGCGCTGCAATATAGTCACAGACGGCGCGGATGCAACCGCGGGCCGAACCCTCGCAGGAACCAGGGTTAAGTGCCGGTTGCGCAACTCCAGGGCCCGATTCGTACGCCGCGCGGCAGCGCTTCCTGCAACATCATCATTTCGGCAATGGTTTCGCTGGTTACGAGCCCGACGAGTTTGCCGCCCGCATCCGTAACCCCGACCGCAGGCGCAGATTTCTGCTGCAAAACCTTGAACGCATTTTCCAGCGTCGCGCGATGGCCAATGGTCGGCAACTCGCCCGCCATGGCATCGGCCACGCGTGCATCGGCACCGCGCGTCTTGATGGCACGAATCAGGTCGCCGCGCCCGAGCACCCCGACCGGCTTGCCGGCACCATCGACGACGGGAAATTCGCCCTGACTCGTCTGCAGCAATGTCTGCACGGCTTCGTCGATATGCGCCTGGGGCGAAAGCGTCGCGAATTGTGTCATCATCGCGTAGCTCACCGGCACGCCCCGCGAGGCGGCGCGCAGCGCCACCATATGCGATTCCGATGCGGCGGCGAGGTAGACAAAAATAGCGATGAAAATCAAAATCGGGTTGAACAGGAGCCCGATGAAGCCGAGCGCGAAAGCCACAAATTGACCGATCGCCGCTGCAATCCCGGTCGCCCGCACATAGCCGTAACGGCTCGCCAGCAGGGCCCTCAGCACGCGGCCCCCATCCATAGGGAAGGCCGGAATCATGTTGAATAGCGCGAGAAACAGATTCACCGCCGCAAGGCGATCGACCAATGGAATTTTTAAATTGTCGACGGCGGCTGCCGCGCCGGGCTGTAAATTCGCGCCGAACGCAAAGACGAGCACGACCGCTATCACGACATTGACCAGCGGCCCTGCTATCGCGATGAGGAATTCTTCCCACGGCTCCTCGGGAATGCGCTCGAGCTGCGCGACGCCGCCGATCGGCAACAATGTCACATAGGGCGTCGACACGCCGAACGCGCGCGCCGTAAAGATGTGACCGAATTCGTGCAGCAAGACGCACAAGAAGAGCAGCATCATGAAGGCAAGGCTGGCCCAGGCCGTCGATGCGCCACCGGTGGCGAAGCTTGCCGCGAATATCCAGGCGAGAAACAAAAGGAACGTCAGATGAATACGGACCACGGTGCCGGCGACCCTGCCGATGTTCAAGGACCAGGACATGAAAGCCTCGTATGGTCGGTGCCTACGTCCCTGAGGTAGTATCAATTCCGATGCATTGCGAGGGCGCGGCGTCCGACAAGGGGTCATTCCGGCAATGGGCGATAGTTACGCCAAAGTGAAAGTGGCGGCCGTCCAGGCCGCGTCGGTCTTTCTCGACCGTGAAGGCTCGACGGACAAGGCTTGCCGCCTGATCCTCGAGGCAGGAAAAAATGGTGCACGCGTGATCGGATTTCCGGAAGGCTTCATTCCGGCGCATCCGGTCTGGTACCACCATCACGTAGCGACCGGCGCAGTCGCGAACCGGCTCGCGGTCGAGCTGTTCAAGAATTCGGTCGAAATTCCCGGTCCTGAAACCGATGCATTGTGCGCCGCCGCGCGCGCCGCAAACGCCTACGTTGTGGTCGGAGTCTGCGAGAAACTTCCGCAAACTACGGGGACGATGTTCAACACCCAGATTTATATAGGCCCGGACGGCACGCTTATCCGCAAGCACCAGAAAATCATGCCGACGGTTGGTGAGCGCCTGGTCCATACGGGCGGATACGGCGACACGTTCGGGGCATTTACGAGTGAGTTTGGGCCGATGAGTGGGCTCATTTGCGGCGAGAATTCCAATCCGCTCGCAATCTTCGCGCTGATTGCGGAAGGCACGCGAATACACGTCATGAGTTGGCCAAACCATTTCCCCACCAGCGGCGATCCGCTCCGTAATCGGGTTGCCATCGACTCACAGGCTTTCGCACAAATGAGCAAGGCCTTTGTAATTTCGGCGTGCGGCACGGTCGATGAAAACATGATCGAAATGCTGGAAGCAGGACCAGCCGGCGAAAAATTCCTGCGCGACGCCAACTGCTGCGGCGGCTCGCTGATCGTCGATCCGTTGAGCCGCATCATCGCAGGACCAATGGGGGCCGAAGAAGGAATTCTGTACGCCGACTGTAATCTCGATCTCGGGATCCAGATGAAGCTCAGGCACGATTTTGCGGGCCACTACAATCGACCGGATATCTTTCATCTCCACGTCAACCGTGCCGCCCCGCAACTATATTCCGTGCATGGCGTTGAACAGCAGACGGCGTTGCCGGGGGGCGAAGGGATGCAGGCTCTTCCGGGGCAAGCGCCGCGACTTGAAGGGCCGGACAATGACGAAGCGCCCGGCGAATAACCTGCACCAAGCTACGCACTGAGAGGTCCGCGATGACTGCGAAATTGACCGGAGATGCCCGCAAGTCTGCACTGTCGAAGCTCAACGGCTGGTCGGAGGTCGCCGGTCGCGATGCCGTTTCAAAAAAATTCGTATTCAAGGATTTTAATGAGGCTTTCGGCTTCATGGCGCGTGTGGCGCTGGTGGCGGAAAAAATGGATCATCACCCGGAATGGTTCAACGTTTACAAGACGGTGGAAGTCACACTGTCGACCCATGATGCGGGTGGATTGACCGAGCGCGATGTGAAGCTTGCCGAGGCAATGGATAAGATCGCGGCCGCATAAGTCCTGCTTTGCGGGGAAAACGGCGACCGATATCTGGCGGCCTTGCAGCCGCCGCAATCGCTACCCACATCGATGCGCATGGCGTCCGCATATTCCGCCTTTTGGCAATCCAGGGACGATGAAAGCGCCTTTCGTGGTCGCTTTTGGCGCAAATTGCGCAGCGCGGCCGTATCGATTCCATTCGTTGAGGATCTCCTCACTGCGTACTATTGCGCTTTCGACAGGGAAACGCCGCTGTCCGTCAAGACAACCCTGATCGGTGCGCTTGTTTATTTTGTAATGCCGGCGGATGCGATTCCGGATTTCCTGCCGTTGATCGGCTTTACTGACGACGCCGCCATACTTGCAGGTGCCGTAAAGCTGGTAACTGACCACATTCGTCCGGAACATCGCGCCGCGGCCCGAATTAAGCTCGCCGATTTTCAGTCGTAACGGTTCTTGGCCATTGCCGACGGCGCTTACGGCCGCAAGATCACCTTGCCCATAACCTGCCGTGCCGCAATGGCCTTGAGCGCCGCCGGCGCTTCCGCCAGCGGATAGACCGCATGGACGTGCGACGACAGTTTGCCTTCGGCGCACCATGCGAGCAATTGCTCGGTGTTGGCGCGGTGTCCCTCGGGATTGCGCTCGATCCACGAGCCCCAGAAAACTCCAAGGACATCGCAGCCTTTGAGCAGGACCAGATTGAGCGGCAGCTTCGGGATTTCGCCGGCTGCAAAGCCAACCACGAGAAAGCGTCCTTGCCAGGCGATCGAACGCAGTGCCGCTTCCGCATAGGAGCCGCCGACCGGATCGTAGACAACATCGGCGCCGCGGCCTTGGGTGATGCGACGCAGCGCCTCTTTGAGATCTTCCTTGGCGTAGTCAATCCCGTCATCGGCGCCCTGCCTGCGCGCGAACGCAATTTTTTCAGGCGATGACGCGCAGGCAATCACGTGCGCTTGCATCAGCTTGCCGAGTTCGACCGCCGCAAGTCCCGCGCCGCCGGAGGCGCCGAGCACCGCGAGAGTTTCTCCGGCCTTGATTTTGGCGCGGTCCTTGAGTGCATGAAGCGTGGTGCCATAGGTGACGCATAGGCCAGCTGCGCGATCAAATTCGAGACCGTCGGGAAGCCTGATGAGCTTTTTTGCGGAAATTGCGATGCGCTCGCGCGCGGCGCCGTATCCGGCATATCCCATGACACGGTCGCCGGCCTTAACCGTCTTTACGTCAGGCCCGATACTATCCACCGTGCCGGCGAACTCTGCGGCAGGAGAGAACGGCAGCGGCGGTTTCGTCTGGTACTTGTTGGCGATGATCAATGTGTCGAAGAAGTTCAAGGCGGCTGCCTTGATGTGCACGACCGCTTCGCCCGCGGACTGGAACGGGATCGGGAACATCCGCAAGCGTCAGATCGTCGGGCGTTCCATGGCGTGTGCAGAGCAGGGCTTTCATGACCGTCCTGTGGATGTATTGTACGCGTTCGAGCGGGGTTCTAGCACGCCGTTAGGGATCGCCAGATGCCGGATGAGGCCAACGGGGGATGGCGGCGGATTGCCGCCTTCACATTGCCGGTTTTCGCCGGTAATGGGCTAGTATCAAGTGGTTCCTGCTCAGATCCGGGTTGACCGGGTCTGGGAAATCGAGCGGCCGAATCCGGATAAAGCCGGCGTCGGCAGGGGCAGATCAAAGACACTCACGATCGACACCGGTAGGTCCCGATGAACACGACCGCAATATTCCGCGCCTTCATTCCCCTCTTGCTCCCTTGGCCTGCACAATCAGCGCCCCAGCGTCGGCGCAACAGAAGAAAGCGGCCGCAAGTCCAACGGATCAGGCCGTGCTGCTCGGCCAATTCGGAGATTGGGGTGCCTATAAGGCGACACCGGGAGGCCAGAAAATCTGTTTCGCGCTTTCCAAACCGACGACGGCGAAGACGGAGCCGGCGGGTCGCAGCCGCGATCCGTCGTACGCATTCGTGTCCACACGGCCAAAGGAGAAAGTGAAAAACGAAGTGTCGGTGATTGTTGGCTATCCGCAAAAGCCCGGCTTCGACGCAACGGCTGCTATCGGCTCGGCGACGTACCCCATGTACACGCAAAATGACGGCGCGTGGGTGAAGAACGCGGCTGAAGAGGCGCAGATGGTGGAAATAATGCGCAAAGGCGCGGACTTGGTCATCAAGAGCGAGTCGGCCCGCGGCACCAAAACGACCGATACGTACTCGCTCAAAGGCATTGCGCAGGCCCTCGACAGGGTTGCGGAAGAGTGCAAATAAGACCCCTCGTTTTTATATAACGATTGCGCCGCAGTCTTTTCCTTTTCGCCTCAAAGGCGGAAGGGAATATTTGGCGCGGTCGTGCTACATTGAGGCTCAATGACTTCGATTGAAAGCAATAGCACGCTCGCGGCTTCCGACATGATCGAGAAGATGCCGATCGAGCGTTATGTCGCGCCCGAGAAGCCGTCACTCGTTGGCATGACCCGGGCGCAGTTGGCCGACTGCCTCGGAGCAGTCGGTGTTGCGCCCGCGCAGCGCAGGATGCGCGTGCAGCAGCTTTGGCACTGGATCTATTTCCGCGGCTTCAGGTCATTTGACGATATGACGAGCGTATCAAAGGATTTGCGGGCCGCTTTGTCCGCGCACTACACCTTGGCGCGGCCGGAAGTCGTGGCCGAACAGGTCTCCGTCGACGGCACGCGTAAATGGCTGCTGCGGCTGCCGGGCGAAGGGCAAGGTACGGGACTTGAAGCGGGACTTGAAGCGGGACTTGGGGCGGGACCTGGCGTGGGACTTGGCGAGCGGCCGCACGAAGTCGAGTGCGTCTATATTCCCGACACCGAGCGCGGAACGTTGTGCGTATCGAGCCAGGTCGGCTGCACTCTCAACTGCACCTTTTGCCATACCGGCACCCAGCGGTTGGTGCGGAACCTCACCGCCGGCGAGATCGTGGGTCAGATCATGGTCGCGCGCGACCGCCTGGGAGACTGGCCAGGCGGGATCCGGCCGACCGATGGCGTCGTGCCGAGCGGGGATCGCTGCATCACCAACATCGTGATGATGGGCATGGGCGAGCCGCTATACAACTTCGAGGCAGTGCGTGACGCGCTGCTCATCGTCGCCGATGGCGAAGGCATCGCGATTTCCAAGCGCCGGATCACGCTTTCGACGTCGGGCGTAGTGCCCAACATCCATCGCACCGGGGCTGAAATCGGCTGTATGCTGGCGGTCTCGCTGCATGCCGTGCGCGATGAATTGCGCAACGAGCTGGTGCCGCTTAACCGCAAATACCGGATCGACGACTTGCTTGAGGCGTGCCGCAACTACCCCGGCGTTTCCAATGCGAAGCGCATCACATTTGAATACGTCATGCTCAAGGGCGTGAACGACTCGATCGAGGATGCCAAGGCGCTTGTTCGGCTGCTCAAGGGCATCCCCGCGAAGATCAATCTTATTCCGTTCAACCCGTGGCCGGGCAGCAAATATGAATGCTCGGATTGGGAACAGATCGAGCAATTTTCACAGGTCGTTTTCGATGCGGGTTATGCTTCGCCGGTGCGTACGCCTCGCGGTCGCGACATTTTGGCAGCCTGCGGGCAGCTCAAGAGCGCAAGCGAGAAGCTTTCTGCGCGGGAGCGCATGGCTTTGCGTGCCATGGCGATGACGGACTGACCCCCGGCGGCTCGGACCGCCTGACGGATTAAAAAACGTGGAAAGGCCGGGAGCCACGCGCGGCCTTTTTGTTTGCGCACACAACGGTCGGCGGTTCTGGTAATGATTGTGTGTCGGGGGGTGCCCGGCAGAACAGGACAGGCCATGTCCCTCATCGGCCGAATTTTTGTCATCATATTCGCGCTCATTGTAGCCATGATGGCTGCCGGCATTGCGCTTGCCATCGGCATCGTTGCTCCCGATTGGGCAGGGGTTGATTCCGATCCGTTCGAGCGGGTCACATTCTTTATTGTCTCGTTCTTTGCGACCAGTTTCGTAGGCGCGGTTGCGATGGTGCCCGCGCTGATCGTGATCGTATTCTCGGAAATCGCGCGCATGCGCAGCTTCATCTACTATGGGGTCGGCGGCGCGCTGGTCGCGCTCGTCTCCTACTACGGCTCTGATATCTCCATCCGGCTCGAAAACACCACGGATGTCCCGCCGGTTGCCAATGCCTTGCAGTTGGCGGCTGCGGCGGGGATCATCGGCGGGCTTGCCTATTGGCTCCTTGCCGGACGCAATGCGGGCCGATGGCGGGACACACGTGCGCCATCGGCGTGATCCGGCTTCGCCAAGCCGGGCGGGCGCAGCAAATCCAAAGGCGGTTGGCTTTCCATTTTACGGCGTGTCAGCTAGACGGGCCTCCGTATGAACCGCACCGGACTACTGATCGCGCTCGTGTTCGCCGTTGTCGCCGGCGTAACCTTTGGGCTCTATCCTGAGCTCGATCTGCGCATTGCGCGGCATTTCTATGTGATCGAAGATGCCAACCACAATACGTTTGCCTTGCGAATATATCCGCCGCTGATGCGTGTGCGGGACATCGGGCTCTGGATCGGCACATTTCTGGTGGCGCCCGCGGTTGCGGCACTGGTGATCAAGCTCGTTTTGCCGCGGCGCAAATTGCTGGTGCCGGGCCGCGCCGTCATCTTCCTGATCGCAACCATGGCGCTTGCGCCTGGCCTCCTGGTTAACGTGGTCCTCAAGGATCATTTTGGTCGGCCGCGGCCGATCGATGTCGAACAATTCGGCGGCAACCAGCATTTTGTCGCCTGGTGGGATCCGCGCGGCGACTGCCCGGCGAATTGCGCGTTTGTGTCTGGTGATGTTGCCGGCGCGTTCTGGACGATAGCGCCCGCGGCGCTAGCACCTCCGCAGTGGCGTGCAATTGCATATGGGTCGGCGCTTGTGCTTGGTGCCGGCATGGCCGCGGTCCGCGTGATGGCCGGGGCGCATTTTCCCTCCGACGTCATCTTCGCCGGGGTATTTACCTTTCTGATCGTCTGGGTCGCATACGCTCTGATCTATCGCTGGCGGCGCACATGCCTGTCGGACGCAAATGTCGAGCAGGTGCTCGAGCGTTTGGCCTTGCCTGGCCATGATTATATCGTCGGACTATTCGGCGGGCACCGAAAGGCGAAGTAGCGTTGCAATCGTTAAGGCGCTGATCCGGCACTTGAAGGCGATGACAAGGCCGCGCTTTGCGCCGTTCACCTTTGGCCCTATAGTCCGCCGCAATTTTTCAACGCGGTGGTTTGCCCAATGCCCGGCGGCAAGAAGAACGTGAAGAAAGTCGTCCTCGCCTATTCCGGCGGACTCGATACCTCAATCATCTTGAAGTGGCTGCAAACCACCTATGGATGCGAGGTGGTGACATTTACCGCCGATCTCGGGCAGGGCGAAGAGCTGGCGCCTGCGCGGGAAAAGGCACTCCTTCTGGGTATCAGAAAAGAAAACATCTTTGTGGAGGATTTGCGCGAAGAATTCGTGCGCGAATATGTCTTCCCGATGTTTCGGGCGAACGCGCTCTACGAGGGGCAATATCTGCTGGGCACCTCGATCGCACGACCACTCATCGCCAAAAAGCAGATCGAGATTGCCGAGGCGGTCGGTGCTGATGCGGTGGCCCATGGTGCGACGGGTAAAGGTAACGACCAGGTTCGTTTCGAATTGACGTATTATGCGCTCAAGCCGGACGTCACAGTCATTGCGCCATGGCGGGAATGGGATCTGACGTCGCGCACCAAGCTCATCGAATTTGCTGAAAAGCACCAGATTCCGATTGCGAAGGACAAACGGGGCGAGGCGCCGTTCTCCGTCGATTCCAACCTTTTGCACACTTCATCCGAAGGCAAGGTGCTCGAGGACCCGGGTCAGGAAATCCCCGACTATGTATTTTCGCGCACGGTCGATCCGGAAAATGCGCCTGACAAGGCGACGACCATTACGGTTGATTTCGAGAAGGGCGATGCGGTCGCAATCGAGGGCAAAAGGCTTTCACCGGCCTCGTTGCTCAAACAACTCAACGACCTCGGGAAGGCCAACGGCATCGGCCGGCTCGATCTCGTCGAAAATCGTTTCGTCGGCATGAAATCACGCGGCATGTATGAGACGCCGGGCGGCACGATATTGCTGGCGGCCCATCGGGGCATCGAATTGATCACGCTGGATCGGGGCGCGGCGCATCTCAAGGACGAGCTGATGCCGAAATATGCGGAACTCGTCTATTACGGCTTCTGGTTTGCGCCGGAACGCGAGATGCTGCAGGCGGCAATCGACAAGAGCCAGGCGCTCGTGACCGGCCGCGTCAAACTCAAGCTCTATAAGGGAAATGTTGCCGTTGTCGGCCGGGAGAGCAAATACTCGCTGTATGATCAGGAACTGGTGACTTTCGAGGAAGGCGCGGTAGCATATGATCACCGCGATGCGGAAGGTTTCATCAAGCTCAATGCCCTGCGGCTGCGCACGCTTGGCCAACGGCGGCGAAAATTCAAGCTTGATTGAGCGGGGACGTTCGGCGTTTCGGGCATGACGATCTTGTTGAGTTGCATACCAGCTTTTCTGTCGCGGCCGCGGCCGATCGCGAATTCGCCGGCGACCGTATTTCTGGTTCTCGCGCTGGCTCTGAGCCTCGCCGATTGTTCTTCAAGCAGCAAAGAACCGGAGGAAAACCCCAATCTATTTCCTGCCGATTACAAGAACGAGATCTTGAACACGATGACCAGCACGCTTGATGACCCGACGAACGTTCGCGATGCATACATTACCGATCCGACGCTTCGTGCCGCCGGCAGCGAACAGCGTTACGTCGTGTGCGTGCGTTCTGATTCCCGCAACGCCAACAAGCAATATACGGGAAGCAAGGATCGCATCGGGTACTTTTATGGTGGGCATCTCAACCAGTTGATCGACGCGACCAAGGAGCAATGCGGCAACGCCGCATATAAGCCGTTTCCCGAGCTGGAAAAACTCTGTCAGGCCAAGAAGTGCGTCTAGCGGGCGCTTCGTCAGTGTATGATATCGTCTGAAGCCGGCGCGACGTCTGCCTGAATCACCCGCAATTCGGGCACCAGGGGCACATTGCGCCTTTGCTTGTCGGCGATCTCGGCGGCAACTTTCTGCATTTGAACGAAACGAACCGGCGTGATCGGGTGATCGCCAGCGATGCGGAGGCTGCCAGGATCTTCCAGCGACATTGCGCGCCAGATGTCTTCCGCCCCGGTGAGATCGTAGCCGGCGCGGGCCGCGTAGTAAGCACCGACATAGTCGGCCTCGCGCTCGAAAGCGACGCTATAGGCTCGCGCTCCGGCGCGCGCAAATTCCTTCGAAAATACGCCGCGCGTGGGAATGCCACCAAGGGTGATGCCCAGGTCGATCGCCGCGCCGCTCGCCCAGCCAATTATCATATTGGTCCGCCGTTTGCGAAGGTGACCAAGATTGGCATGTGCCATCTCATGTCCGATGATGAGCGCGAGTTGGGCGTCGGTACGCGCGACCCGCAAGATGCTCGAATAAACGACGATCTCGTCGCCGTCGGTGAACGCGTTCGGTGAGGTGCGGGATTTGAGCTCGATGGGAATGGCGCAAGCCACGACGGGAGTCACACTGTGGATTTCATCGGTGCCGTCGCGGCGGACCATGATCTGGATTGGCTTGACCCCGTTATTGCGCACAAAACCACCGATCCACCCGGCGACGTTGGAGCGGGGGACGGGCTCGTTGTTGAACGTCAGAAGGCGATCGTCGGGCTTGATCCCGCCGGCGGCGGCAGGCGACGTTTCCGCGACCGAGAGGACTGTTGCCTGCGTCCAACTCACGGACAACGCTTCATGTGAGAAAGATCGGTATTCGTGCGGCAGGCTTGCGACCGTGCCTGCATTCAGGCCGATCTGCGCCCATGCCCAATCCTTGCAATCGTCGCGGTTGGCGACACGGAGGCGAAACGCAATATTGTCGAGGCGGGCAAGCTGGGCAAAGTAATCGCGGATTTGATCAATCTCTTGCTTGCGCCGCTCGGCTTCGACGTCAGCCGATGGCAGCGACGGCAGTCTTGAGATTGGGCCGCAAGCCGCGCAAAGCAGACCGGCTGCAACGAGAAGCATCCAACGCAAGCGCACGCACGAAACCCCGCCAATGGGGCAAACCCTGCATTACCTCTAAAGTCGATTCAAGCGGAAGTTGCAAGACGGAAAAACTAAATTGGTCGCCTCATCCCTTCAGGCGAGAGATGAGGCCGTGAATGTCGCCGAGAACATACAGGTCGCGCACTTTGCGACCCTCAAAGGTGAAAATTGGCATCCCGATCCACCATACGTGCTTGCCGGTCGGCTTCACCCCGAACAGTTCCTGCCGGTGAAGGCCATGAAACCGCATTTTACCGGACACGCGATGGCCTTCCTCAATCAGGAGCAGGATGTCGGTCTTGTAGCGATCAAGTGCACCGGTCACGTAATCGACATAGCCGGCAAATTGCGCGTGACCGACAAGCGTCGGGCCCAGCGAACCGCGAAACGTAAAACCGGCGTGGAAGATTTCCGGAATAAGGCTCTTGTCGGCGTGATCCCACAAGTCTTCGTAAAACGCGCGGACGATTTCCTTTTGCGGGGAAAGTTTCACGCCGGCAAAGCTGAGCGCAACTTCGTCCATACCTCGAAGGCTAGTGTTTTACGCGACCATGATCCAGCCGAATGCGGGCGTTCAAAGCTGCCGGTCGACCAGGGCTTTTTTCAACGTGGCGATTTCCTTGGCGGGATTGAGTCCCTTCGGGCAGGCCTTTGAGCAGTTCATGATGGTATGGCAGCGATAGAGCCGGAATGGATCCTCGAGATAGTCGAGACGTGCGCCGGTTGCTTCATCGCGGCTGTCCTGAACCCAACGGTTGGCCTGCAGCAATGCAGCCGGTCCCAGATAGCGGTCGGAATTCCACCAGTAGCTCGGGCAGGACGTCGAACAGCAGGCGCAGAGGATGCATTCATACATTCCGTCGAGCTTTGCCCGGTCGTGATGAGTCTGCCGCCACTCTTTTTCAGGCGTCGGCGTAGATGTCTTCAGCCACGGTTCAATTGAAGCATACTGCGCGTAGAAATTTTTCAGGTCAGGCACCAGGTCCTTCACCACGGGCTGATGCGGCAGCGGATAGATCTTCACCGGCGCGCGCGTATCGTCAATCGCTTTTGTGCAGGCAAGCGTATTCGTGCCATCAATATTCATTGCGCAGGACCCGCACACGCCTTCACGGCATGAGCGCCGGAAGGTCAGCGTAGGATCCACATTGTTTTTGATCCAGATGAGCGCATCCAGAATCATCGGCCCGCAATCGTCGCGGTCCACGAAATAGGTATCGACAGTCGGATTGTGGCCGTCGTCGGGGTTCCATCGGTAAATGCGGAATTCACTCAGATGCGTCGCATGCGATGTGCGAGGCCAGGTTTTGCCTTCGGTGATCTTGGAATTCTTCGGCAGCGTGAATTCGACCATGGAGATGTTCCGTCAGTAAACGCGAGCTTTTGGCTCGATATAGGCGACGTCGTTGGTGAGCGTATAGGCGTGCACAGGACGATTATCGAGCTTCACGCTGCCGTTTTCATCAATCCATGCCAGCGTATGCTTCATCCAGTTCTTGTCGTCACGCTCGGGGAAGTCCTCACGCGCATGCGCCCCGCGACTTTCGGTCCGGTTTTTTGCCGAGTCCATCGTAACGACGGCCTGCGCGATCAAATTGTCGAGTTCGAGCGTCTCGATGAGATCGGAATTCCAAATCAGGGAGCGGTCGGAGATATGCAGGTCGGTAATGCCCGCATTCACGTCGTGAATGAGCTTGTGACCTTCGTCCAGTACATCACCGGTGCGGAACACGGCGCAATTGGTCTGCATTACCTTTTGCATGCGTAGCCGCAATTGCGCGGTGGGCGTTCCACCTGAGGCGTTGCGGAATTTATCCAATCTTGCAAGCGCCCGGTCGGCCGAATCTTTCGGCAATTCGGGTTGCTTGTCGCCCGGTGTGAGAAGCTCGGCGCACCGCAGCGCCGCGGCACGACCGAACACAACCAGGTCAATCAGAGAATTTGAGCCCAGGCGGTTCGCGCCGTGCACCGACACGCATGCCGCTTCACCCAGGGCCATCAGGCCTGGAACAACCGAGTCCGCATCGCCGTTCTTCTTGGTAAGCGCTTCGCCATGATAATTTGTCGGGATTCCACCCATGTTATAATGCACGGTCGGCAGCACCGGGATCGGCTCGTGCGAGATGTCGACACCGGCGAAAATGCGGGCAAGCTCGGCAATCCCCGGCAATCGTTCATGCAGCACCACGGGATCGAGATGATCGAGATGCAGGAAGAGATGATCCTTGTTCTTGCCGACCCCGCGCCCCTCGCGAATCTCGATGGTCATGGCCCGAGAAACGACATCGCGCGAGGCCAGATCCTTGGCTGATGGCGCGTAGCGCTCCATAAATCGCTCGCCTTCGGAATTGACCAAATAACCGCCTTCCCCTCGCGAACCTTCGGTGATCAGGCACCCCGCGCCGTAAATTCCCGTCGGATGGAATTGCACGAATTCCATATCCTGCAGCGGGAGGCCGGCGCGCAGCACCATCGCGTTGCCGTCGCCGGTGCAAATATGCGCCGAGGTGCACGAGAAATAGGCGCGTCCATACCCGCCGGTAGCCACAATGACCATGTTGGCGGAGAAGCGGTGGATGGAGCCGTCGTCCATGTTTAGCGCGATGACGCCGCGGCACCGGCCCTCGTCGTCCATGATCAGATCTATCGCGAAGTACTCAACATAAAATTCGGCCGCATGACGCAAGGCCTGCCCGTACATCGTGTGCAGCATGGCGTGGCCGGTACGGTCCGCGGCAGCGCATGTGCGCTGCGCAGTACCTTTTCCGTAGTGCGTGGTCATCCCGCCAAACGGGCGTTGATAAATTTTCCCGTCGTCTTCTCGACGCGAGAATGGCAGGCCCCAATGCTCCAATTCGTAGACCGCGTCCGGTGCGTTACGGCAGAGATATTCAATGGCATCCTGGTCGCCGAGCCAGTCGGCACCCTTGACGGTGTCGTACATGTGCCAGCGCCAATCGTCCTCGCCCATATTACCGAGCGCGGCGGCAATACCGCCTTGGGCTGATACGGTGTGCGAGCGCGTCGGGAACACCTTTGTGATGCACGCAGTACGCAGGCCCGCTTCGCTGCACCCGACCACGGCGCGAAGACCGGAGCCGCCGGCGCCAATCACAATGACGTCATAGCGGTGATCCTCGATCGGATAGGCACGGCCATTGGTTGCGGGTGCGCCGTTTGTTTTTCCGTTGGTCGCCATGAATCAGACCCCGAACGAGAGCTTCAGGATGGCGTAGATCGACGCCAGGCTGACTGCGAAAACGAAGAATGTATTTGCCATCAAACTCATCAGCTTCCATTTGTCCGCATGCACATAATCGAGGATTATTTCCTGCATGCCGATCCACATGTGATAGGCCGTGTTGACGATGAAGAGCAGCAAGATGATAGCGACGATCGGAGAACCGAGAATTTGCACGACCGCTGCATGGTTTCTTCCAAGCAATGCCGTGATAATGAGCAACAGCCCGATGGTCAGCGGAATCCCCGCAACTGACGTCACGCGCTGATGCCAGAAAAGGCCAGTACCGGAATGGGCCGCACCCAACCCGCGGACACGGCGCATCGGCGTACGCATGCGCATTGGTTCACTCATCGCGGTCCCCCCATAACGAGATAACCGACGACCCAAAGAATGAGCGTAAGTACTATCGAACCGATGAGGGTCGCCAGCGTGAGCATCTCGCGCTCCGCCGGCTCGAAACCGTGGATGGTATCCCAGATCAAATGCCGGATGCCGCCGAGCATGTGGTGGAGAAGCGCCCAAGTGTAGGCGAACAGCACAAGTTGACCGATCAAACTGCCCATGAACCATTCGAAACCGGCATACGCGTTTGGGCCGCTGGCGGCGGCGATCAGCCACCACGCGAGTAACAGCATTCCAAAATAGAGCGCGGCACCGGTCACCCGATGCATGATCGACATCACCATCGTCAGCATCGGCTTGTAGATCTGCAAATGGGGAGAAAGGGGACGCGCCCGCTCTGTTCCCGTTGCCGTCCTTACCTCAAGCTCGGCCATTGCCAGTCTCCAGACAACTCGCTGCACGATTGGCCCGATGCCCTCGATCTCGCGGCATGCCGTCGGTCGTCAGCGCCAAGCACGAGGCGGAACGGCATGGTGGCAAATCGGGGCTGGCGGCAAGCCACGGCGGTGCAAACATTCCGCTTGACCTGCCTTCCTGGATCGCTACTTCATAATATACGAAGCTTGGACCTCCAAAGAGCCCATTGCAATATGCTTTCTACGTAGCCTACCTTCGCAGAATAAGAAGGAAGGATTGTGCGGTTCGATTTCACCGACCTCAATCTGTTCCGGCACATCGTGGAGGCCGGCAGCATTACCCATGGGGCGGCGCGCTCAAATCTCGCGCTTGCTGCAGCTTCTACCCGTATCCGCAAGATGGAACTTGCCTTCGGCACCCCCCTTCTCGTGCGTGGTCGGGCTGGGGTGAAGCCGACGCCGGCCGGGCGCACGCTGCTGCAGCACGCGCGCGGAATATTGGCGCAGACCGAGCGGCTCCAGGAGGACTTGTCGCCTTACGCGCGGGGGCTGGCCGGCCAGGTCCGCGTGCTTTCCAACACGAACGCGCTTACGGAATTCCTCCCCGAATCATTGAGCTCATTTCTGATGGCCTATCCCGACATCAGCGTCGATCTGGAAGAACGGCTGAGCGACGAAATCGTCGGCCTGATCGCCGAAGGTCACGCCGACATCGGAATTGTCGCGGGGACGGTCGATTATGGGGGGCTACGAACGTTTCCCTTTCGCAGCGATCGTTTCGTGCTGGTGGTCGCCAAGAACCATCCGCTCGCCAATCGCGCGCGTATCGGGTTCGCCGAAGTGCTGGACTACGACATGGTTGGGCTGGATCGCGCCAGCGCGATCCAGCGTTTTCTCGCTGACAAGGCTAACCGTATCGGCCGTCCGCTGCGTCTGCGCGTGCAGTTGCGAAGTTTCGACGCTATCTGCCGCCTGGTCGAATGTAATGTCGGCGTCGGCATTGTCCCGGAAACGACCGTGAAACGCACCGAACGCACCATGGCCATCAGTGCGGTCCGTCTCACCGATTCCTGGGCACTGCGCGAGCTGACCATCTGCGTCCGTGACGTCGAGGTATTGCCACCCTATGCGCGCCAGCTGGTAGATCATCTAAGAGCGAGCGTGCGATAATATTTTCAAGTGGCGGCCCGATGCTGCAATACCTGACTGGCGCAGAAGTTCGGTCAGCTGCTTGATCGAGTCCGAGAGACTCAAAACCTCTTTTTCGCGAAGCTCATCGATCTTCTGATGAAGGAGTTCAATTTCGAGCTCCGCCTTGATGTTGACCTGGTAGTCGTGCTCGGCCGCCTGGCGATCGATGTCCTGCTGCCGGTTCTGGCTCATCATGATAAATGGTGCTGCGTAGGCAGCCTGAAACGACAGGGCGAGATTGAGCAGGATGAAAGGGTAGGGGTCCCACTTTTCGACATAGGCCGTGATGTTGAGAACGATCCAGACAAGAAGAATGGCGGACTGGATAATGATAAACTTCCATGAACCCATCATCGCGGCAACGGCATCGGCAATTCTCTGACCCGGCGTGAGCTGATGCAGGTTTCCGTGCGCTTGCGAGGCGCGAAACCCGCGTCGCAAAGACCGTAGTTCGTCGAGCAGCCGCTGTTCGGTTTCGTCAAGCACATGCGTTATGTCGGCTCGCCCAGGCATCATGTTCTCCCTCTGCTGTCTCAGCGCGGCAATAACACCCAATAATCAAGATCGAGAACCACCGACGGGTCGTCATCGTTGCCGGTCTTTAACGGGAAATCCGCGCAAGGGCGGTCCTTGGTTGCTATCGTTCGCAGCCGAAGTGCGCCGACATCCTTGCGGCCAGGGATTTCCGCGGTGGCAATCACGTGCGACCACGAAAACACGGTGCAACCGGCGAATAGCGGCGCAACATGCCGTCCTCCGTTGATTGCTGCTACGTGGAATGCATTGCCGAGACCGTTGAAAGACAGCGCGCGCGCCAGCGAAATTGCGTGTCCGCCATAAATAAGCCGGCGGCCGAAGCGGCCTTTGCTTTCGGCAAACAGGTTAAAATGAATACGCGCGGTGTTCTGATAAAGACGCGTTGCAATCTGATGTTCGGCTTCCTCGATGGTGATACCGTCGACATGGTCGATTCTGTCACCGGTCCTGTAGGCACCGAATCTGTGATGGCTGCCCGCCAATTCGGCGTCATAGGCGGCGTTATCGATCGTCGGACATGCCGAACCGAGCTGCGCAGGCTCAACGCTCTTTGGCAGGTCCGGGACCTTTTCATCGGGTGCCGGCGCGGCCTCGTTGCGTTTGCTGACCATGACCCAGCGGGCATAGTCGAGCACGGTATCTCCGCTATCGTCGAATCCACGCGAGCGCACGTAGACGATGCCGGTTTTTCTGCTGGAATTCTCTCTCAATCCGATGACTTCGGAAACGGCGGTCAACGTGGTGCCCGGAAAAACCGGCTTTAAGAACCGGCAATCGGCGTAGCCAAGATTGGCAACTGCATTGAGCGAAATGTCGGCTACGGTCTTGCCGAATACGACATGGAAGACCAGAAGATCGTCGATCGGCGCGCGCGGGTAGCCGATTTGCCGGGCAAATGCGTCGGACGATTGCACCGCAAAACGGGCGCCAAAAAGCCCATTGTAAACGGCGACATCGCCGAGAGTGACCGTGCGTGGCGTGGCGTGGCGAATCCGCTGCCCGAGCCGGAAATCCTCGAAAAAATTGCCGGTCGTCGCTTTCGTAACGGTTGGCACAGCCACGAATTTGCTCCTCGTCTGGACGCTTCACGCACCACATTGTCACAAAACCGTGAGCCGAACGCCAGCTTACGGCAACGGGAAACTGATGAGAACGTGTTCAGTCGCTGTGCTAGCGGAGAAAGTGCAACTTCAATCTTCCGGAGGAAATCTCAATGAAAAAGAGCACGCTCCTGTCGGCGCTGGTCGCCGGCGGTCTCGCATTCGCCCCGCTTGCGCCGGCGGCTTTTGCCGACGATATGAAAAAGGACACCATGTCCAGGGACGCCATGTCGAAAGACTCGATGTCCAAGGATCCAACGGCTAAGGACAAAATGTCTAAGGACAAAATGTCCAATGGCACGATGAAGAAGGACGGCATGTCTAAGGACAACATGTCCAAAGACAATATGAGCAAGTAGATTGTGCAGGCCAGCCGGGCTTGCGTTACCGTGGGCCCGACCAGGACGTAATGTTCGTCAAAGGGGATGGCGATGACAGCCGCAGCACTGGCGATGTCAGTCCGAGATGGCAATTCACCCGCGCTGGGTACGCGTCTGCCATTGGGTCAATGCGTTGGCAATCCTGGTGATGATTGGTTCGGGCTGGCAGATTTATGATGCTTCGCCCTTGTTTGATTTCACGTTCTCTCCGCATATTCGCACTAGGGAATTGGCTGGCAGGTGCACTGCTTTGGCATTTTGCGGCCATGTGGGTACTGGTCATCAATGGCATCGTTTACATCACGCTCGGTGTCGTTACGGGCCGCTTTCGCCGCAAGCTATTGCCGATCCGCCCAGGCGATGTGGTCGCAGACGTGAAAGCGGCGTTGACCTTCAAGCTCGCTCATGACGACCTCTCGCACTACAACGCCGTGCAGAAACTTCTCTATGCGGGCGTCATACTGACCGGCGTCATCATCGTGCTCTCAGGCCTGTCGATCTGGAAGCCGGTTCAGTTTCAGGAATTGACCGCAATCTTCGGCGGATACGACGCGGCGCGCTATGTGCATTTCTTCGCGATGAGCGCGATCGTCGGCTTCCTCGTCGTGCATATCGCACTCGCGCTGCTCGTACCGAAGACCCTTCGCGCCATGGTCACTGGACACTAGGATATCCATCATGCGCCAGCGCAAGATCGTTCCCGGCGTCGATCCGAAACTCCTGGTCAAGGACGCCGCCAGGCTGATGCCGGATGCCAGCCGTCGCGGCTTTCTGCGCGGAGCCGCAAGTCTCGGTGCGCTCGCATTTCTCACCGGATGCGACATCATTGACGGCGACACAGCTGAAGGAGTGCTACGCAAGATTTCCGGATTCAACGATGGGGCACAAGCCGCGTTGTTCAGCCGAACCAAGCTTGCGCCGACGTTTCCGGAAAGTGCGATCACAAGGCCGTTCCCGTTCAATGCCTATTACGACGAGGATGAGGCGCCAGAGGTGAATGGCGCTAGCTACAGGCTGGAAGTCGCCGGCCTGGTCGAGAACAAGAAGCCGTGGACTCTCGATGAGCTCCACGCACTTCCGGAGGTGTCGCAGATTACGCGTCACGTCTGCGTCGAGGGCTGGAGCGCGATCGGCTCATGGCAGGGCGCGCCGCTGTCGGAATTCCTCAAGCGGGTGGGCGCGGATACCCGCGCCAGGTATGTCTGGTTCAAATGCGCCGAGGGCTACACAAACACCATTGATATGGCGACCGCACTACATCCACAGACGCAGATGTCGTTCAAATTCGACAACAAGATCCTGCCGCGCGCGTACGGTTTCCCGATGAAAATCCGGATTCCCACGAAACTGGGCTTCAAGAACCCGAAATATGTGGTGGCGATGGAAGTCACCAACACCGACAAGGGCGGCTACTGGGAAGACAAAGGCTATAATTGGTTCAGCGGCCTTTGATTGCGCGCCTTGCCAAGCCTGTGATGGCTCGATAGCACTCCGTCATGCCCGGATTTGCGCCGGGCATCCACGCGTTGTTTTGCCCTTCGATACGGCAAGACGCGGATGGCCGGGCGGAGTCCGGCCATGGCGGTTTGGACATCAGGCGAGGTTTTGCGTATGGCGACCCACAATCTGCTTCTTCTTCCCGGCGACGGCATTGGCCCTGAAGTAATGGCCGAGGTGAAGCGCGTCATCGAGTTTTTCAATAAAAAAGGTCCTGAGAAATTCACCACCGAAGAGGCGCTGGTCGGGGGTTGTTGTTACGACGCGCACGGGGTCGCAATCACCGACGCGACAATGGAAAAGGCCAAGTCAGCCGACGCCATCATTTTCGGAGCGGTCGGCGGTCCGAAATGGGACAAGGTGCCCTATGACGTGCGGCCCGAAGCGGGCCTGCTGCGCCTGCGCAAGGATCTTGACCTTTACGCCAACGTACGCCCGGCCATCGTATATCCGGCGCTCGCGGATTCTTCTTCGCTCAAGCGCGAAGTGGTGGAAGGCCTTGATATTATCATTCTCCGCGAACTGACCGGCGGGGTGTATTTCGGTGAGCCCAAAACCATCACCGATCTCGGCAATGGCCAGAAGCGCGCCGTCGACACGCAGGTCTACGACACATATGAGATCGAGCGCATCGACCGTGTCGCCTTCGAATTGGCGCGCAAACGACGCAACAAAGTCACCTCCATGGAAAAGCGCAACGTCATGAAAACCGGTGTGCTCTGGAACGAGGTGACGACTGCGTTGCACGCGCGCGAATTCAAGGACGTGCAGCTCGAGCATATGCTGGCGGATGCCGGTGGCATGCAGCTGGTGCGCTGGCCCAAGCAATTCGACGTCATCGTGACCGATAATCTGTTTGGTGACGTGCTTTCGGATATCGCCGCGACCTTGACCGGTTCGCTCGGGATGCTGCCATCGGCGTCGCTCGGGGAAGTTGATCCCAAGACGCGCAAGCGCAAGGCGCTTTACGAGCCGGTACATGGTTCGGCGCCGGATATTGCGGGCAAGGGAATTGCGAACCCGATTGCCATGATCGCCTCGTTCGGAATGGCAATGCGCTATTCATTCAATCTCGGAAAACAGGCCGATTGGATTGATCAAGCCATTTCAGCGGCACTGGCCAACGGCTTGCGCACAGCCGACATCAAGTCGGCTGGGACAAAGGTCGTGTCGACGTCCGAAATGGGTACAGCGATTTTGGACGAGTTGGAAAAACTGTCGGCCTAAGTACTCCGCTGGCGTGCGGATAAGGCCAATCGCGGAAAAGCGCTTGACGAATCGCCATGCGCCCCTTCCATATTTAGTTGTCACGGTCTTCCGCTTCTATATTTTGTAGGCGCGGAAGCTAAGAGGGAACTCGGTGCGTCGGCAACGACTAATCCGAGGCTGCCCCCGCAACTGTAAGCGGTGAGCGGCTGTCATCTACAGGTCACTGGTGCTGGACGCGCCGGGAAGACCGACAGCTGCTACGACCCGCGAGCCAGGAGACCTGCCGTGATCGATGAAACGTCCTCGGGCGGGGTGCCCCGGTGGGTCGCTTGCAGCCGGCCGCCAATGCCGGTTTTTTGACAAGCATCCGCTCGGCCTCGGCCCCAACATTACGGGGTTGCAGATGGCTTTTGCTTTCGACTTCGATCAAACGGGCCAATTGGTTCAACCGTGCGCCAACACGCCAAGGCGCGATCCCAAGCGGGTTGAGCACCTGCGCTCAGCCGCAAGCGAGCAGCCGGTTGGAATTTCGGGGCGAGCCCAACTTCCGGCGCCCCTCGCGCGTCGCCCGAAACCGGCCGACCTCAACCTCGATCGCGCACGGGATGGTCTCCTCACCGTTTTCGGTAAGGCGACGCTCACTGACCGGTACATTATGCCCGACGAAAGCTTTCAAGACATGTTTGCTCGTGTCGCATGTGCATTCGCCGACGATGTCGATCATGCCCAACGGCTTTACGATGCGATGTCGCGGCTCTGGTTCATGCCGGCGACGCCGATTTTGTCGAATGGCGGAACCACGCGCGGTCTTCCTATTTCGTGCTTCCTGAACGCCGTCCCGGACTCCCTAAATGGCATTGTGACGACCTGGAACGAAAACGTGTGGCTCGCCTCAAGCGGCGGCGGCATCGGGACCTATTGGGGACAGGTGCGCTCGATCGGGGAAACGGTGAAGGGAGGCGAGACTTCCGGAATCATCCCGTTCATTCATGTCATGGACGGGCTGACGCTTGCGATCAGCCAAGGTTCGCTGCGCCGCGGTTCCGCGGCGGTCTATCTCGACATTCATCATCCAGAGATTGAGGAGTTTCTTGAGATCCGCAAGCCCTCCGGTGACTTCAACCGCAAAGGTCTCAACCTTCATCATGGCATCAATGTCACAGACGCCTTCATGCACGCTGTTCGGACCGGCGCGATGTTTCCGCTGCGCAGTCCGAAGACCAATGAAATACGACGCGAAGTCGATGCCCGGCAACTCTGGCAAAGAATTCTGGAAACGCGTTTGCAGACGGGCGAGCCCTATCTGCTGTTCATTGATGCGGTCAATCGGGCACTTCCGAAGCATCAACGAGAGCTGGGGTTAAAGGTCACTACGTCCAATCTTTGCAGCGAGATCACGCTGCCGACCGGCATCGACCATCGCGGCGACGACCGTACGGCGGTGTGCTGTCTGTCGTCCCTCAATGTCGAGACCTGGGATCAGTGGTGCGATGCTCCGTATTTCATCGAAGATGTCATGCGTTTCCTGGACAACGTGCTGACGCATTTTATCTCGGTGGCTCCCGATGGAATGAAACGCGCGCGCTACGCAGCACTTCGCGAGCGATCCGTAGGCTTGGGGGTCATGGGTCTCCACTCGTTTTTGCAGTCAAAGAGCATTCCATTCGAAAGCGCACTGGCGAAATCCTGGAATTTGAAGTTGTTTCGCAAAATTCGCCGGGATGCCGATGCCGCATCGGTTAGTCTCGCAAAAGAACGCGGCTCGTGCCCAGATGCCCTGGAGCGTGGCGTCGCGGCTCGCTTCAGCCACAAGTTGGCGATCGCGCCTACCGCGTCCATCAGCATCATCTGCGGCGGCACCAGCGCCTGTGTCGAACCGATTCCGGCCAATATCTATACCCATAAAACATTGTCGGGTGCGGTATCGGTCCGCAATCCACATCTTGCGGGGCTTCTTGCGGCAAAAGCCGCCGATACGCCCGAAATATGGAAATCGATTATCGAGCACGAAGGTTCGGTCGCGCATCTTACGGTGCTGAGCGACCACGAGAAAGCAATCTTCCGGACTGCTTTCGAGATCGATCAGCGCTGGGTCATCGAATTGGCCGCGGATCGTGCGCCATTCATCTGCCAGAGCCAGTCTATCAATCTCTATCTTTCTGCCGATATCGATAAGTGGGACCTCCACATGCTGCACTGGACCGCGTGGAAGCGCGGCATCAAGAGTCTCTACTATTGCCGTTCCAAGTCGATCTCTCGGGCAGCCTTCGCCGGGAAACTTGCCGGAACCGAACGTACTACGCAGGTTTCCCGCAACGCGCGGCACGACTATGAGGAGTGCCTCGCATGTCAGTGATGACGCCGCTCTCCGAGGCCGATCCGCGTGCGCTGATCGGCAAGGGCCGTGTCGGCCTCCTCGATTCGACCGGCTCCTATGATGTTGATCGCTACGGCTGGGCTTATGAATTCTGGAAACGCCAGCAGCAAACGCACTGGATGGGCGAGGAGGTTCCGCTCGGCGCCGATCTGAAGGACTGGGCGTCCGATCGCGTTTCTCCAAACGAACGCGCGCTGCTCACCCAGATTTTCCGTTTCTTCACGCAATCCGACATCGAAGTCGGCGACAATTACCTCAAGCGCTACATTCCGATCTTTCAGCCGCTTGCGGTGCAGATGATGATGGCCGCATTCACGAATATGGAGACTGTCCATATCGATGCCTATGCGCTGCTTTTGAAAACGCTCGGAATGCCCAAAACGGAATTCGAAGCATTCCGCGATTATTCGGAGATGCGGGCCAAATCCGACTACATGCATGAATTCGGCGTCAACACCGTCGCGGATGTAGCTCGGACGCTGGCGATGTTCGGAGCCTTCACTGAAGGGATGGCCCTGTTTGCAAGTTTTGCGATGCTACTCAATTTTCCGCGCCACAACAAAATGAACGGAATGGGCCAGATCGTGAGTTGGTCGGTGCGCGATGAGAGCCTGCATTGCGAGGGCGTCATCAAGCTATTTCACGAATGGAATCGCGAGACCGGCGCGGTAACTCGTACGGTGCGTGACGATATCGTCGATGTCGCCAAGACGATGGTCGGACTGGAAGAGCGGTTTGTCGATCTCGCGTTCGGCCTGGGGGCTATAGACGGCATGTGTCCGGACGACATTCACGCGTATGTGCGATATGTCGCGGATTGGCGACTCACGCAACTTCGTCTGCCGACCGTGTTTGGGTACTTCGAAACGGTAGAAGGCGGTTACCGCCAGGCGAGGCCTCATCCATTGCCTTGGCTGGTCGAGATACTGAACGGGGTCGAGCACGCAAATTTCTTCGAACAGCGCGCGACGGAATATTCGAAGGGTGCCAGCACAGGTGCGTGGGATGGCGATGAAGGGGTGTGGGTGAAATTCGACGGTGCCCCGTCGTGTTGACCACGAAAAGCGCGGCGCTAATGCCGCGCCAGTCCTGCCGGCCTAAAACTGCAGCCAGGGATTATTCTTGCTCGGCAGCGTCCAGGGCCCCGGGAGCGAGGTCGTGTGGCCCCCGAAGGTCGTGTTGTCCAGAATTCCGGACGCGCGATGGTTCGGCAGGACAGCGTAATCATGATCGCCTCGCTCGTCCAGGAAAGTCTCCGTTCCCGGATCGAGATAGGAGCGCTTCTGGATGATGATGCGGGTGCGCGTGCGGCCATCCTCGTCGCGGCTGACTTGCACGGTGCGGTCGCGGTTATAGGCCACGGTTCTCTTCTTCGTCTGGTTGGTCTGGGCGTCCGCCGGCAGGCTCAGCAGGGCTGCGGCCCCGATAATCGCGAATGCGGCTGCGACGACTTTCAGTTTCATGGGGTCCTCGACCATTGGCCTCTATGTTGCAACGCAGTTTAGCGGGGTTCGGTTTCACATAACAGGCCTCAATCGGGCTATATGACGGTAAAGTCTAAAAAAAGCCCCGCCGCGAGGCGGGGCCGAGAAATTCTTTTCTGATATGCCCAGTATCAGACGCCGTAATTCTTCTTCAGATAGTCTGCGATAGCCTTGGCGTCCGCGTCGTCGATCGGTGCGCCATAGGCCTTGATCATTTTGGTCACCTCCGCATCCCAACCCGCTCCGTTGAGGAACGGCGAGTTCATGGGAATGTAGGCGAGGGTGTGACACGCTTGGCAATTGGACTCGACTTTATCGAGGCCTGGCCCCTTTTTCAGCTGTATCGCCTTGTCCTGGGCAGCCGCGGGAAGCGCGATCAGTGCGGCAGCAACAACAATCACGAGTGTCCGCATGGTCATCCTCCCCTAGCTCGCCATCAGCGAGATGTTTTGCATGACATTGTTGTGATAGCCGGCCGGATTGAAAATAAGTTCGGACGTCTGGCTCTGGCCGATCTTGTTCGTTGCGTTCACCATCACGGTGTTCTTGCCGCGCTTGGCGGATAGATCGAAGCTCCACGGCCGGAACGCGAAACGTCCGAGGTCCGGGCCGAGCTTTGCAGAGTCCCAGGTCTTGCCACCATCGGCGGAGACTTCAACCGAACGAATGCCGTATCCGCCATCCCAGGCCTGACCGCTGACGGTAACTTTGCCGGCTTTCACCTTGTCGCCGTCGCGATGGCTGGTGATCAGCGAATTCACGACAATTTCGGTGATCGGCGTGCTGGCCGCGTTTTCTTGACTGATGAACCGGTCCCGGATCGGGAACTTGCCGACGGGGATGCGATAGGCAGGATTCATCCAGAAGCCGCCTTGCGGTTTGGTGATCGCGTTGATTGCGTTGACGTGCTTCATCCAATAGGTGCCGGTCCAGCCCGGGACGACGATGCGGGCGGGGAAGCCATTGAAATGTGGCAGCGGCTGACCGTTCATTTCGTATGCGATGATCGTGGAGTCCTCGATTGCCTTCCAGACCGGAATGCTTTTGATGAAGTCTGGTGTCGTGTTGATGGCCGGACCATCAGCGCCGCCGAATGAAATCTCAATCGTTTCCTTTTTCAGCCCGGCCTTGTCGAGCACGTCCTTAAGCTTGGCACCCTTCCAACGCGCGCAACCCACGGCGCCATAGCCCCACTCCACACCGGCGACGTGCGGTTTCGACAAGCCGCGGCGATTGCCCGAACACTGATTGACCGCTACGACTTCCACGGCGGGCATTTTTTTCAGGTCGTCAAGCGTCAACTCCGCCGTTCCATTGGCGCCGTCGCCGCCGACCGCGATCTTGTAAGATTTCGCATCTACGTTGGGAATGTCCGACAAGTGATAGCGCACGAAAAACTGATCGTTCGGCGTGATCTGCGTGCGCAAATATTCGAGCGGCGCCTCGTAGTTCGGCGGGCGATCAGCGAGCTGGATCAGCGGCTTCTTGCCTGGCAACGTGCCCATTGTCGCAATACTTGCGACGCCTTCCGGCACACCCGGCGTCAGATTGACTCCTGCCGCGATGGCTTCGGAAAATTTTGGGCTTAGTCCGGATACGGCTAGCGCAGCGCCTGCGCCCGGCGGTCTCAAGCAAATGACGTCGTGTGATCATCGTTCCTCTCCCCGGAGGTTCGCTGAAGCCAATCGGTCGCCACCGCAGCTTCAGATATTCTTATTCGAATATGATCCGATGATTTTTGAACCCGGTCAATCGTTCCTGCGCGCCCAGATGCTGCGCCGCGGCTACAATCTCACGGGGTGGGACTATGCTGACAACTCGATCAGCGCCCAATGCGGCGGGGCTGCGGTCGGTTCGCCAATGCTTTCCAGAGCAAGTGGTATTTCGGCGTTGCGGCCAGAATCGGATCGTGCTGGCCGCAATAACTGCGATGAAGCTCCGCTTGCGCAAACAGCGCGCCGACTTTCGGCTCGCTCCCGGCGGACAGCAGAGTGAGCCGGTCGAGCGCGCAGGCGATCGTTGAACCTTCGATGAGCGCACCACCCTGGCAGAACCAGCCTGAAAGTTGCAGACGCGGATCGGCATAGCTTGCGGCCGAAAGCGCGGCATTCCCGATGCGCGCCGGCGGTCGTCCTGAAGGTCGCTGTGCCGAGCGGACCAAATTTAGTGTCGAGTGGCTCGGAGCTCCCTTCGAAGATCGACAGGGCTGAGAGATGCAGCCTCATCCGCGATTGCTTGGAGCATCGGCTCAAATTCATCGAGTTCGTTACCCGGCCGATAGATCTCAACCTGCAGGAAGGGCGCCGAAGAATCTTCTTCTCCAAGCGTCAGGATGTCCTTGCGGCCACCCCCGAAAATATGACGGAGAATTGCGTAGCTGGCCGGGACGTCAGCGGCTTCGGGAATTGACAATGTGAAGGCCGGAATTGGCCGCTCAACCGCAATCCATTCCGCCTCATGAGCGGGTGCGATCGCACTCGTCACTTTCTTTGATTGGACGATATAGGTTGCGGCAGTGGACAAAAGGACGATCGCACCCAGATATGCGAGAAGGCGCACGAAACTGGATGGCAACTCGTCGCGCCAGGAGCGAAGGGCCGGATGCATGATGCTGTCGGCAGGTTGCCGTTGTGTTGAGTAGTGTTCTCGCCTAGAAGCGCTGCCAACCGGTTGCCCCTTACCAGGGGGCGGTGGTAATTTATTCCGGAGCGTTAACAATGGGTTACAAAGTCGCCGTGGTCGGCGCCACCGGCAATGTCGGGCGCGAGATGCTCGGCATCCTGGCCGAGCGCAAATTTCCCGCCGACGAAGTCGTCGCGCTCGCATCGCGACGCAGCCTCGGCGTGGAGTGCTCGTTCGGCGACAAGACGCTGAAGGTCAAGGCGCTAGACCATTTCGATTTCTCCGACGTCGACATCTGCCTGATGTCGGCGGGCGGTGCTGTGTCAAAGGAATGGTCGCCGAAGATCGCGGCACAAGGTGCGGTGGTGATCGACAATTCCTCCGCCTGGCGGATGGATCCGGACGTTCCGCTGATCGTGCCCGAGGTGAATGCGGACGCCATCGCGAGCTTCACGAAGAAGAATATTATTGCAAATCCAAATTGCTCGACCGCGCAGCTCGTGGTCGCCCTCAAAGCCATTGCACGACAAGGCGCGAATCAAGCGTGTCGTGGTCGCGACCTATCAATCTGTCTCGGGTGCCGGCAAGGAAGCGATGGACGAGCTCTTTTCGCAGAGCAAGGCTGTGTTCACGCTCGACGAAGTGCAGACAAAGATATTCTCCAAGCGAATCGCGTTCAACGTTATCCCGCACATCGACGTGTTCATGGAAGACGGATACACCAAGGAAGAATGGAAGATGGTGGTCGAGACCAAGAAGATCCTCGATCCCAAGATCAAGCTCACCGCGACTTGTGTGCGCGTGCCGGTCTTTGTCGGTCATTCGGAAGCGGTCAATATCGAGTTCGAACAGCCGATTACAGCAGATGAAGCGCGTGACATTCTACGTCATGCTCCCGGCTGCCTCGTAATCGACAAGCACGAGCCGGGCGGATACGTCACGCCTTACGAATGTGTCGGCGAAGATGCGACGTATATCAGCCGGATTCGAGAGGACGGGACGATCGAGAACGGCCTGCAAATATGGATCGTGTCGGACAACCTGCGCAAAGGCGCCGCGCTCAATGCGGTGCAGATCGCCGAGTGTCTGATCAATCGCAAGCTGATCCAGGCAAAGCGTCGGGCCGCCTAGGCTTTCTGCAGCTAGACCATTTCTGCGGCTTTTGCGTCTGTCAGGACGCCCGCATCGGGCTTTCTTGTGCGCGAATCTGCTGTGCCAATTCCTGGAAATCCGCCAACGCAGAATGACGCTCATTGTAGAACCGAACCAGCCGCTGCGCTGTCGCAGTCTGCAGGCGCTCGAAGTTGCGGTGGGCGGTTTCAATGGACTGGGGTGAAAAACGGAAAACCTTCCGCCGTAAGATGCATATTTGTTTGGTTGTTGGCCACGATAGGCCGGCGGCCTTTGCCAAGATGAGCGCAAAATCGTTTTCCGGGCGTGCGTCGTTCATGACGCGCTCGACGAGCTTAAGCGGTGTGCGGCACAGCGCAGATAGTGCTGCGACCGTCTCTTCGAATTTACCGTTTGCGGCATACTCGCGCACGACTGGATCGACTGGCGCGCCCGAGCGCCTGACGATATCGAATTGCGCCGCGGCTTCATGGTAGTCGCGATTGGCCTTCTGCTGGCCGGCGGAATCTTGGCCGGTGATGTCAGAAAGTACCCTATGGACTTCGTAAACTGCATTGGGATTGCTGGCCGTGAGTTTCTCAAACACGACTTCGGAGGCCTTTGCGATAAGTGCATTGAAGTGCTCTTGCGGAATGTCCTTGCGCATGGAGACGCAAATCGCGAGCACTTCGTCATTGATGGATCTGTCAACCAGCTTGGTATAGCCGGCATCGGAGAAACGGGCGCCCTCGTTTTGGGTGATCGAAAGGACTACGTCGCGATTGCCGTGCGTCACCAGCGCGTCGCTGACTTTCTCGCTGAGAGTCGAGCGTTTTGAAATCGCGAGCAGCCGATCCTGCCTGTTGACGCCTGCGATCGCAAGCAAGTCTTCGTCGGAAAGCCTGTTCGATTGGCTTAGGATGGGGCCCGCCACGTCAATCGATTCATCGTGTGCGAGCTTGCGCACCGTCCTTGGCGGCGCATTTGGCGCGGGTGCGAGGCGCTGTGCAAGCTCGGCTCTCGCCTTGATTTCGATCTTTTCAGCGATGCGCGAAATGACGCCGTCAAAGAGATCGACATGCTCGTCGGAATAATTTTCGGCGCCCGCCAGAAACAGGTCGGTGACACGGCGGAGGATTTCCGCCTGCTTGTCGGCCGATCCCGATGCGAAAGTGCCTTCAATCTCGGAAATGATCGACCGCTCTTCCATCACGGCGTCTGTCGTCCCGGCAATGTGAACGCGGCTATCTCTAGCGGCAGGTCATTACCATCGCGTTAGGCGAAAAGCGGGCATTCGCGGTAACCGTGTCTGGCTGCGCTACGTCGGAATCTAGAGGTGATTTCGCGGAATTACGGTTAAGGGGTCGTAAGGTTTAGCGCGGCGAAATCAGAAGCGCGGCTGTGCAAAAAGCTGCGTGTAGTCTTCCGCAGCCACCTGCGCGAATTTTCCCGTGACGGGATCGCGCACGGACAACTGGCCGGTCGCAACGCCGAAATAGGCGCCGTACAACACGATATCGCCACGCTCGACCATCGCGCGGAGACGCGGAAACGTCATGAGATTGTCGAGGCTGAGCGCGACGTTTTCCTGCTCGAGCAAAGCCAAATACTCTCCCATCGACCGGTTGCCGCGTGGGCCGATTTTTTCAGCCGCCGGCGCCATCAGTTTCATCCAGTTGCCGATGAAATCGCCAGGTGTCAGGGGTTCGGCGTCCTCCGCAAATGCACGGACCCCACCGCACTGCGCGTGACCCAGTACGACGATATGCCTGACCTTCAGCGCCATGACGCCGAACTCGAGCGCTGCCGAAACACCATGTGCCTGCTTGTCGGGTGCATAAGGCGGAACCAGGTTGGCGATATTGCGGACTACGAAAAGTTCGCCGGGCCGCGCATTGAAAATGACTTCGGGTGAGCAGCGCGAATCGCAACAACCGATCACCATGACGTCCGGGGACTGGCCGCTTTGCGCAAGCTCACGATAGCGATCCTGCTCTGCGCGCAGCCGGCCGTGCAGGAAAGCGCGGTAGCCGTTGATTAATTGCTCGGGAAAAGTCACGCAGCTCACCAAATCGCAACTCGCAGAATCACACAATCACGTCATCATTGCTTCTGGCAAGCCGGCACAATGCGGGAGTAGCAAGGTAGGCGCATCAACGCTAGGTTTGTACGTTCCGTTACGGAGATCGATCGATGACCGTCCATCCGCGTCGCAGCGTACTCTATATGCCCGGTTCCAACGCCAGGGCGATCGAGAAAGCAAGGACACTGCCCACGGATGGCGTGATTCTCGATCTTGAGGATTCGGTGGCGCCCGAAGGCAAGGAGGCAGCGCGTCAACAGGTGACCGATGCGGTTAAAGCGGGTGGCTTCGGCGGCCGCGAACTGTTCATCCGCGTCAATGGCGTCGATACGCCGTGGCATGCCGACGATCTTTCGGCTGCCGCTCACGCAGGGCCTGACGCCATTCTGGTGCCGAAAGTATCGAGCGCGGACACGCTGGAACTGATCGGCCGCCGTCTGCTCGATATGGGGACAAATCACAAGACGCGAGTTTGGGCGATGATCGAAACGCCGCTTGCGATCTTCAATATTCTCTCCATTGCTGCGGCCGCGCGCGATTCCGAGACACGCCTGTCCGGCCTTGTGATGGGGACCAACGATCTCGCCAAGGATACGCGGGCGCGTCTGGTGCCGGGGCGAGCGCCGATGCTGCCGTGGCTTTCCATGTGTGTTGCTGCAGCCCGTATTCATTCAATCGATATCCTCGATGGCGTGTACAACGACATCGGCAATGCCGAAGGGTTTGTCAGGGAATGTTCGCAAGGCATCGAGCTCGGCTTCGACGGCAAGACGCTCATTCATCCGAATCAGATCGAGCCGTGCAATAAGGCTTTTTCACCGTCGCGGGCGGAGGTTGAGGAGGCACGCAAGATGATTGCCGTCTTCGACCTGCCGGAAAACAGGGGCAAGGGCGTGGTATCGATCGACGGTCGTATGATCGAGCGTTTGCATGCCGATATGGCAAGACGGACGGTCGCGATCGCAGAGGCAATCGCAAGCTGCAACTAGGCCCACGGGCGCGCGGCGGCAGCTTTCTGCTCGTAGTTTTCAATCTTGCTCTGCTTTTGCTTGGTCAGCCCGATATCGTCGAGACCGTTGAGCATGCAGTGTTTGCGGTGAGCGTCAATTTCGAAATGCACCACGCCGCCGTCTGGGCCGCGAATTTCCTGCTTCTCGAGGTCGACCGTCAACGTTGCGTTGGCGCCACGATCGGCATCATCGAACAGTTTTTCGAGATCTTCAGGCGATACACGGATCGGCAGCACGCCGTTCTTGAAACAGTTGTTGTAGAAAATGTCACCGAACGAGGTCGAGATCACGCAACGGATGCCAAAATCCATCAGCGCCCACGGCGCATGTTCGCGCGAGGAACCGCAGCCGAAATTGTCACCGGCGACGAGGATCTTGGCTTTGCGATAGGCCGCCTTGTTGAGCACAAAATCCGGATTTTCGCTGCCGTCATCCTTGTAGCGTTGTTCGGAGAACAGCCCTTTGCCGAGGCCGGTGCGCTTGATGGTCTTCAGATACTGCTTCGGAATAACCATGTCGGTATCCACATTGATGATACGCAATGGCGCGGCAACGCCTTCAAGCGTGGTGAATTTCTCCATGGCGTCTAAACTCCTGGGCAGCCCGTTTCACATCCGCTTAATAAGGCGTCCGTCGGTCCGGTCAATAGCGGCACGCCCTTGCCCAGATATGCGTTAATCGCGGCCCTGAAGTCGCCTGTGATCAGCTGGCTGCACGTTCCTCGCGCTTGAATTTTGATTCCCTGACCAGGTCGCATATCTGCACGCTGTATTCGGAATAGTAGATTTCTCGTGCCTTTTTTTGTGCCGCCCGATGCTCAGGGTTCATGCGCCATGCTCGCATCCCTTCCTCGTGCTCGAATTCGACGATCGTGACCCGTTCGCCGTCGTCGGCGAAGAAGCCCTTGTGCGATATATAGCCCGGCATGGTCACGGCCAGTTCGACCATGCGGTCGACGAGGGTGACATATTCCTCGCGCACGCCGGGCATCAGGCGCGATCGAAAAACGGTAACAATCATGGCGAATCTCCTTTGAGTCGGATGTTCGCGCAGACGGCGCAGTTTCACAAATTCACGCTATGAATAGCCGCTATCGGATTTCGAGATCGGCGTGCGACTTCTAGTCGACGCTGGCTTCGATTGCCTCGATATCTTCGTCCGAAAGGCCGAAATGATGACCGATTTCGTGCACCAGCACGTGGGTGACGATTTCCCCCAGCGTGTTTTCATGCTCAGTCCAATAGTCGAGGATCGGCCGGCGATAGAGCCAAATCATGTTTGGCATGACCTCGGGGGTCAATTCAGATTGAAACGGCAACCCGACTCCTTGAAACAGTCCGAGCAGATCGAATTCGCTGCCGAGCCGCATGCTGTCGACAATTTCCTCGGTCGGGAAATCCTCAACGCGAATGACGAGATTCTGGCACAGGTTACGAAATGCGCGGGCAGGCGCCCGTAGGCCTCGGCCGCGAGGGCGTCGATATCCGATAAAGTCGGCGCGGCGGATCCCCGCCAATTGCCGAATTGGCCAGTCATGCCAATCTTGTAAGCGAGGAACGGACGCCAACCAAGCGGTTGACGGCATGGCTTCCGATGCGCGACGGTTGAGCGTCGCGGCGTGGCGTATGTACTGAGGCGCACATTTCGATGTCGAAAATTGTAACAAGGTTGGGCTTGATCGGTCTGGTTTTGGCCTTCGTTGGCGGCGTCATGACGCCTGCGTCGTCGTCCGGCGTGGATCTGGCTGCGCAAAAGAAAAAGCGGCCACACGTGACAATTTATCCGCGCAGCATCTATCCGGGACCGAATGCAAAACGGCAGTGCCGTTCGTGGCTTACGAAGGAATACCGTGTCAGCGGTCCTGTAGTCGTGCCGCAGATGCGCTGTTGGTGGGAATAGGGAATTCCCCGCCGCTGGTGTATAGTTATCGCAGTGACGGGGCGGCATCGGAGGTGAAGCGATGTCTAGGCTCACTAAGCTTTTCGCAAGCGCGGCATTGGTTCTCTGCATTATTGCCTTTGCGCCGGGCAGCGCGGAAGCGCGCTGGCACGGTGGCTGGCACGGTGGCTGGCACGGTGGCTGGCATGGCGGCTGGCATGGCGGCTGGCATCGTGGTTGGGGTGGTTTCGGCTGGGGTCCGGCTTTTGGCTTCGGCTGGGGCTATCCCTATGCCTACTACCCGGGACCGTACTATTACGCGGCACCTTACTATGCGCGACCGGCTTGCGGCTGGGCACGCGCGCGTGTGTGGCGAAACGGCCATTGGGCACTGCGGCGGACCTGGCGCTGCTGGTGATCGCGCAAGGCCTTGTCCGTCACGCGGAACAAAATGCCCCGCTCGCGCGGGGCATAATAGTCCCTGTTATTTCCACTTTCTGATGTCGACGAAATGTCCAGTGATCGCCGCCGCGGCAGCCATGGCAGGCGAGACGAGGTGAGTTCGTCCTTTGTAGCCCTGCCGGCCCTCGAAATTGCGATTTGAAGTTGAAGCACATCGTTCGCCCGGCGCGAGTTTGTCGGGATTCATCGCCAGGCACATCGAGCAGCCGGGCTCACGCCAGTCGAAACCCGCAGCCTTGAAGATCTTGTCGAGCCCTTCCGATTCAGCCTGAATTTTTACGAGGCCCGAGCCGGGGACGATCATCGCATTGACGTTTGCATTCACCCGCTTGCCGTCGACAACGCGTGCGACGTCGCGCAGGTCTTCTATGCGGGCATTGGTGCATGAGCCGATGAACACGCGGTCGAGCCTGATGTCGGTGATCTTTTCACCGCCCTTCAATCCCATGTATTCGAGCGAGCGCTCGGCCGCGATGCGCTTCTTCTCATCCTGGATTTCAGATGGCACCGGCACCTGGCCGGTGATCGAAGTTACCTGCTCCGGGCTCGTGCCCCACGTTACCAGCGGCGGCAGTTTAGCGGCATCGAGCCGGATCTCCCGGTCGAAATGTGCGCCATCGTCGGAGTGCAAATTTTCCCAATAGCGCATGGCCTGATCCCAGGCGTTGCCCTTCGGCGCTTTCGGCTTGTCTTTCAGGTAGGTGTAGGCTTTCTCGTCTGGTGCGATAAAGCCGGCTTTGGCGCCAGCTTCCACCGACATATTGCAGACGGTCATGCGTCCCTCGATTGAAATTGATCGGATCGCTTCGCCGGCATATTCCAGCGCGTAACCGGTGCCGCCGGCAGTGCCGATTTCGCCGATGATGGCGAGGATGATGTCCTTTGCGGTGACGCCCGGCGGCAATTTTCCGTCGACCACCGCCCGCATGTTTTTCGATTTTTTCTGGATCAGCGTCTGCGTCGCCAGCACGTGCTCAACTTCGGTCGTTCCGATGCCGTAAGCGAGCGCACCGAATGCGCCGTGCGTCGCGGTGTGGCTGTCGCCACACACGAGCGTGGTGCCGGGCAGCGTGAAACCTTGCTCGGGGCCGATGATGTGGACGATACCTTGCCGCTTGTCGAACTCATTGAAGTATTCGATACCGAAATCCTTTGCATTCTTCGCAAGCGTGGCGATCTGCTCGGCGCTTTCCGGATCAGGATTCGGCTTGCTGCGATCGCTGGTCGGCACATTGTGATCGACAACGGCCAGGGTCTTGTCCGGGGCGTGCACTTTGCGTCCGGCGTTACGCAGACCTTCGAATGCCTGCGGCGAGGTGACTTCGTGCACCAGGTGACGGTCAATATAGATGAGACAGGTTCCATCCGGCTGCTCATCTACCAGGTGGTCGTCCCAGATCTTGTCGTAGAGCGTGCGTGGTTTCATGATTTTACAAAATGGCTCAGGGTGAATGGGGCAGCGGCTTGCAAACATCCGGCATTGCCGGCGAAATCAAAGCCCCGCCTGCACCGCCGTCAACCGGCCGAAGAAACGCCACGGCAGCCGCGCGTGGTCGACCAGGACAATTCGCTGAGTTTCGGAAATCATGACCGGTATATAGCCAATCGGCCGGGCTTCGACAACGAAGCCGGCGGCAAAGAAAAAGGGCCGCTGAAGCGGCCCATTGTGTTCCGAACAGGCCCGGTTATTCGCTCGCAGCGCCTTCCGCGCCGCCCGCGATGTGGGCCTCCGAAATACGCGCTTTCTTGCCGCGCAGTCCGCGCAGGTAGTAGAGCTTGGCGCGGCGGACCTTGCCGCGGCGCACGACCTTGATCGATTCAATCATGGGGGAGTAAAGCGGAAAAACACGTTCAACGCCTTCGCCGTATGAGATTTTGCGTACGGTGAAGTTCTCGTTCAGGCCGCCGCCGGAGCGGCCGATGCATACACCTTCGTATGCCTGGACGCGCGACTTGTCGCCTTCGACGACTTTGACATTGACGAGGACGGTATCACCCGGCTGAAAGTCCGGAATTTCCTTGCCGGCCGAGAGTTTCTCGACCTGCTCTTTTTCGAGCTGCTGGATGATGTTCATTGCGAAGTCTCCGTCGGCAGCGCCAGCAACCGGCGCGCGGTCTTGACCTGGTCTGAATGGGTTGGCGAGCTTGTATTACAAAGCATTCGGCTTGTCACCCATTTGATTTCGGCCGGTTTTTAGGTGCTTTACGGGTCTGGTAGGCCGACCAGAGGTCCGGGCGCCTTGCGGCCGTGAGCCGCTCGGCTTCCGCTTGCCGCCAGGCCTTAACCTTGGCGTGATCTCCGGACGTCAGCACGTCGGGGATCGGCTCCCCCTCGAAAACGGGCGGCCGGGTATACTGAGGATATTCGAGCAGGCCGTCGGCGAAGCTTTCCTCTGCCGCGGAGGCCTCCTTCCCCATCACTCCGGGAAGAAGCCGCACGCAGGCGTCCAGCAGCGCGAGCGCGGCAATTTCTCCGCCCGAGAGTACGAAGTCCCCGAGCGATATTTCTTCGAGCGCGCGTGCTTTTATCAGCCGCTCGTCGACGCCTTCGAAGCGTGCACATACGATTACAGCGCCGGGCCCGTGCGCGAGTTCGGCGACGCGTGATTGCGTCAGCGGTCGCCCACGCGGGCTCATCAGCAGGCGAGGGCGCTTATCGTGCGGAACAGTATCGAGTGCACGCGCAAGCACATCGGCCTTCATGACCATGCCAGGCCCACCGCCGGCGGGCGTATCGTCAACCGTCCTGTGCTTGTCGGCCGCGTGCGAGCGGATATCGATCGTATCGAGCGACCAGATACCGGAAGCGAGCGCCTTACCGGCAAGACTTTGTGCCAGCGTGCCCGGAAACATCTCCGGAAAGATCGTCAATACGCCGGCACGCCACATGATCAGTCGTCCCCGGATTCAATTACAGCTGGTGGCACGAGTACGATCTGCTTAGCGTCGAAGTCGATCTTTGGCACAGTGGCGTCGTTAAACGGCAGCATCAATGGCTCGCCACTGCCCACCGGTGTGATCTCGATGATGTCGCCGGCTCCGAAGTTATGCAGCGCGCGCACGGTGCCGATCTGGATGCCGTCCGGGGTCACTGCATCGAGCCCGATGAGATCGGCGTGGTAGAAAGTGTCGTCATCCTCGATTGCCGGCAGGCGCGTACGAGGAACGTATAGTTCGAGATTGCGCAAACGTTCGGCCGCGTCCCTGTCGTCAACACCGGCAATGCGGGCGACGAAGTGATCCTTGGCTGGACGCAGCGCCTCTATTTCGAGGCGCTGCTGACCGTCTTGCGTTTCCAGCGGACCGTACTTCGCGACTGCGGCCGGATCTTCGGTGAACGACCACAGTTTCACCTCGCCGCGGACACCGTGCGCGGCACCAATGCGGGCAACGCAAATTCGGTCAACCACAGCGGCGCGCGGCGAGCTTCAGCTCGCCGCCGGCGCTTCGGCCGGCTTCTCTGTTTTGGCCTCGGCTTTGGCTGCCACCTGCTCCGCCGGCTTGGCTGCAGGCTTGGCTGCCGGTTTGGCGCCGCCTTCGGCCGCGGGCACAGCGCCGGCCGCCTTTGTGGCTTCTTCTTTCGCCTTGCGTTCCTTGCGCGGGATCGCCTTCTCGGGATTGTTGCGCTTCGGACGCTTCATGATGCCGGCGGCGTCGAGGAAACGCATGACGCGGTCGGACGGTTGCGCACCCTTCTTCATCCAGGCCTGGACTTTTTCGAGATCAAGCTTGAGACGCTCGGTCTTTTCCTTCGGCAGCAACGGATTGAAGTAGCCGAGCCGCTCGATGAAGCGGCCGTCGCGGGGCGCTCGATTGTCGGCGACAACGACGTGATACACCGGCCGTTTCTTTGTGCCGGCGCGGGCAAGGCGGATAACGAGAGACATTCTCTATTCCTTTCTCACTACGATTGAATGCAGATCACTTTTTCTTTCCAAGGCCGGGCGGCAGACCGCCCGGCAATCCAGGAAACTTCCCCCCCAGGCCAGGGAGCCCGGGCATATTCGGCGGCAATTTCGGCATGGTCGGCGGCAGGCCCGGCATGGTTGGCGGCAATTGTCCGCCCGGCATTTTCTTTGCCATCTCGGCCAGCTGTTCCGGTGACGGCATGCCCGCGCCGAAACCCATGGCCTGCGCAATGCCGGCGAGCGGGCCGCGCTTTGCCCCGCCCATCATTTTCATCATGTCGGCCATGCCGCGATGCATTTTCAGCAGCTTGTTGATCGCTTCCGGCGTGGTGCCGGATCCCGAGGCAATGCGCTTCTTGCGGCTGGCTTTAAGAATGTCGGGGTTGCGTCGCTCTTTCGGTGTCATCGAGTCGATGATCGCGATCTGGCGCTTGATGACGTTCTCATCGAGATTGGCGGCAGCGAGCTGGTTCTTCATCTTGCCCATGCCGGGCAGCATGCCCATCAGTCCGCCCAGCCCGCCCATCGCCTGCATTTGCGTGAGCTGCTCGCGCAGGTCGCCAAGATCGAAAGCGCCCTTGCGCATTCTCTCGGCCGCCCGCATCGCCTTCTCGGCGTCGATATTTGCGGCTGCCTTCTCTACCAGCGCGACGATGTCGCCCATGCCGAGGATGCGGCCTGCGATGCGTGCGGGATCGAAATCTTCAAGTGCGTCGAGCTTTTCGCCAGTGCCGAGGAGCTTGATCGGCTTGCCGGTGACGGCGCGCATGGACAGTGCGGCGCCGCCGCGCCCGTCGCCGTCCACGCGCGTGAGAACGATACCGGTCAGGCCCACACGTTCATCGAACGAGCGAGCCAGGTTAACGGCGTCCTGGCCGGTGAGGGCATCCGCAACAAGAAGCACTTCATGCGGATTGACCGCCCGCTTGACTTCGGCAGCCTCGCTCATCATCGCGTCGTCAAGTGTGGTACGGCCAGCCGTATCGAGCATCACTACGTCATAGCCGCCGAGCCTGCCGGCTTCGATTGCACGGCGCGCGATCTGCGGCGGCGCCTGTCCTTCAACCACCGGCAACGTGTCGATCTGCGCGTCACGGCCGAGCACCGCGAGCTGTTCCATCGCCGCAGGCCGTCGCACGTCGAGCGAGGCCATGAGCACTTTTCGCTTTTGCCGCTCAGTCAAACGCCTGGCGAGCTTTGCGGTCGTTGTCGTTTTTCCGGAGCCTTGCAGGCCAACCATCATGATGGCGACCGGCGGCGCCGCATTGAGATCGATCCCCTGACTGCCGGCTCCAAGTGTCGCAACAAGCTGGTCGTGCACTATCTTCACGACCATCTGGCCCGGCGTCACCGATTTCATCACTTCGACGCCGACCGCCTGTTTTTTGACGCCATCGGTGAAAGCCCGCGCGACGTCGAGCGCTACATCGGCTTCAAGCAGTGCGCGGCGCACTTCGCGCAATGCCGCATCGACGTCGGCTTCGCTGAGCGCACCGCGGCGGGTAAGGCGATCAAGGATGCCGCCGAGTTTTTCCGACAGTGAATCGAACATTCGTCTCTCTCGTGATCTCGTCCTTCGATTTGCCCGCTTCATGGGCTCCTCCGGACGAGGTTATTGCAAACACTTTCACGCCCGAGGGCGCATTGCGCTGTCGGGCGGTGGCCTCCGGCCTCTTCATGGACCGGGCGGCGGAATTGTCATCACGTCTCTATCGAGAACGGCGCGGAACCTAGGGTTGGCTCGGTCGCAAGTCAAGGCAAGGCCGTTTTAGGGCGCCAATTCATAGCTAACGGTCACCATTGCCCTTAACGTTTGCTCGCCGGGGGCAATGGGAACCGCGCCGGCCCGCATCGCCTGCATCGGCCGCGGCGGCGGGGCCGAGCCTTCCTCCGTAATCGACACCACATGGCCGAGTTTGGCCCCGGCCGCCTTGGCGTAAAGTTCGGCCTTTCGACGCGCATCCGCGATCGCATCATCGCGCGCCTGATCGAGAAGCTTCGATTGTTCCGAGACTACAAATTCTATTCCCGACATTTCATTGGCACCGGCAGCGATTGCCCGATCGAGGACATTTGGCAGCTTGTCGATGTCGCAAATCCTGACCGTAACCTGATTGCTGGCCTGGAAGCCGGTGAGGCGCGCGGTACCGCCTTTGTTCGGATCATATTGGGGCTGCAGAGAAAGGCGCGACGTCTGGATATCACGGTCGCCGACACCTGCATTTTTGATTGCGTTCAGCACCGCGGTCATCTGCCTCGCATTGGCCTCGCTTGCCTCACGAGCCGTCTTATCCTGGCTGCTTACGCCGATCCGCATCATGGCTGTATCGGGCGCAACGGCAATCGTCGCCTCGCCCGTCACGGTCACAAGCTTTTCGGTTGCGTGAACGGGGGCAACCGCGAGGCCGGCGACGATTAGAAGGAGCGGGAGGCGAGATACGGGCATCATTTCACCGGCACAAAGACGTTCACCACCAGCTTGCTGGGATCGCTCGTCACCGGATCCGTGGCATATTCCTCGATGAAAAGATCTTTCGCTTCCAGCTGTTTGTCGTCGAGATAATTCGTGATCGCTTCATAGGTCGAATCCATCGCGTCGTATGATCCCCGATGGACAAACTTGAGGGCCTTGCCTGACGGTGCCGGGCCCGACGCGATGTCTCCTTTCGGAGGATCTTTCGGTGCCTGGGCAACCGGCAATGCCGCTTTGAACGAGAAGCCAGTGTCGTCGGTCTGGGTATAGATCGTTAGGGCAGGTCCCACGGGTTTGATGTTTTGCTTGTTGAGATATTCATGCAGTGACTTAAATGCGTCGACCAGCGTGTCAAATGCGCTGTCCCAATTGCTGTGGCCTTGCATGTAGACAATTGTGCGCTCGGGCAAGGTCACCTGTTCACCAAATGCGTCGCCCGGCTGCAGGGGCGAAGGCGAGGCGGGCCCCGTGATCGTTGGTGCCGCGGGTTCGCTCGCGACCGGCGGTGCGGCATTTTGAGCGGCAGCCACGTTGGCGGTGAAAGCCACCGCCAGGGCGGCAATCGTCAGAACGCCCGGGAAAGGCGACATTACGGTACTCCGTCGTTTGCGGCGGTCCGGCAATTCGCCAGCATTGGTGCGCATTCTACCATGGCCTCTGGCCAATCCATGTTTATTCGCCATATAAACCGGGCGAAAACCGGGCAAAGCAGGATATGGGCGCGCTGGCCAATCAGACCTTCGTGAAGATGAACGGTGTCGGCAATGAAATTGTCATCGTCGATATGCGCGCGCGCGGGGAAAAGATCGAAGCTGACGAAGCGCGCGCAGCGGCGCGCCCTGACGGCGCCCCCTACGATCAGCTGATGGTGCTCTATCCGCCGTGCACGCCCGGAACCGATGCGTTCATCCGCATTTACAACAATGATGGTTCGGAGGCCGGCGCCTGCGGAAATGGGATGCGCTGCGTCGCCGATGTCGTGGCGAAGGAAAGCGGCAAGGACACGCTCACGTTCGAAACAACTGCGGGCATTCTCAATTGCTGGAAGGGTGCGGACGGTTTGTTCACGGTGGACATGGGAATTCCGCATTTTAAATGGAACGAGATTCCGCTGGCCGAGGAATTCCGTGACACGCGCGCGATCGAGTTGCAGATCGGGCCTATCGACAAGCCAGTGCTGCATTCTCCTTCAGTCGTTAGCATGGGCAATCCCCATGCGATCTTCTGGGTGGACGATGTGAATGCGCACGATCTGGCGCGGCTGGGGCCGCTGCTGGAAAATCATCCGATCTTTCCGGAGCGGGCCAACATCACGCTCGCGCACATCGTTGCGCGCGATCACCTTGTGATCCGTACCTGGGAACGCGGCGCTGGTCTTACCAAGGCCTGCGGTTCAGCCGCGTGCGCGGCGGCGGTTGCGGCAGCGCGGCTCAAGCGCGCTAATCGCAAGGTAAAGGTGAGCCTTCCTGGCGGTGAACTGATGATCGCCTGGCGCGAAGCAGATGATCACGTCCTGATGACCGGCCCCGTCGAATTCGAGTTCAAGGGTCGGTTCGATCCGGCACTCTTTGCCAGGGCGGGCGCGTCGTGAGCATAGATGTCGTCACATTCGGTTGCCGCCTGAACACCTACGAATCGGAAGCGATCCGCCGCGCAACTGGTTCGGCCGGCGTCAATGACGCGACTGTAGTGAATACATGTGCGGTAACAGCCGAAGCCGTGCGCCAGGCGAAACAGGCCATCCGCCGCATCAAGCGCGACCGGCCGCAGGCCCGCATCCTCGTCACCGGATGTGCGGCGCAGACCGAACCCGCTACCTTTGCGGCAATGCCGGAAGTCGACAGCGTGATCGGCAATGAGGAAAAATTCGACGTCCAAGCCTGGGGTTCGCACCAGAAAATGGCCGTGTCCGATATCATGGCTGTGAAAACGATGCGCGCGCATGCGATTGACAGCATTGAGGGCCGGACGCGGGCGTTTGTTCAGGTACAGAACGGCTGTGATCACCGATGCACCTTCTGCATTATCCCGTTTGGCCGAGGCAACTCGCGCTCGCTTCCGATCGAGGCCATCGTAGAACAAGCGCGGCGGTTGGCGGACAACGGATACCGCGAGCTTGTGCTGACTGGGGTTGATATCACAAGCTATGGCGCGGACCTGCCGGGGACGCCGCGCCTCGGCGTATTGGTCAAGCGCATCCTGAAGAATGTGCCGGATTAGCTCGCTTGAGGCTCTCGTCGATTGACTCCGCGGAAGCCGATTGCGATCTGTTCGAAGCTTTTGCGAACGAGCCGCGACTGATGCCGCATCTGCATCTGTCGTTGCAGGCGGGCGACGATCTTATCCTCAAGCGCATGAAACGTCGGCATTCGCGGCGCGATGCAATCGCGTTTTGCGCGGAGCTGCGGCGGTTACGCCCCGATATTGCTTTCGGTGCCGACATCATCGCCGGTTTTCCTACCGAAACAGAAGATATGTTCCTTCGCTCGCTCGACCTCGTCGATGAGTGCGGTCTGACCCAACTTCATGTCTTTCCATTTTCGCCGCGGCCGGGGACGCCAGCCGCGCGCATGCCGCAGCTCCATCGTGCCGTCATCAAGGAACGAGCACGACGCCTGCGCGATAAGGGCGACATGGTGCTGCGGCGGCACCTTGATCGGGAGATCGGCGCTCTTCGCCGCGTTCTCGCCGAATCGCAAGCGCTTGGGCGTACTGAACAATTCATGCCGGTCCGGCTTGCCGGATCAATTCAAGCCGGTGCTATTCTTGATCTCACAATGAAGGCGCATGACGGCCATCGACTTCTGGCCGCATAGAGGGGGATGCGATGGGTTACCGCGAACACCTGGTCACGACCATGGAGCAATTGCAGTCGCTCTACGGCGAAAAAATGGGTGCAGCCGTCATCAAGGAGATCGATCATATCAACGACGCCTATCGGAAAATGATCGAACTTGCGCCCTTTGTGGCGATCGCGACCTCAGGGCCCGAGGGACTGGATTGTTCGCCGAAAGGGGATGCAGCGGGCTTCGTGCACATTCTCGATGAAAAGACTGTGGCGATTCCCGACCGGCCCGGCAACAACCGCATCGACGGCTTTCGTAACATCATGCGCGATCCGCGCATCGCGCTGCTTTTTCTGATTCCCGGCGTTGGCGAAACCTTGCGGGTCAATGGCCGCGCTTCGATCTCCATCGATCCGGAGTTGATGCAAAGCTTCGCTGTCAATGGCAAGCTTCCGCGCTGTGTGCTCATCGTGCATATTGAAAGCATCTACTTCCATTGCTCCAAGGCAATCGTACGTTCCAAGCTGTGGGACGACGCGACCAGGATCGATCGCAGAAGCCTGCCCTCGACCGGCATCATTATCGCGGAGTTAAGCAAGGGCAAGCTCGGAGGAGAAGCGTACGATCGCGAGGCACCGGAGCGCATCAAGGCTCAGCTTTACTGAGTACGGAAATGCCGTGCCCGCGCCTCTCGCGGGCATTTAAGTCTCGACCCATCCGCAGCCCGTCAGCAATCTACGCATTTGCTCGGGCACTGGCGCACTTACCGTCACGGGCGGCTTGTTTTTCGAAATCGGCACTGTGACCTCACGTGAATGCAGGTGAAGGGCGGGCCGCCCGCGCGCGGGGCATTCCCGTAAATATTGTCGCCGACGATCGGCCAGCCCATCTCTGCGCAATGAACACGCAATTGGTGGGTTCGGCCGGTGAGTGGTTCGAGCGCGAGCCAGGTGATGCCGGGCCCGCGCCCCAGCACCTTCCATGTGCTTGATGACGGCAATCCATGTTCGTCCGCCTTCATCCACCAGCCGTGGGACTCGTCGCGCTTGGCAAGCGCAATGTCGATCCGGCCCTGCTCGGGCGTAGGCCCGCCTTCAACCACCGCCCAATAGCATTTCGATACTTTGCCCTGCTTGAAAAGCTTGCCGAGCAATGCCAGCGCCTTGCGATGACGTCCGAGGACCAGGCACCCGGTGGTATCGCGGTCGAGGCGATGTGCCAGGGCCGGAGCGCGCGGCAATCCAAACCGCAAGGCGTCGAAATAGTCTTCGAAGGCATCGCCCCCTTTCGGGCCGCGATGCACGGGCAATCCCGCCGGCTTGTCGACGACCAGCATAAGTCCGTCGCGGTAGAGCAGGCGGGCAAGCGTCTCTTCCGGTGTCATGGTCACTTACCAAGTTTTGCCGAAACCGCTATCACGGGCACGATATGAACGACAGCACACAAGGGGGGAGCTGGTGGAAACGCCTGAGCGGCGGGCTCGGGCGTACGTCCTCGTCGCTGGGTGGCGCGATCGCGGGTCTGGTCTCGAAGCGCAAGCTCGACGCGGAGACAATCGAGGAATTGGAGAACGAATTGATCCGAGCCGATTTGGGTCCTGATTTTGCGGCCCGCATCGCCGGGGTGCTTGGCGAAGGCCGTTTCGAGCAAGGCATCTCGCCGGACGAGGTGAAGGCAGCTTCTTGCGAGCGAGATAGAGAAGGTGCTGGTGCCGGTGGCCAAGCCGCTTGAGCTGACGGCGCGGCCTTTCATCATTTTGATTGCGGGGGTGAATGGCTCCGGCAAGACGACGACCATCGGTAAGCTTGCGGCCCGTTTGCGCGCGGAAGGCAAAAGCGTGACGCTGGTTGCTGGCGACACTTTTCGTGCCGCCGCGATAGATCAGCTGAAGATTTGGGGTGAGCGCACCGGTGCGATCGTAATTGCGCGCGAAGCTGGCGCCGACGCGGCGAGCCTCGCTTTTGACGCGATTACCGCCGCGAAAGCGCAAAGCATCGAAGTGGTGCTCGTCGATACAGCTGGCCGCTTGCAGAATCGGATGGAGTTGATGAGCGAACTTGAAAAGATGGTGCGCGTCATGCGAAAGGTCGAGCCACCTCGCCACATGCCGTGTTGCTCGTTCTCGATGCGACGGTCGGCCAAAATGCGCTCAGCCAGGTCGAGATTTTCGGAAAAATCGCCGGCGTTACCGGTCTGGTCATGACCAAGCTAGATGGGACGGCTCGCGGCGGTATCCTGGTTGCGATCGCGGAGAAATTCGGTCTACCGGTTCATTTCATCGGCATCGGCGAGGGCGTGGACGATCTGGCACCGTTCACCGCGCGTGATTTTGCGCGGGCGGTAGTCGGCCTGGAATCATAGTGGCGGAAGTACATGGCGAAAAAGAAGCAGCTCAACCCGATTCTCAAATTGGTCCTCGATATCGGACCCCTGATCTTGTTTTTTGCTGCCAATGCAAAATTCGGGATCTATGCCGCGACCGGCGCATTCATGGTTGCCATCCTGATTGCGCTCGTCGTTTCCTACGTCATCACGCGACACGTTGCGGTAATGCCATTGGTGACAGCGGCCATCGTGCTGGTCTTTGGCGGGCTCACCTTGGTGCTGCACGATGAGGTGTTCATCAAGCTCAAACCCACCATCATCTATGTGCTGTTCGGCGGCACGCTTGTCGGGGGTCTCGCATTCGACAAACCGTTGCTCGGCATGGTTTTCGATTCCGTCTTCCATCTGCAGGAAGAAGGCTGGCGCAAGTTGACCTGGCGATGGGCGCTGTTTTTCTTTGCGCTCGCGATATTGAACGAGATCGTCTGGCGCACGCAGAGCACGGATTTCTGGGTGAGCTTCAAGTTGTTCGGCGTCGTGCCGCTGACCTTTCTCTTCGCCGCCCTGCAATACCCGCTGCTCAACAAGTACAGCGTAGAACCGGGCAAAAAGAGCTAACGCAGGGCCTTTTCGATTTCCGGCTCGAGCGTTCGGCTGAGATTGTCCGCCGTGATGGGGCCGATCAGCTTGTAGGCGATATGGCCGTCGCGGCCGACGAGAAATGTCTCCGGCACGCCATAAACGCCCCAATCGATTGACGTTCGGCCCGCTTCGTCCCGGCCCGTGGCCACGAAGGGGTTGCCGTACCGGTTGAGGAAACGCCGCGCATTATCAGGCGCGTCCTTGTAGTTGATGCCAACGAGCTGGATGCGCTTGTCCTTCGACAATTGCTCCAAAAACGGCACTTCGTCATGGCACGGCACACACCACGACGCCCATACATTCACCAGCGTGACCGCTCCCCGGAATGTTGCATTGCTCAGACCGGGCACGGGCTTGCCGTCGTGTTCAAGTCCGGACAGGGGCGGCAGGTCGGTTACCGGTATCGGATGCCCGATCAGGGCCGATGGAATACGCGAGGGATCGCCGGAGCCGAGCCTGAAGAAAAAAAGTGCGGCAATAGCCAGAAACACGACAAGAGGCAGCAGCACGAAAATATTACGGTGTTTCTTGCCGGAATTTTCGCTCGATGCAGTGCCCATTGGCTAGCTCTTGCGCTGCGAGCGGCGCGCAAGTCCACTTTCCTCGAGGCTGCCGAGAATCCGGCGCTGCGCAGAATAGTCGAGGATGACCCATCCGATGAGTGCGGCCATGACAAATGCGGTTACGCCATAGGCGGCAATGATAAAATCGGCGTGCGGGCCAAGGTTCATGCATGCGCTTCCTGCGCCTGCAGCAGGCGCATGCTGCGAACGCGACGTCGCAAGATTTCATTGCGCATGACTGCGAGATGCAGCGTTACAAAAAGCAGCGTGAACGCCAATGCCATGATCAGGAGTGGCATCAGGATTGAAGGATCAATTGTCGAGCCGTCAATTCGAAACACGGATGCTGGCTGGTGCAGCGTGTTCCACCAGTCGACTGAAAATTTTATGATCGGAAGATTGACTGCGCCGACTAACGACAAAATTGCCGCAGTGCGCGCGCCGCGGCCCGGCTCTTCGGCGGTCCAATACAGCGCAAGCACGCCGAGGTAGAGCAGAAGCAGGACCAGCATCGAGGTCAGCCGCGCGTCCCATACCCAATAAGTGCCCCAGGTCGGGCGGCCCCAGAGCGATCCGGTGACGAGGCATATGAACGTGAATGCCGCGCCGATTGGCGCCGCGGCTTTGCCGGCGACATCCGCAAGCGGATGCCGCCATACGAGCGTGCCGAGCGCAGCAATAGCCATCACCGCCCAGCCCAACATGCCTAGCCATGCGGCAGGCACATGCAGAAACATGATCTTGACGGTTGCTCCTTGCTGATAATCGTCGGGAGCGTTCATTGCACGGAACAGTCCGATCGCGAAAAGAACGATTGTCGTCGCTATCAGCCATGGCATCGCGCGATTAACCAGATTGAGAAACCGCGTCGGATTGGCAAGATCGATTATCGGCATCGGCGATCTCTTAGCATGTTATTCCAGCCCGTGGCGCAGTGCCGCCGCCGCGGCGACGGGGCCGAGCACCAGGCTCGCCAAGCTTAGCGCACAAAGAATGGTGAAAGCTGGGCCGAGCGGAGCGGGGCCGGTTATAGCTGCGTTGGCAGCGGCTACGCCGAAAATCAACACGGGCACGGTGAGCGGTAGCACCAAAACGGCGAGCAGCAGACCGCCTCGTCGCAGAGCCACTGATAACGCTGCGCCAATCAGTCCAATAAAAGTGAGCGCCGGTGTGCCGGCTGCAAGCGTCAGAGTGAGCCAGCCCAAGGCGCGCAAATCGACATTGAGCATCATCCCGAGCAGAGGTGCGATCAACACCAGGGGCAACGCGGTCGTCAGCCAATGTGCGATGCCCTTGATTGCTACCGCTAACTCGAGCGGCATTCCGCCCATCATCAGCAGATCCAGCGAGCCGTCCTCATGGTCGGTCGCAAACAGCCGGTCAAGAGCGAGCAGGCTTGCGAGCAATGCGCCGAGCCAGAGGATTGCCGGCCCGATCCGCGCTAGCAGAACGAGATCCGGGCCGACGGCAAAGGGCATCATCGTCACGACGATGAGAAAGAACAGCGCTCCCATGAATGCGCCGCCACCGACACGGAACGCGAGTCGCATGTCACGAAGAAGTAGGGATATCAATGCACTCATTCCGTATCCATTTTCAGTTCGCGCGCACGCTCGAGACCGATCGGTCCGTGTGTCGCAGCGACAATCATTCCGCCACCGGCGAGGTGGTCGTGCATCAATCCGGCAAGCCGCTTCTGCGATGGGGCATCAAGTGAGGATGTCGGTTCATCAAGCAACCAGATTGGTCTCGGAACCGCGATGAGACGCGCGATCGACAGCCGTCGCCTCTGACCGGAGGAAAGATAAGCGGCCGGCAAATCGGCAAGCCGAACGAGATCGACCCTTTCCAAAGCCGGCTCGATCGCGCATGGGGTTCCGAGAAATTCGGCCCAGAATTCCAGGTTCTCTGCGACCGTGAGCGCCGGCTTCAACGCGTCCTGGTGGCCGAGATAGTGCGCCTGCTCGGCGATCGTCAGTTCGGGGACGCCACCCTCAAGCGTCAGACGCCCCGAGACGATTCTTATAAGCCCGGCGATGACACGCAGAAGTGAGGATTTGCCGGCGCCATTACGTCCACTCACCAGCAAAGCCTGGCCGGCCGCCAGGTTGAAACTCAACCCGCGGAACACCTCGCGGCCCCCGCGGCTGCAGGTCAATTCATCGGCCCTGAGTTCCATCACAACTGCCGCCGACCGTTTGGATTGGCCGGGACATTGGGGCGAACCCCCGAAAACCCCAATATTTTGTGCATCTTGGGCGACAATCGTGGTGAATATGGCGTTGGGCGCGAAAAGACCTTATAAGCCCCGACTTGCGACGTTACGTAATTCGAATTCGGACGCAAGTCTCACCAACGAGAAAAACTTCGCCTTGCCAATAGCTTAGTCCGAACCAGCGCCGGTCGCCCGGCCGGGAATGGAAACAGCCCACATGACTTCGCTCGATAGTTTCAGGTGCTGCAAAACGCTGCAGGTTGGCAGCAAGAGTTACGCCTATTTCAGCCTTCCCATTGCCGAGCGGAACGGACTTAAGGGCATTAGCCGCTTGCCGTTCTCGATGAAGGTGCTTCTGGAGAACCTGCTGCGCAACGAAGATGGGCGCACGGTCACCAAAGATGACATCAAAGCGGTGGCGGAGTGGCTCAAGACCAAGACGTCGGAACACGAGTTAGCGTTTCGCCCGGCGCGCGTGCTGATGCAGGACTTTACCGGCGTGCCGGCGGTCGTCGACCTTGCCGCCATGCGCGACGCAATGAAACATCTCGGCGGCGATCCGAAAAAAATCAATCCGCAGGTTCCGGTTGATCTCGTCATCGACCACTCGGTGGCGGTGACGTTTTTCGGCAACAATCAGGCGTTCAAGAAGAATGTCGAAGAGGAGTACCGGCAAAATCAGGAACGTTACAAGTTCCTCAAGTGGGCGCAGCGGTCGTTCGATAATTTCAGCGTTGTTCCGCCGGGGACCGGCATCTGTCACCAGGTGAACCTCGAATATCTCTCGCGCGTGGTCTGGAACCGTAAGGAGAAGGTGAAGGTCGACGGCAAGCAGTCAACCATGGAAGTCGCATATCCCGACACGCTGGTCGGAACCGATTCGCACACGACAATGGTCAATGGCCTGTCGGTGCTGGGTTGGGGCGTTGGCGGGATTGAGGCCGAGGCCGCCATGCTTGGCCAGCCATTGTCGATGGTCTTGCCGGAGGTGATCGGCTTCAAGCTCGCCGGCAAACTCAAAGAAGGTGTAACGGCCACCGACCTCGTGCTCACGGTGACCGAGATGCTGCGCAGGCGCGGTGTGGTCGGAAAGTTTGTCGAGTTCTTCGGCCCGGGCCTAGCGCATCTCACCATCGCCGACCGCGCCACCCTCGGCAACATGTCGCCGGAATACGGCGCGACGTGCGGGTTCTCGCCGATCGATGACGATACCATTCGTTATATGAAAGATACCGCCCGCCCGCCCGAACTTATTTCGCTCGTCGCCGCTTATGCGAAGGCCCAGGGCATGTATCGGGTGAAGACGACACCTGACCCGATTTTCACCGATGTACTCAAGCTTGAATTGGGATCCGTCGAGCCTTCGCTCGCGGGCCCGAAGCGTCCCCAGGATCGCGTTGCCCTCAAGGAAGTCAAAGCGGGCTTCGCAAACTCGATGGACAAGGAATTCGGAAAGAGTGCCGAGGCAAAAAAACGCGTGAAGGTCGGTGGCAAGGATTACGATCTCGGTCACGGCGATGTTGTAATTGCGGCAATCACATCCTGCACAAACACATCCAATCCGAATGTGATGATTGGCGCCGGCTTGCTCGCGCGTAAGGCCGCGGCGAAAGGCTTGACCGTCAAGCCGTGGGTCAAGACCTCGCTTGCTCCGGGCTCGCAGGTTGTCGGCGAATATCTCGAAAAATCAGGGCTGCAAAAAGATCTCGACAAGCTCGGCTTTAACTTAGTCGGCTTCGGCTGCACGACCTGCATAGGCAATTCGGGTCCGCTACCGCCGGAGAATTCAAAAACGATCAACGACAATGATCTTGTTGCGGCCGCCGTGTTGTCGGGCAATCGCAATTTCGAGGGCCGCGTCAACGCCGATGTACGCGCCAATTATCTTGCCTCACCGCCGCTGGTCGTATCTTACGCGCTCGCGGGATCAATGAATGTCGACGTTGCGCGAGAACCGCTCGGCGTCGATCAGAAGGGAAAGAAGGTTTTCCTCAAAGACATCTGGCCGACGAACAAGGAAATCGGCGAATTTGTCGCTAAGAACATCACGCGTCAGATGTTTGCCAAGAAATATGCCGACGTATTCAAGGGCGACGCGAACTGGCGGAAGATCAGTGTCAAGGGCGGAATGACCTATGATTGGGACAAGAAATCAACCTACGTGCAAAATCCGCCGTATTTCGTCGGCATGGGGCGGCATCCGAAGCCGCTTGAAGATATCGTCGATGCGCGCGTGCTTGCATTACTGCTCAATTCGATAACGACCGATCATATTTCGCCGGCCGGGTCTATTAAAATGGATTCACCTGCCGGGAAATATCTGGTCGCGCACAAGGTCAAGCCTGCCGACTTCAATCAGTACGGCACTCGCCGCGGCAATCACGAAGTCATGATGCGCGGCACATTCGCCAATATTCGAATCAAGAACCAGATGGTGCCCGGCGTCGAAGGTGGCGTAACGGTCCATTACCCCTCCAAGCAGCGGATGGCGATCTACGATGCGGCAATGAAATACATGGCCGACAGGGTTCCGCTGGTCGTGTTCGCTGGAAAGGAATACGGCAGCGGCTCATCGCGTGACTGGGCAGCAAAGGGCTCCGTGCTTCTCGGCATCCGCGCGGTGATTGCGCAATCATTCGAGCGCATTCACCGCTCCAACCTGGTCGGTATGGGCGTGATGCCGCTGATATTCGAAGAGGGGACTTCCTGGCAGTCGCTGGGGCTCAAAGGCGACGAACAGGTCACGATCCGCGGCTTGCACGGCGAAATCAAGCCGCATCAGCGGCTGATCGCCGAGATTGTATCCGGCAACGGCACACTCAAACGCGTGCCGCTGATTTGTCGCATCGATACATTGGACGAACTCGACTACTTCAGGAATGGCGGCATTTTGCAGTACGTGCTGCGTCAACTCGCTGGTTGACTGGAAGTTTGTTAACAGTGGGCAGGGTGGGGCCACTCACTGCGAAGTGAGTGGCGGGTGATCAACGGAGCGACATATAACGCACGTGCGAGGCAGGGGATCGCGGGATCGATATGGACTATCGCCACATCACCTTTGCAGTCGCTTTTGTATTCGGCGCATACGGCGCGATGACGGCGCCAGTCGTGGCAGAGCCACGGGCCGTTATTGAATTATTCACCAGCCAAGGATGTTCATCCTGTCCCGCCGCAGACAAGCTGCTCGGCGAGCTTTCGCGTGACCCGTCCCTGGTGACGATGAGCCTTGCTGTCGATTACTGGGATTATCTGGGCTGGAAAGACACGCTCGCATTGCATGGCCATTCCAATCGGCAGCGCGCTTATGCCGAAGCCCGAGGCGATCGCGAAGTCTATACCCCGCAGGTGGTTGTCAACGGCGTCGTGCATGCGCTCGGCAGCGACAAGTCCGCAATCGAGAAGGCGATCGCCCAGACGCGGCGCGATCCGGCGACGCTGGCGCTGCCGGTAACCATGGTTGTTGCCGAAGGTAAAGTGACCGTGAATGTACCCGATGCCGAGGGCGATCACCGCAGCGGCGAAGTGTGGCTTTGCCCCGTAACCAGCAAAGTGTCGGTGCATGTGGGTCGAGGTGAGAATCACGATCGCACACTCACCTACAGCAATGTGGTCCGCCGTTGGGTGAAGCTCGGCGATTGGTCCGGCAAGGCTGCTACCTTCACCGTGCCGCTCAGTGAAATTTCGCAAGGCGACTATTCGCCCAAGGACATCAATCGAATTGATGTCGTGTTGCAAAGCGGCGTAGCCGCAAAGCCGGGCCTGATGCTCGGTGCCGCATCGACTGCCTGCTGCGCGGCGTCGGCTAATTGATCTCTCTGTTATTCGCCTGGAAGAAAAATCGGGCCGGCATTGAGCCGGCCCGAAGGCATATAGGGGATTGAACCGTACGCGGAACTCAACTGGCCCGGCCGATCGAGCCCCGGGGGGCTGGGGGGCTGAGGAATCCGGTGCTCGTACCGGGCCGGGCCTTGAGGCAACGCTGCTGTTATCCCAACGCAGCGTGACGGGCGATTGACCGAATTTGGGCGTTATTGTGGGAGCGATTAACGAGTTCGTGATCGTCCGCCCCGCCTTTTCGAGCGTTTTTCACCCCTTTTGTGCATCGAGGAAGCACTTGCCGAGCGCCGCGGTCGGCGCGATCATTGCGGCCAACCAAAAGGAGGCGCCGCATGACGTTCGGTCCCGGCGAAATCGATCCCAGCCAGTCCCACGGGGGCGGTGCTCTGGTGCGCACTGCGTCCGCCCCCGTCCCGCAAGTGACCTTCAGCCGCCGCGAACTCAACCGCATCCTCGATCTCTACGGCCGCAAAGTCGCCGCCGGCGAGTGGCGCGATTATGCCATCGATTTCCTCAAAGACCGGGCCGTGTTCTCGGTGTTTCGGCGCGCTTCAGAGATACCGCTCTATCGCATCGAAAAAATCCGAAACTGGCGCGACGGCAGGGAGCCTATAGCGTGATATCCGCAACTGGCCTCATCGTGCGTCGTGGCCATGAACTTGACCGCGTACTGAAGTCCATAGACCGCTCGCAACTGGTCGTAGTGAATTAGCCGTCGCTTCCGGGCGGGACGGTTGCCCCGGGTCCCAGCGCCCGCTGCATCAGCACGGTATCGAGCCAGCGGTCAAATTTGTAGCCGATGTTTTCCAGCACGCCGACATGTGTGAATCCGGCCGCTAAATGCACGCCGATTGACGCTGCCTGATCTAAATCACCGATGACAGCGACCATCAAGCGGAAACCAAGTCCAGTGCATGCGTCGATCAATGCGTCCAGCAAGGCTTTGCCGACGCCTCGCCGATGTATTTCGTGTGCCACGTAAACCGAGTTCTCGACGGTGAAGCGATATGCGGGCCGCGCGCGATACGGTCCGGCATAGGCATAACCTGCCACTGCTCCATCGATCGTCGCGACAAGATACGGAAAATTCCTGGCCGTGAGTTCGGCCATGCGGCGCGTCATCTCGGCCTCGTCCGGCGCCGTCAGTTCGAACGAAGCGGTGCCGTGTTCGACGGCATGCGCATAAATGCGCGTAATCGCAGGAATATCAGCGCGGGCGGCGGGACGAATAACGAAGGACATATCGCGAAGCTAACAAAAAACAAACGCCCGGGCAGGGGCCCGGGCGCTGAATTTCAGTATGTCCTTGATGCTTATCGGCGATCGCCGAGGAACCGCAGCATGAACAAGAACAGGTTGATGAAGTCCAGATAGAGCGTGAGCGCGCCCATCACGGCTTTGCGTCCGGCAATCGTGCCGTCATCATTGGCGCTATACATTTCCTTGACGCGCTGGGTGTCCCAAGCGGTCAGGCCAGCGAAAATCAACACACCGATCACCGAGATCGCGAAGTCGAGACCGCTGCTCTTAAGGAAGATGTTGACCACCATCGCCAGGATCAAGCCGAACAGGCCCATGACCAGGAACGAGCCGACCGGCGAGAGGTCTCGCTGCGTGGTGTAACCGTACAGACTCAATGCGCCGAACGACGCCGCCGAGATGAAGAACGTGCGGGTGATCGATGCGCCGGTATAGGCCAGAAAGACCGACGACAGCATGAGGCCGAGCAGGCCGGCATAGACCAAGAACAGCATGAGTGCCGTGCTGGGCTGCAGATGGTTGATCCGGAAGCTCATGAAAAACACCAGGCCGAGCGTGCCCAGGAACAACACGATCGCTAATGGACCGCTGAAAATGGCTTGCCCGAACGGCGTAAGAGCAGTGACGCGTCCCGTCGCATCAGTGACGACGGCAGCGCTGTAGGTAAACCAGGCGACGACGCCGGTCAGAGCGACGCCGGCGGCCATGTAATTGTAGACGCGGATCATGTAGGCGCGCAGGCCTGCATCGATCGCGACAGCACGCGCGGCGCCGAAGCCGCGGGCAGCTACGTTACGGTCGTAGTCCGACATCGAAGTTTCCTCTCTCTCATGTCCCGGCATTTGGCCGGCCACGTTACGCGCGGCGGCATAATGCAGCCGCGCTCGGTGACGAATCTTAGTGGCTGGGGAGCCTTGGCGCCAGATATGGCTTGATGATGGCCCTATATCCTTGCGGAATATTAATATCCGAGGCCGGAAATATAGCTCAAACCCCGCCCATCGGGCTGGCGGTGCTCCGCACGCGTCGGAATGTCGCAAAAACTACAGATTCCGCAGTACCAGAGCCGGTTTTTGGCCGAGGGCGGCAAAGGTGCCTGTGAGCCCAAGTATGACAGTAACCATGACTGCCACAGTGGCGGCGGCAAGGGCTGGACCGGGCAGCCAGGTGAAGGGCAGGTGCATCAGCTCGACAACGATCAGCCACCCGGCGAGCGACCCGGCCGCAACGCCAAACAGCGCGGTGGCCGTACCGAGCAGAAGGTATTCAACGGTATAGGCCGAAATGAGCTGGCGGCGCGTGGCGCCCAGCGTTTTTAGGACCACCGCATCATAGACTCTATGGCTGTGGCCGGCGGCCAGTGCGCCGCCCAGCACCAGCGCCGCGGCTATCAGCGTAATCGCGCTGGCCCCGCGAATTGCCAGTACGAGGTTGGCAATGATGCTCCCAATCGCTTCCAATGCTTCCTTCACGCGCACAGTTGTGACCGTGGGAAAGGCTTTGGCTACGGCGGCGATAGTGCTGGCCTCCTGAGCCGGAGTTCCGCCGCCAAGATAGGTGAGCGTCGCGAGATGGGTATGCGGGGCAGCCCGAAACGAATTCGGCGAGAAGACCATCACGAAATTGATCCCCAGGCTTTCCCAATCGACCGTCCGCAGGTTGGCGATAGTTGCGGTTATGTTGCGGCCGAGAATGTTGACGACGATCGGGTCGCCGAGCTTGAGTCCAAGTCCGTCGGCGATGCGCTTTTCGAATGAGACAAGCGGTGGCCCATTGTAGTCGCTTCCCCACCATTTTCCTGCGGCAAGGCGCGAGCCGGGAGGGATGACGTCCGAATATGTGATGCCGCGGTCGCTTTGCAGGACCCAGGCGGCATCATCCCGCGGCTTTATTTTTTCCGCCGGCGTACCGCCCGCCGAGATGATTCGTCCCCGTAGCATGGGGACCTCTTCCACCGTCGCAGACGGTGCCAGATTGCGAACGAATGCCACGAACGGCTCGGCCTGATCGGCGGGGATATCCAGAAAATAGAACGACGGTGCTTTCGCGGGCAACTCGTTGGAGAACTGGCGGCGCAGGTTGCCGTCGATCTCGATGACCGTCACCAGCAACGTGATGCCAAGACCAAGCGACAGCACGATGGTCGGGGTCAGAGCGCTGGGTCGGTGAATATTGGCAATGGCCATGCGCAGGCCGGTCGAGCTCATGCGCGGTGCGCGCCGCGCCAGCAACATCAATAGCGCGGCGACGGCCCGCAGGAGCAGGAACACCGCCGCCGCTGTGCCGACATAGATTATCGCCACGCGGCGGTCATAGGCGAGCAGAATGGCAAGTGCGGCGAGAACGAAGATGGTGATCGCTGTGAGCGCGACATAGTTGGCGCGGGGTCGCCGATGTTGAGGCTCCACCAATTCACGAAACAATCCTCCGACCGGCACATCGTGGGCGCGGCCAAGCGGCCAGAATGCGAAGGCGAGTGTCGTGAGCAGTCCGTACACCGTTGCCAGCATGAGCTCGATTGGATGCACAGCCGGCAAAATCGGCAGCGGAATGAGTGCGCCAAATGCCCACGAAATACCGAAAGGCAATATCGCGCCCAAAAATACGCCGATTCCAGCACCGAGGAGGGCAAGCAGAAGAACCTGCAAGAGATAGATCGCAAATATACGTCGCCCACCTGCGCCGAGCGCCTTCAGCGTGGCGATCGTCTCCCGTCGCCGGTCGAGATGGCTTTTCACGGCGTTCCCGACACCGACGCCACCCACCAAAAGCGCAGTCAGTCCGACGATCGTGAGGAACTGGGTAAATCGCTCGACGTTACGCTCAAGTTGCGGCGAGGCATTGGTGCGACTACGAATGTCCCAGCCGGCCTCCGGCAATTGCGCGCGCGCTTGCGCGGTGACGGCTTTCGCGCTGTCGTCGGAAGCATCATTCGCCGGCAGCCGCAGCCGATAGTGCCAGCGCACCAGGCTGCCCGGCTGCAACAGACCGGTCGCCCGCAATGCGTTTTGGCTCACCAGGAGGCGCGGGCCGAAGCCGATGCCAGCGGCCAGTTTGTCGGGCTCGCTTGTCAGAACGGCGCGAACTTCGATGGTTGCGTTGCCAATTGTCAGTTGTGCGCCCGGCTTGATTTCGAGCCGTGCCATCAAGGTTGGATCGGCGGCCGCGCCGAAAAGGCGATCGTGCCTTGCCAATGCGTCGGCAAGCGGACCCGGCGGATCAAGGACGGCCTGTCCGAACAGCGGATAGGCGCTGTCGACGGCCTTCAATTCGACGAGTGTCGCCTGGCCGCCATCCGTGCGCGCCATCGCCCGCATGGTCGCGACGCTCGAGGTTGTGCCATGAGCGTTAAGAAAAGCCATTTCGTCAGGTTTTGACTCGCGCTGGATGAGCGTGAATGCAAGATCGCCACCGAGGATGGCGCGACCCTCGCGGGCAAGCCCGTCGGCGAGGCTTGCCGCGATCGATGCCACCCCCGCGATTGCCATGCTGCCGAGCGCGATACAGGCGATAAAAACATAGAACCCATGCAGGCCGCCACGCAATTCGCGCAGGGCAAACCGGAGCGGCAGCCAACAATCTCTGGATGGTGTTGCAAGGCCGACGGTCATGACCGGGTCACGCCGTCGATGCGGCCCGAACGCAGGCGCACGACGCGGTCACATCGCGCAGCGAGTGCGGGGTCGTGTGTAACCAGCACCAGCGTCGTCTTGCGCTTCGCGTGCCCCGCGAAGAGAAGCTCAATGATCTGCTGACCCGTATCTTCGTCGAGGTTTCCGGTTGGCTCGTCGGCAACCAAAATGGCCGGATTCGGCGCGAGCGCTCGCGCCACGGCAACCCGTTGCTGTTCGCCGCCCGACAATTGTGCCGGATAGTGATCAAGCCGGTCGCCCAGTCCAACCGCTGAGAGTTCGTCGCGCGCACGCGCCTGCGCGTCGGCCGCGCCAGCCAATTCCAGCGGCACAGCGACGTTCTCCACTGCGGTCATGGTCGGAATCAGATGAAAGGATTGGAATACGATGCCGACCTGGCGGCCGCGGAAGCGGGCGAGGGCATCCTCGTCGAATTCGCCCAGATTCATGCCCGCGACTTCTACCCTCCCAGAATCCGCCTGTTCGAGGCCCGCCATCACCATCAATAAAGTCGATTTTCCGGACCCAGACGGGCCGACGAGGCCAATTGCCTCGCCATTTCCTATATGCAGATCGATATCTTTGAGGATATGAACGCGGGCCGCGCCCTGCCCGAGCGATAGATTGACGCCGGCCAGCGCAATGGCCAGCCCCGCCTGGGAATTATTCGTCATGGGACCTCATTATCGGCAGCTCCGCTCATATGTGAGGAACCCCGTCGGGGTAAAGCGTCTTGCGATGCGCGCGCTGCTCACGATGTTTTGTCTCATTCTTCCGGTTGGCGCGCTGGCAGCGGCCGAGAGGCCTGTCAGCATCGTCGTGCTCGGGGATTTGCTCAGCGCGGGCTTCGGCCTGTCGGTTGAAAATGCATTTCCTGCAAAGCTCGCAGGCACGCTTAAGGCAAATGCCATCGCAGCCTCGATTATAAATGCGGGCGTGTCCGGCGATACCGCTTCAGGGGGGCTCGGACGCCTCGATTGGTCTGTGCCTGACGGGACCGATGCGGTCATCCTTGAGCTCGGCGCTAATGATGCTTTGCGCGGGCTTGATCCGAAACTCACGAAAGCCGCGCTCGACACAACCTTGCGCACACTTGCCGACCGTCATATTCCCGTCTTGCTTGCGGGCATGCGTGCGCCGCCCAACATGGGATCCGACTACGCGCGCCAGTTCGATGCGATCTATCCCGCGCTTGCCTCGACTTATCCGGTCGTCTTTTATCCATTTTTCCTGGAGGGTGTGGCCGCCGATCCTAAATTGAACCAAGGGGATGGCATGCATCCGAATGCCGCCGGTGTCGACGTAATCGTGGCCGGTATCCTGCCGAAGGTCGAGGAATTGATTGCCCGGGCGCGCGCTGCGCGTAGCCAGTGATTGGAATTGCCAGCCATGCCGCGCCTCTTTACCGGAGTAGAAATTCCGCCCGATGTCGGGCAGGCGCTTGGCATGCTGCGCGGAGGATTGCCGGGCGCGCGTTGGATCGATCCGCAGAATTATCACCTAACATTGCGGTTCATCGGCGATGTCGATGACGTGATCGCCCATGAAGTTGCCTCCATGCTCGGCCGCGTGAAGCGTGGGCCATTCGATCTGCACATGGATGGACTGACGTCATTCGGCGGACGCAAGCCGCGTGCTGTGGTCGCGAGCGTGGCGCCCGCTCAGGCCTTGCTGGATATTCAGGCTGAGCACGAGCGGCTGATGCAGAGGATAGGTCTCGATCCGGAAGGTCGCAAGTTCACGCCACACGTGACGCTGGCGCGCTTGCGTGAATCGTCCAGCCAGCAGGTCGCCGAGTATCTTTCGGCGCGAGGCTATTTCCGCACGTCACCGTTCCGGGTCTCGCGGTTCGTTCTGTTTTCGTCGCGCGCCTCGGTCGGAGGCGGGCCCTACGTGGTTGAAGCGAGTTATCCTTTCGGCAATTGAGCCAACGGCAGGTCAGGCCCGCTGCATATGTGCGGGCACGAGAGGGCAATTCATGCCACGCCGAGCAAGCGGGATTGCGCTTCGAGCCAGGCATTGGCCATGCCATGGCTATCGACGACCGCCTCGCGCAGAAGCGAAAGCGGCGTGTAGCGCGGCGGATCGACCTCGCCGACCACGCTGCCAAAATCGAACTTCAGGCTGGCTTCAAACTTGCGCGCAAGTTGTTGCATGCGGCCGTTGTCGGCAAGGCAGTGCATATGCAGCGATTTGATGCCTCGATTGCGTGCACTCAAGAGCGTGCGTTCGAGCAACACCGTACCTACGCCATGGCTCTGCCACGGCTGTTCGATACTGAAGGCTGCTTCGCCTTCGCCGGCGAACATGGAGCCGATTGAGCGGAGTTCGGCCGCGCCCCGCAGGGCACCTTCGACAAAAAAGCCGTGCACAACGACACCAAATCCATTTGCGGAGGCCGCATGCCGCGCAATGAACTCGTCTGAGACCGCTCCGGAAAAGCGCCGGTTCTTGCTGTCGCGGTCAAGACGAAGCAGGTGGTCGCGATAGGCTTCGGTTTCCCCGACCCACAATTTGCGGATCATGCCACCGTCGGGCAAAGGCTCGTTCATCGTGGTTCTCTTTTAACGTCACGTCGCCTGTGCCTTGCGCGAGTTCCTGCCTGTGCGAATCGAGTTTCTTCCAATCGTCTTCCAGCATGTATGTGTTGCATTGCAGCAAAATTAGGCCGCAGGCCCTCCCGTGGAAACCCTCACCCGCAAAAAATGCATAGCTGCCAATGAATTACCGCAGTTTTTGTGCGCAACATGGCCGTCGAGGCTGGAAGCTCGATTTACAGGTGGCGCGGATCAACCTAGGTCTCGCAGCAGACCTTAATCGCCTCCCACTCCGTTCGCCCCGGTCGCGATGCCCGAGACTTTCAGCACCCGCTATGCGGCACTCCTGGCCGCGGGAAAAATCGAGGCCGATCCCGGTCAGGCGACGCTCGCCCGGCATCTGGCCGCACTCGAACGCCAACTCGATCAGCACCGGCTGGCCCGCAAATCGTCATCGCTCGGCTGGCTGTTTGGCCAGCGTGAGCAGGCGGGAGCGCCGTTACGAGGGCTCTATGTCTACGGCGAGGTTGGGCGCGGCAAGACCATGCTCATGGACCTCTTTTTCGCGACCAGCGCGGTGATCCGCAAGCGACGGGTCCATTTTCACGAATTCATGGCCGACGTACACGAGCGCGTCCATGTCTACCGGCAGGAGATCAAGAACGGGGCCGCCAACGAGCAGGACCCCATCCAGCGCACGGCCGCCGCCATCGCAGAAGAGAGCTGGCTCCTGTGTTTCGACGAATTTCACGTGACGGATATTGCCGATGCGATGATCCTCGGGCGACTGTTCACACGATTGTTTGAGCTTGGGGTCGTCATGGTTGCCACGTCCAACCTCGCGCCAGGCGACCTTTACATGGGCGGCCTCAACAGGGCCCTGTTCCTCCCGTTTATCGCGTTGCTGGAGCGTCAATGCGAGGTGGTCAGGCTTGAAGCGCGAATCGATTTTCGCTTGGAGAAACTCACCGGCGTCCCGACCTGGTATGTACCGGACGACGCCAAGGCCGAAGCCGCGCTCGACGCCGCTTGGCAGCGCCTGGCTGGCGGTCAGGCCGGCGTCCCGCACGAACTCGTGGTCAAAGGCCATATCGTGCGCGTGCCAAAGGCGGCGATGGGCCTAGCGCGTTTTTCTTTCGAGGAACTTTGCGCGCAGCCACTCGCAGCCAGCGACTATCTCAAGATTGCGCATGAATTCCATACCGTCATCGTGGACCACATTCCGGTGATGGATTATCCGCGCCGCAACGAAGCCAAGCGGTTCATCATTCTCATCGATACATTGTATGAAAATGCAGTGAAGCTGCTCGCGTCGGCGCAAGCCCAGCCCGGCCAGCTTTATCTCGCCGACGATGGATATGAGGCTAATGAATTCAAGCGCACGGCCTCGCGTTTGATCGAGATGCGTTCCCAAGCCTATCTCGGCCTGCCTCACGGTCCACGGCAAGGGCCTACGATAGACGCTGCAAAAATCGTCGAGACCTGAAACCTCGCCGGCTGTGACCGATGTCGCGACGCAGGATACCATGCCGCGCAAGCGCTGAAACGAGAGCGTCAATCAAAGAAGCAGCAAGGCGACCGCGATTGCCATCAAAGCGGCGGCGAGCCAACCGAGAATCAACAACCAGCCGGGAAGCGCGATGCGGCGCGTTTCCCGTTTGCTGGACACAACAATCATGGTCGCCAACATGATCGGCACCGCAACGATTCCGTTGATGACGGCTGCCCAGAACAGCATCGAGATTGGATCGATATTGGTCACCAACAATGCCGCGCCCCCGATCGTGGCGGCGGCAACAATTGCATAAAACCCAAGCGCGCGGCTTGCGGGCAGTTCCAGGCTGCCGCGCAGTTTGAAGACTTCAGCGACGGCATAGGCTGCCGACCCGGCTAAAATCGGTACCGCGAGCAGTCCGGTGCCAATGATGCCGGCCGCAAACAGCGCGAAAGTCAGCGGTCCGCCGATCGGCCGCAAAGCTTCCGCGGCTTGTGAAGCTGTATCGATGTGGGTGATGCCGTGCACATTGAGCGTCGCTGCCGTGGTTACAATGATGAAGAACGCAATCAGATTGGAAAAGGCCATCCCGATCCAGGTATCTATGGAGATTGCCTTGAATGAATCTTTTGCCGACCGCGCATGTTGGCCGTGCGCATGCCGATGGCTGAGCCTTGATTCCTCGACTTCCTGTGAGGCCTGCCAGAAAAACAGATAAGGGCTGATGGTGGTGCCGAACACCGCGACCACCATCAGCACGACATCATGGTCGAGCGAGAATCGTCGGCACGAGCGTCGCCAGTGCGACATCTCCCCATGGGATCTGCACGCTGAAAGCAGCGGCCACATAAAACAGCAACACCAGGGTGAGTAGCTTCAGATAGCCGGCATACCGGTGGTACGGGATGAAGACTTCGGCAATCAGGCAGGCAATCCCAAACAGCACCGAAAAAATCAATGCGGAGCCTCCGGCCACAAGACGCAGGGCCTCACCCATCGCCGCGAGGTCGGCGGCGATGTTTATTGTGTTGGCAATCAGCAAAGACGCGATCAGCAGATAAAGTACCGGCGCCGGTAGAATTTTTGCGATGTTACGGGCAAGTCCCTGCCGCGTATTCCAGCCGATGCAGGCGCTGATGACCTGAATTGCCGCCATGAACGGCAGGGTCAAGAATATGGTCCACAGTAATGCGTATCCGAATTGCGCGCCGGCCTGCGAGTAGGTTGCAATGCCGCTTGGATCATCGTCGGCGGCGCCGGTTACGAGGCCTGGCCCAAGCGCCCGCCAGATTCCACGCATGGATTTTCGAGCGATGCCCATCGCAAACCGCCTTCGCCGGTATCCGGCATAAGGTTGCCGACCGAACCGTTCCGGCCACAAAGATGCCGACCGTGCAACCGGCAGCAAAGACATCGTGGCGCCGGCACGATGATACTGAATCGCCTCTGAACTCGAGGGCCCCCGTCTGCTGGTATAATGTATACAAGGCGTGATTGGACATGACGCGCTGCTGTTCGTGCCTTGTCCGACGAGACCTGACCGGTTAACCACCACCCCAGCCGCGCTTCGCGGCGGCAGCAAAGCTGAGAGTTTTCCCACCATGGCGCGTAACAAAATTGCGTTGATTGGCGCCGGCCAAATCGGCGGCACCTTGGCTCACCTCATCGGTCTTAAAGAACTCGGCGACGTTGTGATGTTCGACGTCATGGAGGGCATTCCTCAGGGCAAAGCTCTCGATATCGCCGAATCGTCACCGGTCAACGATTTCGATGCCAGGATTACGGGGGCGAACACATACGATGCGATCGAAGGTGCGAATGTCTGCATCGTTACGGCCGGCGTGCCGCGCAAGCCCGGCATGAGCCGCGACGATCTGCTCGACATCAATCTGAAAGTCATGGGTCAGGTCGGCTCCGGCATCAAGAAATATGCTCCCGATGCCTTCGTGATCTGCATCACCAATCCACTTGATGCGATGGTTTGGGCACTGCAGAAAAGCTGCGGCTTGCCGCAACAAAAGGTTGCGGGCATGGCGGGCGTGCTGGACTCAGCGCGCTTTCGCTACTTTCTCGCCGACGAATTTCACGTGTCGGTCGAAGACGTCACCGCATTTGTGCTCGGTGGCCACGGCGACACCATGGTGCCGCTGACGCGCTATTCGGCGGTGGCGGGCATTCCGGTCCCCGATCTGGTGAAGATGGGCTGGACCACGCAGGCGCGGGTCGATGAAATCGTGAAGCGCACCGCCAATGGCGGCGCCGAGATCGTCAACCTGCTGAAAACCGGCTCGGCCTTCTATGCGCCGGCGGCGTCCGCGATAGCGATGGCGGAAAGTTATCTGCTCGACAAGAAGCGTGTGCTGCCCTGCGCAGCCTGGCTCAACGGCGAATACGGCATCAAGGATCTCTATGTCGGCGTGCCGGTGGTGATCGGCGCAAAAGGCGTCGAGCGCATTGTCGAGATCGAACTCAACAGCAGCGAGCGTGCGATGTTCGAAAAATCCGCAGCTTCGGTGCAAAGCCTGGTCGATGCCTGCAAGAAAATCGCGCCCAATCTGGGAACCTGAGATTTTTTCCGGGACGGAATTTCTAAAGGTCCCGGGTCTGCTCCGCATCTTTCATGCTGGGCAGCGCCCGTGACGCGAGGTCTTAAGGTGGCTTCATGAATATCCACGAATACCAAGCCAAAGCAGTGTTACGCGAGTTCGGCGTGCCGGTGCCGCGTGGCGTCCCCGCGTTCAGCGTGGACGAAGCAATTCGCGGCGCGCAAAGAACTCGGCGGTCCGGTTTGGGTCGTGAAGGCACAGATCCACGCCGGCGGCCGCGGCAAGGCCGGCGGCGTCAAGGTAGTGAAATCCATCGATGACGTGAAAAAGGAATCCGCACGTATCCTCGGCTCAACGCTGGTCACGCATCAGACCGGTCCGCACGGGAAAAAGGTAAATCGCCTTTATATCGAAGAGGGCTCGGCGATCGATCGCGAGTTTTACCTTTCGGCGCTGATCGATCGCGAAACCTCGCGTGTTGCCTTTGTCGTTTCCACGGAAGGCGGCATGGACATCGAGGAAGTCGCGCACAAAACGCCTGAAAAAATCCTCACTTTCTCGGTCGATCCTGCCACCGGCATCATGCCGCATCACGGCCGCCGCGTGGCGCAGGCGCTCAAGCTCACGGGCGATCTCGCCAAGCAGATCGAAGCGATCCTTCCCAAGCTTTATTCAGCCTTCACGACGAAGGACATGAGCCTGCTCGAGATCAATCCGCTGGTCGTCACCAAGGACAACAAGATCATTTGTCTCGACGCCAAGGTCGGCTTCGATGGCAACGCGCTCTACCGCCATCCGGATATCGTCGCGCTGCGCGACCTGACCGAAGAAGACGAAAAAGAGGTCGAGGCCTCGAAATTCGATCTTAACTACATTGCGCTCGATGGCTCGATCGGCTGCATGGTCAATGGCGCAGGTCTCGCCATGGCGAGCATGGACATCATCAAACTCTACGGCATGACGCCCGCGAACTTTCTCGACGTCGGCGGCAGCGCGACCAAGGAGAAAGTTGCCGCTGCGTTCAAGATCATCACCTCCGATCCGAACGTCAAAGGAATTCTGGTCAATATTTTCGGCGGCATCATGAAATGCGACGTCATCGCTGAAGGTGTCGTCGCGGCGGTCAAGGAAGTTGGCCTGAAAGTGCCGCTGGTGGTGCGGCTCGAAGGCACCAACGTCGATCTCGGCAAAAAGATCATCAAGGAATCCGGCCTCAACGTCACGTCGGGAGATGATCTCGACGACGCCGCGCAGAAAATCGTCAAAGCCGTGAAGGGTGCTGCGTAATGGCCGTCCTCATCAACAAAGACACCAAGGTTATCTGCCAAGGTTTCACCGGCAAGAACGGCACGTTCCATTCGGAACAGGCGATCAAATACGGCACCAAGATGGTCGGCGGCACTTCGCCAGGCAAAGGCGGTTCGACGCACCTTGATCTGCCGGTGTTCGACACCGTCGCCGAGGCGAAGGAAAAGACCGGCTGCGATGCGAGTGTGATCTATGTGCCGCCTGCCGGCGCCGGCGACGCGATCTGCGAGGCTATCCAGGCCGAGATTCCGCTGATCGTATGCATCACCGAGGGCATCCCGGTGATGGACATGGTCAAGGTGAAGCGTTCGCTTTCGGGCTCGAAGTCGCGGCTGATCGGGCCGAATTGCCCCGGCGTAATGACGGCGGGCGAATGCAAGATCGGCATCATGCCGGGCAACATTTTCAAGCCAGGGAAGGTCGGTATCGTCTCGCGCTCCGGAACGCTTACTTATGAGGCGGTGTTCCAGACCAGCCGCGAGAACCTCGGACAGACAACGGCTGTAGGTATCGGCGGCGATCCAGTGAAGGGCACCGAATTCATCGCAGTGCTGGAAATGTTTCTGGCAGATCCCAAGACCGAGTCGATTGTCATGATCGGCGAGATAGGCGGCTCGGCGGAAGAAGATGCGGCGCAATTCCTCAAAGACGAGGCCAAGCGCGGACGAAAGAAGCCAATGGTCGGGTTTATTGCCGGCCGCACCGCGCCTCCCGGCCGTCGCATGGGTCATGCCGGCGCGATTATTTCCGGCGGCAAGGGTGACGCGGAGTCCAAAATTGCCGCAATGGAATCCGCGGGAATCAAGGTATCACCATCCCCGGCGCGAATCGGGAAGACGCTGGTGGAAGTACTGAAATCCTGATTTAGTGCTTAGGTCTTTCGTAGACTTACAGACGTCATAAATAGAGTTAAAACAGCCACACTAACGCAGCGGCCGGCCTAGCCGGGTGCCGCGGCTGCAGATGGGCGCGGTTTTTAGACTGCGCAAGGATAGACGATCATGTCCCGCCAGGACGCGAACGCCATTTTCGCCCGCACCTCGTTTCTGTACGGAGGCAATGCCGCCTATATCGAAGATCTCTACGCCAAATATGAAGCGGACCCTGCGGCGGTCGATGCTGAGTGGCGAGCCTTTTTCCAAAGCCTGAAGGACGACAAGGCCGACGTCGCCAAAAACGCGCGCGGCGCATCCTGGCAAAAGCCGAATTGGCCGCAGCGGCCCAGTGGGGACCTGGTCGCGGCTCTCGACGGCCAATGGGCCGAGACCGAAAAGAAGCTCGGTGAAAAGATCTCGACCACGGCTCGCGCGAAAGGCGTGGAGCTTGCGTCTACCGAAGTGATGCAGGCGACGCGCGATTCCATCCACGCGTTGATGCTTATTCGCGCCTACCGTATGCGCGGTCACTTTCACGCCAAGCTCGATCCGCTCGAACTCGAGCCGGAGAAAAACGAGGAAGAACTCGATCCGCGCACATACGGTTTCACCGAAGCCGATTTCGATCGCAAGATCTATCTCGATAAGGTGCTCGGCCTCGAATTCGCGTCGATGCGCGAGATCGTCGCGATTTTGCGCCGCACTTACTGCCAGACGCTCGGCGTGGAATTCATGCACATCTCGAATGCCGCGCAGAAAAGCTGGATTCAGGAACGCATCGAGGGCCGGGACAAGGAGATCACTTTCACCCGCGAGGGCAAGCGCGCGATCCTCAACAAGCTGGTGGAATCCGAAGGTTTCGAAAATTTCTGCGACGTGAAGTTCACGGGCACCAAGCGCTTCGGCCTCGATGGTGCCGAATCTCTGATCCCGGCGCTCGAGCAAATCATCAAGCGCGGCGGCAATCTCGGCGTGGAAGAAATCTGCATCGGCATGCCGCATCGCGGCCGCTTGAACGTGCTCACGCAGGTGATGGGCAAGCCGCATCGCGCACTTTTCCACGAATTCAAGGGCGGTTCGGCGACGCCCGATGAAATCGAAGGCTCAGGCGACGTCAAGTATCACCTGGGCGCCTCGTCAGACCGCGAGTTCGATAACAACAGGGTACATCTCTCGCTGACGCCAAATCCGTCGCATCTGGAAATCGTCGATCCGATTACACTCGGCAAGGTGCGCGCCAAGCAGGATCAGCATCGTGCGAAGCCTGACGAGCGCACCATGGTGATGCCGCTGCTGATGCACGGCGATGCCGCCTTTGCCGGCCAAGGCGTGGTGGCGGAATGCTTCGGCCTGTCGGACCTGAAAGGCTACCGCACCGGCGGCAGCATCCATTTCATCGTCAACAACCAGATCGGCTTCACGACATACCCGCGTTATTCGCGCTCGTCGCCTTATCCGTCCGACGTCGCCAAGATGATCGAGGCGCTTATCTTCCACGTGAACGGTGATGATCCCGAAGCGGTCGTATTTGCCGCCAAAGTTGCGACCGAGTACCGGCAGAAATTCCAGCGGCCTGTCGTCATCGACATGTTCTGCTACCGGCGTTTCGGCCACAACGAAGGCGACGAGCCTTCGTTCACGCAGCCGCTGATGTACAAGAAGATCCGCGCCCATCCGAGCGTGTTGGAAATCTACAGCAAGAAATTGATCGGCGAGGGTGTCGTCACCGAAAGCGAGGTCGCCAAGATGCGTGGCGACTGGCGTGCGCGACTCGATACCGAATTCGAGGCGGCGCAAGGCTACAAGCCGAACAAGGCCGACTGGCTCGACGGCCGCTGGGCCGGCCTGAAGGCGGCGCGTGAGGTCGAGGACCCACGCCGCGGCAATACCGGTGTTGCAATCGAAATGCTGCGCGAGATCGGCAAGAAAATCACAGTCGTTCCGCCGGATTTCCATGTCCATAAAACCATCCAGCGTTTCCTCGACAACCGCGCAAAGGCAATCGGGACAGGTGAGGGGATCGATTGGGCCACGGCCGAGGCGCTTGCATTCTGCTCCCTGCTGAAGGAGGGGCACCCCGTACGCCTGTCGGGCCAGGACAGCGAGCGCGGCACCTTCTCGCAACGCCACGCAGTGCTTTTCGATCAGAATACCGAGGAGCGCCACACGCCTTTCAACCATCTCGGTGAGGGCCAGGCGCGCTTCGAAGTACTCAATTCGAGCCTGTCGGAAGAGGCCGTGCTCGGCTTCGAATATGGCTATTCCACCGCGGAGCCGAATGCCCTGACCTTGTGGGAAGCCCAATTCGGCGATTTCGCCAACGGCGCGCAGGTCGTTTTCGACCAGTTCATTTCGTCAGGCGAGCGCAAGTGGCTGCGCATGTCGGGGCTCGTCTGCCTGCTGCCGCACGGCTACGAAGGGCAGGGGCCGGAGCACTCCTCTGCGCGGCTCGAGCGCTTTCTTCAGATGTGCGCCGAAGACAACATGCAAGTCGCAAACTGCACGACCCCTGCAAACTATTTTCACATCCTTCGCCGGCAGCTGAAACGCGAAATCCGCAAGCCGCTGATTTTAATGACGCCGAAATCTCTGCTGCGCCACAAGCGCGCCGTGTCCAGGCTCGACGAATTATCCAATAGCACCACGTTTCATCGTCTCTTGTGGGACGATGCACAACTACTGCCGAATGAGAAGATCAGGCTTGTTCCCGACGACAAGATACGACGCGTCGTTATGTGCTCGGGCAAGGTCTACTACGACATTTATGACGAGCGCGAGAAGCGCGGCATCGACGATATCTATATTCTACGGCTCGAGCAGCTCTATCCGTTCCCGACCAAGGCACTGGTGGCCGAACTATCCCGCTTCAAGCAGGCGGAAATGGTTTGGTGCCAGGAAGAGCCGCGCAACATGGGCGGCTGGTTCTTCGTCGACGTTTTCCTTCAATGGATACTCAACCAGATCGGCGCCAAGCATCGCACCATGCGTTATGCGGGCCGCCCGGCCTCGGCTTCGACCGCGGTCGGTCAAATGTCGAAACACGTTGCGCAGCTCAAGCAGTTTCTCGACGAGGCGCTGGGATAATTCGATGGACTGTCATGGCCGGGCTTGTCCCGGCCATCCCGATCGGGGACGCGCGGCTGCGGTCCCCTGAGCGGGATGCCCGGCACGAGGCCGGGCATGGCCAAAGTGAGATGAAAGAGAGACGTCATGGCTGATATCCGCGTGCCTACCCTCGGCGAATCGGTGACCGAAGCAACGGTCGGCAAATGGTTCAAACAGCCGGGCGACGCCGTTGCCGTGGACGAGCCGCTGGTAGAGCTCGAGACCGACAAGGTCACACTTGAAGTGCCGGCTCCGGCCGCCGGCGTGCTGTCCGACGTAGCGGTCAAGAACGGAGATACCGTCGCAGTCGGCGCGCTCCTCGGGCAGATCAAGGAAGGTGCCGTCGCCGCGTCAAGGCTTCCCGCGGCCACGCCTGCCGCGGCAAAACCTGCCGGTCCGGCGCCCCGGCCCGCCGAGCCGCCGAAACCGGCAGCCGCGCCAGCATCCGTGATCCCGATGCCGCCCTCCGTGCGCAAGATTGCTGCCGAAAGCGGAGTTGATCCCTCAAAAGTCAGCGGCACCGGCATGCATGGGCAGGTGACCAAGGGCGACATGCTGAGTGCGATCGAGCGCGCGGCGGCTGCGCCGACGCCGGTTGCCGCGCCCGTGCAGATGCGCGCCCCATCGCCTTCCGACGATGCGGCGCGAGAAGAGCGCGTGCACATGACACGCCTGCGGCAGACCATTGCGCGCCGCCTGAAGGATGCGCAGAACACGGCAGCCATGCTCACGACCTTCAACGAGGTCGACATGGGCGCCGTTATGCATATGCGCAATCAGTACAAGGATCTGTTCGAGAAGAAGCACGGCGTAAAGCTTGGCTTCATGGGTTTCTTCGTGCGCGCCTGTATCCAGGCGCTGAAGGAGATCCCCGCGGTCAATGCCGAAATCGACGGCACCGATATCGTCTACAAGAATTATTACCACATTGGCATTGCGGTCGGCACGGAGAAGGGGCTCGTCGTGCCGGTTGTGCGCGATGCACAGGCGATGTCGCTGGCCGAGATCGAAAAGACTATCACCGATTTCGGGCGGCGTGCGCGCGATGGCAGCCTCAAGATCGACGAGATGCAGGGCGGGACCTTCACCATCACAAACGGTGGCGTATATGGTTCATTGATGTCAACGCCGATCCTCAATGCGCCGCAGTCCGGCATTCTCGGCATGCACAAGATCCAGGAGCGGCCGGTTGTCATTGCCGGCAAGATCGAGGTGCGGCCGATGATGTATCTCGCACTTTCCTACGATCATCGTATCGTCGACGGGCGTGAGGCAGTCACCTTTCTCGTGCGCGTGAAGGAAGGCCTGGAGGATCCGGCGCGCATCGTATTGGATTTGTAGTTTCGCTGTCATGGCCGGGCTCATGCCCGGCCATCCACGCTTTGGTTGGCACTGTAAGTGCCGACAAGATCGGGATTGCCGGGACAAAGCCCGGCAATGACGATCGGAGTGGAGTTGACCTCATGGCTTCTACGATCTGATCGTTATCGGTACCGGGCCTGGCGGCTATGTCTGCGCCATCCGCGCGGCGCAGTTCGGCCTGAAAACAGCTGTGGTCGAAAAACGCGCGACTTTCGGCGGTACTTGCCTGAATATCGGCTGTATTCCATCGAAGGCACTTCTTCACGCTTCTGAATTGTTCGAGGAGGCGGGTCACACTTTCAGCAAAATGGGCATCGGCGTGTCCGCGCCCAAGCTCGATCTCACTGCAATGATGGCGTTCAAGGACCAGGGCGTTGACGGCAACGTCAAGGGCGTCGAGTTTCTGCTCAAGAAAAACAAGGTCGATGCTTATGCCGGCGCCGGCCGCATCGCCGCACCCGGCAAGGTCGAGGTGACGGCCGCCGACGGCAAGAGGCAGACGCTGGAGACAAAGTCGATCGTTATCGCCACCGGCTCCGACGTAGCGCGCCTGCGCGGTATCGCGATCGACGAGAAACGCATCGTGTCGTCAACCGGCGCGCTCACGCTTCCCAAGGTGCCCGAGCATCTGCTGGTGGTCGGCGCCGGCGTGATCGGGCTCGAGCTCGGCTCGGTCTGGCGGCGGCTTGGCTCGAAAGTAACCGTTGTCGAGTTCCTCGACGGCATTTTGCCCGGAATGGACGGCGAGGTGCGCCGCCAGGCGCAGCGCCTGTTCGAAAAGCAGGGCATGACATTCAAGTTGTCGTCGAAAGTCACCGCGATCGACAGTTCGGGCGCAAAGCTGAGGGCGACCATCGAGCCGGCCAAAGGCGGCACTTCCGAAACCATCGAGGCTGACATTGTGCTCGTGTCGATCGGGCGCGTGCCTTACACCGAAGGGCTTGGCCTCAAGGAAATCGGCGTCAAACTGGACGAGCGCGGCCGCGTCGTCGTCGATCATTACTATGCGACCAGCGTGCCCGGAATCTGGGCAATCGGTGACGTCATCGCCGGGCCAATGCTGGCGCACAAGGCCGAGGACGAAGGTGTAGCACTTGCGGAAATCCTGGTCGGGCAGGCGGGGCATGTGAATTACGATGCCATTCCGAATGTGGTCTACACCTATCCCGAGATTGCGACGGTGGGAAAAAGCGAAGAAGAACTAAAGGCGGCAGGCGTCGCCTACAATGTCGGCAAATTTCCGTTCACTGCGAACGGCCGAGCGAAAGTCAATCTGACCACCGATGGTTTCGTGAAAATTCTTGCTGATGCCAAGACCGATCGCGTTCTCGGCGTGCAGCTCATCTGCGCCGATGCCGGCAACATGATCGCTGAGGCAGTGCTGGCCATGGAATTCGGCGCATCGGCGGAAGACATCGCCCGTACCTGTCACGCGCATCCGACACTGCCCGAGGCGGTGAAGGAAGCAGCCATGGCGGTCGCCAAGCGCGCAATTCATATATGATGCCGAAGATGTCATTCCGGGTCGCGAGCGTTGCAGGTGAACCCGGTATCCAGAGCCCATCGACTCACATTCGGGTCGGGGTTATGGATTCCGGGCGCGGCGCTTTGCGCTCGCCCGGAATGGCAATCAAAAATTTCGCAAGGGGAAATAATGGCCAAGGGTCACAAAGACAAAGTCGCAGTCATCACCGGCGCGGCCGACGGGATCGGGCAGGCTTTCGCCAAGCGGCTCGCCGAAGATGGCGTCGACATCGCGGTGGCCGATCTCGCGGATGGCGCGCCACCGTGAAAATGGTTGAGGCCGCCGGCCGCAAGGCGACTACCGTAAAATGCGACGTATCGTCGGAAGAATTCGTCGCTGCGATGGCAAAGCAAGTGAATGCGAAATTCGGCCACGTCGACATCGTCGTGAATTGCGCCGGCGTTTTTCCGCAGAAGAATTTTCCCGAAATGACCTTCGCTGACTGGCGCAAGTTTTGTCGATCAACCTCGATGGTACTTTCCTGGTGACCGCGGCTTTTGTGCCGGGCATGCGCGTGCGCAAGTGGGGACGCGTCGTCAACATGGCGTCGAGCACGCTCGGTTCAGTGGTGACGGGCTTTGCGCATTATGTCGCAAGCAAAGGCGGCATCGTCGGGTTTACCCGCGCGCTGGCGACCGATCTCGCTGCCGACGGAATTACAGTCAATGCTATCGCGCCGGGGCTGACACGCTCGCCCGGGACCCTGGTGCGCTCGCCGCGTCCAGGCTTCAAGACCATGGACGAGGAATTTGACGCCGTCGCTCAGATGCAGGCGATAAAACGTGTGGAAGTACCGGAAGATCTCGTGGGTGCCTTATCTTTCCTGACCAGTGATGATGCGGCCTTCATCACCGGGCAGACGCTGAATGTGGATGGCGGCAGGGTGAGATCATAGCGCGCCCCGTAAATTCAGCGGTTTTGCGGGCCTTATTTGCGGCAGGCCATCGCGCTATTATGTAGATGTATGCGCCGCAAACTTCTCCGTTTCCTTTGGGTAGTCCTCGCGCTGCTGTTTTTGCTGGAGGCGTGGCTATGGGATCATCTCGAGCCCATCGTTGCGCGCGTCGTCAACTTTGTACCCTGGGGCAGGGTAAAAACCCGTCTTGCGCGATTGATCGAAGATCTACCGCCCTATGCGGTTCTCACAATATTCGTCATACCTCTTGTCGTCGTCTTGCTTCCACTGAAATTCCTGGAAGTTTACGTCATCGCTACGCAAGGCTGGCTGGGAGTTGTGCTGGCGCTGGTGTTCGCGAAATTCCTTGGCGTCGGCGTCACCGCCTTCGTATTCGACGTGACCCGCAGCAAGCTGCTGCAGATCGGTTGGTTTCGCCGCATGTACGACTGGTTCATGTGGCTTCGCGATTGGTCGCGCGAGATTACCGCGCCAATCCGCGCGCGGCTGCATCAACTGGCTTGGCTGTTGAAGCCGCAACGTGCCGGGCGGTTTCTGCGACGGCTCATGCGTATGCGCCGTCGCGCCTATCGCAGCAATCCGGTGTAGTCGGCCGGCCCGCGACGGTCGATGTGAACAGGGTCAGGCCAAATGAATCGCATGTGGCGCCCACAGGCCTAACGCCATGAAGCCGAGACCGAAGATGCCGACGAGGCCCGACAGCCACCCAAGCAATGTCATGCCGGTAATGACCTCCGCGGAAGCCAGGACAATTCCGATCTGGAATGCAGCCGAGGCAAATTCATATTGGTGATATCGCCCCAGCCGCGTGTCGCGGTCGTGCTCATATTGCTCGGCCAACGCCCGCAATTCCTTGCGCCCATCCTTTTCCTTGGGGTCTGATTCATAGCGGTTTGCGGTACTGCGCCAGGCCTCGATCTGCTTGGTGATTGCCGCCTTACTCTCGTCATTCGTAATCGACAGCAGCTGGACGGACAGCGCATCCGCCGCGGTACGCAGCCCAGCCTGCCTGATGGTCTTTGCCTGAAAGAAATTCCAGGTGTCGGACGCTCTGATATTGTCGGCAATAGCTGCTGTCTGTGCGCTCTTTCCCAAAGTTTCCGAAAACGCAAGAAACAATGCGAGCACCGCAATCAGCAGTGCAATCTTCTTGTTGGAATGTCCTGCATGCTCGACGTGCTCGGCATGCTCTAGGTTTTCGTGCGCACTCATCGCCCCCTCCGTTAATCCATTCTGCGATGATAGCAGAGCGCAGGCGGATGCAAGAGGGTGCAATAGGGTACGTTATGCGCGTGGATGTGCCCCGTTATAGACTTCAAGTAAACGATCCGCATCGACACCCGTGTAAATTTGCGTCGTCGATAATGACGAATGGCCGAGCAATTCCTGGATCGCGCGCAGGTCGCCGCCGCGCGCGAGCAAATGCGTTGCAAAGGAATGACGGAGGGCGTGAGGTGTCGCGCTATCGGCCAGGCCTAGCGCGCCACGAAGCCGGGCCATCGACATTTGGATGATGCGCGGGGAGAGTGGCCCGCCTCGCGCACCGACAAATAGAGGCCCGTCGGCGGGGAGGTCGAATGGGCAAAGCGCCACGTAGTCGGCAATTGCCTTGGCGACCTGGGGCAGCACCGGGACCATCCGGGTTTTATTGCCCTTGCCGGTGATGGTGAGGGTATCGAATCTGCCGGTGCATTCTCTGCGGCGCAAGCCAAGCGCCTCGGAAATGCGCAGGCCACAGCCGTAAAGCAAGGCGATCACTGCTGAATCGCGCGCGATGATCCACGGTTCGCGCGCTTCGCCTTCGCGAAGTTCGGAATTGCCAATTTGCTTTGCGGCTGAAATCGCAAGCGGCTTCGGTAATGTTTTGGGCAATTTGGGCGTGCGTATCGCCGCCAGGGCCGCAACCTTGCCCTTTCCATTTCGCTCCAGAAAGCGCGCAAATGAACGGCAACCCGCAAGCGTACGCATGAGCGAGCGATTTCCCACGCCGCTTCCACGCCGTGCTGCCATGAATGCACGGATGTCGGCAGGCGTGAGCTTGGCCAGGGTTTTCAATGTGGGAGCGCCGCCTAGATGTCCCGCGAGAAAAACCAGCAATTGCAAGACGTCGCGCCGGTAGGCATCCAGCGTCTTTGCCGACATCCGTCGCTCGGCGCCGAGATAACTCATCCAGCGCGCGATTTCTGCGGCAACGGCAGGATTGACGGGGAACTCGGTCATCACGGCAAGATTGGCACCGCTTTCTTCACCCTTCCTTAAAGTCGCGGAATCGGCCAGACCTGACCTCATGGCCACACGGGTCGTTGATATTCTGGTGCCGGTCGCGCTTGACCAGACCTATTCCTACCGGGTGCCGGCAGGTCTTGAACTCGCGCCGGGCAACCTGGTGGCGGTGTCGCTTGGCGCGCGCGAATGCATGGGGGTCGTCTGGGCCGAGAACCCGTCGCCAAATCCGCGCCTGCACAATCGCCTGAAAGATGTCGACGACAAGCTGGATGTTCCACCACTCAAGCCGGAGTTGCGCCAATTCGTCGACTGGGTTTCCGGCTACACGCTTGCTTCACGCGGCATCGTTTTGCGTATGGCGCTGCGCATGGGCGAGCATCTCGGCCCCGGTCGCGAGCAGGTCGGTGTACGGTTGGCCGGTCCCCCGCCGCAACGCATGACACCCGCGCGCGCTCGCGTATTGAGGATTTTGGCGGATGGGCTCACGCGCCCGAAGGGAGCTGCGGCAAAAGAAGCCGGCGTCAGCGCAGGGGTTGTCAATGGCCTTATCGACGAGGGCGCGCTGGAGACAATCGTATTGCCGCCTGAGCCGTTGGCATTGCCGCCTGATCCCGATTTCCGCAAGCCGGAATTCGCCCTCGCTCAGCTCGCGGCCGCCGACACGCTGCGCACGACGGTCGAACAGGGCGGCTACACCGTAACCTTGCTTGATGGCGTCACCGGCTCAGGCAAGACCGAAGTATATTTTGAGGCAGTCGCAGAGAACATCCGCCGCAAGCGGCAGACCCTGATCCTGATGCCTGAAATCGCGCTCACGGCGCAATCTCTCGATCGATTCTCCAACCGTTTTGGCGTGCGGCCCGCAGAGTGGCATTCGCAGATTTCGCCGCGCCGGCGCGCACGTACCTGGGCCGCCGTCGCCGCCAATGAAGTGTCCGTGGTGGTCGGCGCGCGCTCGGCGCTCTTTCTTCCCTATGCCGATCTGGGACTTATCGTCGTCGATGAGGAACACGACCCCGCGTACAAGCAGGAAGACGGCGCCCACTATCATGCCCGCGACATGGCGGTGGTCCGCGGCTCGATCGCAAAAATTCCGATCGTGCTCGCGTCCGCAACGCCATCCGTCGAGTCCGAGGTCAATGCACGCCGCGGGCGTTACCGCCACGTGCATTTGCCGGAACGCTTTGGCGGAGCAAGTTTGCCGTCGATCGAAGCGATCGATATGCGTCGCGAAGGACCACCACGCGGAAAGTTTATCTCACCCCGTCTCGCCGAAATGGTCAGCGTGACGTTGACGCGCGGCGAACAGGCATTGCTGTTTCTCAACCGGCGCGGTTATGCGCCGCTCACGCTGTGTCGATCGTGCGGTTTCCGCATGCAGTGTCCCAATTGTGATGCGTGGCTGGTCGATCATCGCTTCAAGCGGCGTCTCGTTTGTCACCATTGTGGGTTTTCGAGGCCGCCACCGGCCGAATGTCCGCACTGTCATGCTACCGAAAGTCTGGCGGCGATCGGACCCGGGGTGGAGCGTCTTGAGCAGGAAGCTGCGGAGTTGTTTCCGCAAGCACGCATACTTGTGCTTTCGAGCGACATGGTCGAATTGGTTGAGCGCTTGCGGCAGGAACTCGAAGACGTTGCCGCAGGACGCTTCGACCTCATCGTCGGTACGCAACTTGTCGCAAAAGGGCATCATTTTCCCAAGCTCAATTTGGTCGGCATTGTCGATGCCGATCTCGGCCTCGGCAATGGCGACCCGCGGGCGGCAGAGCGCACATTCCAACTGCTGCATCAGGTGGTCGGGCGCGCCGGCCGCGAAGAGGGACGGGGTGTCGGATATTTGCAGACCCACCAGCCCGAACATCCGGTGATGCGCGCACTCATTTCTGGCGACCGCGAGGCGTTCTACAGAAACGAGATTGAGCAACGGGAGCGGACCGGTTATCCGCCATTCGGGCGCCTTGCGAGCCTTGTCGTGACGGCAAATGAAAGGCACGCGGCGGAAGCCTACGGCCGAACGCTTGCCGGCGCGGCGCCGAAGAGTGATGAAGTCCGTGTGCTTGGGCCGGCCGAGGCGCCAATTGCAGTGGTGCGTGGCCGTCATCGGTTTCGCCTGCTGGTGAAGGCAGGACGCACCTTTGATTTATCGGCCTATGTGCGTGAGTGGATCAATCATGCACCCAAGCCGCGCGGAAATGTGCGGCTGGAAGTCGACATCGACCCGCAGAGCTTTTACTGACGCCTTAATTCCTTCCACACCATGAATATAGGCTCATTCCGGCAATTCATCGTGCCGGACGTTCGGCTGCAGCAAAACGCTTGCCGCGGCGGCGAAGATCAGCGCAAATCCAATGCCGTCGGACAGGTCCGGACGCTCGCCGTTGACCAACGCCGAGCCGATGACTCCAACGACGGGCACGAGCAGTGAGCCAATCGAAGCCGTCATTGTCGGAAGCTTGTCCGACGACGACGAACCAGATGAAATAGGTCAGGCCCATTCCGATCAGGCCGTTGTAGCCGATCCAGGCCACCACATGCGCGGGCAGCGGCCATAGATGGGGCAGGCCCTCGAACGCCAGCATGCCTGCGATCAGCATCACGAATCCGAACAAGAGCTGCCAGAACGTTGCGACAAGCGTCGGCGTCCTGAGCCTCGCGACCTTCAGGTATATCGTGCCTGCGGCCCAGCTCCAGGCGCAACCGAGCGCGAACAGTGCGCCAAGCGGCAGACCATCCTGAGCCAGCGGCCAGACAAGGATCGCAAGACCCGCCGCGCAAAGCAAAAGCGCAGTGACTTTCAGCGGCGTGAGACGTTCCTTCAACAACAGCCACGCCAGCAGCGACGCCCAGATCGGCATTGAATAGGCAATGACGACGGCCCGCGAGGTCGTGCCATAGACTTGCGCATAGGCGGAGCACACATTGAAGATTGCGACATTGAAAAATCCAGCCGTGAGGATTTTGAGCCGATCGCCACGCGGTACCGCGAGCGGAGTGCGTAATATTGCGGCGGCAGTAAGCAGCACCAATGCGCCCAGCCCGACACCGATACTGCGCATCGTCCACGGCGGCAAAGCCTGCAAAATAATGCGCGTGGCTACCCAGTTAAATCCCCAGGCCAGTCCCATGACGCCGACAAGGAGTTTTGCGCCGGTGGCGCTGCGGCTGGAATTCATTTGCTGCAAATGACTCACGTCGTTCATTCCGGCATTTCGTCGTGCTGCACATCCGGCTGGAGCAGCACGCACGCGGCAGCGGCAAATATCATCGCGAAGCCGATGACGTCGGGGATCGTAAGGCGCTCGCCCAGGATTATCGCACTTGCGGTCACGCCTATCACGGGCACGAGCAGCGAGCCGAGCGATGCCGTGATCGTCGGTAGTCGCCGCACGATCGCCCACCACAGGAAATGCGCGAGTCCGACGCCGAACAGGCCGACATAGAGCATCGCCACGACGGTCTCGACGCCGACTGGCCAGATGCGGGGGAGACCTTCGAAAATCAATGCGCCGGTGACAGTGAACAGCATCCCGAACAGCAATTGCCATGCGGCGTTGGCGAGAGGCTCGATCGTGACCCTGGCCCATTTTATGTAGACGGTCGCAAATGACCAACTAAGCGCGCAGCCGAGCGAATAGAACACGAATGGCGGAAAACCACCTTCAAAGAGCGGCCACACGAGTACGGTGACGCCGACGACGCAAAGCACGAATGCAATCCAACGGATGGCGTTTAGCCGTTCGCCAAGCACGACGCGGCTGAGCATCGTCGTCCAGATCGGCATTGAATAGGTGATGATTATCGCGCGGGATGTCGCTCCGCTTAGCTGTGCGAAACTTGAAAGGATCTGAAATGCGGACACGTTGAAAAAACCGGCAATCATCACATGGATATATTCGCCGCGCGGGACTTTCAGGTTGTATCCCGTGATGATTGCCGCGAAGAACAGGGTTGCGGCACCGATACTCGAGCCGACGACGCGCAGGCTCCAGGGAGATACCTCCCGCAATGCGACGGCTGCCGAAATCCAGTTGAATCCCCAGGCGAACGCCAGCAAGACGACGAGCAGCTTGGCTGTTGTGGCGGCGCGGCCTTTCACATTCTGCACTGACATTGTTTCTGGGAACCGGTGCCGGCGGCAAAGCCGCGAGCCGCAACGCTATAGCGCGCTTGCTCGCATGGCGAGGCGGTCCTGACATTGCAATGTTGTCGGTAACGCATGGCGTAGATTGCCTTCGCCGCGCCGGCAGCGGTCCGGGCCGCCTTGTTGCGCCGCCATTCCCGCTGTGTTAGCTAGCCCTCGATTTCGGGGGGTTTCCGCGGGCATCCGCGACGTCTCCAGAGATCGGAATTCCCTCTTGGATTCCAATGGGTTGCGCCGCCATTCCGCGACGGCGTGCGGCCTGTGGATAAAGTAAAGGCAACGAGCGTTCCTGTGGCAGGCGAAGATCCGATCATCTCCGGCATGGCTGGCCGTTACGCCAACGCCTTGTTCGAGCTCGCCCTCGAGAACAAGGCCGTGGATGCCGTCAAGAAGGATCTCGATCAGTTCGACGCGCTCGTCGCGGACAGCGCAGACCTTAACCGCCTTGTGCGCAGTCCGGTTTTCGGGGCCGATGAGCAGCTCAAGGCTCTGTCGGCGATTCTCGCCAAGGCCGGCATTGCCGGCCTGGCGGCAAACTTCCTGAGAGTGATCACCACCAACCGCCGCCTGTTCGCCGTGCACGATATGATCCGCGCCTACCGTGTGCTCGTCGCGCGGCACAAAGGTGAGGTAACGGCGCAAGTCACCGTCGCCGAGAAACTCAGCGACAAAAATATGGATGCGCTGAAAGGCGCGCTCAAATCGGTGACTGGCGGCAAAGACATCGATCTCGACGTCAAGGTCGACCCGGCCATCATCGGCGGGCTTGTCGTGAAAGTCGGCAGCCGCATGGTTGACAGTTCGCTTCGTACTAAACTCAATTCGATCAAGTTAGCGATGAAAGAGGCCCGCTGATGGATATCCGCGCCGCAGAAATTTCCGCCATCCTTAAAGAGCAGATCAAGAACTTCGGCCAGGAAGCCGAAGTATCTGAAGTCGGCCAGGTACTCTCCGTCGGTGACGGCATTGCCCGCGTCTATGGTCTCGACAATGTCCAGGCCGGCGAGATGGTCGAATTCGAGAATGGCGTGCGCGGAATGGCGCTCAATCTCGAAACAGACAATGTCGGCATCGTGATCTTCGGCAACGACCGCGAGATCATGGAAGGGCAGACGGTCAAGCGCACCGGTGCAATCGTCGATGTGCCGGTCGGCAAGGGACTTCTTGGCCGTGTCGTCGATGCGCTCGGCAATCCGATCGACGGCAAAGGTCCGATCAAGGCTGACAAGCGCGCGCGTGTCGACGTGAAAGCACCCGGCATCATCCCGCGAAAATCAGTGCATGAGCCGATGGCCACGGGCCTCAAGGCCATCGACTCGCTGATCCCGATCGGTCGCGGCCAGCGCGAGCTCATCATCGGCGACCGCCAGACCGGCAAGACAGCGATCGCGCTCGATACGATCCTCAATCAAAAGCCGCTCAACGCGCAGCCCGACGAAAAGATCAAGCTCTACTGCGTCTATGTCGCGGTCGGACAGAAGCGTTCCACCGTCGCTCAATTCGTGAAAGTGCTCGAAGAACAAGGCGCGCTGGATTATTCCATCATCGTGGCTGCCACGGCTTCCGATCCGGCGCCCATGCAGTTCCTGGCGCCGTTCGCCGGCTGCACCATGGGCGAATATTTCCGCGACAACGGCATGCACGCGGTCATTATTTACGACGATTTGTCAAAACAGGCTGTCGCGTATCGCCAGATGTCGCTGCTGTTGCGGCGTCCCCCGGGCCGCGAGGCCTATCCGGGCGATGTGTTCTATTTGCATTCGCGCCTGCTGGAACGTGCCGCCAAGATGAATGACGAAAACAAGGCCGGTTCGCTGACGGCGCTGCCCGTGATCGAGACTCAAGCAAACGACGTGTCTGCATACATTCCGACCAACGTCATTTCGATCACGGACGGGCAGATCTTCCTGGAAACTGACCTGTTCTACCAAGGGATTCGTCCGGCGGTGAACGTCGGCCTGTCGGTGTCACGCGTGGGTTCCGCCGCACAGACCAAGGCGATGAAAAAGGTCGCCGGTCGCATCAAGGGCGAGCTCGCGCAATACCGCGAAATGGCGGCATTCGCGCAGTTCGGCTCGGATCTCGATGCGACGACCCAGCGTCTTCTCAATCGCGGTGCGCGGTTGACCGAGCTGCTCAAGCAGCCGCAGTTTTCGCCCCTGAAGATGGAAGAACAGGTTTGCGTAATATACGCCGGCGTCAACGGCTATCTCGATCCGCTGCCGGTCGAGCGTGTGCGCGCCTTCGAAAACGGCCTCTTGGCGCTGCTGCGCAGCAAGCATGTCGATCTGCTCGAGAGCATCCGCAAAAGCGGCGACCTGTCGGATGCGGATGCAGCCAAGCTCAAGAGCCTGGTCGACGATTACACCAAGACATTCACGTGATGCAGGTTGCCATGCCGGGCACAGGGCCGGGCATGACTAAGGATTAGAGAGAACCGGTTCGACTGAGGGCGACTGAGAAAATATGGCCAGCCTCAAGGACATGCGCGTTCGCATCGCCGCTACCAAGGCGACGCAGAAAATCACCAAGGCCATGCAAATGGTTGCGGCGTCGAAGCTGCGCCGTGCCCAGGTTGCGGCAGAGGCTGCGCGTCCCTATGCCGAACGCATGGGCAAGGTGCTGGGATCGATTGCCGCGGCGGTCGCCGACAGCGCTTCCGCGCCCAAGCTTCTCGCCGGAACCGGCGGCGACAATGTGCATTTGCTCGTGGTCTGCACGGCGGAGCGCGGCCTGTGCGGGCCCTTCAATTCCTCGATCGTGCGCCTTGCGCGTGAAAAGGCGAACGCGCTGACGGCGCAGGGCAAAGAGGTCAAAATCCTTTGTGTCGGCCGCAAGGGTCACGACCAGCTCCGCCGGCTCTACGGCAAGCTGATCATCGAGACGATC
>CAVPDI010000029.1:0-49454 GCA_963702605.1 uncultured Pseudomonadota bacterium
GTGGCTGAGGCGGGGTGATTCGAACCGCTGAATTCCCATTTTGTCGGATCATGCGATAATCGCACTCGCCGCAAATCAGTAACAAAATTATCCAGAAAGGACTGGCGTTGTGCTGCGTTTGGAGCGGTAGTGCTTGCAGTCTTGGGTGCTACGGCATTCGGAGATCCTGCCCCGCCGGCTGCTTAGCCGAGGTGGGGCTTCGGTGGTGGGCGGCATGCCGCCTAAAACCGAACGGAGGATCTCAAATGTCCAAGTTTGCCAAGAAACAATTGACCACCTCATCGACAGCAACAGCGACAGCCCGCAAGCTCGCACCTCAATCGGTAAGCGATCGCAAAACCAAAAAGCCCGATCGCGCCTCGAAGCAATCTCATGTGATTGCAATGTTGCAATCACCGAAAGGTGCCACGATCGCGGCGATGATGAAGGCTACCGGATGGCAGCAACACTCGGTGCGCGGTTTTCTGGCCGGGGTTGTGCGTAAACGTCTGAAGCTGAAGATTAACTCAAAGAGTGTGGATGGCGAGCGGGTCTACCGCGTAGCAGCTGCTCGCTAAATCTATGCCGCGCGTGAAAGTCAGTGCGGCGGGAGCACGCCGAAGACCAATTGAAGTCGAGGTCGCGCGTTTGCGCGATCTCGATCTCGCAGAGCTTCGAGCCCGTTGGCACACTGCATTTGGACGACGGCCGCCCTCTTCCCTGCCCCGCCATCTTCTGTTTCGCGTGCTAGCTTATCGTGTTCAGGCTGTAGCCTTAGGCGATCTCGGCCGCGACTGTCAGCGACTGCTCGATCGGGCCGCCTTATCGGATGGCGACCGCAAGCACGAGGTAGGGCTGAAGCGGGTCATCGCCACCCTTCAGCAAGGCACCATTCTTTCAAGAGAGTGGAACGGGCGCACAGAACGCGTAACTGTATCGGCCGACGGGTTTTTCTGGAATGGCAAGACCTACCCGAGCCTGTCGAAGGTCGCGTACGCGATCACCGGCACCCGCTGGAATGGACCTCGGTTTTTTGGACTGCGCGACTGATCAAAGCTTGCATTGGAAGTTGGCCCATGAATGCCAAGCATCGCAAAACGGTTCGCTGCGCCATTTACACTCGCGTCTCGACCGACCAGGGACTGGAGCAGGACTTCAATTCCCTCGACGCTCAATACGATGCCTCTCAGGCCTATATCCGCAGCCAGGCTCATGCTGGCTGGACACTCTTGCGAGCCAATTATGCCGACGGTGGCTTCTCAGGCGGCAACACCGACCGGCCTGCCCTACAGCGGCTCCTGGCCGACGTCCGCGCCGGCAAGATCGATGTCATCGTGGTCTACAAGGTCGACCGGCTGACCCGGTCGCTGGCCGACTTCGCCAAGCTGGTCGAGCTGTTCGACAAGCATGATGTTTCGTTCGTGTCGGTCACCCAACAATTCAACACCACCACTTCGATGGGACGATTGACGCTGAACGTGCTTCTGTCCTTTGCCCAGTTCGAACGCGAGGTCACATCAGAGCGCATTCGCGACAAGATCGCCGCATCCAAGCGCAAGGGTTTGTGGGTCGGCGGCATGGCGCCGCTCGGTTATGACACTAGAGAGCGCAAGATTACCGTCAATAAGGCTGAGGCCGAGACAGTCCGGACGATCTTCCACAGTTATCTCAAGCTCGGCGGCCTGAACCCGCTCATGGCCGATCTCCGCAAGCAAGGAATTGTCACGAAGAAACGCCTCTTGAAGTCCGGCAAAGCCATTGGAGCCATCGCATTCACGCGTGGCCCGCTAGCGCATCTACTGCGCAACCGGTTCTACATCGGAGAGGTGGTGTTCAAGGGAGAGACGCTTCCGGGTGAACAGCCAGCAATCATCGACCGCAAGCTGTTCGACGCAGTTCAATCCAAACTAGATGGGCAGGTACGCATCTATAAACAGAAGCGCACGAGCTCCGGGGCTATCTTGGCTGGCCGGCTGTTCGATGATCGCGGTCAGCGGATGACGCCGACCCACACCCATAAAGGAACGACCAAGTACCGCTACTACGTTTCCTCGGCTTTGGTGCAGGGCCAATCTGAAGAGGCCGGCACTATCAACCGGATATCGGCACCAGAGATCGAGGCGATCGTGACCAAGTCGGTCCGCGATCGGCTCGGCCTGCGTGCCGATCTCGACGATAAGACCTTAGTCCAGAACCACGTCACGCGCGTAGACCTTCGCCCCGGTGGGCTGGTCGTTGAGCTCGCCAAGACGAAGGGTACGGAGGGAAAGCAACGGCGAAGCCAACAGCGACTCGTGGTGCCATGGTGCAAGACACCCATCACCCGCCGACGCGAGATTCTATTGCCCGAGACCCCATCCTCTCATCCCGCGCGTCCGATCCGGTCAGAGAACCGCGCACTCCTTATTGCTTCGATTTCAAAAGGACGACGGTGGTTGAACGAACTCATGACCATACCGGCAATAACTGTTGAAGCGATCGCGCAGCGAGAAGGCTGCAGTGTGCGTAAGGTCAACATGACGATCTCGCTCGCATTCCTTGCACCCAACCTCGTCAAGGCAGCCATCGAAGGTCGCCTCCCCTATGGAATGGGTGTCACGCGTCTTTGCGAACTTCCGCCTGAATGGTCTCGCCAATACCGTGCGCTCGGTCTGACCGCACACTAGTCGTCACATTCGAACCGGTTTCTCGCCAACTCTCTCGTTTCCCAGGAAACGGAATTCAAGCGCCCAGAGACAGAGTGGCCAAAATCGCCTGCTCGCCCAGAATGGTCTCTTTGGAGACAACAATGCGGGCAATAAATCCGCCAGTTGGCCGCATTTTTGGTCCCTATCAGGAAATCTCCGCAAACGCAGGACTGCGTGGTGGGCCCGGGAGGACTTGAACCTCCAACCAGACCGTTATGAGCGGTCGGCTCTAACCAGTTGAGCTACGGGCCCTGGACGTCCTTCTATCAACGCGCGCGGGCGGTGCCAACGCCGGTTCTCCCGGCGATGTTCCGAAGGCATCACGGAGTCCGGGCGCCCTCTTTCATCGCCTCGTTACCGGGGCAACAGGCCGATTTCGCGTACGCAATTCGCGGCACTGACGAAAACGTGGTTGCGCGCCGTTCCGCCCGCCGCAGGCTCTCAATTTCGGACGCAACGTCGGACCGACGTCACAAGGTCAAGCGGTGCGGGCCCGCCGACACAGTATTTCACCAGAATGTGAATCGGCCCAATCAGCCACTTTGCAACCTATGCCGACAGCGGCCCAGAGCACGACGGCTCTCGCATCGCCGCGCTTTAACGCGCCGCTTCGAAAGCGGGCCAGTGTCTGTCGTTTAGATGACGGACGGCGAAAAACGCGACCGTCCTCCGAACACACGACGCGCAGCGATTCGGAGTGTGGCCAAGTGTAACTGATCGTGCCGCGATGCGTCGTCGTATTAAAATTGTACGATGCCGTCAGTGAACCGGTCGCATCCGTAAAGGTTTGCTGCGTCGCGCTCAGGACATGGCCGCCCAGCGAAACAGACTGCACCCCGTCATTGGAAGTGAAGCCGATTGTCCCCGCCTTGGTCGTGGTCGGAAACGCCGGATTCCCTGCGTGCGTGCCCGCGGGCTCGCTACCGCGGGCGAGAAGCCCGGATTCAAACACCTGCGTCGCCGCGCCGCCCGGCGGGGGAATGGCGATATTGCCGGGCGCCGAACCGATGATGGTGGGGCCGCTGAATAACAGCAGGTGCGGTGCCGCACCGTCGCCATCGGCATCCGGCAACGCCCTTTGGCCCTCCTGCCCAAGGAGCGCCAGCGGCAACGAACTGTTCGGCAGCGCATCGATAGAGGGATCGACAAAGTCAGGGGCGCTGGGAGGAGACTTGTCTGCGTCGGGCTGGGCCGACTGACCTACCGTCTGGGACAGGAGTGCCGAAAATTGCTCGCTATTGGTTTCACGGCCGCCACCCAATTCGACATCGATATATGGAAATGGCTTGCTCGATAAATCAAAAAACGGTTCGGCGGTGACCGTGGACTGATTGTCGAACTCGACGACCAGTTTCGCGCCCGCCTGAACAAGTTTCAGCTTTTCGTGTGCGAGGCCTGAAAAATCGAGTACCGTACCGTGGCGGTCGCGAAGTTCAACTGTGATGGCCTGACCGCGCCCAGGCTTTGTCACTTCGACGATATGCGGTGGAGCAAGACTGGAAAATTGAATCCCAGCCGACGGGACGACAACGCGTTCGTTCATGACACACTGCCTCGGTACCCTGAAAAGTCGTGAGGCAAGCTCGCGCGCCACGACGCTCAGGCAGAACGTGTTTACGGGACTCTTGCGGAAAGCGCGTCGACCAAACGAATGATTTCGCGATATCAAAGTATGGTGATGAAGCATCTGAGCCGAATGGAGGATGGCGTCGCATTACGCTAGGCTGCGGTTCTATTGCCGCGGAGCGCCGTCATGCACGCCTTCAGTCTGAATCGCGAACAGCAGTGGGACCCCAACCATCACGTCGAGAAAATTCTCGGCAAAATCGCTGATGGCGACGTTACCGTTGCCTGCTGGGAGCCCGGCCAGATCAGCCCCTATCATTGCCACCCGCATGCGACCGAAATCTATTTCTGCTTTTCCGGCGGCGGGACGATGCGGACCCCGGCGCAAAGCATCCCCGTGACACCGGGTGGCTTTGTCGTTCACCCGCCCGGCGAAGTACATGAATATGAGAACGGTCCTGCTCGCACGCTGCTATTCCGCGTACGCTACGGCTCCGACATGCACGCGCATCACTGTGACTGGCGCGGGAACAAGGAGTGGAAGCAGTCGGCCGCCGATGCGGAGTATTATCGGCTGCATCCGGCCGCTTGATGTCACGCGACCACCGCGGCCGCGCTGCTACATCTTCAGCAGACGCTTGGCGTTGCCGCTCAGGATCTTGACCTTGTCGGAGTCGGAGATCGACACATTTTTCATCCAGTCGACCGCCGGCGGGTTCATCACGAATGGCCAGTCGACCGCGAACAGGATGTGGTCGACGCCCATCTCCAGCATGCAACAGATCAGGGCCGGGTCGGAGAAAAAGCCGCTGGTGGTGACATAGAAGTTCTTGCAGAAGATATCGCGGAAGCTCATCGCCTTCTGGCCCGGCCGCTTGAGCGATGAGTCGATGCGCCAAAGCAGAAACGGCAGCGTTTCGCCGAAGTGGCCGAGGATGACCTTCAGATTGGGGTGTGCATCGAATAAGCCCGAAAGCACAAGACGTATCGCCTGCGTTGCGGTTTCGACCGTGTAGCCCCAGGCCGGCCGCACCACCAATGGGAAGTCCTTCGCGTAATCCTCGTAATAGATCTCCGTTACTTTCGCGTTCGGCAGCGAGGGATGGAAGTAAATCGGTACATCGAGCTTCTCGGCGCGTTCGTAGATCGGCCAGAACTTCTTGAGGTCGAGAAACTCGCCATTCGACATGCCGTGCAGCATCGCGCCCTTGAATCCGAGCTTGGTAACGGCGCGATCGAGCTCGTCAGCGGCGGCCTTCGGATCGACGGTCGGCAGGGCGGCAAAGGCGGCAAAACGCTTGGGATTGGCCGCGCAAACCTTGGCAAGTCGATCATTGACCTGACGGGTGAGGTCGGCGGCGATGTCAGCTCCGAGCTTCTGGGTGGAAGGCGCGCCGTGCGAGAGCACCTGGATGTCGATGCCTGCCGCATCCATCTCCTTGAGGCGCAGGCTGCCGAGATCAAAGAGCCGTTCGTCCGTTTCGTTGCCCCGGCCAGCTTCCGGACCGGTGAAATGCTTGGCCAGTTCCGGATCCCAGTAGTGTTCCTCGATGGCAATAACCGGACAATTCGGCTTCTTCATCATGGCATTTCCCCGCGTCTTTATTGTTTGAAGCCGTTTCCTAGCAATGGCGGCGGGGACTGTCACGGTCCGCGGTGGCCAGCCGCCCATCGCCCCGTGACAAATAAGCCTCATACTCGGGGTTGGCTGGCAAGCCGCGTGCAAGCAGGGCTTTGGTATTGGAGCCGACTCAGTTATGCACAGGCTATGCTGCCGATTTTCCGTATTTTACCAGTGGGCGGCGTACTTCTCGCCATTTTCATCCTCATCTTGGCGCTCAGCCCGCCGGACGGGTCGCGCGCGCCGTTAAACAGTGCGATGGCGCCGGCGCGCGGCGCTCTTGTCGACCGCAATCGCCACCCCGAGGTGAGACAATTCCTCATTCTGGCTGCGCTAAAGCGCGCCGACGAGCTCAATCGCCTGCGCGAATTGCCGGATACACCGACGCGCACCGAACCGGCTACACCGACCCGCACCGAACCTGCGCGCACTGAAACCGCGCCGGAAGAAGCCAAGGTTGCAACCCTTCCCGCCGACCAGAACGAGGCCGAGCCCGACCAAAGCACGACCGCGACGGAGACCCCGAGCGTCAGTATTCCGGTGGAGATCGGCGAACCCTCGTCAACCGAGCTGCCCGTCACCAAGCAGGAAAAGGCTTCGCGGGTCGAATCGCCTGAGCCAGACAAGACACGCCGCGAAATCCGACACCGTGCGCACCACGCTCGCCATCCTCGCCCCACGATCGCGGCCAAGCAGCGCCAATTCAACCTGTTCGAAATCCTCTTCGGCGGACAGCAATATCAATATCAACCGCCTGCCTACAGCAGCCTCCAGCCGGGGCAGCAGCGGCCGCCTTACGGCTCGCCGCCGATTCCGCCGCAACAGCAGCCGATGCCTTATAGCCCGCCGCCGGCGTCAGCCGCCCAGCTGTCGGCACAGCCGCAACAGCAGCCCACGCAAAATCAGCCAACGTTTGGGGAACAACCGGCGCCTCAGGCGCAAAAGCCGGCGCGCCCCATTCAACGCCCAAGCGTGCGGCGGCCTCGCGCCCAACCCGGACGCCAGTCAGCCAAGTCGACGGCTGGCGATCCAAACCCAATTCCGGGGTATTAATATCGCACCACATCTTCGGTGCGATACGCGCGGGATCAATGATAATCGAGGCGGCCGCTATAGAGGCTCGATGAGGACGCAACGCTTTCGCCCAGCGAACGCGCACTACGCAGCTTCTGTTCAGAGCCAAACTTGATCGCATTTGCTGGCGCAGCTGACGCGAACGAGCCGAACCCCCGATCATCCGACCCCAAGTTCATTCCCAAGTTCAATCCCTTGCGCTTGGCAACATAATAGTAGCCGGCCGCGTAATAATGCACCGCGCGGTCAATATTGCCATCCGCCGCCTTATACGCGCCGGCAAGGTATTTAACCGCGTAGGTCATATTGGTGTCGGCGTCGAGCAACCCCGCCGCGCTGCCGGTGTAACCCATGGAGCGCGCGGTCGGCAGCTTGATCTGCATCAGCCCGTAGTTGCCCGCGCTTACGACGCGCGGATTGCCGCGGCTTTCGCGCTTAATGACGCGTCGCACGAGTTCTTCGGGCACATTGTTCTCGGCGGCGTGACGCGCGATCAGCCCATCCAAATTACCGTTGCCATCGAGACTCGCAAAACGCTGCTTCTGCGCTGATGCCGGCGCCATTGCGGCGGCGAGCACCACCAAAATCGTTGTCAGGCTGAGAGTGCGAATCATGTCGGCTCCAGTTTACGCAGTTGTGGGGGAAGTGCGGCTTTTCATGTGAAACTCCGGCAACTTTGTGACCAAACCGCCGCGCGTCAGGCCGGTTCCATCACGAATTGATTCGTGCAGTTGCCCAATACCGCCACGACGGCTTCTCCACAGAGAAATCGTCGTAAAGTGCATAAAGGCGCGTTGATTTTGCTGAGAACCGCGTTGCGCTAACGGCTTTGATCAACGCTGGAAATTATTCCCGGAGAAAATTCCTGTCGAGGCAAGCGGTCGGTATACAGAGCCGTCCAACACTTTCCATGTGCATTTGAAACCCGCTGCAGGCGCGAAATTTCTTACCACTCGGCGAACGGGTAGCGCTTGTGCGCCGCATTCGCCTGCTGCTGGGCAACGGCAAATACTTCGATCAAGGCCTTGCAGAAGGAAATCACCCGCGCGAACCCGGCAAAGGGCAGTTCGATTGGGGCGCGGATCGGTAACGTCGTCATTGCTCTCATTCTCCTTTGAACAGTCTTAAAAGCGCGGGGGTGTCGACAGAAAGCGGCGCTCGATTTCGCGTTCCGTCTCGTCGGTGAATTTTCCGTTGCTCAGATAGCGCGCGATCTCGCGATCGGCCTGACGCTGACGCGAGTGCATCAGGGCGTTAGCGAGCCACCGGAAAAATCCGGGGCGCGTGCGCTCGGGCCTTTCGATGACGAACTCGCGCGGGGCGACAGTAGAGGGGGCGTAAGCCATGGGTCATCTCCCTTTGTTGGGCTCGACAACTCCACAGGCGTTTCCCGTTTCTTATTGTTGCTGCCGCCTACATAGGCGTCATTCACCGCTTTCAGTAGAGGTATTGGAACATGGGTTCCATGCGCGGAACTCATGAAGTTGTCGCGCGCCTGTCGTAAATCCGTGCATCTGATTGCAAATGCATCGTGCACTGCCTCCGCGAGCATCAAACAGGCAGCTGCGCCACATCTCCGCCGCAAAGCATCAAGCTTTCGTTAAACATCATGAAGATTGCAACGAGACCGGTGACGGCGGGGCTATGGTTGCGTCGTCGCAGACCTAACCGCTTGCGCGGGCCCTCGCGGCATTCTCGATTAAGGTTTTCCCAAGGGACCAAATTGCGCCCGGCACGCGATGGGCGTCGGCAATGACCGCTTCAAATGATTGCTCGATCCAATCGCAGTCTTCATCCGTAATGACGAGTGGCGACAGGAGCTTGATTGTGTGGTTTCCGTGCCCGGCCACCTGCGTGAGGATCCTGTGCTCCTTCAGCAGCGGGATGACGATCAACTGACAGAACAACCCGCTGTTTGCCGTCTCCAGGAGGTTCCATGAGGCCTTGAGCTTGAGCGAACGCGGCGCGCCGAACTCGATGCCTATCATGAGGCCCTTGCCCCGCACCTCTTTGACGAGTTCGTGGCGTCCGGTCATTTTGCCGAAGGCGGCGAGCAGGCGCGCGCCCAATCGTTCCGCATTCTTCATGAGGCCTTCGGATTCGATCACTTCAAGCGTGGCCAGCCCTGCTGCCATCGCCAGATCGTTTTTCGCAAAGGTCGATCCGTGGACTACCGCGCGATCCATGCGATCGAAAACCTTGTCGAATATCCATTTGCGCGTCAGCAACGCGCCGACAGGAACATGACCGCCGGACAATGACTTCGACAGCAGGACAATGTCCGGTTCGATGCCCCAGTGCTCGCACGCCAGAAAGCGCCCCGTCCGCCCGAGGCCCGTCTGGATTTCATCGGCAATGAACAGGGTCCCGTATTTGCGGCACAGTTCCAGTGCGCCGCGGAGATAATCGTCAGAGGGCATGGTGACGCCCTTGCCCTGGATCGGTTCGACAATGAATCCGGCAATCGTGCGCGACGCGAGCGCGCGCTCCAGCGCAACGAGATCGTTGAAGGGCACATCGACACAGCCGGGCAACAAGGAGCCGAAGCCTTCCCTGAAGATCTGATCGCCGTTGAGCGACAAGGACCCATAAGTCAGGCCATGAAACGCATGGCTGCAATACAAAATCCCGTCGCGTCCGGTCGCGGCACGGGCGAATTTCAGGCTGCTCTCGACCGTTTCGGTGCCCGAATTTGTGAAGAAGACCTTTTCCAGGTGAGGCACGTAACGCAGCAGACGTTCGGCCAATACTCCGGCCAGCGCCGATACATCCATCTGGACAAGGTTGGGAAAGTCGCTGTCGAGAACTTTTTTCAGCGCGTCGCGCACGACCGGATGATTGCGGCCGAGCGCGAACACGCCCCACCCGCTCAACAGATCGAGATATTTCCCGCCATCGTGGCCATAAAGATACTGGCCCTTGCCGCGCTGATAGGCCTGATCGAACCCTATCGTCCTGAGGACGCGAACCATCTGCTCATTGAGATAGCGCGCGTGCAACGCATATCGCTCGGCCTCTCGCTGTGCGAACAGGCTTCCGATATCAAGGCTCATTCAGCCTCCAAAATGGCCTGCAACGGCGGCCGGAAAAGGCAAGCCGGCAATGGTAAACCCGTAAAGTCCGCAGAGTCATGCTATGGCGCGGCGTCTGAAGCAAGTTCCAGCGTTCGATTTCCCTGGGACGCGAATATCAAACATTAAGCAAGAGCATTGACGCTCGCGGCGACCTGAGGAACATTAACACCGGGAAAAGGGGACAGGAATGTCGGGGCAAGGCGGCGTCGTTGCGGTTACGTGTCTCGCGCTTGAAGCTTCCATCGCCCGCGGCCCTGGCGTTTCCGTCCTTTGCAATCCCTCGATAGGGCTCAAGGCGGCGCTGGGTGCGGCGATTGCGCGCGGTGCGAAAGGCATTATCAGCTTTGGTATTGCGGGGGGTCTGGCGCCAGAACTCGTTGCCGGCGATTGGGTCGTGGCCTCCGCGGTCAGGACGAGCGAGAGCCTGATCGCGACCGATCGCGCATGGACGCGAACCCTGCTCGATTCGCTGCCGGGCGCCGTCTATGCCGAGGTCGCAGGCGCAAATGCCGTGGTGGCAAGCCCCGCGGACAAGTTCGACCTCCATCGCTCAACCGGCGCGGCCGCCGTCGACATGGAGTCGCACATCGCGGCGCAGGTTGCCGCCGAACATCGAGTCCCGTTTGTCGCGTGCCGTGTCATCATCGATGCGGCACACCGCGTGCTCCCTCCCGCCGCGACGCTCGGATTGCGGCCCGACGGAAAGCCAAATGTCCCTGCGATTTTCCGGTCGGTATGCCGCAACCCGGGCCAGCTTGCCGATCTCGTCCGCACCGCAATTGACGCGCGCGTCGCCGAGCGCGCCTTGCGGCAAGGACGCAGACGGCTGGGCATCGGCATGGGATTTCCCGGCCATAAAAGCTTTGCGTTCGAACTCGCCTACGCTTGATCGCGCGCAGCGTTCAACGCTCCCGGTGCATGGATGGATCGGCCGACTGATCGCACAAGCGTGACGCCGTATTCGCGCCCCGACGGCACAATCAGAATTGCGACGCGGACCGAACTGGAAAATTCGACGCACTGGCCGTCGGTCTTCGCGCAGGAGCGCAAGGACCGCCGCTATTACGAACTGCTCGAAGACACATTGAAGGATGGATTCACCTACGGCTATCTGGTCATCGAACCGCGTGATGGACCGATCGCGATCCAGCCGTATTTTCTGCTGGACCAGGATCTCCTTGCCGGCCTCGGAGCATACCTCAAGCGGTTGATTGCCGGCGTGCGCCGTCTCTGGCCGCGTTTCATGTATGCGCGCACGCTCATGCTGGGATGTGTCGCCGGCGAAGGGCATCTGGATGGTGACGAGGCATCGCAATCCGAAACCGCCGGACTGCTGGGCCATCTGCTGCCGCGAGTGGCGCGCGACCTAAACTGCGCGTTGATCGTTCTCAAGGAATTCCCTGCGAAATATCGTGAGCCTCTCCGAAGCCTCCTTACTGCCGGCTTTGCGCGCGTGCCCAGCATGCCGATGACCACGCTCGCCATCGCTTACACGGATTTCGACGACTACCTGTCTAAAAATCTCAGCCCCGGCACGCGAGCCAAGACGCGGCGGAAACTGCGTGTGGCCGAACGTGCGGAACCGCCGATCACCATGAGCATAGTGGCGGACGCCACGCCGATCATCGACGACATCTATCCGCTCTATGAAAAGGTGTTCGATCGCTCACCGCTTCAGTTCGAGAAGCTGAACCGGCAGTTTCTCTGCGAGATCGGACGGCGGATGCCCGACAAGGTGCGTTTTTTCGTCTGGCGTCAGGATCGCCGTATCATTGCCTTCGGTCTATGCATGGTGCAGGGCGACAGCATCTCGCACGACTATGTCGGCTTTGATTACGCCGTCGCCTTCGAGCTCAATCTTTATTATCGCGTCTTCCACGATATCATCAGCTGGGCCATCGCGAACGGCTACACGCGGTTTTACAGCGGCAGCCTCAACTACGATCCGAAGTGGCATCTGCGCCAGTCGCTCTACCCGATCGATCTCTACGTGCGACACACCTCTGGGCCGGTCAACGCGTTGCTGCAGCGGCTGCTGCCGCTGCTGGAGCCGACGCGTTCGGACCCGATCCTTCCGAACTTCGACAATTACCGTGATCTTTGGCAGTGACGTCTAGGTACGAAATCAGGCACGCGAAGCGAAATGCCTCGCGTGCCCAATCTTCATCGACTACTGGCGCTTCTGATCGCCCTGGTCGCCGCCGGCATTGCCGCGTTCGCCGCCGCCGCGCACATTGGTGCTGCCGGTGGTGCCGCGCTGGCTTTTCTCGCCGCCCTGGATTTTGGCACCGCCATGCGACTCCACATCGGCGCTCGGACCGCGGCCGGTGGTGCTCCGGTTCACCCGCGTATTGCTTTCCACACCGGCTCCAGTGGTCGACCGCGCGCGACTGCGCGTCTCCACGCTGTCTCTGGTGCGGGTCGAACCGGATTCGACGCCAACGCGCCCACGGCGTTCACGCTCCTCGCCGTATCCGAACCGCTCGCCGCGATGGACATGTCCGTGGAACCGCCGTTCGTAAGGGCCGTAGCTCCAGTCGTTCCAGCCATAAACGCCGCCCCAGCCGAACCCGCGCCGCAACGCGAAACCGCAACGGTACCAGCCCGGGCCATGCCAGCCGTTGAAATAGAAGCAGTAACGGTGGCCTTCGTGCACATAGACGCGCACGGCGACCGTATCGACCAGACCGGTTCCCGCGCTGGTCAAATTATTGACGGGAAAGCTCCCTGCATTCGCCTGAGTTGCCGCCAGCAGCGCGCCCGCGGCAACCGCAAGTGCGATCGTCCTCATGGGGTGTCCTCCTGTTGCCCACCCGACGCAATGCAACGTGCTGAAATTGGGTTGGTTCCCACGCCAATTTGCGCGCATTCAACTCACGTCGGGACGCGCGTGCGCGCGCCGTCGCCGCGGAAGTCCCATGCGAGCCCGCGATGACGCAGCCGCAATCCGAATTTCGAAAGCAGAAGCAGGCAACCATAGGCCAATTGCAAGCGGCGCAATGGCGAAAGCAGCGAGCGACGCCCATAGAAATCGCCCGCCAGCACGGTGATCAACGCGTGGCGCGTGTTGAAGAGATCGAAGGACGAAACGAACAGGTCGCGCAGGATCGGCGAATTGATCCGGTAGATCAGCCAGGAAAGCGATGAAAGGCTGAGCCCTATCTTGCGTTCATAGTCGCGGGCCAACCGTTCGCGCAAACGGCTGCCATCGAGCGTGGCTTCCACCACTTCGGCGCCGAATGCCGCGCTGCTCATCGCCATCATTACGCCGCTCGAGAACAGCGGATCAACGAAGGCTCCGGCATCGCCAACGAGAATATGGGTCTCGCCCACATATGAATGACAGTCATACGAGTAATCCGCGCATGCAGTCAGCGGTCCGAGCGGTTCGGCATTCGCCATGTGTGCGGCAAGGCTTGGCGTTGCCGCCACTGCTCCTGCAAACAGCGCATCGAGGTTCGAGCCCTTCGCCTTGAAAAAAGCACGTGTGCCCACGACACCGACGCTCATGACGTCGTCCGGCAGGGGGATCATCCAGAACCATCCGTGCTCGAACAGATAGACCGTGATCATTCCCGCTTTCTCGCCGGGCCGGCGTGGCACGTTGCGAAAATGCCCGAACGCCGCGGCTGTGTTGTTGTGCTTATTGATGCGCTTGAGGCCGAGCTTTCCGGCGAGCAAAGTATCGCGGCCCGTCGCATCGACAAGAAACCGCGGCGACCATTCAACGGCCCTGCCGTCGACGCCCGTCGCGGTAACGCGCGGCCTTTCTCCGGCATTGAGTGCGGCGTCAGTCACCCGCGTTTCCTCGAGGACTTCGGCGCCCAGCCGCCGGCTGTTGTCGAGCAGGACCTTGTCGAACTCCGCGCGCCGGACCTGATAGCTGTAGCCGACGCTCAGGTAGGGGTTGTCGGAAAAGCGAAACGTTCCCGCCGCGTCATGCTCGTCGGAGACCAACTCGGCGCCCGGCTTGTACACGCCGATGCGCCGGACATCGTCGGCCACGCCCAGCCGGTCGAACAAGGGCAGATTGAGCGGCAGCAGCAATTCACCGATGTGAAAGCGCGGAAAGCGTTCCTTCTCCAGGACAACGACATGCTTTCCCTGCTGCGCGAGCAGCGCGGCAATTGTCGATCCGGCAGGGCCGCCGCCGATCACCAGGACATCGCATTCCCGTCGGTCGTTCATCTCAGCCGCGCATCCGTCACGTCGCCGCTCCAGCGGCAAATTCAAGCGGCACGAACGCTGGCATGCGGCCTTGCCCGCATTATGGCAAAGCGCGACGGCATGCAAAATTTGCAATATTTCGCTGATCTGGCTGTCACATCAGCGGCGTGAGCGCTTTTTCGGACTGACGATGCATTTCTGCGTATCTGCAATCGGGTCGTAAGTCGTTCCGGCCAGACCATTTTGCTCAGCCTGGTCGGCGAGACACGTATATGTCTTCGCCAGGTTTTCCCATTCGGCCTTTAGAACCGGGCTTTTCTCGCGAGCAACACGGCCGCGAACCTCCTTGGCCAGATTCCTGTACTGTTCAGCGCGGGTCATTCACGACCTCCACGGCACGCATGTGTTATATAGCCAACATAACGACGGCACATCCGTTCCGATGAATCTCTCGTCAAATCGGAACTGGATATTCCGCGCTGCGATAATTAAGTAGATTGTCCGCGCGCAAAATTGGGGGGCGATCTGATGTTCAAGTCCGTTGTGGCGGCTGTTGCGATGCTGGCCGCGTCGGGCGGCGGCGGCTTTGCCAAAGACGAGCCGCAGAAGGAAAACTGTACGACCTTCGATTACGACGGGATCATCGGCTTGCTGGAACAGGCGCCGTCATGCCTGCGCGCGATCGCGATCTTCGAAGCGTGCGAGTTCGGCGCGAGCGGCGACGTCGGCCTCGGCGCCGCCGTCACGAAAAAATGCGAAGCCGATTTTATGGGAAAGTTAAGCGCCGCGCAAAAGCGCGCCTACGATCAGGCGCAGAAGCGATGCGCGCGCAAATACCGCAATAAGTCGGGAACGATGTACCGGTCGTTCGAGGCATTCTGCGGCGCTTATGTAGCGCGCGACTATTCGGCAAGATTCCTTAAGGCGTCCGCCGGCAAAGGCAGATAGTGCCGGCGACTTTTCGACTGCCCTATTGCATTCTCGCGACGCCATCTTCCCGCGTCTGGCGACTTTGGAAAAAAGTTTTCGAAGGCGCCGATCGCGAACAGGCGCTTGATTTCGTATTTTGGCTGGCTGCGAGGGCAATGTCATGCCCTCGCCGGTCCCTGGTCGTCCGCAATTTGCGGCGGCGGAAAGCGTCAGCGGCTCGCCGTCACCGCGTGCGGATTCACGAACACATAACCGCGCACATCGCGCACATGCACGCGCGACATCCCGCCGCCGGAATTGTAGTCGCGCACAACCCACTGGCCGTTGCCGGCCGAGGAACTCAATATACATCACGTGGTGATTGCGCACGGCGGCAAGCCCGGCGCGCGGGCCGGATTCGTGCGGAAAATAGCGGGCCCAGTTGGACGCGAGATTGAGACGCGCGTCTGCGAGGCCGAGATATTTGCGCAGGCCGCAGCCGCAATAGGCATGCGGACAGCCGCTGGGGCGCGAGCCGATGATGCTGCCCCTCGTCCGTCAGCGCAAGCCGGTGATGGCGGTAAATCCTGCTCTCATCGGCCATCGCAAATGTGCGATTGCCGTCGGCATCGACGACTGGCGCGTCCGCAACGGGTCCGCGGCAGACGCGGCGGCCGTTATTGGTCATCGTGCAATCGCCCGCTCGCCGGTAACCGGCATAGCGGGCATTGTGCCGTGCCTCTTGGCGGGCGCGACGAACGGCGGTGAACGGGTTACCGGCTGGGCGATCGTCCGTCATGCGGGCGGAACGATCATGACCGTAGTGGTGATAATGATGGTGGTGTCTGGCGTGATACGCTTTGGCCGGAGTGAAAACAAAAGCACCGAGGAGCAAGACAACTGGCGCTCCCATGATACGCATACAATTCATGGTGTCCCTCTTCATGAGCTGATGAGAATTTCCGGATACGCCGCCTCCTCCGGCGCAAATTTTGCACAAACCGGGCGCGACAGTGCCCCACACGAACACACACATCACCGGCGGACACCGCGCCCCGGCATCAACCGGCAGCACAGACCGCGGCAGCTTGAATTCGACGTTCAATGAAGCGAATGACCGTCTGGAATGCAGACCTAAAGAACCGCCTCCCGAAAAGACCTGTGCCCCTAACGATGTAGATCGATTAAAGTTCCCGATTGGCCCTGCTCCGGATCGCCCTGTTTCAGGCACAAACGATGACATGGCGTGAAGGAGCGCGCCGCGGATGGACCTTTCCTACACGCAGAACATGGAGGACTACCATCTGTGGCTTGCCTTCGGCGGCAAGCGCACCGGCAGCTATATCGACATCGGCGCCGGTCACCCCATCGCCGACAATGTGTCGTTCTATTTTCTATGAGCGCGGCTGGCAGGGCATCGCGGTGGAGCCGCAGCGCAGCCTCATCGATCTCTATGCACGGCTGCGGCCGCGCGATACGGCCATCGCCGCGCTGATCGGCACGCAAAGCGGAACGGCCGATTTTCACGTCTTCGATGCCTTTCACGGGCTCTCGACCACCAGCGCGAAATTTGCCGATGCGGCGACCGCGCTTGGCGCGGGCTACCGCACGATCAAGATGCCGGTGATGACGCTCGCCGAGCTGTGCAAGGCGCATGCGCCGGGCGCGATCGACTTCCTCAAGATCGACGTCGAAGGCGCGGAGGCAGACGTGCTCAGGAGCGGCGACTGGAAGCATTATCGTCCGAAGGCGATCGTGATCGAGGCCATCGCGCCCGGCTCAAATGAGCCGTCCTGGCAGGACTGGGAGCCATATCTGCTGGCGCAGGGCTATCGGTTCATGCTTTTCGACACGCTCAACCGCTTCTATGTCGCCGAGGAGGCGCAGGACATCGCCGCGACATTTTCCGCGAGAGCGCGCGCCATGGGACAGTGTCCGGCACATGTACGAGATCGGCCGCGCGCCGGATAACGCCAGCCATCGCGACCATGCGCTCTCGAAAATCCTCGCCCGCGGTTTCTGGTCATCGCTGCCCGCGCTCGACCGCAAATTTCTGGCCGATATTCTGACGCGCGCTCGCACACCGGCAAATGCGGCGAGCGTCGATGCCGCCGTCGCCGCGCTCGACACGGAAGAGTTTCGCGCGCGCCTCGGCCGCATCGCCTGCGGTTACGACGGCGGCCAGATTTATAAGGAAGACATGGATTCGTAAGAAAGAGATGGCAATTTTTCCGCTCATTCCCGCGCAAGCGGGAATCCAGAGCGGCAATCGCAAATCTGGCCATTCGGCCCGGACCCCCGCTTACGCGGGGTTGATCGGTGGGCCAAGCCCAGCGGGAAAAACGAAACACCATCCAGCCTACGCCGCCGGAGTTCGCGCGCGACCGAGATGCGACAGCGTGATGATGGTGCCGATCAGCATGCACAGCATGACGAGCTTCGGGTAATCGGTAATAAGGGTGAGCATCGACATTGGCACGCTCCTGTCTGCTCCCCGCCGTCCACAAGAACTACTCGCAGCAGCGGCGGACATTAATCCGAAGGCGGCCATTGCCAATGTGAAGCCGCTCACAGACGCGCCGCGTTCTTTCGTCCAGTTTCCGTCGTGCGAAGCCGAACCTCCCTTCTTCGCCCCGCCGGAAACGGCGGGTTTTTTTAGGGCGGGAGCACCGGCAAGGGCCGGCCAAGACAACAAAAAGACAGCGTAAATGCGCGCGCGATCTCCCTACTCGCGCAGCTTCTCGGAAAACAGCACCAGCGTCTTGCGGTAGGTCTCCGAGCAATTCCACTCGCGCATCACCTGGAAATTCTCCGTGCCCTCGCCGAACGGCGCGCCGGCGTGCCAGCCATTGACCTTGAGCAGATTGGCGGTGGAGGCGAGCACATCCGGCACGCTGTGCCGGAGATCGACATGCCCGTTGCCGTCGAAATCGACGCCGTATTTCACGTAGGACGACGGCAGGAACTGCGTCTGCCCGATTTCGCCGGCATAGGCGCCGATGAGATCGCGCAGCGGCAGGTCGCCGCGCTGGAGGATTTTCAGCGCCGCGATGAGCTCGGCCTGGAACAGCTCGCTGCGCCGGCAATCATGCGCGAGCGTCGCCAGCGTGCGGATCACCGGCAGCTTGCCCATGTCGCCGGTGCCGTTGTCGGTTTCCATCGTCCAGATCGCCATGATGAGCTCGCGCGGCACGCCGAATTTCTGCTCGACGCGCGTCGAGCAGCGCCGCATGGGTCTGCATCAGCCGCTTGGCGCGGTTGATGCGCGGCGGGATGACGCGCGTGCGCGGCATATTCCTCGAAGCTCTTGCTGTGGAACATGCCGCGCTGGCGCCGGTCGAAGGCCAGCACCGACTGGTCGATGCTGACGCCGGCAAAGGCCTGGTCGATGACGTTGCGTGAAATGCCGGCGGCCTGCGCGTCACGCGCTATGCCGGAAAGGAATGTCGAAAAATCGCCGCCGCATTGCGCAGCCGAAACCGGCGCGGCGGGAAGAGCCAGAAGAGCAAAAAGAATGAGTGCGATTGTTCTCGTCATGAACGAACCTGCGTTGCCCCCGCCCGGTCTTTACACTGTCGCGGCCGGGTTTGTCCCCCGCCGTCATGACTGGATTGCGTGTCCCTGCCCCTGCGTCATGGCCGGGACAAGCCCGGGGTGACAGCCATTTCGCACGCCCTTGTGCTGAGGCTACAATTCGGAGCCACGACAGGGAGAAAACGGATGCCCAAGGCCTACTGGATCACGACCTATCGCGAGATCAAGGACCCCGCCAAGCTCGCCGCCTATGCCAAGCTCGCGCCGCCCGCACTGGCCCCCTTCGGCGTGCGCTATCTCTGCCGCGGCACGCCGAACGCGACCTTCGAGCACGGCATGAAGGAGCGGCTTGTCGTCTCGGAATTTCCCAGCCTCGAAAAGGCGATATCCGGCCACGACAGCCCCGGCTACCAGGAAGCGCTTCGCGCGCTCGGCGACGGCGCCGTACGCGATATCCGCATCATCGAAGGGCTGGAGTGAGCGGCGGCAAGCTGGATTCCCGCTTGCGCGGGAATGAGCGGGTAAGGTCGCGGGCGTCTCCCGGATAAACCGCCTCTCACACAGACGTGTAACATTGTGTAATGCGGCCGGGAGGTTTCGCCCGTATATGAATGCAACGCCATTCATTGGAACACCATTCACCGGGGATGCTCATCATGATGCACCGCTCCACGCTGCTGCTGGCCGCCGCCCTCGCCTTTACGCCGCTTGCCGCAAGCGGCAGAATCCGCCGTCACCATTCCGCCGCCGCAGGCCGCAGCTCCGGCCGAAGGCGTGGGTCCGGAAACCGCCGTGCTCGCCGGCGGATGCTTCTGGGGCATCCAGGCCGTCTACCAGCACGTGAAAGGCGTCACGCTCGCGGTGTCGGGCTATGCCGGCGGCGACCGCAAGGACGCCAACTATGAAACCGTGAGTTCGGGTCGCACCGGTCATGCCGAAAGCGTGAAGGTGACCTTCGACCCGCATCAGGTGTCGTACGGCAAGATCTTGCAGATCTATTTCTCGGTCGCGCACGACCCGACGCAGCTCAACCGCCAGGGCCCGGATTCGGGCACGCAATATCGCTCGGAGATTTTTCCGCAGAGCGCAGAACAGGCAAAGATTGCGAAGGACTACATCGCGCAGCTCGACGCAGCCCATGTGTTCAGGCGCCCGATCGTCACGAAAGTCGATACGATGAAGGTGCCGTTCTTCGCTGCAGAGGCCTATCACCAGGACTACGCGACCAATCACCCCAACCAGCCATATATCGCGTTCAACGACGCACCGAAGGTCGAGAACCTCAAGAAAATGTTTGCGGATAATTGGCGCGAGAAGCCCGTGCTGGTGCTGGAGGCCGAGAAGAGCAACTAGCGCATGATCGCGAAAAGCGGGCACCGGTTTTCGGGGCCCGCACCGATTGCGTTCCGGCCGATTTTCGGGCAAACCCCGCCGCGACACGGGGCGAAGCCCGGAATCAAGGAACGGCACCATGGCTCGCAAACCCGGAACCAAGATCGTCGGCGAATTCGTTCTGTTCGACGTGGTGTACGAGGACGGCACGCAGCGCTCCAACCGCAGGGTGCCGCAATCGGCGCTTGAAGGCCTCGAAGGCGATGAACCTGCGAAGGCCATCATCGAGGCACAGGACGCCGAGATCGCCGCCAAGTCCGGCATTCCGCGCGGCCCCATCAAGAGCATCCGCCGCTCCGGCACGAAGGAAACCCAGGCCGAGCTCTACAAGTCGCAGCGCGGAGAGCGGTGACGACGGCGCGCGCCTGGCTGAAGCAAGCCGGAATTTTATCTCTTGCCTTATTCAACTTGCCTGCGGCCGGACGGCTACGCCACGAGCTTGTCGAATTCCTCGATCGTAACTGCGGGCGACGTCGTAAAGGCGATCCCGGTCAATTTCGCCAAGGCCGCGGACGTTGCCATTGCGCGCGCATTGTCGGGCAAGTCGACGATCATCACGAGATCCGCGCCGCCCAGCGCCGCATAGCCGGCCTTCAACTCGCCGCCATGCTTCTTGATGAGCGCCCTCGCCTCGTCGGACCGCCTGGCGCTGATCCCTTTGAGACTCTCGGCCGAATATTTCCCGAACATCAGGTAAGTTGCCATGATGACATCTCCGGTTTTCAGAAGGAAGCCCGCCGAGCGTATATTTAAAATCCCTTTGCGTATTGTTTAGAGTGACCTTTGAGCCTTTTCTCTAAATTAGGCTCGTTTTGTTCCAATGCTTCATTGGTTTCTTTAAAAGTCTCAGCCGCAAGTACATCGTCGCGCGATAACATAGAGCGTTGAAATAACCACCTCGCAACGGACGGCCAAGCCCAAAGCGGGCTTTCGGAAGTCACCTTCGCGACTGGAGATGGAAAACCTTTTGCTCGCCATCCCTTGAAATAATTTGTCATTGCGGCGCGCGTAACACCAGCGCGCTTTGCCATATCTGCAAGACTTACTAAGGGGTCTGGCTCTACGCGATCCACTTTTGCACCGGCCTTTATCACTGCTGTTACAGCGGACGCGATTGCGCTTTCCAGCGTGTCCGCCTCTCGCGCAAAGTCAGCAATGATGTGGCCCTTTTGAAAGGAGATAGTCGCGTCGTCGCAACCCGCATTATAAAATGGTGTCTCGAAGCCATCCGCTGTCGGGTCTAACCCCGAAGCGATGATGCTGAATTCAAAAGTTTTCATCATCGACCTCCTCTTAGTGCGGACAGCGATCTATCGCTCGTTTAATTTGGGGGCGTGGTTTCCAGCGTTTTTGGGGGTGCCATTCACTCCGACTTGGCAGCCGTCTCGATCGGCTTTGGGGCAAAATAGTCGTCCCCAATGCCCCATTTTTCGCCACGTCCACTTTTTGGCTTCGGCATATGCCACAACCTCTTCGACCTCCTGTTTCGGATATCGCGGCCTACCGGCCATCGGACGCACAGTAATGCATGCAACTGTTAACAAATGTCAACACTATATTGTTCCCCGCAGTTCCCTAGGGTTTTTTAACGGTTAATACCTCCGGTTGCACCGGATTCATGGGCGTTTCCGGCGGTTGCGCCATCCCGATTCACAGGCACGCCCTGCCCGCCGAAACAAGAACCCCGGCCGAGCCCGGGGATACATTTGGTAGATCAAGCCCGTGCGATGACGCGTTGTCAGAGTGACAGCCCGGCGGCCAGTGAAGACGGATCCCCGGTTTCCCGGCGATGACGGCTCTGATCAGTTGTCAAGGAACGACCGCAGCTTCCTTGACCTGCAGGGATGCTTTCAGCTTCCTGAGCGCCTTCGCCTCGATCTGGCGGATACGCTCGCGGGTGACCGAGAACTGCTGGCCGACTTCTTCCAGCGTGTGGTCGGTGTTCATGCCGATGCCGAAGCGCATGCGCAGCACGCGCTCCTCGCGCGGCGTGAGCGAAGCGAGCACGCGCGTGGTGGTCTCGCGCAGGTTGGACTGGATCGCCGCATCGATCGGCAGGATCGCGTTCTTGTCCTCGATGAAATCGCCGAGATGTGAATCCTCCTCGTCGCCGATGGGCGTTTCCAGCGACAAAGGCTCCTTGGCGATTTTCAGGACCTTGCGCACCTTCTCGAGCGGCATGCCGAGCTTCTCGGCAAGCTCTTCCGGGGTCGGCTCGCGGCCGATCTCGTTGAGCATCTGCCGGCTGGTGCGCACGATCTTGTTGATCGTCTCGATCATGTGCACCGGAATGCGGATGGTGCGGGCCTGGTCGGCGATCGAGCGGGTGATCGCCTGCCTTATCCACCAGGTGGCGTAGGTCGAGAACTTGTAGCCGCGGCGGTATTCGAACTTGTCGACCGCCTTCATCAATCCAATGTTGCCTTCCTGGATCAGGTCGAGGAACTGCAGGCCGCGGTTGGTGTATTTCTTGGCGATGGAAATGACGAGGCGCAGGTTCGCCTCCACCATTTCCTTCTTGGCCTGGCGCGCCTCGCGCTCGCCCTTCTGCACCATGTGAACGATCTTGCGGAATTCGGAGATTTCCACGCCGGTCTGCGCGGCAAGGTCGTGCACCATGGAGCGGATCTCCTTGATGCGATCCTTCTCCTTGGCGACGAAATTCTTCCAGCCCTTGGCGGACAGCTTGGAAACGCGGTTGAGCCAGCGCGGGTCGAGCTCGCCGCCCATGTACTGCTTGAGGAAGTCCTCGCGGATGACGCCGTAGCTTTCGGCAAGCCGCATCAGCCGGCCTTCGTTCGACACGAGGCGCTTGTTGATGTCGTAGAGCTGCTCGACGAGGGAATCGATGCGCGCCTGGTTGAGCCGCAGCGACTTCACCTCGGAGATGATCTCTTCCTTGAGCTTCTTGTATTTGCGCTCCTGCGCCGGCGACAGCGAGGAGTTCTTCAGGCGGAATTCGATGTCCTGCTCCTGCAGGCGGCGCAGGCGCTTGAAGCTGTCGGCAATCGTGTCGAAGGTCTCGACGACTTTCGGCTTGAGTTCGGCCTCGATGGCGGCGAGCGAAAGCGAATTCTCCATGTCGTCTTCATCGTAGTCGCTCTCGGCCGCGGCCTCGCCCGGATCCTTCGGCTCTTCGCCGTCGCCGGCTTCGCCCGGCGCCTTGAAGGGCGTCGCGGCGGGAGGCGCCGCGGGCGGTGCGGCCGGCGGCTGCACGACCTGGAGATGCGGCGCGCCGGGAACGGGCGTGCCGACAGCCTGCGGCACCGGCTTGCCGTCGGGGCCGATGATCACCGGCACCTGCATCTGCTTGGCGTCGGGGCCGGCATAGGTTGCTTCGAGATCGATGATGTCGCGGAGGAAGACCTTTCCCTCGTTGAGCTCGTCGCGCCAGATGATGATGGCCTGGAAGGTGAGCGGGCTTTCGCAGAGGCCCGCGATCATCGCCTCGCGGCCGGCCTCGATGCGCTTGGCGATGGCGATTTCGCCCTCGCGCGACAGCAGCTCGACCGAGCCCATCTCGCGCAGATACATGCGGACGGGATCGTCGGTGCGCTCCGAGGGCTCCTTCTTTTCGGTGGTGGCGAGCGACTTCGCCTTGGTCTCGACCACTTCCGTGCCGGTATCCTCGTCGTCATCATCCGCCTCGTCGGCGGCTTTCTCCGTCTCGTCATTGTCGGCGTCTTCCGTCTCGACGACATTGATGCCCATCTCGTTGAGCATCGCGTAGATGTCCTCGATCTGGTCGGATGAGACCTCGCCCGACGGCATGACCTCGTTGATCTGGTCGATGGTGACATAGCCGCGCTTCTTGGCGGCCTTGATCATTTTCTTGACGCCGGCATCGGAGAGATCGAGAAGCGGCAGCGGCGATTCGGGCGCGCCTTCTTCCTTCTCCGGAGCTGGTTCTTTTTCTTTTGCCTGCGTCGCCTTCGCCTTGCTCGCCATCCGCCTCTCCTGGACCATTCTGGCCGTCTCTATACCGGCGCGCCGCTTCCAGGGCACGGCCAAAAAGGGCCGCGCCGGCAAGGCGTAGCCCCACGAATCAGGTCTCCCAGTGTCCTCGGAACCCGCTAAGCTCCGATTAACCTAAAAGAATACCGCTGGAACAGACCCTTTATTCCATACCGGCCTGATAGCTTCCAACCGCCAGATCCTTTTCGGCGGCGGCGGCACAAGCTCATAAGCTACGGGCGCCTCGACCGGAAGAGGCCCCAAAGCCCTCAATCAGGGCCTCGGTGCCTTCCACCCGCGACAGGCGGCCTTTGACGTCGCGCAACCGCAGATAATTGGCTTCGCTCGCGTCCTGGCCCAACGCCTGCTCGGCGTCCTTGAGCTCCTTAGTTAGTGAATGCCATTGCCGATGCAAGGCGACAAGCTGCGACCAGGTCACCAAAACATCGTCGGGCGCGGCCTCCGGCCGGGCGCCCCAGACCGAAGGGGTGGTGATCGCGGCGGCGATCCGCTGCATCACGTCGGCAAGGTCGCGGGCGGCGAGCTCGGCTTTCAGGCTCTCGGCGTCGAGGCTTGCCGCATGCGCCGCGATATCGATCAGTGCGCTCTTGAGCTTCTCGGCGTCGCCGTGACGGAACTCGAGCGAGGCGAGGTCTTCCATGTGGTCGTGCAGCAGCCAGGGATAGTTGAGCGCGGCCTGCAGGATCAGCGCCTCGCGCCGCGGCACCGCCGTGCGGTGGCCGCGATGTACGGGGCTCGATGCCAGCTGCTGACTCACCACCACATAGGGCGTCGAGCGACCGCCGGTGCGGGGCGCATCGCGACGCGGCCACTCGGTATTGCGCCGATCGCGCCAGGTGCCGCCCGCGCGCGGCTCGCGCCAGTTCTGCCGTGAACCGGTCTCGGCGCGCGCCGGCGCAAAGAACTGCGAAAGCCGCGCGCTGAAATCCTGGCGGTAATATTTGCGCACGGCGTCATCGCCGATCGCGGCGGTCACTTCGTTCACGCGTGCTTCGAGCGCCGCGCGGCGTTCCGGCGTGTCGAAGGAATGGCCTTCCGTCTCGCGCGCCCACAGCATGGCTGCGAGTGGGCGCGCGGCGCCGATAACTTCTGCCACGGCGTCGCGGCCGCCCGAGCGCACCAGATCGTCCGGATCCTGCCCCTGCGGCAGCAGCGCGAATTTCAGGCTCTTGCCGGGCTTGAGCCGAGGCATCGCCAGATCAACCGCGCGATAGGCCGCGCGCACCCCGGCATTATCGCCGTCGAAGCAAAGGATCGGCTCGTCCGCCATTTTCCAGAGCAGCGTAAGCTGGTCTTCGGTGAGCGCCGTGCCGAGCGGCGCCACGGTGGCGGGAAATCCCGCGCTGACCATGGCGATGACATCGACATAGCCCTCGACCGCGATCAGCGGCGCGCCTTCGTGCGCGGCCTGCCGAGCGGTGGCAAGATTGTAGAGCGTCGCGCCTTTATGAAAGAGCGGGGTCTCTGGCGAATTGAGATATTTCGCCGGCACATCCTTCTCGAGCGCGCGGCCGCCGAACGCGATCACCCGGCCGCGCATATCGCCGATCGGGAACATCACGCGGTCGCGGAAACGGTCGAACGGCACCGGGATGTCCTCGCCCGACACCAGCAGGCCCGCCTCGACCATGTCCTCCGGCGGAATGCCGTACGAGCCGAGATGCTCCTTGAGCGCGAAGCGCTCGACCGGCGCATAGCCGAGCCGGAACCTGAGCTGCGTCGCGCTGTCAATTCCGCGGTCGGCGAGATAGCCGCGCGCTTTCGCGCCGGCGCGCGCGGCGAGCGTGTCCTGGAAGAACTTGGCGGCCAGCTCCATCACGTCGTGAAGCGTCTTGCGGCGCGCATCGCGCTGCTCGTCCTCGCGCGAGACTTTCGGCAGCGGCATCCCCGCCATCTGCGCAAGCCGCTCGACCGCTTCCGGAAAGCTGACGCCTTCCGTTTCCATGACGAAGTCGAAGATGCTGCCGTTCTTGTGCGAGGAGAAATCGAACCAGGCCTGCTTCTGGTCATTCACGAAGAAGGACGGTGTCTTCTCCTTGTTGAAGGGCGAGAGGCCCTTGAACTCGCGGCCCGCGCGCACAAGCTTGACGCGCCGGCCCACGACTTCCGAAACCGGAAGCCGGGCTTTCAGCTCGTCAAGGAACTGTGGCGTGAAGCGCATGGGTGTGGCGACGCGTTTTTTGCGCGCTGCAGTCAGATTGGGCGGCTGGCAATTCGGTGTACCCATCATAGGCCGACGAATGAAGACTTTCCGGGGCGATAGCGGAAACCCGCGCTGCGGACTGAGTTTTCAGGCCCTATCCTAGTTATCCACAGGCCCGATCCGAACTGGGAAGGGGGAACACAGCGCGTCATGGCCGGCCAAAGGCGCGAAGCGCCGTCTTCGCGCCCGAGGCCCACCCCGCGTCATGGCCGGACAAAAGGCGCACGCCTACGAGATGGCGTTCACCGTGCGTAATGGCCGGCCTTGTGCCGGCCATCCCGATTCGCGGGACAATACCTGTGATGATGACCAAGCCAGGACAAGCCCGGCCATGACATGATTGCTGGCCTCATGACAATAATTACCCACCGAAGAGCGCAAAACATGACCGCGACAACGTTTCTTCTCGTCCACGGCGCTTGGCATGGCGGCTGGGCCTGGGTGCGCGTGGCCGACCGGCTGCGGGCACGCGGACACATTGTGTTTGCGCCCACACTTACCGGCCTCGGCGAGCGGGCGCACCTGCTTCGTCCCGGCATCGACCTTTCGCTGCACATCGCCGACGTGCTCGGCGTCATCAAATACGAGGGCCTCAACGACATCGTGCTGGTCGGACATTCCTATGGGGGCTGCGTAATTTCCGGCGTCGCCGAAGCGGTGCCGGACGCGATCCGCTCCATCGTTTTTCTCGACGCGTTCATCCCTGACAATGGCGATGCCGCGGTCGATCTGGTTCCGCCGGCGGTGCAGGAAGTGATTCGGGCGGCACTGGAGCGCGGCGACACCACGGTGCCGGTGCGCGACGCCGCCGCATTCAAGGTCAATGAGGAAGACCGCGCGTGGGTCGACTCGCTCGCCACGCCGCAGCCGATCGGCACGATGGTGGAAAAGATCAAACTGAGTGGCGCGCGCGAACGGATACCGAAGAAGACCTATATCCGCGCATCGGGCTATCCGAACGTGTCATTCGAGAAGGCCCGCGCGCGCGCAAATGCCGACCGAGCCTGGCGTACCTATGAAGTGCCGTGCGGTCACGACGTGATGATCGACGATCCCGACCGGCTGACTGAAATTCTGCTCGAAGTGGCGTAGGCTGAACCGGCAAACATCGACGCGAGACATTCATGCTGTTGTCCCTTACCGCCTTGCCGCTGTGGCTCGCTTTCCTTCTGCTGGTCGTTGTGCCCACGGCGATCGCAATGAGCGGACCAGTTGTCGTCCGGCGGCTGGTCCGGCTGGATCGCTTGCGCACCAATAACGAGGTTGCCGGCTTCAAGTTCGCGACGGTCGGCGTCATCTACGCGGTTCTGCTCGCCTTCGTGATCATCGTCGTGTGGGAAAAATTCAACGCCGCGGAAAATGATGTAGCCAGGGAAGCCAGTGCGACGGCGACGGTCTATCGTCTGTCGGAAGGATTGAACACGGAGCGCCGCGCCGCGGTGCGCAGCGCCGTGACCGCCTACCTGAACGACGTGATCAACAAGGACTGGCCGGCGATGGAACGCGGAACCGGCAACCCCGATGTCACCAACGCGCTCACCAGTGTCTACACCACGGTGCTGAATTCCCGTGCCGCCGACCGGTCGAACGAATTCCTGTTGACGGAGATCCTGCGTCAGCTCGACAGCATCAGCCTTACGCGCCGCACCCTCCTCGTCTCTGCCGATGGCAATGTGCCGGACATTCTCTGGTTCGTGCTGTTCGGCGGCGCGATAATTACCGTGAGCTATACATTCTTTTTCGGCACTCCGAACCTGCGGGCGCAAAGCCTCATGACGGGCGCGCTGGCCGCCGTGGTCTTTTCCGGATTGCTGACGGCCGTCGTGATCGACCATCCATTTGCAGGCAACGTCAGAGTCGCGCCGGAACCGCTCGTTCACGTGCTCGAAGATTTCGCCGGCGCACCACGCCGTTAAGGGTCGCCTGTACTTTCAGCGCGTCATAGCGGGGACATTCGTCATGGCCGGGCTCCTCCCCACCGCGCGTCACGGCCGGGCCTTTGCATTCGTCATGCCGGGCAAAAGACGCGAAGCGCCGTCTTCTCGCCTGACGTCCCGGCCATCCCGATTCAGCGGGCAGTGCCCGCGCAACCGGCATCACCGATGGTGACGAACGAGAGGCAAGCGCTGCTACTGCGGCTCGAGCCCCGATGCCTTCACCACCTGCGCCGCCGCCACGCGGTCGGCCTTGATCTCCGCGGCAAACTCTTCCGGCGTATTGATCGCCGGCACCTGGCCGCGGCTGATCACATACTTCTCGACAAAATCCTTGTCCTTGAACACGCGCGTCACCTCGCCCGCGATCTTGTCGATGATCGGCTTCGCCGTGCCCGGAGGCGCGAACAGCCCGTACCATGTCTGCGAGGGCGCACCCTTGTAGCCGAGATCGGCGAGCGTCGGCACGTTGGGCAACAGCGGCGTGCGGATGTTATTGACGAGCACGAGCGCCTTCATTTTGCCCGCGCGGATCTGCCCCATCACGTTGCCGATGCCGAGCAGCCCGATCGGCGTCGAGCCGCCGAGAATGGCATTGGTCGCCTCGCCGCCGCCCTTGAACGGCACGCGCACCCAGTCGGCGCCCTTTTCCTTCTTGAGGCTGTCCATGTAGACGACGCACGGGATGGATGCCGTGAGGTAGGACAGCGTGCCGGCCTTCTGCTTCGAGACCGCCACCAGATCGTCCACCGACTTGGCGCCGAGATCCGAATTGATCACCAGCGCCTGCACCAGATGGAACAGGTTGATGATCGGCGCGAGCTTATCCGGGTCGAACGAGATGTTCCTGAACAGGAACTGATTGTAGATCATCGGATCGGCATTGATGATGCAGATCGTGTAGCCGTCAGGCTGCGCATCCTGGCAGGCGCGCGAGGCAATATTGCCGGCGCCGCCGGGCCGGTTCTCGATGATGACCGGCTGGCCGAAGCTCTTGTGCAGCTCCTCGCCGAGCACGCGCATGAATATGTCGCTGATGCCGCCGGCGCTCGATGTCGTGAGCACATGGATGGGACGGCTCGGATAGTCGTCGGCCAGGGCCGAGGTTGCGAATAGCGAGACGAAGAATGCGGTCGTTAGAGCGGCAATACGAGGCATTGTTCTCCCCATCGGATCAGCCAACGCAGGACGCGAGCATACAATATGGTCGGTCGCGGTGGCGCCGATAATAAGCGCTCCGCTCATTCCCGCGGAAGCGGGAATCCACCCAACAAACCATACCAGCGATGTGTTCTGGACCCCCGCCTTCGCAGGGGTGAGCGGAGGTTCACCGTCACCCCGTCAGCTTCGCCTTCACCATGCCGCTGGCCTTGGCCATGTCCATCTGCCCGGCGTATTTACCGCGCAGCACGCCGATGACCTTGCCCATGTCCTTCATGCCGGCCGCGCCGGTTTCCTGGATGGCGCCGTCGATCGCCGCGCCCGTCTCGGCATCCGACATCTGCTTCGGCAGGTAACCGGAAATGATCGCGATCTCCTCCTGCTCCTGCTTGACCAGATCCGAGCGGCCGCCTTTCTGATAGAGATCCACCGATTCCTGGCGCTGCTTGATCATCTTCTGCAGCAGCGGCAGCACGTCGGCGTCGGTCAGCGGCGGCTTGCCCGCGCCGCGCGCCTCGATATCGGCATTCTTGAGCGTGGAATTGACCATGCGCAGCGTGGAAACCGCACGCTCGTTCTTGGCCTTCATGGCCTCGGTCAGAGCCTTGTTGATGTCGTCGCGCAGCACAGGAACCCCTTTTCCATTTGTATGAGACGCCTGGGGGCGGCCCCGCGGCGGCCCCTTGCCTCTCTGCTTATAATACGCAAGTAAGAGGCCATGACCCAGACCAAAGCCGCGCCCGCCGGGACTTGGGATGAACCCAAAGCCACGGCGCTTTTGGTGCTGGCCGACGGGACCGTCCTGGAAGGATTTGGGCTGGGCGCGACCGGCCATGCGGTCGGCGAGGTGTGCTTCAACACCGCCATGACGGGCTATGAGGAAATCCTCACCGACCCCTCCTATGCCGGACAGATCATAACCTTCACGTTCCCGCATATCGGCAATGTCGGCACCAACGAGGAAGACATCGAGACCGTCAACATGGCGGCGGCGACCGGCGCGCGGGGCATCATATTGCATAGCGCGATCACCGCGGCGTCGAACTACCGCGCGACGCGCAACCTTAATGACTGGCTCAAGGCGCGCGGCGTCATCGGGCTAGCCGGAATCGACACGCGCGCGCTTACCGCGCTGATCCGCGCCAACGGCATGCCGAACGCCGTCATTGCGCACGACCCCTCGGGCAAGTTCGACCTTCCCGCGCTCAAGAAAGAAGCAAGGGGTTGGCCGGGACTCGTGGGCATGGACCTCGTCCCTATGGTGACGAGCGGCCAGCGCTTCACCTGGGACGAGACGCCATGGTCCTGGGGCACCGGTTATGCGCGGCAGACCAATCCGGAATTCCACGTGGTCGCCGTCGACTACGGCATCAAGCGCAACATCCTGCGCCTGCTCGCGGGCTCGGGCTGCAAGGTAACCGTCGTGCCGGCAAAGACATCCGCCGAAGACATCATGGCGCTCAAGCCGGACGGCGTCTTTCTTTCAAACGGCCCCGGCGATCCGGCGGCAACCGGCGAATATGCGGTGCCGGTGATCAAAAAGCTGATCGACTCAGGCACGCCGACCTTCGGCATTTGTCTCGGCCACCAGATGCTCGGCATCGCGGTCGGCGGCAAGACGATGAAGATGCATCAGGGCCACCACGGCGCCAATCACCCGGTGAAGGATCTCACGACCGGCAAGGTCGAGATCACCTCGATGAACCACGGCTTCGCGGTGGACAAGGACACGCTGCCGAAAAATGTCGAACAGACGCATGTGTCATTGTTCGACGGTTCCAATTGCGGCATCGCGCTCAAGGACAGGCCGGTATTCTCCGTGCAATACCACCCCGAGGCTTCGCCCGGTCCGCGCGACAGCCATTATCTCTTCACGCGCTTCGTCGAGATGATGCGGCAGGCCAAACGCAAGATTGCCTAGCGCTCCCAATTACATTGTCATTCCGGGGCGCGCCCAAAGGCGCGAACCCGAGATGACCATTTTCCCGTCAGCTCGAGGCAACCCGTGTTGCCCAAGGTCGTTGTACCGGCATGACCTCAACCAGGATCGATGAATGAGCAAAACCGCAACGATCATGAAGAAGGGGAAGAACGGCTCGAAGAACGCAAAAGGGAGGCGACTCTCCCTCCCGGCTGATAGATGCGAGAATCAGGAAGCTGGGTGACTGGCGGGGCGAGATGCTCGCCCGGGTCCGAATTCTCATCAAGCAGGCCGACCCCGACGTGCTCGAGGAGGTGAAATGGAGAAAGCCATCGAACGCAATGCTGGGCGTTCCCGTGTGGGAGCACGCTGGAATCATCTGCACCGGCGAGACCTACAAGAGCGTCGTGAAGCTGACCTTTGCCAAGGGCGCCGCGTTGGCGGACCCTGCCGGCCTCTTCAACTCCAGCCTCGAAGGCAACACCAGGCGTGCCATCGATTTCCATGAGGGCGACAAGATTGATGAAAAGGCGTTCAAGGCGCTCATTCACGCCGCCGTGGTATTGAATATGTCGCGCGCTGCTTTGCCGGCCCGGCAGAGGTCAAAGAGCGCTTGAGGCGCATCTCAACTGGACGAACCCATGCGCAAGTGCACGAAGCTGGTTCTATCGGCATGACCTCATCGAAGCCCCTCACCTTCACGTTCAAGGACGACGGCAGGGTGCCGAACAATCCGGCGTTGCCCGCGCTCGTCTACAAAGGCGCCCTCGATCTGCGGGGAGAAGCGGACCCGGCCCGCGCCGTCGAGAAGATTTTCGCGGCCAATGGCTGGGGGCACGGCCAATGGCGCGACGGCATCTATCCCTTCATCCATTATCATTCCATAATTCATGAGGCGCTCGGCATCGCCCGCGGCCACGCGAAAGTGCAGCTCGGCGGATCGGGCGGAGAGGTCGTCGCATTCGCGGCGGGCGACGCCGTCGTGCTTCCCGCCGGCACCGGGCATCAGCGGCTTTCGGGCAGCGACGATCTTCTCGTTATCGGTGCCTATCCGCCGGACGGCACATATAACCTCTGTCGCGCCGACAACCCGGCTGACCGTGACAAGGCGCTGGCGACCATCCCCAAAGTGCCTCTGCCCGCGAGCGATCCTGTTCTTGGCAGGGACGGCCCGCTGCCGAAACTCTGGCGGGGGTAGCTTGTCCCATTGCGCCGCTCATTCCCGCGCAAGCGGGAAGTTGTCCACGGTTTATGCTGGTCATTCCGGGGCGCGCCGGAGGCGGAACCTGAAAGCGCAATGAATCCGAACATTATCTGGCCCGGGTCCTGCCCTGCGGGGAGCCGGAGCGCTGCCGGAACTGCGGCGACGGCTGGTGTTGGGACCAACTTTGGCGGGGGCAGCCTCGTCCCATTGCTCCGCTCATTCCCGCGCAAGCGGGAATCCAGGCACCTGATCGCAATGTCGTCCATTATTTGCCTTGGGTCCCCGCTTCCGCGGGGACGAGCGGTTCCATACTACAATGTCGTGGCCGGCCTTGTGCCGGCCATCCCGCTTAGGCATGCACCACGGTGCAGCCCGATCGGCTATAAGCAACGACGAAAAGAAATTGCGGCCCCACATGTCCGACTGGATCAAGTTCTACGATTTCAAGCATTCGGTGATCTATGTGAACGCGCGTCATCGCGACGTGCATTATCGCACCATCGCCGAAGATATCCGCGCCTACGTGCCCTCGCCGCAGGCGCAGGTGCTAGACTATGGCTGCGGCGAAGCAACCTCCGCCGATCTTGTCGCGGATGCCTGCGCGCGGCTGGTGCTGGTCGAAGCCGCGCCCAACGTGCGCGCCTCGCTGACCATGCGCTATGCCGGCCATCCCGGGATTGCCGTCATCGCCGCCGAGCAGGTGGCGGGCCTGCCCAAGGCGTCCTTCGATCTCATCGTCATGCATTCGGTCGCGCAGTATCTCACGCCGGCCGAACTCGACCGGCTGCTCGCGATCTTCCGCTCCCTGCTCAAGCCGGAGGGCATCTTCCTGCTAGGTGACGTTGTCCCGCCAAATCTCGCCGCACCCGCGGCCGCGCTTTCCCTGCTGCGCTTCGGTGCCGCCAATGGATTCTTCTGGGCTGCCGCGCAGGGACTGGTGCGGATATTCACATCCGATTACCTGCGCCTGAAGAAAACTGCCGGCCTGTCGCACTACAGCGAGGCCGGCGCACTCGAGCGGCTGAGGGCTGCCGGCTTTGCGGCCGAGCGCGCGCCGCGCAATATCGGCCACAATCAGCAGCGCATGACGTTTGTGTGCAAGGCGTGACGGAAATCAATTCCGCTCACCCCCGCGAAAGCGGGGTCCAGGCCCGGCTCGCCACAGGCACAGATGTCCGTGGATTCCCGCTTGCGCGGGAATGAGCGGGAGAACAAGCCAGGCATGACGGCGGAACTAACACGCCATTAACCGCAACTCGGATCGGCGGCCGTCCTACACTTTACTTCAAGGCCGGCGGCCGTATTCCTGCGGGCGGCCCGGTGGCGGAGTGGCGACGCAGAAGCCATGCATGGTCTTCCAAGCCTGGTTCGATTCCAGGCCGGGCCTCCAACCAAATTTGATCGGAGCGTGTTGTGACGATTTCGTTCGCATTGCCCCGATGCCGACATCATACACACGGTTTGCTCGAAATAGAGGAACCGCCAACTGAGACCGTCCCCGCAATTCAATTTCAGGTCTTCGGACGTACGTGCGGCGACGAATGATGGTGCGCGATGCACCAACTTTTTCCGATTTTGGTGACGAGCATGGTGAAGCGTGACGGACCGGGCACAGGCTTGCCCTCAACAATGCGGGTAAACGTATAAAAACCGGTGACCAAGACAGCCTTGTTGTTGATTTTTATTGTGTGCCGTTCATCGATCGCATTCTTGTTGCCTGTTCCTTTTGTGGGCGTGAAATACTTTACGATTGCCTGGGTGCCCTCGGAGATAACAGGGCTCACGGTTCCGAGAAGGATTGCGTCCGGACAATAGTTCTTGGCGATGGTTTCCGGGTCATTGGTGTTAAAAGCTGCTGACCAACGATCTACCGCAGCATTCGCGTCCTCTGCCGGGCCTGCCAAGGCAACAGCGCCCGCCCACGTCAACATCAGTGCCAAGAACGTTATTTGTACAAGTCGTGCCATTTCCCCCCCAAGTAGCGTCGATGAAGGAGTAGCACGGCTCGCACGTCAAAGATACGAACCCATAATTTGCTCGGGGTTATGCTCAGCGTCTTCGCCGATTTCACGAGTACAACAATCGCAGGCGACCTCAGCCCGCGCTTTAACCGGCTCATGATAAGGCAGCGCAACCGCCACTTCGCGCACCTCTATGATTTTTTTGATAATTTTTCTCTCTTTGTCTCTGTCTGTTGCCGTTATCTCCGCAATCACATTCATGCGACTTTGGCTGCGCGCCCAATTGACAGGACAAGGCAACAGGCGCTCGCTTGCCATGAGCCCGTCGAATTGCGGCGCCGCATTGCAGGCGGACCGGCTGACATTGAGTTCGTACGTCCTGCAGCGCCCGTTTGAAATTTCTATCAAGTACCCGCTCGACGGGCTCGCGAACAACAAGCCGATGCTGCACACAGGTGTGCACAAGACTTGGTACTTCGCCGCCATTGTTCCTCAAACTTCGGGAGAGCATGATGACATTTCACGCCTCGAGTTCTCCAGTCAGCCACATGCGCGCGCCCGCGCCCTGGGCGCGTAGCCTGCTGGGCGTTGTCCTGATCGTCGCCGGGATACTCGTCCTGGGCGATGCGGTCACCGCCACGATCATCAGCGCGATTTTCATCGGCGCGATGGCGATCGTTGCCGGTGCTTTTGAAGTCGTTCACGCCTTCTGGACGAAAGGATGGGGTGGCTTCGTGTGGCAGATCATCCTTGGCCTGCTCTACATTGCGTTCGGCCTCACGCTCGTGACGCAACCGGTCGCAGGGGCGCTGGCGCTCACTTATGTTTTCGGCCTGCTGCTTATTGTCTCCGGCGCGCTGCGCATGGGAGTCGGCTTCAGGCACGGCACCGACTGGATCATGGTGCTGTCGGGCGTCTTCGGAATTTTGGCCGGCCTCATCATTCTCAGCGGCTGGCCGATGACCGGGCTGTGGTTCCTTGGCTTCCTGCTCGGCCTCGATCTCATCTTTCACGGCGTCGCCTGGCTTCTTCTCGCGTGGCAACCGGCGAGAGCGACCTGAAGGGCGGTGGCAAAGTAAAGCGTTGCCTGGCGGCCGGTCCCCGGCCGCCGGCGGGCCCGCGAGAGCGCCAGTATCGGGCTTTATAACTCAGTGAAGTCGCGGTTGAATATTTTTGGGCCGTCCACCGCTTAGCCGTTGACCGCCCGTTCTGGCCCTTCCATGCCCGCCGATTCTGGTCTAAAGCAGCCCCGCGCGCGAGGCCCGACCTCGGCGCGGTCCGAGGGACGCGCACCAAGCGCGCCCTTTTTTTCCCGGGTGCTTCCGGTCATTCTGGGACGGCCAAATGGCTGGACCCGGAATCAGAGGAGACTCGGAGCAAGCACGGATTGGGATCGCGGACTTCGTCCGCGCCCCGGAATGACAGGAAAAGCCGAAAGATGCCGAAACGAACCGACATCAAATCGATCCTGATCATCGGCGCAGGCCCGATCGTCATCGGCCAGGCCTGCGAGTTCGATTATTCCGGGACGCAGGCCTGCAAGGCCCTCAAGGAAGAGGGCTACCGGATCATTCTGGTCAATTCCAATCCGGCGACGATCATGACCGATCCCGATCTCGCCGACGCGACCTATGTCGAGCCGATCACGCCGGAGATCGTCGCCAAGATCATCGAGCGCGAGCGTCCCGATGCGCTGCTGCCCACCATGGGCGGGCAGACCGCGCTCAATTGCGCGCTCAGCTTGCGCAAGATGGGCGTGCTGGAGAAGTTCAATGTCAAGATGATCGGCGCGACCGCGGACGCGATCGACAAGGCGGAAGACCGCGAGTTGTTCCGCGAGGCCATGACGAGGATCGGACTGCCAACCCCGCGCTCGCACCAGATCAAGACCCTGCCCCAGGCGCTCGAAGCGCTCGATGACATCGGCCTGCCCGCGATCATCCGTCCGTCATTCACGCTCGGCGGCACCGGCGGCGGCATCGCCTACAACAAGGCGGAGTTCATCGAGATCGTCGAGGGCGGCATCGACGCCTCCCCCACCAACGAGGTGCTGATCGAGGAGTCGGTGCTGGGCTGGAAAGAGTTCGAGATGGAGGTGGTGCGCGACAAGAAGGACAACTGCATCATCATCTGCTCGATCGAAAATCTCGACCCGATGGGCGTGCATACGGGCGATTCGATCACCATCGCGCCTGCGCTGACGCTCACCGACAAGGAATACCAGATCCTGCGCGATGCTTCGATCGCGGTGCTGCGCGAGATCGGCGTCGAAACCGGCGGCTCCAACGTGCAATTCGCCATCAATCCGGCCGACGGTCGGCTGGTGGTCATCGAGATGAACCCGCGCGTGTCACGGTCGTCCGCGCTTGCATCAAAGGCAACCGGCTTCCCGATTGCCAAGGTCGCGGCAAAGCTCGCCGTCGGCTACACGCTCGATGAGATCGCAAACGACATCACCGGCGGGGCGACGCCGGCCTCGTTCGAGCCGACCATCGATTACGTCGTCACCAAAATTCCGCGCTTCGCCTTCGAGAAATTTCCCGGCGCGTCGAACGTGCTGACCACCTCGATGAAGTCGGTGGGCGAAGCCATGGCGATCGGCCGCACGTTTCAGGAAAGCCTGCAGAAAGCATTGCGCTCGCTGGAGACCGGCCTGACCGGCCTCGATGAAATCACCATCGAAGGCTTCGACGCAGCCAAGGGCATCGAGGATACCGACAACAAGGCCGCGATCCGCGCCGCGCTCGGTACACCGACGCCGGACCGGCTGCTCAAGCTCGCGCAGGCCATCCGCTTCGGCGCGAGCGATGAACTGGTTCACGGCGCCTGCCGCATCGACCCCTGGTTCCTCGCGGAAATCCGCGGGCTGGTCGAGGCCGAAGCCGAAATCGCCGCGAAAGGCCTGCCCGCAACAGCCGGCGCATTCCGGCGGCTCAAGGCCATGGGATTTTCGGACAAGCGCCTCGCCAAACTCACCGGCAGCGACGCCGACACGGTGACGACCAGACGCCGCAAGCTCGGCGTGCGGCCCGCCTTCAAGCGGATCGATACATGCGCCGCCGAATTTGCCTCGCCTACGGCCTATATGTATTCGACCTATGAGACGCCGTTCGCCGGCAAGCTTGCGAACGAGGCCGAGCCCTCCGGCAAGAAGAAGATCATCATCCTCGGGGGCGGGCCAAACCGCATCGGACAGGGCATCGAATTCGACTACTGCTGCTGTCACGCCGCCTTCGCGCTGAAGGAAGTCGGCTATGAGACGATCATGATCAACTGCAATCCCGAGACGGTGTCGACCGACTACGACACTTCGGACCGGCTCTATTTCGAACCGCTCACGCCCGAAGACGTGCTGGAGATCATCGACATCGAGCGCTCGAACGGCACATTGCATGGCGTGATCGTGCAATTCGGCGGGCAGACGCCGCTCAAGCTCGCCGAGCCGCTGGAAAAGGCCAAGGTGCCGATCCTCGGAACGTCGCCCGATGCGATCGACCTCGCCGAAGACCGCGACCGTTTCAAGAAGCTGCTCGACAAGCTCAAGCTGCGGCAGCCGCAGAACGGCATCGCCAACTCGCCCAATGCCGCGCGCGCCATCGCCGACGAGATCGGTTATCCGGTGGTGATCCGTCCGTCCTATGTGCTGGGCGGACGCGCGATGGAGATCGTGCGCGACGGCGCGCAGCTCGACCGCTATGTGGCGCGGCTTGCGGGAGATCTCGACCGGCCGAGCGAGCTCGTCGTTTCGAAAAAGAGCCCGCTGCTGATTGATCGTTATCTGTCCGACGCGACCGAGGTCGATGTCGACTGTCTCTGCGACGGCGAGGATACGTTCATCGCCGGGATCATGGAACACATCGAGGAAGCAGGCATCCATTCGGGCGACAGCGCCTGCGCGCTGCCGCCGCACTCGCTGACCGACGCGATGATCGCCGAGCTGGAGCGGCAGACGCGCGCGCTGGCGCTCGCGCTCAACGTCGGCGGCCTCATGAACGTGCAGTATGCCATCAAGGATGGCGAGATCTACGTTCTCGAGGTCAACCCGCGCGCCTCGCGCACGGTGCCGTTCGTCGCCAAGGTCATCGGCCTGCCCTTTGCAAAAATCGCGGCCCGTATCATGGCCGGCGAAAAGCTCAAGGCCTTTGGTCTCAAACGCGTCAGGCCGAGGCACCGCGCGGTGAAGGAAGCCGTGTTCCCGTTCGCGCGCTTTCCCGGCGTCGACACGGTGCTCGGCCCGGAGATGAAATCGACCGGCGAGGTGATGGGAATCGACGGTTCTTTCGAGATCGCCTTCGCGAAAAGCCAGATCGGCGGCGGCACGAACCTGCCGCGCAGTGGAACCGTCTTTGTATCGGTGCGGGACGCCGACAAGTCGCGCATCCTTCCCGCGGTAAAGCTGCTGGCCTCGCTCGGCTTCAAGACCATCGCAACATCGGGAACCCAGCGGTATCTGGCGGAACAAGGGGTTGAAACCGCCAAGATCAACAAGGTCCTGGAAGGACGGCCCCACATCGTGGACGCCATCAAAAACGGCGGTGTTCAGCTGGTTTTCAATACCACCGAGGGCGCGGCGGCGCTGGCGGACAGCCGTTCGCTCCGCCATGCGGCCCTCTTGCATAAAGTGCCATACTACACCACTCTTTCAGGGGCCGTTGCTGCGGCGCAAGGTATCAAAGCCTATCTCGAGGGCGACCTTGAGGTACACGCGCTGCAAAGCTACTTCGGCGGCCGGGACTGAGGACTGTTTCGTCCGGCCAGACCCGGGTGACGGCGCGAGTGAGGCCGGGAATTCTTCGCGGTCGCGGCATCAGGTGAGGCTGGCCGCGACGGGTTTTTTTGACCGGCCCTCGTCACATGACTCCGGTTTCGCGGGAAGACCGTGGCCGGAGTCGTATTACGAGTCGATTGGATTGGAATTGAGGGTGAAAGGGGCTTGGCGGCGTTGGAAGTCGCTCAGGTTGTATCGGGCGCCCGCCAGGAGGAGACTAAGACGATGGACAAGATTCCGATGACGGCCGCCGGCTATGCCGCGCTCGAGTCCGAGCTCAAGCACTGCCAGCAGATTGAGCGGCCACGCATCATTCAGCAGATCACCGATGCGCGCACGCATGGCGATTTGTCGGAAAACGCCGAGTATCATGCCGCCAAGGAGTCGCAGTCGCTCAACGAGGGCCGCATTGCGGAGCTCGAGGACAAGCTCGCGCGCGCCGACGTGATCGACGTTTCGAAGCTGTCGGGCGACACCATTACCTTTGGCGCGACCGTCACGCTGATCGACGAAGACACCGACGAGAAGAAAGTTTGGCAGATCGTCGGCGAGCCGGAAGCGGATGCCAAGAAGGGCCGGATCTCGATCACCTCGCCGCTCGCGAAGGCGCTGATCGGCAAGACCAAGGGTGCGTCGGTCGAGGTCAATACGCCGGGCGGCGCCAAGGCCTACGAGATCAAGAAGATCGACTGGAAGTAGGCGGCAACGACACCCCGTGGTTCTCCGCTCATTCCCGCGCAAGCGGGAATCCAGACGCAATCGCATCGCCGGGAATTTGGGCCCTAGACCCCCGTTTGCGCCCGGGTAAGCGGAACTGTGCGTCCCTCACCTTAAGAAAAACACCGCCGTCAAAGTCGCACCGACCGCGACCACGATTCCGCGGACGATCGATTCCGGCACGCGGCGCGCCGCCACCACACCGAGATAACCGCCGGCGATGCCGGCCGCGGTGACGACCGCCGCTTCGCTCCAGAACACCAGCCCGTTGGCGATGAACAGCACCACCGCAACCGCCTGCGCGATTGTCGCGACGATATTCTTGAGCGCGTTGGCGGCATGGAATTCGGTGATGCCGATGATCGACAGCGTCGCCAGCAGCATGATGCCCATGCCCGCGCCGAAAAACCCGCCATAGATGCCGACCAATCCCATCAGCCCGTAAGCGACAGTGCGCATGGCGGTGCTGTGAAGGCCCTCAAGACCGGCGCTCAACGCGCGAATGCGGCCGCTGAATGCAAACGTCAGCGTCGCAATCCCGAGCAGCCAAGGCACAAGTGGGCGGAAGCCTGCGTCGCCGATACGAATGAGCAGGTATCCGCCGGCGATGCCGCCGAACAATCCGAGCACCACGAAAGGGACGGCGAGCCGCCAGTTCTTTCGTGTCTCCCTGGCATAGGCGATGGTCGAGGCGAGGCTGCCCGGCACGAGCGCCACTGCGCTGGTCGCGTTGGCGTTGAGCGTCGGCATGCCGAACGCGACCATCGCGGCAAAGGTGAAGAACGTGCCGCCGCCGGCGACCGCGTTGGCCAGCCCGGCGGCGAAGCCGGTCGTAGCAAGCAGCGTGATTTCCAGGAGAGACATGGGAGAAGAGAGACTGGGAGAATAAGGACTACGTGCGCAACACTAGTTCGCGCCATCCATCGGCACCATGGCCGCGTCCTTCGAGTTGCGCAGCGTGAGCGAGGTCTTCACGTTGCGCACGTTCGGCGCGGCGGTCAGCTTCTCGACGAAGGCCTGGAACGTCTTGAGGTCGGGTGCGACGCATTTGAGCACGAAGTCGATTTCGCCGGACAGCATCCAGCACTCGCGCACCAGCGGCTGGGCACGCACGAATTCTTCAAAGGCAATGAGATCGACTTCGGCCTGGCTCGACAGATGCACCATGGCGAATACCGTCACCTCGTAGCCGAGCATCTTTTCGTCGAGCAACGCACGGTAGCCCTTGATGTAGCCCGCCTCCTCGAGTGCGCGGACGCGGCGAAGACAAGGCGGCGCCGAAATTCCGACGCGGCTCGCAAGCTCTACATTGGTGATGCGGCCGTCGTCCTGAAGTTCCTTCAGGATCTTGCGGTCGATGGCGTCGAGACGGGCGGGCACGCAGTCACTCCGCGATAAGAGGCCGGGAAAGCGGGGAATGGTCATACCGCGAAATAATATTTCGCGAAACAATATTGCGTGCTGTGCCATGGCATCACGCTGCGCGGCTATGCCTGTGGGCGTCCGGGGTTGCGTATCTTGCATAGCTCGCCCGGAAGCCATACATCGAGGCGAGCAGAAGAGCCGGTCAGTGTCCGGCCGCAGCGGGCGAAAAGCGCCCTTCGCGCCCGTCCAGGGGGGCGTAGAAAGCATGGCAAAGACCACCCACGCCAAAGTCGTGATCATCGGCTCGGGACCAGCCGGCTACACCGCCGCCGTTTACGCGGCGCGCGCGATGCTGGAGCCGATCCTGATCCAGGGCATCCAGCCCGGCGGCCAGCTGACCATCACCACCGATGTCGAGAACTATCCCGGCTTTGCGGATGTCATCCAGGGCCCCTGGCTGATGGAGCAGATGCAGGCCCAGGCCGAGCACGTCGGCACGCGGATCGTGACCGACCACGTCAACAAGGTCGAGCTCGCGCGACGGCCGTTCAAGCTGATCTGCGACTCCGGCGATGTCTATCTCGCCGATGCGCTGATCATTGCGACGGGCGCTCAGGCACGCTGGCTCGATCTGCCGTCGGAACAGAAATTCAAGGGCTACGGCGTGTCGGCCTGCGCAACGTGCGACGGCTTCTTTTACCGCAACAAGGAAGTGATCGTCGTCGGCGGCGGCAATACCGCGGTCGAGGAGGCCCTGTTTCTCACCAATTTCGCATCGAAGGTGACGGTGGTGCACCGGCGTGACGCGTTCCGTGCCGAGAAGATTTTGCAGGACCGCCTCTTCAAGAATTCCAAGATCGATGTCGTCTGGGACAGCGCGCTGGACGACGTCATCGGCGCCGACAATCCGCTGAAGGTCAGCGGCGTGAAGCTCAAGAACGTGAAGACAGGCGCCGTCACCGAGCGCCGGGTCGACGGGGTGTTCATTGCCATCGGCCATCAGCCGGCCTCCGAACTCTTCGCAGGTCAGCTGCAGATGAAACCGTCAGGCTACATCGTTACCACCGGCCACTCGACGGCGACGTCGGTCGCCGGCGTTTTCGCCGCCGGTGACGTCACCGACGACATCTATCGTCAGGCGGTCACCGCTGCCGGACAAGGCTGCATGGCGGCGCTCGAAGCGGAAAAATTCCTGGCCGCGCACGAGCATCGCCGCGCGGCGGCGGAGTAGATCATGGTTGGCACCAACGCCACGATGGACTGGGACAAGCTGAAAGTATTCCACGCCGCTGCGGAGGCGGGCTCATTCACGCATGCCGGCGAACGGCTCGGCCTGTCGCAGTCGGCCGTTTCGCGGCAGGTTTCGGCGCTTGAATCGGAGCTTACCGTATCGCTGTTTCATCGCCACGCGCGCGGCCTGATCCTCACCGAGCAAGGTGAAATGCTCTACCGCACGGCCCATGAAGTGTTCATGAAGCTCGAGGCGGCACGCACCAAGCTCACCGACAGCCGCGAACGCCCGAACGGCGAGCTCAAAGTGTCAACCACGCCAGGCATTGGCGTGCACTGGTTGACGCCACGGCTCGGCGAGTTCGTCGATCTGTATCCGGAAATCCATATCACCCTCATCACGACCGACGAGGAGCTGGACTTGGCTATGCGCGAGGCTGACGTCGCCATCCGTCTGCGTCAGCCGACCCAACCCGACCTCATCCAGCGCAAGCTTTTTTCCGTTCACTCCCATGCTTACGCGTCGCCGGATTATCTCAAGCGCTTCGGGACGCCGCGCTCGCATGACGATCTCGACAAGCATCGCGTCGTCCTTCTCGGCGGCGGCGTGGTGCCCGCGCATTTGCAAAACCGGCGCTGGCTCCTGGAAATCGGCCGGGATGGAAAAAATCCGCGCGCACCTCAGTTCACCGTCAACAACGTGCTCGGTGTCCTGCGCGCGTGCCAGCGCGGACTCGGCATCGCGATGCTGCCAGACTACCTGGTGGAAGAGAACGGCGGGCTGGTGCAACTGTTCGGCGAGGACGACACGCTCGCGCTCGACGCTTATTTTGTCTACCCGGAAGAGCTCAAATCGGTCGCGCGCATTCAAGTCTTTCGCGATTTCCTGGTGGCGAACGCGCAGCGGTGGCATTTCTGATTTTCACATGCCGGCAATTACGCCGTCCATGACATCGGAACTGCCGCGATCTCATTAGACAATGAACGATTTGCTATTGCGCATGGCTGGCATGCGACGGTCGGCGTTGTAGCCGGCGAGCACCGTTCGCATACTGATGCCTCGCTGTTGTGTCGGCTATATCCTCCCAGAATTACCGACACGTCAGCATTGTTCCCCTCTGGAAGATGTTGCCGGCCCCCACGCCGGCAATCACTGAAACCGGGCCCCTCGCGGGACCCGGTTTTTTCGTCGCGCATCGTTGTTGCAAAGACGCAAGGGCGTCGGCAGCGGGAGTTGGCACGTCGGCAATTCACGCGTGCGTGCAGCTTGCCGTTGGATGCATCTTCGGAGCGTCAGTAGCGCCGTGCTGCAATCCGTCGGGTCATCGCGTGTAGGAATACAGTCAGCGCGGCGCGCGAATCGCCGGCGTGTTGCAGTCCTGTCATGCCTCAGCACCATAATTGCGAGCCGGCCTTAAAGGCGCCTCACGCAAAAGTCATGGGTATAATCGATGAAAAGACAGTAGGAACTGCCCGCCCGCAGGGCCGTTGCCTTAGGTTGGCGCTCGTAAAACGCCGCAAATGGGCGATATGAGGGGATGCCTCCGATTGGTCGTGCAAAATAGCCACAGTACGGGACTGATTGGCTGAGGCTATTGGGAAAAACGTAACTGCCTATGGACTATCAGTTAAAATGGCCGGGACTTATAAGGGGCTTAGCCTGCCCTTCGACCTTTGGGAGATAAAGTGGTGAAAAGTGCTCGATTTGACCGCCTGCTGGCCTCGACTGCCATCGCGCTCGTGTTGGCTCTCTCGAGCCATGCCGGTCTGGCGCAGCAAACCGCCAACCCGGTTGCCAAGCCGGTCGAGGCATCGGTTCCGATGCCGGACACCAGTCTCCCGCCGCCGCTGACGATCAAGGATATCCAGACGCCGGCCCGGCAGGCCGAGGCGCCCGCCGATATCATGAAGGACGAGGTAAAGAAGGACGCTGCAACGCCCGCCGCTACTCCCGCGGCGGAGCCGGCCAAGGCCGCAGCCACACCGGCCGCAGCCACGCCGGCCGCGACCGTGGAGGCCGGACTTTCGGACAAGCTGCGCGAATTGATCAACGGACGGCAGTTCGACCGGCTCGTTCCGCGCAAGGCCGATCGTGCCGGCATCGAGGCTTATTACAGCGCGCATAATTATGCGCCGCTCTGGATCAGCAACAACGCCGCCAACGACCGGGCGAAATCGGCGATCGCATATCTCGCGCAGGCGGATGCCGTTGGCCTCGACCCGAGCGATTATCCGGCCCCCGATTTCAAGTCGGCATCGACTGCGGATGCGCAGGCCGAAGACGAACTCAAGTTCACCGTTTCTGTTCTGACCTTCGCGCGCCAGGCCCAGATCGGGCGAATTCATTTCACCCGCGTCAGCGCCGACATCCAATATGATCTGGTTGCGCCGGAGCCCGCTTCCGTTTTGACCAAGCTTGCCGACAGCAACGACGCGGGTGCCGTGCTCGACAGTTATAATCCGCCGCAAGAGGGGTTCAAGGCGCTGCGGGCGAAGCTCGCCGAATTGCGCAAGGGTCCGGCCGATTCCGGCAAGAAGGCCGAAGACAATCCGGCACAGCCGCGTGTCCATATCGCCGAAGGCAAGATCCTGCGTCCGGGCATGAAGGATGTGCGCGTCGCTGCGCTGCGCAAGCGCCTCGCCATTGCCGGCGACAAGGACAATCAGCTCTACGACGACGCGGTGCGCGATGCGGTGAAGACATTCCAGACGGAAAGCGACATTGGGGTCGACGGCAATCTTGGCCCCAATACCGTTCGCGCGCTCAACGGCGAGCAGAAAGAAGCGCGCCATTCCTCCGCCAATCCCATCGACACGATCATCGTTAACATGGAGCGCTGGCGCTGGATGCCGCGCGATCTCGGCAATCCGTACGTGATGGTCAACGTGCCCGACTACACGTTGACGCTATATAACGACGGCAAGGTCTACTGGCATACCAAGATCGTGGCCGGCAAACCGGGTACGACGGCCACGCCGATGGTCAGCGCGGAGATGAAGTTCATCACCGTCAATCCGACCTGGAACGTGCCGCCGTCGATCATCGAGAAAGAGTATCTTCCCGCGCTTCAGGAAGATCCGCAGGCGCTCGAGCGCATCGGGCTCAAGCTTACGCAGGATGCCGACGGCACCGTCCACGTCTCGCAGCCGCCGGGCGCCGGCAACGCGCTCGGCCGTATCCGCTTCAACTTCCCGAACAAGTTCCTCGTCTATCAGCACGACACGCCCGACAAATACCTGTTCGCGCGCGACAAGCGCGCCTACAGCCACGGCTGCATGCGCGTTCAGAACCCGCTGACCTATGGCGAAAAGATATTATCGCTGGTACTGCCGAAGGAGCACTACACCGAGGCGCGCCTGCAAAGCATGTTCGGCGATAGTGAAATCAATATCAACTTCCCGAAATTCATCCCGGTGCACCTGACTTACCAGACGGCATTCGTGGACGATGACGGCAAGCTTCAGCTGCGCGAAGATGTCTATGGCCGCGATGCCAAGATGATCGCGATCCTCAAGAGCAGCGAGCGCAAGGTCGCCGACATTGCGGTTGAACGGGCGCCGAACACGTCGTCTAAGCCGGTCCGTATGCCGGTCGGAATGTATGGCGGTTCGAGCGGCGGTTACAGCTATGGTGGTGGTGGCTCGAATTTCTTCGACTGGCTATTCAGCGGGCCGCAGGGCGGTGGCCGAGCCTATCCGCCACGCCCAATCCCGACTTATCCGCGCGGCAACGGGAATGGTCGCTACACCTCGCGCTAAGGCGCGCAAACTCGCTTAATGGGAACGCCGGCGAAAAAATCGCCGGCGTTTTCTTTTGCAAGAAAGGAAAATGGTACAGGCGGGTGGACTTGAACCACCGACCTCTGGTTCCACAGACCAGCGCTCTAACCAACTGAGCTACGCCTGCATGTGACCGGCTTCGCTTGAGCCTGATCCAAGCGGGCGGAAACTAGGTGCCGCCCGCCTTTTTGGCAAGCGGCGCGTTCCGGCACGTTATGTCCACTTACAAGCGAAAGCCCGGACTTTTCGGTCCGGGCTTAGGTTGTGCTGCTCGGGAAAAAGAGCCAGCCTTCTCGGGTTTATGGCGTCAGGCGACCTTGCTGAAGCCAGTGCTGATGCTTTCCTTGATCGGCTCGGCTGTGTCGGTGGCAACCTTCTGGGCGTATTCCGAAAGCTCCTTGGTTTGCATCACCAGGGCATCGAACTGCTTGCGCAGATAGGCGCTGTAAAGCTCGACCATCTCGGAGTAGGACTTCGCGGTCATCAGCTCGCTCATCAGGTCAAACGCGGCGTCGCTATTTGCACGCGTCGTTTCAATCACCTTGAGGCCGTAGCTGGCGCAACCCTTCGAAGCCGTGGAGTAGGTATCCTCCATCACGTCGGTCGCCTCTTCGGCTACGCTTTTGACCTTCTCATAGTTCTCTTTCGCTTGTGCGATGCCTTTTTCAGCAAACTCGCGGAATGCAGCCGGTACCTCGAACTTCGGCATTTCGAATTTCGGCATCTCGAACCTGGGCATTTCAAATTTCGGCGCTTCGAACGCAGACGCGCGCAATGGCGATCGGTTTCGACTTGGATTTGGCGCTGGCGGCAGCAGTGGAAATCGTTTCGGCCATGACAGTCATCCTTGACTAGGGAGGGCGTCATCGCTGTTCGGGTCGTTCGCCCTCCGCAAACAGGCCCGCGGGTTTTCAGGATCGCCGCCCAATGCGCTGGAGTGAATTGTGTCGGGGCGAACCATCTATACCCTTTATATACCCTATTTTGATGCATTGCAATAAAAATATTGCACTGCACAAATGATTGCACCAACGCCGTGGCATCCCATCGCGGCCACTGCCGTCCGGCGCGGCCCAGTCGGATATCCAGGCGCAACAATCCCCGCGCCAGCCGTAGAACCCGCCTGCATTAACTTTATCGGAGCTTGCTGTTGAATGGTCGGCGCCCGCTCATGGACGACACTCACCAGCAGCCCTATTAAGGCTTTATTAGCCGTAATTCTTGCGACAGGGCGATGACGGGACCAAAATTGGAACTCGTAAATCTCGATGATCCGCGCCTCGCGGCACACGCGCTCAGCCCCATGCCGGTGTGGCTGTGGAGCGCCTCCGCAAACCGTATCTTGTGGGCAAATCCGGTCGCCGCAGCGGTGTTCGCGGCAGCATCGCCGGCCGAAGTCACCACCCTGAGGTTCGAGGCGCGACACGCATACGCCGTGCAGATTGGACAACTCGCCAATACGTTGGCGGAAGGCGAAGCGCCACGCCTTGAACGCCTCCGGGGCTTCGGAGCGAGCATTGGTGGCACACTGATCTGTCTGTGTTCGCGCATCGTGCTGCATGACGGCAATTCGGCAATCCTGCTGGTGTCGACTGAGCGCGCCGGTAAGGAACTTGCGCTGCCAGATCGCGCGCGCCGGCTGCTGCATGACGTTGCAATTACCATCGGCAATTTTCACCGCTGATGGCGAGTTGATAGAGGCACAGGCCGTTGCGCGCGAACGCATGGGCGCCGGTTGCGACCTGTTGCAGCTCGGTGCGGAGGACATCGCACGCAAAGCATGCACGAAAGGTGCGGCCGAAGGCCGAATCGACGCGGGCCAAATCTCTATCGTTAAGCTTGGTGCAGGCCCGACATTCGCCTTGCTCGTCGCCTTCGCAGATTTTTCGGCGGACACCGGCGACAAGCGGGCCGAGCTAGAGACCGCTGCACCTTCAAGTGCCGTAGAGCCGGAAGCCAGCCCACACCGCATTCCTTTCCGTTTTGTCTGGGAAACAGATGCGGAAACGCGGTTCACGCTCGTCGACCAGGAATTTGCCGGTCTGATCGGGCCGAAGGCCACTGCCGTTGCTGGCCACAATTGGGATGACGTCGCCCAAGCCATTGGTCTGGATCCGGATGCGCAGATCGCAAATGCGCTTAAGGCAAGGGAGACTTTCAGCGGAATCCATATTCTTTGGCCAATCGAAGGGAGCGATCAACGCCTGACAGTCGAAATGTCGGGCCTGCCGGTTTTCGACCGCGAACGCCGCTTCAAAGGATTTCGCGGTTTTGGAATCTGCCGCAACATCGACAAGATCAACGAGGTGAGAGACATACGATCTCGTCAGAAATCAGTGCCGCCGGCGGCAAGCGAGCCTGCGCCGAAGGTACTGACGTTCCCAGCACCGGCCCGCCGCCAGTCGCGGGGCCGACATTGAATGCGCGTGAGCACAGCGCCTTTCAGGAGCTCGCGCGTGAACTGAGCCAGCGCCTGAAGAAGCCACAAATCAAGACCGACCAGACCGCCCCCAAAGAAGCTGTCGTCGAGCCTGTTGCCCCGCCATCCCAACCGACTCGGCCAGCGTCGAAGCCTGGCCGCGATGGACCGGAAAACCGGACAATTCTCGACCGGTTGCCTGTCGGCATTCTCGTCTACCGCCTCAACAGCCTGATATACGCCAATCGCGTCTTCCTCGACTGGACCGGGTACGCCACGTTGGATAACTGGCAGAAGCGGGCGGCCTCGACAGTCTCTTCATCGAGACCAAGGATGAGCCGAGTTCAAAGGGCAACAGAAACGGAGCCAAGTCGCTCACGATCGCGGCCGTAAATGGCAAACAGAAACCGGTCGAGGGTCGTCTGTTTAGCGTGACATGGAACGGTGAAAACGCGCTGGCTCTCGTGGTCGAGACCAAACCCGGGGGTGACACCCAAACAGGTAGCGTCCGTCCCGGTGTCCTCAAGGAAAATCGTGAGCTCAAGGCGATTCTCGACACGGCCACCGATGGCGTGCTGGTACTCGACCGCGCCGCCCGCGTGTTATCCGCCAACAGAAGCGCCCAGGCGCTCTTCGGCTACGAGGCCGGCGAATTCGCTGAACTTTCGATGACCGACCTGCTGGTTCCGGAAAGCCATCGCTCCGTTTTGGATCATCTCGATCAGCTCGCGCATCGCGATGGTGCTGGCGCCCTCCATGCCGGCTATGAGGCGATCGGCCGCGTCCGTCAAGGCGGTTTCGTTCCCCTCCATA
>CAVPDI010000030.1:0-5243 GCA_963702605.1 uncultured Pseudomonadota bacterium
CCATCCTGCTTCGCGCTGACGTGCTTCGCAGGGTGGGCGTTCCGCTAAGTCGCGAAGCAGGATTGCAAGTGCGGAAAGCGCGACACGCCCGGCGTTGGCTTCAGTTGCGATTTATGACTGCTTGTGATCGCACAGGCGTAACCTCCCGCTGCGTGCCCCTCCAGGGCGGAAACAACGCCTCTGCGCTACCCGTGGCGAGGGCATCGCCCGCGGCATCGAGCGCCTGCACCGTCCATCGATAATTGTGACGTTCGCCCGGCGGCGGACACGGACCCGTATAGGTGACTGCGCCCCGGTCCACAGTATTTCCGATATATGGGACGGTTGACCCGCCGTGGTGGAACGATGGCAAATTGAGATCGGTCATCATAAAACTCAACTGCATCGTGCCGGCAGGCACGCCGTCCACTTCGAACGCTGGCGAGGTCGAGGCGCACGCCGGAATACCGGCCCACGAGAAGTGCAGTGACAGGGATGGTTTTTGAGCTTCCGATAACGAACTGGAAATTTCGAAATACAGGCCGACAATGCAAAATACTGTCAGCAGACTCACCGTGAACCAGTAGGTGACTTTCCTCTCCATAAGATACTGTAGATCACAAGGGCTCGCCAAAACAGAGGCATAGCTCCGCCAATGGAGACTTAAGTCATTGCGGGACGTAGAGGTTCGCCTCTATGCTCGAATGCGCGACGTTTTTGGGGCTCACTTAGGATGACGTCGCGGCCGTTCACTGAATACATCCCTCGGCCCGTCTAGTGATTGTGCATGGCGCTTCCGGCACCTGCGATCGTTGACGTGCGCGTAGCACAGACTGATGCCACGAAGCTTGTAACATGGCTGCGCGGCATTGGTGTGCGCCAGGTGCGGCTCATCTGCGGCCTGGTGATGTTCTCCTACATCTTCTCCCATTTCTTCAATCACGCGCTCGGCAACTTCTCCCTCGCGGCTATGCAATGGTGGCTGGACGCGGTGCACCTGTGGTGGTGGCGCAATCCGGTTGTCAACGCCATGCTCTACACCGCGGCTGTGATCCATTGCTCGCTGGGCCTGTGGGCGCTCTATCAGCGGCGGCACTTTCGCTACACGGCGGCTGAAATCACGCAGCTTGTGCTGGGCTTAAGCATTCCGCTTTTGCTCTGCGACCATTTCGGTGCCGTACGCGTTAGCACCATGTTTGGGCATCCACTCCTGAATTATGGAACACCGCTGTTCAACTATTGGTACATCAGGCCGTACATGATCGCGGTGCAGTTCGAATTGATAACTGTGGCATGGACACACGCCTGTATCGGGCTTTATTTCTGGCTGCGCCTCAAGCCGATCTTCAAATGGACGTGGCCGATTTTGTTCGCGATAGCGGTGCTGTTGCCGCCATTGGCGATGTTTGGCACGCATCACGGCGCACAAGAGGTCGGGCAGTTTATCAAGCAGGAACCAGATTGGCGCAGGCAAAATCTACGCCCGATCCCGCCGGCGATGCGCACGACGGTCGATGAGATTACACATGTCTATTTTCCGGTTGCCTACCTCGGCGCGATCCTGCTGGTGTTCGCGGCGCGCGGCGCGCGCAGCTTGAACGAGCGTCGGCGCGGCATGTTCACGGTGTCCTATCCGCATCGCCAGGTGCGGGTGCCGAAAGGGATGAGCGTGCTGGAAGCGAGCCTGCGCTATAAGGTTCCGCACGCGAACGTTGCGGCGGCCGCGCGCGCTGCTCGACCTGCCGCGTCCGCATCGTCAGTGACCGTTTGCGCTGCCGCGTCCTTCCGGCCGCGAGGCCTTCGTGCTGGCGCGCGTCGGCGCCAGTGCCGACCCTCGATGGGCTCGCCTGTCAGCTGCGGCCGCAAAACGACGTAGCGGTTATTCCCGGTGCTGCCGCCTCATGTCGACAGCGACTTCGTGCGCAACCGCCAGCATATTAATGTAGGCGAGGAGCGCTACGTCGTTAGCATGTTCGTGGATATGCGCGGCTCGACCAGTCTTTCTGAGGTGCGGTTGCCGTATGACACCGTATTCTTGATTAACCGGTTTGTCGATGCGGTCTCGCGTGGGATCACCGAAGCGGGCGGTCAGCCGAACCAGTTTGTCGGCGATGGCGTGCTCGCGCTATTTGGGCTTGATACCGACCCAGCGACAGCGTGCCGTCAGGCACTGCGCGCTGCCGCTTTGGTCGCCTCGAATGTCGCGCATTTAAATCACCAGTTCGCGACCGAAATGCACGAGCCGATCCAATATGGCATCGGCATCCATGCCGGCGAGGTCATCATCGGCGACATCGGCTTTCGCGGCCACACTGTTTTCACGGCGCTTGGCGATTCAGTCAACGCCGCGGCCCGACTGCAGGACATGACCAAGGCGCTCAATTGCAAGGTCATCGTGTCAGAAGAGGTCTGCAAATCCGCAGGAATTCCAGAAGATGCGCTCACGCGCGCACAGGTCGCGATCCGTGGCCACCACGAGCCGATGACGGTGCGCACCGAGAGCAGATCCGACCGTGTTGGCAAGCCTGCTGGCGCCTTTGTTTGCAGATTAGGCGACAGGCCCGCCTTTCGCAAAAAAGTGTCGCGTCGTTCGGATATAGTTCGAGCTTGCGAGAATTCGAATTGATGCAAATCAAGGCGCTGAAGGGTGCACGTTCAATACTCAAATTTCCGGTGTGCTCCAAAGCACAAAAAAGGGATTCGCATTATGGAAACGGGCACATCCAGGCCGCTCATAATTGCCAGCCTGATCATCGCGTTTAGTACGTACGCGTCGGCTCAAGGCATCGATGTCGGAAAGGCTGGAATATCAATCCAACTGTGCCGCCTTGTCACGGCATTGATGCAAAAGGCAATGGACCAGTAGTAAAGAGTTAAAGACGCGTCCCGCTGACCTGACAGTTCTCGCTAAAAAGAACAATGGCGTGTTTCCCCTGAACGCGGTGAACGAGGCAATTGATGGGCGAGCGTTGATTGGAAGCCACGGCACTCGTGAAATGCCAATTTGGGGATACCGACTGGTGCCGCCTGAACATTATATTTTAAAAAATGCAGACGATTATCTCTATTTGCCCGCAGTTTCTCCGGGAACAAATTTAAGCAGTCGATTCCTGAGCATCATCGATTACCTAAATCGCATGCAAGAAAAGTGATATGGCGATGGAAATCATCATCATCATTTCGGTGATTGCCGGCATCACATGGATCATATGGAAGGCAATGGAGAACAGCCGAGCTGCAAAAGCCGCGGCGCTGGATAGGGCCTGGCGTGAAGTACTCAGCGACCCGAACTACGCACAACGGCGTGACCGCGAAGAGCGCAAGCGTGAAGATCGGGAGCGTAGAAAGGCTGAAGGCCTGTAAGAGCCCACCAAATCGCGCTGGGCGGAATTGCCTCGTGTTTAAGCTGTCTTAATTGCAGCATTTTATTCAATGCGCGTTTTTTGGCCTTAGCTGACCTGCGAAAAAATAATGGGAGTGTGACGCCCTCACAAAACTTTTTGCGCCCAACGCTCATTCTTCGCTGGGGAGGGGTAGTCGAACAGGAGCCTCTCATGCGCAGGATACTCAATATTGTTCTGGTTTTATGTGGCGTCTTCATCAAAGTAATGGCCCCGCAGAACCAGACCGTAGCTCAGACGAATGCGCCGAAGTACGAAACCACTAACGCCGTATCGATTTCGGGACTGCATCTCGCGCGTCCGGACAACATGATGCGTTTTCCGTTGGATATCGAGCCGCTGCCATAGGCGATGCGCCTCGGCCGCGCATGCAGTACCGGGACGGCTAACAGCAATTTGAGGCTGGCAATCAGGTAGGTACGGTTTATTTGGTTGCTTATTACTGCCATTTGCCGAAGAGGCGGGTGCCCCATGTCCTCGCAATGTTTTCAGTCCGGGCAGTTAGTGCGGGGCGATGAGGATCTGCCGCCTGATAACCCTGAACGCATTCCCCTGCGCGGCCGCCCATAATGGAAGCGTAGATCTCATCGAAGCGCGCGATGAGTTCAAGACGCGTGTTTTTGTCGGCCGGGTCCCTCCAAAAGGGCTCTCGTCCAACATCTTTTCGAGTTCGATTTTTTTCACTGTGCCCCGTCTTGTTCGAGTGGCTGGCCAAACCTCGTCCCCGTGACAGCCGGGCTAGGCTAGGCACTCCGGGCGATCCCGCTGTGTCAGCCATCACAAAAATGTCGATTGTTCTGCGGAAAGCATTTTCGGTGCAAGTTGTTGATTAATTTGCTAAAAAGCGTGGAAGAAGGTGCTTGCCGGCTCTTCCTGCACCAAAGAAGTACGGTTCCAGGTGGATAGGTCCGATAACTTGAGTTTGGACGACATCCCGGCAATGGACGGTTCGCTTTCAGCCATTGATTTTTATAAGCAGACGCCGACTTTTCGTGATTTCAGTCGGGTCGCCGATGACACGTGGTTTGCTGCCTTGCCGGACGATTGGGTGGTTGGCGTTGCCGATGTAGAGCAATCGACTAAGGCAATTCTTGAGAACCGGTACAAGGCAGTGAACATGGCGGGCGCTGCGGTGATCGCTTCGGTCGCCAACGCACTCAAGGCGCGTGACTTTCCATTCGTATTCGGCGGTGATGGTGCTGGTTTTGCGGTGCCGGCCGCAGACGCGGCTCGGGCGCAACGTGCGTTGGCCGAGACTGCGACCTGGGTCGCCGAAGATCTTCAGCTCAACCTGCGGATCGGCATGATTTCCGTCGCCGAAATCCGCGCGCAAGGCAAGGACGTTCGGGTCGGTCGTTATCAGGCTTCTGATAATGTCTGCATTGCAATGTTTTCCGGCGGGGGTTTGGCCTGGGCCGACGCCGCGATGAAACGCGGCGAGATCACGATACCGCGCGCTGATCCAGGCGCGCATCCCGACCTGTCGGGCTTGTCCTGTCGCTACGATCTTATCCCGTCACGCCGCGGCCAGGTGCTCACATTGGTCATCATCCCGGGCCCCCGCGCGCAGCCTGATGATTTTCGTTCGGTTGTGAAAGAAATCGCATATATCGTGGAGGCCACTGCCGATGCATCGCGTCCGGTCGCCAGCCAATCACTGCGGCTGACGTGGCCAGCGCAAGGTTCTCATCTTGAAGCGCGGGCGTCCCGGCGAGCGGGCAAATCTATCCGCATGCGCAAGGCTGAGAGTTCCCCTTCGCCTGGACATTTTTATTTTTTGTTATCATGCGGGATCGGGTTGCACGTGGGCCGCTTAAGCTCCGAAAAAATATATTTGAGAGGTCGTCGAAAATTCGGATTTCC
>CAVPDI010000031.1:0-17844 GCA_963702605.1 uncultured Pseudomonadota bacterium
TGGGGCAGCCATCGGGTTTGTTTTGGCAAGGCCGGCTACAGGCGATTGAGGTAAAACGGGAAAAGTCATGATCGGTCGTCTCAACCATGTCGCCATCGCAGTGCGCGATGTTGCCAAAGCCTCGAAGATTTATCGCGACGCACTGGGCGCCGTGGTCTCAGCGCAGGTCGCCCAGCCGGATCACGGCGTGACGACCGTATTCATCACGCTTCCGAATACGAAGATCGAGTTGCTCGAACCCCTGGGTTCAGAACTCTCCGATTGCAAAATTTCTGGAGCGAAACCCCGACGGCGGCATTCATCACGTCTGCTACGAGGTCTCCGATATTCGCACAGCACGCGAAACGCTCAAGGCGCAAGGCGCGCGCGTCCTGGGCGACGGCGAACCGAAGATTGGTGCACACGGCAAGCCTGTTCTTTTTCTGCACCCGAAGGATTTCTGCGGCACGCTGGTGGAATTGGAAGAGGCGTGACCATGAATACCAGTACCGCCATTGCCATCTATTTCCTGGTCTGGTGGCTGACGCTGTTTGCGGTGCTGCCGTGGGGTATCCGCAACCAGGAAGAAAGTGGCGAGGTGGCCCCCGGCACTGATCCGGGCGCGCCCGCGATCCATCGGGTTTGGAGCAAACTTGGCTGGACCACTGCTGTGGCCACCGTGGTCTTCGGAATTCTCTACGTCATTTATACGCGCGGGCTTATTCCCTATGATCTGCTGATGGCCATCTCGGGGCCGTCGCATCGCTAGCTCCGCGCGAAGCCGGGCAAAAAAAGAGCAGGGCACGAAGCCCTGCTCGTTACATTGATCGGTCCCTTTCCCTGGTTGTAATGCTTTTTCCAGGGCGGCTGCGTCTAACGCGCCGGGACTTGCTTGCCTCCCAAGACTTGAACCGCAGTTTGGAACCGGCTTTTCCGGCCTCCGCTCTCACGGGTGGCGGCACGCTAACTGATCGACCCGATGCTGTCACGATTAATTGCACGTCAGCGTCCAATGACAACCGGAGCATCCAGGGTAATCGCTTCTTCCAATCTGTTTATTGTGCTCACGCGTACGGTCCAGATGCCCGAATGCTCAAGCTTGACGCGGTTAACGATCCAGGTTCCGTCCGGTTGTTCCGTTGCGGCCCGCTCGAGCGTCTCTCCCGCATGTTGCGGCGGTTCGAGCGAGAGCCTCACCACCTTTGCCGGGTAGGACGTAAAATCTTCGCGTGAAACGCGTATCGTTACCGATGTCCATCCGACTCGACCGGGTTCGATCGTGACATCCGCCATGACTGCGGGATCGTGGATATGCACGAACGCTGCGTCGGGCGGAATTGCAGACGTATCCGGGTGAGCGTGGGTTGGTGGCTCCAACAAGCCGAGCACGGCAACGACGGAAAGCGCCCCTAGCCCGAGGCAGATTTCAGCGAGGCTACCGCGCCGCAAGTCGCGCAACGCCGGCGGGTCGGGAAGCCGCGGGGTCAGAATAAATTTGTTGCAGGCCGCAATCACTGTCATCGCGGCGAACAGGCCCATCTTGATTGCAATCAGGCGGCCATAACCCGTCGTCCACAGGTCCTGCGGCCGGGCGAGAAGGTTCCAGCTGTTGATCAGTCCGCTCGCCATTATGGTTATCACGCTCAGAGCACCGAGAACGGAAAACCGCCGCGTCGCCTGGATCGCAAATTCAGGCCAATCGTCTTTCACCGCGCGGCGCGTTGCGCCAAGCAACAGCACGAATGCGGGCAGGGCACCAAGCCATGCGCCGGCTGCGAGGAGGTGGGCCATGTCGGAGACGAGATGAATGTTGCCCGCCGTGCCCGGCGTCGCGCCGGCGTGACCTGCGAATGCAAGCAGCACAAGGAAAGCCACCGCGATAAGGACCCGGATCGCTTCGGCGCGTCGCCAGGCGATGCAGGCTGCGAAAAGCAGGGCGAGTATGGACCGTGCGCTCCAGACCGACCCGAACCGCGTTTCGGTGAGGACCGTCCAGACGCCACCTGATCTGCCAGCATCGATGATCGACGTGCCAAATATCCGGGCCGACAAAAGGACGAGCCATGCCGCGCCGGTCGCAAGTGCGAGTGCGAGCGAAAGCCAGGTCAGTACCTTTGCGGATTGGCACAATTGTGCAAATCCCGCGGGCGCGGGTTTCCCGGCGGGCGGCCGCGCCACCAGCGCCATGAAGCAGACCGTGCCGCAAGCAACCACTGAGGCCGCGAAGTGCAGGCCGCGTATGATGATCAGGGCGTCCGTCATCGCTCGATATCTTGGCGCCTTCGCTTGCTAAGGCCCGACGCGGAACGTGAAGTTGCCTTCGGTGCGATGGGTGTCGACCGACATGACACGCCAGTTCACTTTGTATGTGCCGGGTGGAAGCACTTTGAGCGGGACCCGCAATTGCGTGCGATCGGCGCCGTCGACGCTCGCTTTGCCTGCCTGCATGGCTGCACCGGCTTCATTTCGGACATCGGCGCTGCTGAACGCAGGCTCGAGTTCGTTGGTGAATGTAAGGACGATTTCCTTCGGAGCCGTTGCGACGGTGCTCCCCACCGGCGGATTTGAGCGATCGAGATGCGCGTGCGCGAAGGCAAGGTTTGCTGTCGCGAGCAGGATGCCGATGGTTGCGATGAGATTGCGCATGGTTAGCGGCCGAATTCCGGCCCCCCTGAGTTGATGTTGTCTGCGAAGATCGGTCGGCCCAAAGTCTTGGGGAAAATATCGTCCAGATACATGTGCAACTGCCCGACAATGCCGACGGTGCTGCCGCTCTGGCGATTGATTGGGATCATCGCCTCGAGTGCGACTTGGTACGTGTCGCCGACATAGATCAGGCCGGGATTGATTGTTCCTGTTGTCACGGTGCCGGAGCTGAAGGAGTTGGAAACCGGCGTCTGCATGGATGCTTCGACAATCGGGATCAGCCGGTTCACGAAGTCAGGCAGGGCGAGATCGATCACCGCCGATTTCAGGTAGGGCATGCTGTATTGGAGCGAAAAACCCCAATTGAGGACACGCGGGTTGAATTCGGTGTCTATATCCTGCTCGCCGGTATCGGGGTCGATCACGGTGCTTGTCGTCTTCGAAACTCCGGGAATTGAATAGCCGACCTGACCCGTGATCGCGAAGGGGCGGGCCCAGTTCAAATCGGCTGGCAGGTCGCCGAAGCCTTTTCCAAAGTAGAGCGTCGGCGTGTAGACCGTGAAGCGCTCGGCGCCAACCTGCTGGGCTCCGCTGCCGCCCCATTCGATTTCAAGGCCGGCCGACAGCACGAATTCATGTTCCGGGTTCTTGTAGAGGCGATATTTGAAAGTCGTTTCGAGGTTTTGAAAGCCGCGGGCGCCGGTCATGTTCGGACCGCCTGGCGCATAGAGGTGCGACCAGGCCGGCGCGAAGGAGACGGCAAAGTCCTCGGTGAAACGTTTTGAAAATTCACCCGAAATTTCGAGCTGCTTGAACGAGGGAACGTCGCCGGTCTTGGTCAGGCTGACGGTCGGCAGTGCCAGCTCGTCGTTGACGCCGGGATCATCGATCGCAAGCGTTGCGGGAAAAAAACGATTGCCCGCAATCTCGTGTGCGTGGCCTATTGATGCGGTTGCCGCCGCACCCGCAGCGAGCATGGCCAGCGGCCATGAATTCTTGCGCAAATTCCTGCGCATGGGAATCTCCAGGATTGCATTGACGGGTTGACTCGGCCGCGTGTGTCGGCGGCCTTGGGCGTCAAGCTGAAGCTGGAGGGCCTCTGGCGCGGGTAGATCCGACGGCTATTCCGTTGCGAGAAACAGCCGGGGCGGCCGACAAGGCCTGCAGCCGCCGAGTCGGCAGCAGCCTGATAGCCGATACGCTCTGAGGTACCGGCGGTGCTGCGGCCGTGCCGCACAGCGTGCAGTGGTCGCAAGCATGCGCCGGCGAGCCCGTCGGATCGGAAGGGGCCTGATCGCCGGTTTTTTCCGCTGCGGCACCGCTGTGGCAGATGACCGAGAACGGATCGACCGGGGCTCCGGCTGCGGCCTGCACCGCCATCACACCCCAAAGGGTCGTGTGCATGGCGATTGCGGTGATCGCCACAACGCCCAGAACCCTTCTGACCAGTGACCGCATGTTCTCCTCGCAGCCCGACGGCGCTCTACCAGCATTTAGACGTTTCGTCTTGCTATTAATTCCCGGAAAAATGCTTGATGTGGGCAAAAACTCGATCTGTCTGCGTGGCGCGGGCGCGATCGTGCGTACCGCGGGCGGGGCATCGGCCCGCCCGGTTAAGCCAAATTTCACTCTTTGGGCCGTATGGTTAACCGAGTTTGAACGGGTAAAAAGCCCGAAAAATCAGGGGGCACGAAATGTGCGGCATTGCGGTTGCGATCGATTGGCCCGACGCCGAGAAAACGGTTCGGACCTTGATCGAGGGCATTTTGCACCGCGGCGATGTGACCGACCCGGTCGTAGCCCCCCGGAAAGACACCGCGATGGCGACGCGGCGGCTGCGCATTGTGGACGCCGAACACGCGGTGCAGCCGCAAATGTCGTTCTACGGGCGTCTCGCGGTTTCCTTTAATGGTGAGATCTACAACTACCGCGAATTGCGCCAGGAGCTTGCGGCTCTCGGCGTCGAGTTCAAAACAGAATCCGATACCGAGGTTTTGGCGAATGCGCTGCAAGTGTGGGGCTACCGCGCACTCGAGCGCCTCGTTGGCATGTATGCGTTCGTCGCGCTCGACTTGACGAATGGTGAATTTCTCGCCGCCCGCGATCCATTTGGCGTCAAGCCGCTTTACGTCATCCAAGCCGGCGACAGATTCCTGTTCTGCTCGGAGATGCGGCCGCTGCTCAAGACCGTGCCGGCGGGCGACGTGCTGTTGCTGCCGCCCGGTTACGCGCTTACACGCAAGGCTTGCGCGCGCTTCAAGTCGCCGATCTATCCCCGGGTCGACGCTCCGGTGTGCCATGACCCGCGCGTGCTCGATCGCCTGTTGCGCGAAGCCGTGCGCGTGCGGCTGCCCGAAGGCCTGCCGGTAGCAACCCTATTCAGCGGCGGCATCGACAGTACCCTGGTTGCCCACTACGCACGCCAGTTCCGCCCGGAGGCGCCTGGCTATTTCGTCGGTGGCGAAAGCGCGCCGGATTACCGTTATGCAGCCGAATATGCCGAGCGCACCGGCTTCGATCTGAGACTGGTGCCGTTTGAACCAGACAGCGACGAAGTGTTTTCCTCGATCGGCCATGTCGTCGAAGTGACCGAGTCATTTGAACCCAATCTCGTGCGCGGAGCGGTGTGTTCGTTGCTCGCGGCCGAACAGATGCACCGCGACGGTTTTCGCGTCGCCTTGTGCGGGGAGGGCGCCGACGAGCTGTTCTGCGGATACCCGCCACTCGAGGTGGCCTTCATGGAAAGCGATACCGACGCGCGGCCGGTTCGGGACGAATGCCTCGCGCTGATGCACCGCGTCAGCCTGCAGCGTGTCGATCGGTGCTCGATGCGCCATCAAGTGGAGACGCGCGAACCCTATCTCGATCCATCGATAGTTCGATACGCACTGAATGTGGACGCAAACGCCCTGGTGCGCGACGTCGGTGGGCTGCCTCGCGGTAAAGCGGCACTGCGCGACCTGTATGATCTCTATCCGGATGAACTGCCGCCAGCAATCCGCGATCGATCGAAAATTCCTTTTGGTGAGGGCGCCGGTCTCGATGTATCGCCGCAGGATTTATCATGGAAAGCGCGGTTCAACGACGCGATTTCGGACGCCGCATACCTTGAGGGAAGGGTCGAGTTCTGCGAATTCAATCTACAGTCCAAGGAAGAGCTTTTCTATATTCGCGAGCTCGCGCAGACGATGGACATTTCGCGTATTCCTCACCTGCGCGATCGTGCATGGATATCCTTCCCCGTCATGCGAAATCTCGAAAAGCTCAAGGCTTTTGAGCATTTCAGCCTGTAAGCCCGCGTCCTGACGGGGCGTGGCCCGCCCGCCCGCCGGGCTTGTCTTTTGGCGGCCGATCCGCTTTCACTCGCCGGTCGGTGTCGAATCCCGTTTCGAATTCCATGTAGGTATCCATGCGCCTGTCCCGCTATTTTCTCCCGATTTTGCGTGAAACGCCGAAAGAAGCCGAGATCGTTTCTCACAGGCTGATGCTGCGCGCGGGCATGATGCGGCAGGAGGCCAGCGGCATTTACGCGTTTCTCCCTCTGGGCTTCCGGGTGCTTCAGAAAATCAGTCAGATCGTCCGCGAGGAACAGAACCGCGCGGGGGCCATCGAGCTATTGATGCCGACAATCCAGTCGGCCGAGCTGTGGCGTGAAAGCGGGCGCTATGAGGCCTATGGCAAGGAAATGTTGCGCTTCAAGGATCGGCACGAGCGCGAAATGCTGTATGGCCCCACAAACGAGGAAATGATCACCGAAATGTTTCGGGCCTATTGCAGATCCTATAAAGACCTGCCGCTCAACCTCTATCACATCCAGTGGAAATTCCGCGACGAAGTGCGGCCTCGCTTCGGCCTGATGCGCGGCCGCGAATTCCTGATGAAGGACGCCTATTCGTTCGATCTCGATCAGGCCGGCGCAACGCATTCCTACAACAAGATGTTCGTCGCCTATCTTCGGACTTTCGCGCGCATGGGCCTGAAGTCGATTCCGATGCGAGCCGAGTCAGGGCCTATCGGCGGAAACCTCTCGCACGAGTTTATCATTCTCGCGCAGACGGGTGAATCGGAAGTCTTCTGTCACAAGGATTATCTCGACATGGCGGTGCCGCCAGCCGACGTCAATTTCGACGACGTCGAGGGGCTACAGGCGATCGTCAGCCAATGGACATCGCATTATGCCGCGACCTCCGACATGCACGACGCGGCGGCTTTCGCAAAAGTGCCTGCCGAACATCAGGTCTCGGCACGCGGGATCGAAATGGGGCATATTTTCTATTTCGGCACCAAATATTCCGAGCCAATGAAGGCCGTAGTGACCACCCAGGACGGCAAGGAGGTGCCGGTCCACATGGGGTCGTACGGGATAGGGCCGAGCCGCCTCGTTGCCGCCATCATCGAGGCTTCGCATGACGATGCGGGTATCATCTGGCCGGAAGCGATCGCGCCATTCAAGGTGGCAATCCTGAATCTCAAGCAGGGCTCATCAGACACGGATACCGCCAGCGAGCAGCTTTATCGCGGGCTCAGCGACAAAGGGATCGAGGTGCTGTACCACGACCTCGACGAACGGCCTGGAGCCAAATTCGCTTCCGCAGACTTGATTGGGATTCCCTATCAAGTGCTGGTTGGGCCACGCGGCCTTGCCGAGGGCAAGGTTGAGGTCAAAAAGCGCGCCGACGGAAGCAGGGAAAACATGAGTCCCGCGGCAGCGCTCGATCTCCTGGCACGGTGATATTTCGTCATTCCGGGGTGCAGGCCCTGATGGGATGCAAGGGGAGCCAACGTGGATCGACCTGGCTCCCGGATGGGCCCAATGAACTATCTTGGGACAACATCGCCGATTTTCACCCTCGCAAGCCGCGCCAGTGCAATAATCCTGTGTGTTGGCAAGGGCTTTGGTCGCGTCTCCGGCACGAATCCGCCAGAATCATGTGAACAGTCGAGCGTGGGAACCCATTGATGACCGAGCCCAACGGGACGCGGCCCTTTTCCCCGTTCGAATGGATGCTGTCGGTGCGCTATCTGCGCGCGCGGCGCAAGGAAGGATTCATCTCCGTCATCGCGGGATTTTCCTTCCTGGGCATCATGCTCGGTGTTGCGACCCTGATCATCGTGATGGCGGTGATGAACGGCTTTCGCAAGGAACTGCTCGACAAGATCCTCGGTCTCAACGGCCATCTGCTCATTCAGCCGCTGGAAAAACCGCTCACCGACTGGGAAGAAGTGGCGGCGCGTGTGGCCGGCGTCAAAGGCATCCGGCTCGCCGCACCGATCGTGGAAGGTCAGGCCCTGGCCTCGTCGCCATTCAATGCCGGCGGCGTATTGATCCGCGGCATTCGCTTGATGGACCTCGAAAAGCTCCCGTCGATCGCCAACAATATCAAGCAAGGCACGCTCAAGGGCTTTGACCAGGACATGGGTGTAGTCATTGGCCGCAGACTTGCAGATCAGCTCTCGCTGCGGTCGGGCGACAACATCACGCTCGTCGCGCCGCGTGGGGCGGTGACGCCCATGGGCACGACGCCTCGCATCAAGGTCTACAAGATTGCTGCGGTATTCGAGATTGGCATGTCCGAATACGACAGCGCCATGGTGTTCATGCCGCTCAAGGAGGCGCAGGCCTATTTCAATCGCGCGGGTGATGTGACCGCGATAGAGATCTACACGGATAATCCCGATCGCGTTGATCGGTATCGAAAGGCGGTGCAGGACGCCGCTCAGCGACCGATCTTCATGATCGATTGGCGCCAGCGTAATGCGACGTTCTTCAATGCGCTCCAGGTCGAGCGCAATGTGATGTTCCTGATCCTGACCTTGATCGTGCTCGTGGCTGCGCTCAATATCGTCTCCGGCCTGATCATGCTCGTGAAGGACAAAGGCCAGGACATCGCAATACTTCGGACCATGGGGGCGACGCAGGGAGCGATCATGCGCGTATTTCTGATCACCGGCGCCTCGATCGGGGTGGTCGGCACGATGGTTGGCTTCCTGCTGGGTATCGTCATCTGCCTCAACATCGAGAGTATTCGGCAGTTCCTGTCCTGGCTTACCAACACCGAATTGTTCTCCCCTGAGCTTTACTTCCTGTCGCATCTGCCGGCGGAGATGGATTCCGGAGAAACGACAGCAGTTGTCGTCATGGCGCTCATGCTGTCACTGCTGGCCACGCTATATCCATCTTGGCGCGCTGCACGCCTCGATCCGGTGGAGGCTCTGCGCTATGAGTGAGGCCTATTCCGTGGCCACGGTGGAAATGGTCCAGCAGCAGCAAGAGCCAAACGAAGGGCCGGATCAACCGCAAGCTCGGGCGGAAGAGGATATTCCGATCCTGTTCATGCACGACGTCGAACGTCATTACCGGCAAGGCGACGAAACATTGCACGTGCTCAACGGGGTCGAACTCGCGCTTTGGCCTGGGCAGTCGGTTGCGCTGGTGGCGCCCTCAGGCGCGGGTAAATCCACGCTCCTGCACATCGCCGGGCTGCTTGAGCACCCCGATCATGGCGATGTCTATATCGAGGGCCGCTCGACCGCGATACTGGCCGACCACGAGCGCACGCGCATTCGGCGCAACGAAATCGGCTTCGTCTATCAGTCGCACCATCTGCTTCCGGAATTCTCCGCGCTGGAAAATGTGCTCTTGCCGCAGATGATTCGCGGCCTTGCGCGCGCCGAAGCGAAGACGAGGGCGATGGAGTTGCTGGATTATCTGGGCCTGAGTGCGCGGCTCAATCACCGGCCTTCGGAGCTTTCTGGCGGCGAGCAGCAGCGCGTTGCGATCGCGCGCGCGGTTGCCAACGCGCCGCGTGTGTTGCTTGCCGATGAGCCGACGGGAAATCTCGACGTGCACACAGCGGAACATGTTTTCCGCGCCTTGTCGCAGCTGGTGACCGCTTCGGGGCTCGCCGCGGTCATCGCCACCCACAACATGGACCTTGCCGCTCGCATGGACCGGCGCGTGACGTTGCGGGACGGAAAGTTGCTCGAACTGGATTAGCCCGTCGATTTCAAATCGAAATCGCGCGCGAAAGTTTTTCAATCAAAATTCTCCGGCCTGCGCCGGTGTGAATGGCGCTTTCCCATAAGATACACGATTGCTAACTTCGATGCCGGCAACGCGCGAGGTATCGAAGGAAGATGGAAATCGTCGGCCGTGAAATGGTTCAGCTTTTTCCGACCTGCTTGTTTGCGGGCAAAGTATCTGACGTGACGATTTGCGAGCGGATTGAGAAAACAATTCGAGCAATGAAGGCGGCCGGTCAGGGTGTGGCTGACGACGTTTCGTATAAGACGCCGGACAATATTTCGAGCCATCCCGAGATGAAGGAGTTCGCCGATATTGTTCTGAAGGAGTTGGCGCAGGTCCTGGATATCTACTGCATCAAGCGTGACTTGCATTACATCTCGAACATGTGGGCGAATATCACACACCCCAATCATCGCCACGCGATGCATATCCATCCGAATTGCCTGTTGAGCGGGATCATGTACGTCAAGGCCCCGAAAAATTGCGGCGGTACGCTGTTTTCCGATCCGCGGCCGGGCGCGCGAATGCTTGAGCCCTCATTCTCGCAAATGAATTATTTCAACATGGGGCGGTTTGTCGCCGCGCCCGAAAGAGGCACGATGCTGATGTGGCCGAGCTTTCTTCCGCATGCGGTCGAACGCGGCAGCGCGAATACCGACGAGGACCGGATCGTCGTGGCATTCAACATCATGATCCGGGGCCGGATCGAAAATCCGACCGCTTACCTGGAATTGAAATAGCTGGCAGGGAAGGCCCTCGTGAAGATCGTCAAAGCCCTATAACGCATTGATTTTATGAAATATTTCATCTCCGGGAAGCCCCTTGCCAGCCTTCCGAGGGCACCCTTGACTCCGGAACAAAGACTGAACTATGTTCTCTGTCTGTTCCAGAGAGGAAAAGCCATGTTCAAGACTGTTGTTCAGGAGGCCGCCGCGCTTGCCTCGCTGTCGTTGTTCGTCGGAATGATCGCCATTTGGACCCAGGTGTTGGGAAACCTCTGACCCCCCCCTGTCATTCCCGCCGCCCGCTTCGCGGCGTCCCCGAATGTCGGAGCGGGCGCAGTTCGCTCAGGATGACGGGGAAAGGCTGCGACTGACCGACGTCAAGGGTGGACAGAGTAGGGTGCCGCGCCCACTCTGAGTGCCACAAAGAATCATCCAACCTTCGAGCTGACATGGCCGCCCTCGATTTCGTGCACTTGCACGTGCACTCGTCCTATTCGCTGCTCGAAGGCGCGCTCACCATTGCGCGTCTCGCCGAGCTGGCGAAGGCAGACCGCCAGCCGGCATTGGCGCTCACCGATACCGACAACATGTTCGGGGCGCTCGAGTTCTCTGAAAAGCTCGCCGGCGTCGGCATACAGCCGATTGTCGGCTGTGCGCTCGCGGTTGATTTCGGCGACAGCGATCACGGGCCGCGTAGTGGCAGTGTTCAAGTGGAGCGCGCGCGGATTGTCCTCCTGGCCGCGCATGCGGAAGGTTATCGCAGCCTGATGCAGCTCAACTCACGGGCCTTCCTCGACACGCCATCCAATGAGCCGCCGCGGCTGAAGCTTGAGTGGTTGGAAGGTGGGACTTCGGGCGTCATTGCGCTGACTGGCGGTCCGGGCGGTCCGCTTGATAGCGCGATCGCCGCCGGGCAGAGTCATCTCGCGGCGACGCGGCTTGATGCGCTGCTCGAGCTGTTCGGAGACCGCTTATACGTCGAATTGCAGCGCCACGGCGCGCCCCTTGAGCGCCGCACCGAGCCGTTACTGATCGACCTTGCCTACGGCAAGGGTGTGCCGATGGTTGCTGCCAACGAGCCGTATTTTGCCGGCGCGCAGGACCATGAAGCTCACGATGCGCTGATCTGTATCGCGGAAGGCAGGCTGCTATCCGAAAGTGACCGCCGCCAATTGACGCCGGAGCATCGCTTTAAGAGCCGCGCCGAAATGGTTGATCTTTTTGCTGATCTGCCGGAGGCGCTTGCGTCGACTGTAGAGATCGCCCAGCGCTGCGCGTTCCGGCCGCGCACGCACCATCCCATTCTTCCGCGCTTTTCGGTCGGTGACGGCGGCAAGACTCTCGACGAGGCGAGCGAACTGCGCAGGCGCGCCGAAATCGGACTGGAGCAGCGCCTTGCCACGGCGGGTGTCGCGCAGGGGCATACTGTCGATGAGTACCGCGAGCGACTTGACTTCGAGCTTGGCGTTATCGCCGGCATGAAATATCCGGGCTATTTCCTGATCGTTTCCGATTTCATCCAATGGGCGAAGAAACAGGGCATACCGGTTGGGCCGGGCCGTGGTTCGGGCGCAGGCTCGCTCGTGTCTTACGCGCTCACTATCACCGATCTCGACCCGATCCGCTTCGGTCTCCTCTTCGAGCGCTTTCTCAACCCCGAGCGCGTGTCGATGCCGGATTTCGATATCGACTTCTGCCAGGACCGTCGCGACGAGGTGATTCGCTACGTGCAGGAGCGTTACGGCCGGGATCAGGTGGCGCAGATCATTACATTCGGCACGCTGCAGGCGCGCGGCGTGCTGCGCGATGTCGGCCGGGTCCTGCAGATGCCTTATGGCCAGGTCGACAAGCTCTGCAAGCTGGTCCCGCAGAATCCAGCGGCACCGGTTTCACTCAAACAGGCGATCGAGGGCGAACCGCGGCTGCAGGCAGAGCGCGACGGCGATCCAGTGGTCAAGCGGGCATTCGACATCGCCCAGAAGCTCGAGGGCCTCAATCGCCATGCGTCGACGCACGCCGCCGGCATCGTGATCGGCGACCGGCCGCTGTCGGAATTGGTCCCGCTCTACCGCGATCCGAAATCGGACATGCCCGTAACCCAGTTCAACATGAAATGGGTGGAGCAGGCCGGGCTGGTGAAGTTCGACTTCCTTGGCCTCAAAACCCTCACGGTGCTGCAAACCGCGGTCGCGTTGGTCAAGCGCCGCGGTATCGACATCGATCTTTCGTCGATTCCGTTGGATGACAAGCTGACTTACGATGTTCTGGCGCGCGCCGAGGCCGTCGGGATCTTCCAACTGGAAAGTGCGGGTATGCGCCGCGCGCTGCTCGATATGCGGCCGGACCGCTTCGAGGACATCATTGCGCTGGTTGCGCTCTATCGCCCGGGTCCGATGGCCAATATCCCGACGTATTGCGCGCGCAAGCACGATATGGAGAAGCCGGACTACATCCATCCCAAGCTGGAGCCGATACTCCGCGAGACATTCGGAGTCATCATCTATCAGGAGCAGGTGATGCAGGCCGCGCAGATTCTCGCCGGGTTCACCCTCGGCGAAGCCGATCTCCTGCGTCGAGCCATGGGAAAGAAAATCCGCAAGGAGATGCAGGCGCAGCGCGAGCGGTTCGTCTCGGGTTCGGTTGAGCGGGGCGTCGAACGCCATCAGGCTGACGCGATTTTCGATCTTCTCGAGCGCTTTGCGGAATACGGCTTCAACAAAAGCCATGCCGCGGCCTATGCGCTGGTCGCCTATCAAACCGCCTATATGAAAGCGAATTTTCCCGTCGAGTTCCTCGCCGCCACCATGACACTTGATATGGGCAACACCGACAAGCTCGCCGAATTCCGCGCCGAAGCTGAACGGCTCGGCATCAAGGTTGACCCCCCGTCGATCAACAGTTCTGCGGTGGATTTCGAAGTCGACGGCAACACGATCATCTACGCGCTCGCGGCGCTCAAAGGCGTCGGCAGGCAGGCCGTGGAGGCGATCATGTCCGCGCGCGACGATCGGCCGTTCGCCGATCTTGCGGACTTTGCCGCGCGCATCAATCCGCGAGCCGTCAACAAGCGTGTGCTGGAAAGCCTCGCGGCGGCCGGCGCTTTCGACGTGTTCGAGAAAAACCGTGCGCGGATATTCGGCGCTGTCGATGTTGTGCTCGCACGCGCGCAACGCAGCCATGACACGGCTGTCGTCGGACAGAGCGAGTTATTCGGCGGCGGGACAACGCGGGAGGCTATCCTGCTGCCGCAGATCGAGGCGTGGCTGCCGGCGGAGCGGCTGCGACGCGAATACGAAGCGGTTGGTTTCTTCCTGTCGGGCCATCCTCTCGACGACTATGCGGCGGTGTTGAAGAAATTGCGGGTGCAGTCCTGGGCCGAGTTCGCGCGCGCGGTGAAAGCCGGCGCAACGGCGGGACGCGTCGCTGCGACCGTGGTCGCGCGCACGGAGCGGCGCACACGGATGGGAAGTAAAATGGGGATCATCGGGCTGTCCGATCCGAGCGGGCATTTTGAGGCGGTGATCTTTTCGGAAGGCCTGGCCGAGCATCGCGACCTGCTGGAGCCGGGCAACGCCGTGTTGCTGTTCCTGTCTGCCGAAGTGCAGGGCGACGAGGTACGCGCGCGCATCCAGTCGGCGGAACCGCTCGATGATGCCGCCGCCAATCTGCAAAAGGGGCTGCGCGTATTCCTGCGCGACGGCGCGCCGCTCGAGGCCGTGGCAAAGCGGCTGGAAACGGTTCCGCGGTCTGCCAAGCCGAATGGTGATGGCGAGGTGAGCGTCGTTTTGCTGCTCAAGCAGGGTGCCGAGGTCGAAGTGAAATTGCCTGGCCGCTTCAAGGTGTCCCCGCAGATCGCCGGCGCCATCAAAGCCGTCCCGGGCGTGGTGCAGGTCGAGGCGCTTTGACGCCCTTTTTAGCCACCGGGCTTGTCCCCATAAGTCGGGCACACCCGACTTATGGCATTTAAAGACCTGGAAGTCGGGCAAGCCCGACTTATGGCATTTAAAGACCTGGAAGTCGGGCAAGCCCGACTTCCAATGTGATGCCGTTTGGGTGAGCATAGTGCTTCCCTGAGCGACAGCGGACATGTTTGTCATGCGCAGTCACGATCCGTCGCGCCGACACATTCTGAAAGCCGCAGCGGCGCTGCCGCTTGTTTATGCGGCGCCGTTGCGCGCAGCGCCACCGCCGGCGGGAGCAGTAACACCTGCGCTGATCGCGGCGGCGACCAAGGAAGGCCAACTCACCTGGTATACCTCGGCCGACCTTCAGCTTGCCGAGAAGGTCGGCAAGGCATTCGAGCAGAAATTTCCCGGAATCCACGCGCGCGTCGAGCGAGCCGGCGGCGAGCGTATCTTTTCGCGGGTAGCTCAGGAAAATGCTTCCGGCCTGCATGTTGCCGACGCGGTGAGCACCGGCGATGCGGCCCAGTTTCTGGCCTGGAAGCGTCAGGGCATGCTCGCACCCTACATGCCGGAAGACGTCGCGAAATACATTCCGCCGGAGCACCGCGACCCCGACGGGCTCTACGCCACGGTGAGATCTTCGCTGTGCGTGATGGCCTACAATACCGAAATGGTGAAGCGCGACGAGGCGCCGAAAAGTTTTGCCGATCTGCTCAATGCGAAATGGAAGGGCAAGATAGTCAAGGCGCATCCGAGCTACAGCGGCACCATCATGACGTCAACCTACCAGATGGTGCGCGAGCTTGGCTGGTCCTATCTCGAAAAGCTGGCGCAACAGCAGGTGCTGCAGATCCAGTCGGCGACCGACACGCCGAAGAAAATCGTCCTCGGCGAACGGCCGGTCATGGCTGATGGAAACGAATCAAACGTGCTGCTGCTCAAGGAGACCGGCAAGCCGATCGAAGTCATCTATGCCACTGAGGGAACGCCGTCGATCGTTCAGCCGTCGGCGGTGTTCGCCGCCGCGCCGCATCCCAATGCCGCGCGCCTGTTCCAAAACTTTCTGTTCAGCGTCGAAGGCCAGGAGCTCTTCGTCAATCTCGGCGGTCTGCGGTCGCTGCATGCGCTGGTGAAGGACAAGCCGGGTCGCACGCCATTGTCGGCGATCAAGACATGGAAGGACGATCCGGCTGCGGTCGAACGCGAAGGCGAGGAGATCAAGCGTCGCTACTCTGAAATTTTTCACGTATGACGAAATTGCAGCGGGTTACGTCGGCCAAATTCAACCGGCCCCAAGCGAACCATCGCCCATTTATACGATGGACATCCGATTGACGTGGCGCAAAATCCCGAATCATGGACGGGGAGTGGTCTACGACGACGCGCGCTACGAATTTGTCGCAGTTGACGGGACTGCGGGGGCTCGCCGCCCTCCTGGTTTTATTTTACCACATCAGGACGCCGCAGGGTCACGAACTGCAATTCGGCGTCGTGGATGCGTTTTCGAAATTCGGATCTCTGGGCGTCGATATCTTCTTCGTGCTGAGCGGGTTCGTTCTGGGATCCGTCTACGGCCATATGTTCGCCCGCGGCTTTGACGTTAATGCGCTGCGTGCCTACGCCCGGGCGCGGTTTGCCCGCATCTATCCGCTGCATTTCGTTACGCTTTTTCTGATGCTGGGCGCCTATGCCGTGGCGTTGCGGATCGGCGTGCGGCCAACTGAAACGAGCGGATACGGCTGGCTTAACCTGATCTTGGCGGTGCTGTTGGTCCACGAATGGGTCGGGATTGTCGCACCGAACCCGGGATCGTGGTCGATCTCGATCGAAATGGCTAATTATCTGATTTTTCCCGTTCTCATTATGCGGCCGCGCGTGCCGGCGATCTGGGCGGTGCTGGTAATTATCGTCGGGGCGGCTGTCGTTTATGAGTTCTCTGCCGACCGTGTACTCAGGAGCATGACGGAATTCGTCATGGGCTATTCGGCATATCGTATCGCGACAACATACAGGCCGGGTGCATCAAGCGCGCTGGCCGGCATTGCATTTGTCGTGCCGTTCGTGGCGTCCGGTCTCGCGGGCCGCGAATTGCCCGGTTTCGCCGCGGTCGGGTTCACGACATGCATGTTTTTGATGTCTGGATCGGTGAATGAACCGTTCCGCATGCTCTGTTCGTCGAGGCCGCTGGTGTTTTTAGGCGAAATTTCTTACTCGATTTATTTGCTGCAATGGCTGGTCTGGATTGGCTGGAAGCACGGTTTGGCGAAATTGCCGTTCTTCGCGTCTCATCTTTACGTGATGGTATTTTTTGCGGCCACGACCGTCGTGCTGTGCGCGGTCCCAAGCTATTATTTTTTTGAAAAGCCGGCGCGTGCTTTCCTGCGACGGGCCGGCGCGCGCCGAACCGCGCAAGGACCGGCGTATTCGTAATGCGAGCACGAGAGATTTAATTGCCAGTTTTCGTGAGTATTCGGCCGGTCTAGGATTTAAATCTAGCTCACGTGTGGCACGGCGAACAGGAATACGAGGCCGAAGATGCTCATGCCGATAGCAACGGCGGCAATCGGCAACAGTATTTGCGCCGCTGCTTCCCGGCCGCTGATCCCGCCGGTCCAGGTCGCGAAAGCGTGCGAAGTCCATTCGCGATAGGACGCGTCGTAAGTGTGTCGCTCATCGGGGTTGGTGTTGTGGCGCCAGCTCAGCCAGATGAGGACCGGAATTCCGACGAGCACAAAGAAGAAAAACGTGATCACGCCGGCGTCGAGCCCGGCATAGGCGCCGCGACTGAAGAAAAACCAGATCGAAAGCACGAGCCAGATCGTCAACCCAATGATTGCGCGATAGACGAAGGGATGCAATTCGTCGTTCGTCGGCCGATTATGTCGAACCGAAACCGAATCTGTCTTCATGACAAGTTCCTTGTTGCCGCCGCGCTCGCGCGTCGACGGGCATCGATGCGATGCGGTTGCAATGATGGTCAACGCCTGGTTCCTGCAAATTGTTCGCGCCGCGGCAATCAATCGCGCCGGTGCTGCCCGGCTTCCGCGTGTTCCGGCAATGACGGTGGATGAGCCACGACGGCGCGGCGAGAATTCCGCCATGTCGCCCGGAGTGGCGGTGTGCGCACTCCCCCTCCGCCCATTCCCGCGCAAGCGGGATTGAATCCCCGCTCGTGCCCGCGAAAGCGGGGACCCAGAACAAGTCGCAGGGTCGCCGTCGTCGTCCTGGACCCCCGCATAGGCGTGCGAAAGCAGGCCGTCCTTCGGACGGCTATGCGCGGGCGTGAGCGGGATTTTTGTGTCCGGCAATGCCGGGCATCCACGTCTTTGCAGGATTGCCGCAAGCAGGACGGAGAAGCGTGTGCACTGCGCATCCGCTCATCCCGGCGAAAGCAGGATAGAGTCTCCGCTCATCCCCGCGAAAGCGGGGATCCAGGGCGACACACGGGGCGTGCAATTTGTTCTGGACTCCGGCTTTCGCGGGGGTGAGCGGAGTTTTAGTGTCCTGCAGCGTCTTTCTGCGAGCGGCTATGCCCGTCCATGACGATGGCGGGCTGATTGAT
>CAVPDI010000032.1:0-27668 GCA_963702605.1 uncultured Pseudomonadota bacterium
ATTTAATCTTCGAGACGAATGCTAGCGCGGCTATACACCAGCAGCAGTGGCTTGGCGCATCAGGTCGCTCAGCTCGTACGGACGATTGAGGTATTCACAGTCCCGATCGAAGCGAGGCTTTTGTGAAGCCATCTGGAAATGGTCGGTATCCACCTCGAACATGTGTACGAGGTAGGTGCCGAGCGAGGTGCCGATATGATTGGTGGTCGTGCTCACTGTCATCTTCCATCCGCCTCGGCGGATTATCAATTCATGAGTCGAGATTACTCGACCAACGAAGGCCGTCAGTGATGCACGTCACAGAAGGGCGAGTTCCGCTTCCCAGGATGGTTTTCTGGGAAGCGTTTTTCTTTTCTTTTGCTGTAAGCCGTTGATTTTTCTGGTCGGGGCGGCGGGATTTGAACCCACGACCCCCAGTCCCCCAGACTGGTGCGCTAACCGGGCTGCGCCACGCCCCGACCGGAACGGCGCGGACTATAGGGCGGCGCTGGTGTGAGTCAAACTGTGCCGCGATGGCCACGGCGTGCCGCGGGCAAGCCAGGATTTGGCGACATCCCGCAAGGGGCCGCGCACGGCGAGCGTCACATAAAGCGCCGCCACGACCACGAAGGTTCCTGCGTAAAGCGCGAGGAATCCGACCACGTCGGCGTGGAAAACAAGTCCGACGCCAACCGCCACAGTCATCAGCATAGTGTTGAAGATCGAGAGCCGCGCGATGTCGCGGAAATAGCCGGTATGCTGCAGCAGGAAATTCGGTGCCGATTTTATCGCCGCGGTTGCGAGCAAGACCAGCAGGATCGGCGTTGCCATGGCGGGCATGGTTGCAGACCGGCCGAGCAGGAGTGCAAACAGGCCCGTGCCATCGATCAGCAGCAATCCCGACACGAGCAGCACGGGAATCGCGCAAAGCACAACCGCCGTCAGCGTAGCCCGCGTGAGCAGGCGCGCATTGCGGGCGGCAAATGCTGCGGTCTGCCGCGGCACCAGCAGATCGCATGCGGCCGAGCAGAGATTGAGCGTGCCGAGAAAGATCTTCAGCGCGGTGTCGACCACGATTGTCGGCGCGCCGAGACCCGCGGCGAGCGGAACCACCAGATAGAGAACATTGTGGATGTAGATTTCTCCCGCGGCGTGCGTGCCCGTGCGCAGCGAGGATCGCCAGTTCTCGCGGAAGAAGGCGCGCAGGCGGTTGCGAAATCCAGAAAAATGCGGCGTCAGCGCCCCGCGGCGCACCAGCCGTCTTGCCGCAAGGCTCACCAGGATCAGCCAGCCGAGGTTGATGACGACCACGAAGCCTGCAAAAGGCAGACCAACAAGCATGGCCAGCAGCAGCGCCATATAGCCGAGGCGCCGGCATGCTTCGAGCGTCTCGAAAAAAATGTATTCATCGACTGCGACGCTGACATTGCGCAGCACGAACCAGGCGAGATTGAACGCCGAAAAAAAGAAGAACAGCGCAAATTCGGCGGCACCCCACGCAGATTCGCCGGGCCGCATCAGCATCACGGCGAAGCAGATGGCCGCACAAGCGGCAATCGCGATCGCATAGAATAGTGCGACGGCGTTGGCCTGCTCGGCGATGTCGGCCGTTTTCTCGCCGGCAAGGAAACGCTTGCGCATGTGCACGAACAGAATTTTCGAGAGGCCGAGATCGAACAGCCACATCGAGACGCCGACGGCACCGACCAGAATGAACAGCGAGAAACGTTCTGGGCTGAGCACGCGCGCAAAGACGAAGGTCTGGATCAGCCCCGCGAGCAGCGCACTGCCGGCGGTCCAGCCGCGCAGCACGGCATAATGCAGCGACAGGACTTCGCCGATGCGTGCCTGCCAGCCGGCAATCGCCTTGGGGACCGTATTCATCGCCGGTGCAAGCATCGGTCCCGCTCAGTCGATCAGTTCGAGGTATCTGGCCGCCATGGTCTCGAAGTCATATCGGGGCGACAGCGTCACCAATTCGGCCGCGATCCGGGCGCGCAGCCTGTCGTCGCCCAGAATGGCGCGGATGCGGTCCAGCCACGCCGCGCGGTCGCCAAGAGGAACGATGAGAGTTTCGGTCAGGAATGGCGAGTCGCGGAACATCTCGCGGAACGAGGGGATGTCCGAGCAGATCAACGGGACGCCGGCGTGAATTGCCTCGATTGCCGCAAGGCTGAGACCCTCGAAGCTTGACGGGAACAGTGCGATGTCGACGGCGGAATAAAATTCTCCGATGCGGTCGTGCGCAATGTGCAGGATTACTTGCGATCGCGTTTCCAGCCGGCGCGCCGTGATCTCGGACTTGACCAGGGCTTCATCGGGACCGCTGCCGATCATCAGCAGGGATGTGCCTGGCAGATCATCAAGCAGCCCGATGCTGAAGCGCTGGTTCTTCTGGTGATAGAGCCGGCCGAGCTGGCCAAGCACGGTGCCTTTGGCGGGCAGGGCGAAAGCCGCGCGCGATGCGGCACGATCTTTCACCGCGGGCCTCTTGTGGCCGTTGGCGATCACGGTGAGGCGCTGCATATAGGCCGCACCATTGCGCCCGTAGGTGTCGGCAACGCTTTGCCCGCAAGCAACGAGGTGACTGTAGAGCCCGAAATTGCCGGCGAGCGCGTCGACCTTCATCAGGACAGGATTGAACTGGTCATAGGGGAGGTGATGCGTGCCCACCCGGTCGCGAACGCCGGCGAATTTACCGGCGATAGCCGCGAGGAGATTTGACAGCGGCTGCAGCCCGAAGACGGCGTCCGGGCGAACTGCGCGCAGCGCGAGGACGACGCGCACGAACAGGCGCATCAGCGTGAACGGTGAACGAGATCGCCGTTGATTGACGAAGACGCGCGCGCCCGCAGGAAGCTCAGCGTTCGAGCCGAACAGGTACCACTCCTCGACGCGATGGCCTTCGGCGCGCATTGCAGCGGCAAGCGTCGAGGCGAGCACGGAGCTGCCACCGTTGTCATGGGCTGTGCCGAGAAAAACGATCGAACGGGAGCGCCTGGGCGCTGCCTTCGTTTCAGCCACGGTGCGCGGGCGCCAAAGCTCGTTCATGACCGCTCCGGAAAAACGACGATGCGGCCCCCGATGCGACGGCCCGTATCAACGGCGCGTAACATAATCTTAAGCGGTAAAGACTAGATAAATCGGGCCAATCCGACATCCTCCGCCGCGTTGAGACGTGAACCGATGACCGATACATCCGCGAATTTCGCCAAGGCCGGCACTGACGCGAAAGGGTCGACATTCGACCGCGCGATCCGAAAATTGTTCCCCTCAACATCTCTCCTTACCTTTAACCCTTTGTTTCGCACGATCATCAATGCCTTCGATATCGTGCCGCGCCTGATCTGGTCCGAGTTCCGCGATCTGCCCCCCAATCACCTGCGCGTGCGCATCGGGGTCGGAAACCGCATCGTGAACAACCAGGTTCACTTTCTCACGCATGCGCGCGACTTCTGGATGTTCGTGTTTACGCAGGGGCTGGCCGACGCAAATTCGAACATCCTCGACATCGGCTCGGGATGCGGGCGCTGGGCGCACTGGCTGCGCGACTACAATTTCCGCGGCCGCCGGTTCACCGGCAATTATGTCGGCATCGATATCGACGGCGAGGCGATCGCCTGGTGCGAAAAGCACTACGATGCGGAGCGCTTCCGCTTCCATCATTCGACGCATTCGAGCGTCTCGTATCATCAGAACGGCGAGCAGGACCGGCAATACAAGGTTCCGGAGCCCGACGGCACTTTCAACCTCGTGGTATCGAACTCGCTCCTCACGCACGTCCTCGAAGGCGAGCTCGAAAACTACATTCGCGAAAGCTACCGGCTGCTCGATGCGTGCGGCGCGATGATGCATTCACATTTCAATCTCGACTACCCGCCCGCGACCTACGGCACGCGGCACACATTCAAGCATGCGATCGGAAATGCGCGGGTCGAGTTCATGGAGCAGCCGGAGGCGGCAGTCGCCTACCGCACCGACTATTTGTTCCGCGTTGCGCGTGAGGCCGGATTCAAGGATTGCGAGATCGTGCACATGCCGGGCGGCGCCCAGCACCAGCCGATCCTGCTCTGCAAGAAATAACCTGAGTTAGCGCGCGACTGCGACCCGCGTGCCGGGTGGAACGCTCGAACGCGCGGTGCGGGTCTGACGCAGCGTGACCGCCGCCAGACCCCAGACCATCCCGAGCAGCAGATAGAAATGCCGCCAGTGATCGGTGTCGATCACGAAGCCTTCCGCCATTTCACCGATAAAGGCCGCAACCGCGGTGATCAGATAGGGCTGCCATGGCGTGCGGACGAGCGCGGCATGCAGGCCCACCAACACGGTCGACAGCAACAGCAACACATAGGCCATGGCGCCGAGCCAGCCGTAGACCAGGAAAGCCTGCAGATACATGTTGTGCTGCTGCAGGCCGTGGACGCGGGCAAATTCAAACGGTCCCATGCCGTAGGGAAAATTCAGCACAGAGGCGAGCGCGAGCTCCTGCAGGCGGAAGCGGCCGCCCTGGCCGACATCGTAGGACTGGATGAGTTGCGCGCGCGCCTCGAACATATCCTGGATTGAGGAAAACGAGAGCAGCACCAGGAACAGAAGCGACAGCACCGTGATTGCGGATGATGCTCACCGCCAACACGCGCAGCCTTCCACGTGAATTCGGCGCGGTCACGAAGGCGAGTGCGATCATCACCACGCCCGACACGGCAAAATGAAACCACGCGCCGCGGGAAAAGCTCAGCAGCAGGCCGAACAGAATGATGCCGGCGACGACCGCATCGGTGAGACGGAAACCACGCGCTATCATGCGATCGAGCAGGAAGAGCGCCGGCCAGATCAGGAACGGCCCAAAGACATTTGGGTCCTTGAATGCGCCGAGGGCGCGGCCGAGCGGCGCGAACAGGTGGGCCGTGCCGAAAAGGTCGAAATAGCCGGCCGCGCCGACAAAGGTCGCGATGACGGCCGTTGTCACATAGGCAATCCGCATGGCTGTGAGCCGCGCCATTGTGTTCTGCGCGAACAGGCAGGCGAACAAGCAGGCCGGCGACCGCCAGATAGACCGATGTCGCGGTGTACTGGATCGTTTTCTCCTCGCCCGGCACGTTCATGAGCGCGAGCATGCCGGCGACGTTCCACACCAGCAGCAGAAGTAGAGGCACCAGCAGGGTGCGCTCTATGCGGATGCCTGCGATCAGGGCCGACACCGCCAGCACGCCCATGAGCAGGTCGTGCGGCGAAGGTTCGATGAAAGCGACCGAGCTCGCAAGCACGGTGACGAACAAGACGAGCAGCAGCAGGCGCTCCCGCAGCGAAGCGGCCTGTACGGGATGAGCAGGCGGGGAACAGGGCAGCGCGATATCGGCGGCCGTGATCAATAGGCGTTCTCGGTCTTGAGCAATGCGAGAGGCGTACGCAGAACGATCATGAGATCGAACAGGATCGACCAGTTCTCGATGTAGTAGAGATCGTGTTCGACACGCTGCTGGATCTTCTCATGCGTGTCGGTCTCGCCGCGCCAGCCGTTGACCTGCGCCCAGCCGGTGATGCCCGGCTTGACGCGATGGCGGGCGAAATAGCCGTCGACCGCCTCGTCATAGAGGCGGGCTTCCGCCTTGGCATTGACGGCGTGCGGCCGCGGCCCGACCAGCGACAGATTGCCTTTGAGCACGACGTTCAGCAGTTGCGGCAGCTCGTCGAGGCTGGCTTTGCGGATGATGCGCCCGACGCGGGTAACGCGCGGGTCGTTCCTGGTGACGAGCTTGCTGGCGCCCTGGTCGGCCGCATCGGCAAACATCGAGCGGAATTTGTAGACTTCGATGAGATCGTTGTTAAAGCCGTATCGCTTCTGCTTGAACATGATCGGTCCGCGGCTGTCGAGCTTGATGGCGATCGCGATGACCGCCATCACAGGAAGCGCTGAACAGCAACAGGAGCCCGCCGATGATTTTGTCGAACAGCCATTTCATGACCACGTCCCAGTCGGCAATAGGCCGATCGTGGACGTCGAGAACCGGGACGTTGCCGATGTAGGAATACGAGCGTGGGCGGAAACGCAGCTTGTTGGCGTGCGCGGCGAGGCGAATATCGACCGGAAGCACCCACAATTTCTTCAACATCTGCAGAATGCGGGATTCCGCCGAAATCGGCAGCGAGAAGATCACGAGATCGACGCGCGTGCGCCGGCCAAACTCTACGAGGTCGTCGACCGTGCCGAGCTTGCGCTCGCCGGCGCAATCGGCGCTGCTGCGATCATCACCGCGGTCGTCGAACAGCCCGATGATGTCGACGTCGCTGTCTTTCTCGCGCCGCAGGGCCTTGATCACGCCGGCGCCGGTATCGCCGCCGCCGACAATGACCGTGCGGCGATTGAGCCGCCCTTCATGCGTCCATTTGCGCACGAGCAGGAACACAATCCGCCGGCACGCGATGAGCGCAGCAAGCCCGACGAGATAATAGCTGCCGAGCCAGACGCGCGAGAACATGTCTGCGGCCTTGGCGAAGAACGACGCGCCGATCACGATCAGAAACACGACCGACCAGGCGGAGGCGAGCCGCATGTATTGCTTCTCGTAACCGCGAAATGCCTGCACCTGGTAGATATCGGCGGCCTGAAAGGCGAGCGTCGACAACAGGGCAATCACGAAGGTTGCACCGAAATAGCGCCACAACAGGCCTTGCATCGGCGGCAGGTAGATAACGTAAAGCGCAAGCCCGATCAGCACGACGAGCGCGAATTCGGCCATGCGCACCGCAGCCGGCGAGCACGATCGGTGAGATCGGCGCCGGCGCCGGCTTTGCGGCAACGGCAATGCGCTTCGGCGGTCAGTACCGAGTCGATCTGGATGCGGCGCGCCTGCGCGCAGTCGCGCCTTCGGCAATCGCGGTGGCGCTGGAAGCGCCCAGCGATGGATGGATGTCAGATATCGATCATACGACGCCACAGCTCCACCCGCGGCGCTGGGCGATGCGGCGGCGGGAGTCCCCCTAATTCCCGGAAATTTCTAAGGAAAGAGTCTCAAGAAAGGCTTATCGGCATGGGCAAAAATGTCTTAACGGCGCCCGTTTTTCCGCAGATCTTCAAGTCCGGCCTGATAGGCATCGAGCACGCCGTCAACCATGGTGTCGACCGAGAAAAGTTCCGCCACCCGCTCGCGCAGGCGGCGCGCCAGGTCTGCCGTCTCGTCGGGATGATCGAGGTTGTGTGCGATCATCTCCGCCAAAGCGCCGACGTCCTGTGGCGCGGCAAGATATTCGGTGAGGGGGCCGTAGATTTCAGGAATTCCGCCGACCTTGGTGGTGATGAGCGGCATGCCTGCCGCTGCGGCCTCCAGTACGACATAGGGCAGCGATTCCGCCCGTGACGGAATTACCATGATGCGGCCGAGCGCCTGCGCCTCGCGAGCCGGCATCGGCGGCCGGAAATTGAACGATGTTGCCCAGGCCGAGCCGCTCGACCTGCATGCGCAAGGCATCGCGGTCGGGACCGTCGCCCACCAGTGTAGCGGATACGGGACGACCCTGGCGATTGAGACTGGCGATCGCGTCAATCAGTATGTCGATGCCTTTGACAGGCCGGAACTCGCCCATGAACACAAGATCGGTCGCGTCGCTTGCCGGCACGATCGGGGCGAATTCCTTGCGCGAGACGCCATTGTGCACGACACGCACGAGGCCGCGCGGCTTGCCGATCTTGCGGCGGAAGACCTCGGCGCTGTAGGCGCTTTCGAACAGGAACAGGTCGCCGCGCAGCATCAGCAGTTTTTCGGTGGCGAGATAGAATTTTCCCGCCAGGCTGTCGTGGCTGAACAGCAGGCTGCCGCCGTGCGGCGTATAGGCGCGCACCGCGCCGCCGGCATTGAGCGCCATGCGCGCATAGGCGCCGCCCTTGGCGCCGTGGCCGTGCACGATATCGGCGCCCGTCTGCGCGATCCGCCGCATCACCTGCGCCAGCACGACGGCATCGCCGGGGCCGATGTGCCGGCGCATGGGAATGCGGGTGATGCCGAAGCGCAAGCGATGGCGCCAGTTCACCCAGCGTCTCGTCGGCCCTTTGTCCGCCGGTATTGCTGTCGGCGATCAGGCCGACGCGATGGCCGCGCGCGACCTGCTCGCGGGCGAGGTCGAGCACGTGGCGGAAGAGGCCGCCGACCGGCGCGCGAAAGACATGCAGAATGTTCAGCGGGGTCATCTTGCCGAGTCGCCCATTGTGTCGCAGCGAACGGCGGCGACAGACCGATGTCTTTCATCGCGCGAATCCTGGCCCCGGACATGAAATGCCCCTGCGGATTAGGAGGTGCCGTAGTTAACAAAAGATGATTTTCGTCGCGTCAGGCACAATTAACGGCGTAGCAACCATAATCGGGTCTGATCGAATTGGACTACGACGACGAGTGTCTGGACTGTAGTGTCGTGCGTTCGGAGTTGGAATGTTGTTTCGTTCAAAGTCGAAACCCGCTGCCGTGCCGCCTCCGGTAATGCGGCTCGATCCCGGCGGATGGCGAGCCCGACATGCGTGGACTTGGGCGCGCGCTGTGGCAAAGAAAGGCAAGCATTCTCGGCCTCACGCTTCTCGCGGCGGGGATTGCCTATCTCGTCGTGAATGCAATCACGCCGCGCTATCAGTCGGAATCGCGGCTGTTGCTCGAGGCGCGGGAGAACGTGTTCCTGCGCGCCGAAGCCGACAAGACGGGCGAGCGCTCCACGATCGACCCGGAAGCGGTGACGAGCCAGATCCAGCTCGTGCTTTCGCGCGATCTCGCGCGCGACGTGATCAGGAAAGAAAAACTCGCCGACAATCCGGAATTCGATCCGGCCAGCGGCGCGATGACGCCGTTGCGTTCGGTCCTCGGTCTTTTGGGCATCGGCCGCGATCTGAGCACAATGTCGCGCGAGGAGCGCACGCTCGAAGCTTACTATGACCGACTCAATGTCTATGCGGTCGAGAAATCGCGCGTGATCGCGATCGATTTCAGCTCGGCAAATTCCGATCTTGCCGCGCGCGTCGCCAACACGATCGCCGAGACCTACCTCAATACGCAGCAGGCGGCGAAACAGGATCAGACCCGCGCCGCCGGAAACTGGCTCGCCGGCGAAATTGAAAAAATGCGGACCAAGGTTGCGGATGCTGAGGCCAAGGTCGAGGAATATCGTTCGCGCGTCAATCTGTTCCCGGGCTCCAACAATACGTCGCTGCCGAGCCAGCAACTGACCGAAATCAATTCGCAGATCGCGGCGGTCAGGGGGCAGAAGGCCGATCTTGAGGCGAGGGCGCGGCAGTTGCGCGACCTTATCAGCTCCGGCAAGCCGATCGATTCAGCCGACATCACCAATTCCGATACGATGCGGCGCCTGATCGAACAGCGCATCGGCGCTCGCGCCCAGCTCGCGGAGCAATCGACGACGCTGCTCGACCAGCACCCGCGAATCAAGGAGCTCAAGGCGCAGATCGCCGAGATCGATCGGCAGATTCAAGTCGAGGGCGAGCGGCTGCTGCGCCAGCTCGACAACGATGCCCAGGTTGCGGGCGACCGGCTGGTGATGCTCACTGCAAACCTGGATCAGGCCAAGAAAATGGCCTCGCAGACCAGCGAGCAAGATGTCCAGCTGCGCGCGCTCGAACGTGAAGCCAAGACGCAGCGTGACCTGCTTGAATCCTACCTGGTGAAATATCGCGAGGCGTCCGCGCGCGACAGCATCAATGCGGCGCCGCCTGAGGCGCGCATTATTTCGCGCGCCACGCCCGCGATCAAACCGGCCTATCCGAAGAAACTCGCCGATCGTGCTGATTGCGGCATTCGCCGCCTTTACCCTTTCGGCGGGGTTCACAGTGACAGGGGCGCTGCTGGCGGAGCCTGCGCCGTCATATGGCTATGCGCCGGCGTTTCATCCGGCGCGCCTGGCCATGGCCGGCACCTGCGCCGCAAGTTGCCTCCAATGTTGAATCGCCAATCAAAAGCCAAATTGAATCCGCACGTCAGCGTCGCCGCCGCTCGCGCCCAAAGCGGACGAGCCGGTTGCGTCCGAGTCTGAAATACCTGCAATCAGCACGGTGGACCGGCTCGCCGGCGAGCTGCGCCATGCGGGCGACGCCGGCCGGCGGATTTCGGTGATGGGCACGGTGCGGAATGTCGGGACGACCTATGCCGCCATCAATCTGGCGCGCGCGCTCGCTCAATCCGCGAATGTGGTGCTGGTGGATCTGGCGTTCAACGCGCCCAATTTATCGGTGCTTTCGAGCAATCCCAATGCGCCGGGCATTGCAGAGCTTGTGCGCGGCAAGGCGTCGTTCGGCGATATCGTCACCCGCGATCAATATTCGTGCCTTCACATCGTGGCGACCGGTGTGGTCGGAAGCGATATCGTGACGTTGGCGTCCTCGCCGATGCTGGCGACCGTGATCGAGGCGCTGAGCCACAGCTACGATCATGTCGTGATCGATGCGGGCGCCGCCGGTGATGTGGCATCGGAACGCCTTGCGCCCTTGGCCAAGCGCGCGCTGCTTGTGGCTGCGGATCCGTCAAGCGCGGTGACGCGGGCGGTCCGTGACCGGCTGCTTCAGGCAGGCTTTAGCGATGTTGCGGTGCTCGCGGGTGGAGCGCAAGCGGTCGCCGCCTGACGAAACGACCGGCTATGGTGCGGGCGAAAATCTGGCGCGCATGCGCCGCAGCTTGCCGACAAGCGACCAGAGCGCCGGGCGAGTCTTGATGGCGCGCTTGGTCGCCGCGCCGAGCCCATATCCGAATGCGAGCAGCCGCCCGGCAGGGCTCAAGGCAATGTAGCTGTCGAACAGCGGTTCGGCATCGCCGCAGAGCAGGTTTTTGTAGCGCGCCTCTCCAATACCGAGGTCGAAAGTCAGAAATCCGCGCTCACAGCAGCTTCGCACCAGCCGCAGCAGCAACTGCTCGCCAGGGCTTTCGACGGCGAAACGACCCAGGATGATCGAATTGAACATGGCGCAGAAACGGCCGCCGCCGACAATGCCGCCCATGGTCGCGACGATAATGTCGTCGACCGACAGTGCGTAGAGCTCTATCAGCGGATTTCCGTCGGCGAGGGGTTCGGTCGCGGCCGCTTCGATAAATCGCCGCACACCGGGCAATGCAAAGGCATCCGACATGCCGAGCGCGCGCATGCGCGCCCGCTTCTGCTTGAAAAAGGCATCAAGCACGCGCCGCACATCGTCGGGCGTGGTCGCACGCTCGAAGCGAAGCGCACCGAAACCGGAGAGCGCGCGCTCCTTTTTCCGCATCTTCTTGCGCGTGTCGGCGTTGGTGCGCGCCCGCAGGAGCGCGTCGAAATCCGGGACGAGAGCCCCGCTGAAGCCATAATTGGCGGCGCGTTGATGCGGCAGCAACGCGAAGGGATTGGTGGCGCCGCCCCAGGTGAGCGGTTGGTTCGTCAGCTTGAGCACATCGGCGTGTCCGGCGAGATGCGCGAGTGCGCCGCGCATACCTTCGGCGCCGATGGTCGCCGCCACGTCTCGCCGCCACAGCGCCATGTTGAAATTGGCGTGCTTGCCGCCGAGGAACTCAAGGCCAATCAGGCCGCCGATGGGGCGCGAGCCGAGCGGCCAGAGAAACAGCGGTTCTCCGGCGCCGTTGAAGCCGACGACGATAAATGGCTTTACGCCGGAATCCGACCCGACGTGACGCTGCCATTGCTTGTGGAAGTCATAATATTGATAGGGCGTGGCGAGGCTGTCGGCGGCTTCCAGCGCGCGCCAGTGTGGCTTCCACGGCGGCCATATCGTCGAAGATCTCGACTCGCGCAATACGCAGGTCCGCGGCGCGCAGGCTGCGGCCACCGGCATGCAGGGAGCGTATTGAGACCACATTCATGGGTTGTGCTGAACCTGCGGACAATGCCCCAACTTCGCAAAGATTTCTCAATAAAGAGTTGGAATAGTAAATTGACTGGCCTACGGGCCGAGGAGCCTGTTTAACTTGAAAAAGACGGTCATCCGGGCCGGGCTGGAAACGCTCTACTTCAGCGGAATGCACCATTGGCTGCGGCCGCTTGTCGGCGGCGTTGGCGCCATTCTCACGCTGCACCACGTGCGGCCGGCCCGCCCGGGCGCCTTTCAGCCAAACCGGCTTTTGGAGGTCACGCCGGAATTTCTCGACCGGCTGCTGCGACGGCTCGCGCGGGCACGCATCGACGTCGTATCGCTCGATGAAATGCATCGGCGGTACATCGAGGGCGATTTCAGGCGCCGCTTCGTCTGTCTTACGTTCGACGACGGCTACAAGGATTTCCTGCGCTGGGCCTATCCGCTGCTGCGCAAATACAGGCTGCCTTTCGCGATGTACATCGCGACAAGTTTTCCCGACCGGCTCGGCGAACTGTGGTGGATCGCGCTCGAAGCCGTCATCGCCAAGAACACCCGCATCGGCATGGTCATCAACGGCAAGGATCAATATTTCGAATGTGCGAGCGCGCCGCAAAAGCGCGAACTCTACGATGCGATCTATCGCCATCTGCGCAGCATGAAGACCGAAGAAGAACTGCGCCGCACCGTGCGCGACCTCTGCGCGTGCTACAGCGTCGATATTCTCGCATTCTGCCGCGATCTCTGCATGGGCTGGCCAAGAGATCTTGAGCTTGCCGCCGATCCGCTTTGCACGATCGGCGCGCATACGGTCAACCACATGATGCTCAAGAAGTTATCGAGCGATGCCACGGTGCGCGCCGAAATGGAAATGAGCCGCGCTGTGCTGGAGGCCGCGCTCGGAAAGCGGCCGGAGCATCTGGCCTATCCGGTCGGCGATGTGACATCGGCCGGTCCGCGCGAGTTCCGCATCGCCGCCGAGCTTGGCTTCAAGACCGCGGTCACGACGCGGCCCGGCGTGCTGTTCAAGGCGCACCGCGACCATCTGACCGCGCTGCCGCGCATTTCGGTCAATGGCGAATTCCAGCAGCAGCGATATCTCAAGGTGCTGATGTCGGGTGCCGCCACCGCCTTGTGGAACGGCTTCCGCCGCGTCAACGCGGCCTAGATTTTACGCTTCAGCGCGTCGGGCCGCGCCATCCAGCTGATCAGCGGCATGGCCGGCAACACCCAGCCGAGCCCGGCGACCACATAATAGATCGCCGCCACAAAGCCATTGATGTCGGTCAGCACCGATTGCGCCAGCGCCATGGCGAGCAGACCCCAGACCGATCACCAGCACGAGCAGGGCGACGGTGCCGATCAGTTTGCGGGTGCGGATGGACATGAGAAAGTCGTCCTGGCCGTCATTTGCGGTGCGGCGCGTAGGACTATATGGTCCGCGCCGTCTCCTGCAAGCAGACCAATGGCCATGACCCGTTCAACACATTCCATGACCGCGCTGCGCGCGGTGCGGCTGTGGCTGTTTGCTGCCGCGGCGATGATTTTCGCTGACGCTGATCGTCGGCGGCGCGACGCGGCTCACCGAATCCGGCCTCTCGATCGTCGAGTGGAAGCCGGTCACCGGCGTGCTGCCGCCGCTGTCGCGACAGCGACTGGCAGGCCGAATTCACGAAGTACCAGGCGATCCCGCAATACCGCGAGCTCAATCGCGGCATGAGCCTCGATGCGTTCAAGATGATTTATTGGTGGGAGTGGACGCACCGTCTGCTGGCGCGCGCTGACCGGCGCGGTATTCCTGCTGCCGTTTCTTTATTTCCTCTGGCGCGGCGCCATTCCGCCGCGACGCTGCGCACGCGGCTGTGGACGATTTTCGGCGCCGGCGCCGCGCTGGCGCGGTCGGCTGGTGGATGGTGTCGTCCGGGCTGACAGGCAGGCGCGTCAGCGTCTCGCAATACCGGCTGGCGTTTCATCTGACGCTCGCCTGCCGCGATCTATGCCGCGATCCTGTGGACGGCGCAGCAGATCTTGCCGCAGCCGCCGAACGACGTGCCTGCGCGGCTGCGCATCGGTGCGCTCGGTCATCGCCGGGCTGCTGCTGGTGCAGATCTATCTCGGCGCGCTGGTCGCCGGCCTCGATGCGGGCCTGGTTTTCAATACCTGGCCGCTGATCGACGGCGCGTTCGTTCCGTCCGCCGGAGCGGCTGTTGGTTCATACAGCCGGCGTGGCGCAATCTGTTTGAGAACACGCTGACCGTTCAGTTCGACCATCGCATGCTCGCCTATACGATCTGGGTGCTGGCGATGTTGCATGCCATCGACGCCTGGCGCGCGCGGCGCGCTGTGGCGCAGTGCGCTTCTTCTGGCGGTCGCGGTCACGCTGCAGGCCACGCTCGGCATCGTAACGCTTGCTGCACCAGGCGCCGATCGCGCTGGCGCTTCCGCACCAGATGCTGGCGATCCTCGTCTTTACAATCGCGGTTGTTCATGCCGAGCGGCTGTCGCACCGAGCGGTCGCGCGCGTGCCGCAAGCGAGGCCGGCGGAGCAGGGCGCATGATCGATAGCCGCATCGATCAACGACATCGCCGTGCTGACCATGTCGCACGGCAAGGCCAATGCGCTCGACATCGAATTCTGCGACGCGCTTGCCGCGCGCTTTCTCGATCTGCGCAAGGCCGATGCCAAGGCGGTCGTGCTCACCGGGCAGGGCAATATATTTTCAGCCGGCGTCGACCTGAAACGCTTGAGTGCGGGCGGGGCGGCCTATATCCGCCAGTTTCTGCCGGCACTGCATCGGCTTTACGAGGCGGTGTTCTTTTATCCGAAACCCGTCATAGCTGCGGTCAATGGCCACGCCATAGCCGGGGGCTGCGTGCTCGCCTGCTGCGCGGACCGGCGCATCATGGTTCGGCAAGGCGCGCGCATCGGCGTCACCGAAATTCTTGTCGGCGTGCCGTTTCCGGCACTTGCTTTTGAGATCGTGCGCTTTGCGGTGCCCCCGCGTTACCTGCCGGAGTTTACATTGTTCGGCGCGACCTATGCGGGCGACGAAGCCTTGCGGCGTGGCTGGGTCGACGAGCTTGCCGAGCCCGAAGAAGTAATCGAAGACGCCGTGGCGGTCGCACGCGAACTCGCCCTGCTTTCGCCTGCGGCTTTCGCGCAGACCAAATCGCAGATCCGTCAACCGGTCGCCGAGCGACGTGCAGCAGGACGGAAAGATGACCGACAAGGCGGTCACCGAAATCTGGACCGCCCCGGCCACGCTCGACTATATCAGCGACTACGTTGCGCGCACGCTGACGAAGCGCTGACGCGTCATTTCGCCGTCAGGCCCTGCTCGAGGTCGGCGATGATGTCTTCTTTGTCTTCCAGGCCGACGGAAAGGCGCACGACGTCTGGTCCGGCGCCCGCCTGAATCTTCTGCGCGTCCGACAATTGCCGGTGCGTCGTCGATGCCGGGTGGATGATGAGGGAGCGGGTGTCGCCGATATTGGCAAGATGTGAAAACAGTTTGACGTTGGATACGAGTTTCACGCCGGCGTCGTAGCCGCCCTTCAGCCCGAAAGTGAAGACAGCACCGGCGCCTTTCGGAACATATTTTTTTGCAAGTGCATGATATTTGTCGCTGGGCAATCCCGGATAGCTCACCCAGGCAATTTCCGGACGCTTTGCCAACCACTGCGCTACGGCCAGCGTATTGTCACAGTGGCGCTGCATCCGCAGCGAGAGGGTTTCAACCCCGTTAAGGATCAGGAACGCGTTGAATGGCGACAATGCCGGGCCGAGGTCGCGCAGGCCAAGGACGCGGCACGCGATGGCAAACGCGAAATTGCCGAACGTCTCGTGCAGCACAATTCCCTGATATTCGGGCCGTGGCTCCGACAGCATCGGGTAACGGCCGCCCTGGGACCAGTTGAAGGTTCCGCCATCGACGATCATTCCTCCAATCGAGTTGCCATGACCGCCGAGAAATTTGGTGAGCGAATGGACGATGACGTCGGCGCCGTAGTCAATCGGCTTGCACAGGTATGGAGTCGCGAGCGTGTTGTCGACAATGAGCGGGACGCCTGCTTTGCGCGCCATCTTGCCGATAGCCTCGATGTCGGTGATCACGCCGCCGGGGTTGGCGATCGAACTCGATGAAAATCGCCTTTGTCTTCGGCGTTATTGATTTCTCGAACGCACCGAGGTCGTCCGGATCAGCCCATATGACGTTCCAGCCAAAATTTTTGTACGAGTGGTTGAACTGGTTGATCGAGCCGCCATAGAGTTTTTTTGAAGCGACGAATTCGTCGCCCGGAGTCATCAGCGCGTGCATGACGATCACTTGCGCGGCGTGCCCCGATGCGACCGCAAGTCCGGCGGTGCCGCCTTCAAGGGCCGCAATTCGTTCTTCGAGCACGGCACAGGTCGGGTTGCCGATGCGCGTGTAGATATTTCCGAAGGTCTGCAGTCCGAACAGCGCGGCAGCGTGGTCGACGTCGTCAAATACGAATGACGTGGTTTGATAAATGGGTGTCGCCCGTGCCCCCGTTGTCGGATCCGGCTTGGCGCCGGCATGAATTGAAAGCGTCGAAAAGCCCGGATCGCGTTCGGCTTCGGCCATGGAACCCCCGATCAAGCGATAAGCACTGAATTTCGTCGTTTGCCGTAATTGCGGCAATGCGGCGGCGATTAGTGAGGCTCATGGGCGTCTGCGTCAAGGCGGCACCGCGCCAGAGGCTTATTTAACTTAGCTGCCGTCCTTGCTGGATGCTGGTCCGAGGCGCATTCGTTGCACGCCAGTACCAAGCGTTTGAGCCCGTTTTGAGGATAACGTGCGCGAATTCACGCCCATCCAGGAGATTTCGGAAGAAAGGCGCCCGTATTCGATTTTCGGGCAGCGGTTCATCACAACCTTGAGCCCCGCCGCTTCGGCATGCCGGGCGGCGTCCTCGCTTCGGACGGTCAGTTGCATCCAGATCACCTGCGGCTTCGGCTGGAGCGTCAGCGCCTCATCGACGATGGGGGGCACATGCGCGGAGTTGCGGAATATGTCGACCATATCGATCGGCTCGGGAATCTCGCTGAGTTTTGCATAGACTTTTTGGCCGAGGATTTGCTTTCCGGCCTGTCCAGGGTTGACCGGCCTGACGCGGTAGCCTCGTTCGAGCAGATATTTGAATACGAAATAGCTTGGCCGGTTTTCCTTCGGCGATATGCCAACCATGGCGATCGTCTTCACCGTGTTGAGGATGCCGCGGATGTAGCTGTCGGCGTAGGTATCGTGGTTCATTCAGGCGGCGCTGCCGTTTGCTGTGCCACAGCCGCGCGCAGACGTGCGTTCTCCCGTTGCAGTTCCGCTATTTTTGCCTGCACGGTCGCGAATGCCTCACCGATCTCTGCTTCAGTGAACCGCGTAACGATATGCGAGGAGCAATTGACGTCCCACGCATCGATTGCAAACAGGATTGCGCGCTCCGGTCTTGCTTTGTAACCGTCGTCGAAGAGGCGTTGCACAAGCTGCGGCTCATTCTCGACGACGCGCGCGCGGCCCCAGAACTTGATCCGTTGACGGCGCGCCGGGTCGAGCAAAAACAGAAATGCGCGGTCGTTCTCGGAGAGGTTGGCGAGCGTCAGGTATTGCCGGTTGCCGCGGTAGTCGGCAAAGCCGAGCGTCTTCTCGTCAATAATTTTAATAAATCCCTTGGGTCCGCCTCGATGCTGGACATAGGGAGCGCCGTCGGCCGTCGCGGTGGCGAGAAAAGCGGTATCCTGTTCTGCAATAAACTTCGCAAGCTCGGGCGTAATCCGGTCCGGAAAGCCTTCGGCGGCGCGCCGCTCGAAAGCTTTTGCCGAGCCGCGCTCGGCCTGTGCCCGCTGCGCGGCCGGCGGAAACACCCGGCCGGAGTTATTCGTGTGTCCCATCAATTCCGCCATTCACCCACTGGAACAAAGATAGTCTGTCGCTGTTGCTCACGATAGGGCTGCGCAAAATTGAATTGGGCAGGATTGCGGTGCCAGGAGCCATAAGAAGGTCACTCTGGTTTGCTGCGATCCGGGTGCTGAGGGGCGCCGCCGAGGTTGTGCACATACAGGAGGCGTTCGATGTGTGACTACAGTCTTCACGATGTTGCATCCCGACCCGCCAAGGTCGGCGACAAGCTTGTATCAACTCAATTCCCGAATGCCATAACGCGCGGTTTTGCGGACCCAACACAGCCACGTGTTGCCGTTTGCCTGTTGCCCGGAACGGAATTGGCCTTCGACCGGGAAGTCGAATGCGATGCGTCGTTCCGCTTTTTGCCCACGCGGAAATCGACACATAAGGTCGCCCGGTTTCGGCAGGTCAATATGAATCGACCGGCGGCGCACCATGACGCGCTCGAGTTTCCGGACGGCAAGGTTGTGCTGGTGACGGATCTCTGTGAGGGGCAGCACGCGACTGTGCTGCAGCTCCCGCAACACTGGCCGGCCGGCCGAGGAGGAAAGCGAGCGCGAAATAGAGAAAAACGCGTCACTCATCGACTGAGGCGGCGAGCCGATCGCCAGGCGAAGCAATTGAGAGAGCCACCGGGTGCCTGGTGGCTCTCCAAAGTGCTGGAGTGCAATACCGGGTTACCGCGTCAGCGGTCTTCCCATTTCGGATCGCGCTTTTCGATGAAGGCGCAGATGCCTTCCTCGGCATCGTGGGCCATCATGTTTTCGGTCATCACTTCGGAGGCGTAGCTGTATGCGGCGGCGAGCCTCATGTCGGCCTGGCGGTAAAAAGCCTGCTTGCCGATTTTGAGCACATGGGATGATTTCGAAGCGATCTGTTGCAAGCGCCATGGCGGCGCTGCGCTCTTCGCCCGGCGCGACCACGCGGTTGACCAGACCGATCTCGCGCCGCGTTTTCCGCGGTTATCAATTCGCCGGTCAGCAGCATTTCCATGGCGTGCTTGCGCGGGACGTTGCGCGACAAGGCCACCATCGGGGTCGAACAGAACAAACCAATGTCGACGCCCGGCGTTGCGAATTTTGCCGCGCGCGAGGCGACCGCGAGATCGCAACTTGCAACCAGCTGGCAGCCGGCGGCGCTGGCGGCGCCCTGGACGGCGGCGATGACCGGCTGCGGCAGGTTGACGATCTGCTGCATCATGGCGCTGCACGCCGCCATGATGCTGCGAAAATAGTCGCGGCCGCCGTCGGGGTCGCTTCGCCGCGCTCGTGAGTTCCTTGAGGTCGTGGCCGGCGCAGAAGGCGGGGCCGTTCGCCGCAAGGATCACGGCGCGCGACTGTTCTTGTCGGAGGCGATGTCGGCGAGCGCGCCGGAAAGTTCCATCAGCAGCGCTTCCGAAAGGCTGTTGCGCGGCTGCGGGCGGTTGAGAACGAGGGTGGCGACCGCCTTGTCGCGCTCGCGCAGCAGCACGGGCGCGGGGGCGTTGGAGGCGCAGGCGGTGGTCGGCGCATTCATCGGCAGCAGTCCAGACGATCAAAGGCCACTTCCGTTGAAGCTTAGCTGCAAGCCGGGCCCGTGCAAGGCGCGGAACGCCGCGCGCCAGAACCGCGTTACGGTACATGGCGGGACGTCGGACAGCACCAAAACGATCAAATCGCCGCAGTAGACGATGGTCGGGCCGGGTTACGCGCGAAAGCAAAGCGCTCATGCTCGAAAACGGTGTTTTCACGAAATCCAGTCCGCGCAAGATTGCCATGTCGCTCAAGCGGTCGGCCGACCGCAGCCGGCGCCGCAAATCGGGTTCATATCGCTCGGCAATGTCGATGCTTACCTTCTTCATCAATCGTGGCAGGCCGCGGCCTTGCCGAAGGCCGCAGGCAGAAACTTGAGAAAGCAAAGGACGAACTGCGCGCGCTTTATGGCAGGACCTGAAAACGGCAATTGACCTCGACGCCGCGCCCTCTATGAACCAAGGGACGCCGGATCGGCCGGCGAGGGGGGTGCGCATGCCGGCTCCGGCCATGTCTGCCGACGCGATCGCCGAATTGCTCCACGAAGGTTTCCGCAGGCCTTCTATCCGGGCTGCGGCCATGACGATCGAGCGCGTCGACTACGGCGACATTCGTGTGCGGCGCGACTTTCAGGACGGCTATCTGCGGCCCGGCGGGACGATTTCCGGCCCCACCATGATGGAGCTTGCCGACTTTGCGATGTATGTCGCGGTGTTTTCCGCAGTTGGGCCGCAACCGCTGGCGGTGACCACCAATCTCAACATCAATTTTTTGCGCAAGCCGGCGAAGGCCGACCTGGTTGCTGAAGCGCGGCTGATGAAGGTCGGCAAGCGGCTCGCGGTGGGCGAAGTGACCATCTATTCGGAAGGGGTGGATGAGCCGGTTGCGCATGTCACCTCAACCTATTCGATCCCTGAAAGCCGGTGATGAGTCTAGGTATCAAAATACCATTCTTATAAGCCATTGGTTATGCTATATAATCCAAGCAGGAAATGCTTGACCGCGAATACCGCTCTCGGTTACATAGCGGCATTCCAGCGCGGGTCAGTCGCGCTCGTTTCCGGGACAGATCATGAAGACTTATTCGGCAAAGGCCGCCGACATCGAGAAGAAGTGGATGACCATCGACGCCACGGGTCTCGTCGTCGGGCGGCTTGCCTCGATCGTGGCGCTACGCCTGCGTGGCAAGCACAAAGCGACCTACACGCCCCATGTCGACGATGGCGACAACGTCATCGTGGTCAATGCGGCGAAGGCCGTGCTCACCGGCCGCAAGCGCGAGAAGAAAATCTACCACCATCACACTGGCTTTATCGGCGGCATCAAAGATCGCACGGCCAAGTCGATCATGGACGGCCGCTTCCCCGAGCGCATCGTGGAAAAGGCGGTGGAGCGCATGCTTCCGCGCGGACCGCTTGGTCGAGTCCAGCTCGGAAACTTGCGTGTTTACCCGGGCGCCGAACATCCCCATGAGGCGCAGAAGCCTGAAAAGCTCGATGTCGGCGCAATGAATCGCAAGAACGTGAGGAGTGCCTGATCGTGGCCGAGACCATGCAATCGTTGGAAGGATTGGCGAGCCTCAAGCCGGCCGCGCCGGAGGCACCGAAATACGAGAAGAAGGTTGATGCCCAGGGCCGCGCATATGCCACTGGCAAGCGCAAAAACGCAGTCGCTCGCGTCTGGATCAAGCCCGGCTCTGGAAAAGTCCTCGTCAACACGAAGGCCGTCGAAGTATTTTTTGCGCGGCCGGTGCTGCGCATGCTGATCCAGCAGCCTCTGATCGCCACAAATCGCAGTGGGCAATACGACGTCACCTGCACAGTGTCCGGTGGCGGGTTGTCGGGGCAGGCGGGTGCGGTCCGTCACGGTCTTGCAAAGGCACTGACTTATTTCGAACCGGATCTGCGCAGTGCGCTCAAGCGCGGCGGCTTCCTGACGCGCGACTCGCGCGTGGTCGAGCGCAAGAAGTACGGTCGCGCAAAGGCGCGGCGCTCCTTCCAATTCTCGAAACGCTGACCGCTCACATCATTCGGAATGTCAAAAGGCGCGCCAGATGGTGCGCCTTTTTCGTTTGTGGGCGCTGCGATCATTCAACTTGTCTGTATCCTATTTACTGAGCGGTAACGCTGCCGGCGGTCCAATCCGGCGCATCAATCTTCAAGTTTGATTAGAATTCGCGACAGACTTTCTTCGAAGGTCCACGAATACCGCAACGGTTTTCCCACCGGACGGCGTTATTTTACTCGCGTGGTTCGTCGTAAAGCCAGCGACGGATCGTAGGTGGGAGCTCGAATGTTACTCGCAGGCGGCCTGCAATCCTCATCGTTGGATTTGCCGACTCTGTCGGTTGTCGCGGTATGCATTGCCGGGCTGCTGGGTCTGTTCCTCATCATCGATTGGCTGCAGCAGCGCAATGTCCGGGCGCTCGCCTGGTGGGGATCCGCCTATTTGATCGGCGCCTCGTCAATGGCGTTCTGGAGCACGCCGGACCCGTTGTTCCGGTTGCCGCCGGCGGTTCCCGGCGCGCTCACTTTTCTCGCCTGCGGCATGGTCTGGAATGGCGTCCGGCTGTTTCAGGGACGACGCGTGCTGCCACTCGCGACCTTCATCGGCGCCGCCGTCTGGTTGGGCATCGGCCAGATTCCCGGGCGCGCTGGAAAATGGCAACGGTCCCATCATCGGCGCACTGATCGTGCCGGTCTACACCTTCTTCATCGCCATGGAGCTGTGGCGTGAACGGCGCAGGACGCACTATTCGCGGGCCGCCGCCATTGTTGTGCCGTGCCTTCACGCCGGCATCTTTCTGGTCCCGCTCGCCATGCATGAGTTGTTGCCTGAGGGGCACAACGGCGCCTGGCTGACAGTGTTTACTCTTGAGACGATCATCTACGCGGTTGGCACTGCGTTCATCGTGATGTTGATGGTGAAGGATCACCACGTCCATGTTTACCGGACGGCTGCCTGCACCGATCATCTGACGGGTCTGCTTAACCGCCGCGCTCTCATGGATAACGCTACCGAGCTTTGCACGCGGCAGGCCAAGCGCAAAGAGCCCGTTGCCGTACTGATGTTCGATCTCGATCACTTCAAGTCGATCAATGATCGCTTTGGCCATGCCCTCGGTGACAGCGTGTTGCGTCTTTTCGGGCAGGTGGTGCGCACGAGTACGCGTGCTCACGACCTCATCGGCAGGTTCGGAGGCGAAGAGTTTGTCGCGATCGTCCCCGGCGGGCTGGAGAGCGCCAGCAAGATCGCCGAGCGCGTCCGTTCCGCGTTCGAGACCGCCGGTGTTATGGTCGATGAGCATGCGGTCGGCGCAACGGTGAGTATCGGCACCGCTGCTGTCATATGACGCGGTCACGTCAATCGATGCACTGATTGCCCGTGCTGACGCCGCCCTTTACCGGGCAAAGCACGAAGGCCGCAATCGTATCCACGCGGCGGAAGAAGACGTGGCGGCCGAGCGCGCCCGCTTGATCGCCGCCGCGCGCCGCACGGGTCCGCGGCCCATCTTTGCCTTTGCGCGCCTTTCGCAGCGCAACAGGACCGCCAGGTCGGCGTAAGCGGCGGTCCAGTTCGTTACCCCGAAACGTCTCATTTACCTTGTCAGCTGTATCATGCGCGCATGTGGGGCTCTCACGATTCCACGGGCGCGCAAGCGCTTTCGCTTGAAAACTGTGCCGAGCAGGCGGGGGCGGCGCTGGCTTGTGCCTATTCAAATTCCGCGGAATTTGATGCTGCGTTGATAGCCGCTCGCCGCGCCGCGGGCATCTACGGCCCGAAACGCCACCGGCGGCATTTGCTTGTAACGGCCACGGGCATTGCAGCGGGGCTTGCTGTTGTTGCGCTCCTGATCGTCTGATCCGACCGAATATCGCCGGCATGAAAAGGGCGCTCCTCGCGGAGCGCCCGAAAGTTGCATCGCAATCATACGTGACGCGTGCGACGTTAGGGAGGAAACGCTTACGCCGAATAGTACATGTCGAACTCAACCGGGTGCGGGGTGTGCTCGAAACGGATTACTTCCTGCATCTTGAGATCGATGTATGAATCGATGAAGTCGTCATCGAATACACCGCCCGCCTTCAGGAATTCGCGATCCTTGTCGAGCTCACCGAGAGCTTGACGCAGCGAGCCGCACACCGTCGGGATCTTCTTCAGCTCGGCCGGCGGCAGATCGTAGAGGTCCTTGTCGATTGCCGAGCCCGGATCGAGCTTGTTTTTGATGCCGTCGAGCCCGGCCATCAGCATCGCCGCGAAAGCGAGATAAGGATTGGCGAGCGGGTCCGGGAAACGGACTTCAACTCGCTTTGCCTTCGGGTTGGTGGTGTACGGGATACGGCAGGAAGCCGATCGATTGCGTGCCGAATAGGCAAGGAGCACCGGCGCCTCGAAGCCCGGGACCAGCCGCTTGTAGGAATTGGTGGTCGGGTTCGTGAACGCATTGATCGCTTTGGCGTGCTTGATGATGCCGGCGATATACGACAGGCAGGTTTCCGAAAGATCGGAATATTTATTGCCCGCAAAGACCGGCTTGCCGGCTTTCCAGATCGATTGGTGGCAGTGCATGCCTGAGCCGTTGTCGCCATAGACCGGCTTGGGCATGAATGTTGCGGTCTTGCCGTAGATCTGCGCGACCTGCTGGATGCAGTACTTGTAGACCATCATCTGGTCGGCCATCACCACGAGCGGTGAAAACTTCATGCCGAGTTCGTGCTGTGCCGAAGCGACTTCGTGATGATGCTTCTCTACCTTTACGCCCATCTTGGCCATGGCAGCGAGCATCTCACTTCGCATGTCCTGCGCGGAGTCCTGCGGCGGCACCGGGAAGTAGCCCTTCTTCGTGCCGATCCGATGGCCAAGATTACCGCCTTCATAATCGGTCGAGGAATTGGAAGGCAGTTCGACCGAGTTGAGCTTGAATCCGGTGTTGTAGGGTTCGGCGGCGTACTTCACGTCGTCGAACACGAAGAATTCCGCTTCCGGACCAAAAAAGATCGTGTCGCCGACGCCCGAGGTTTTCACCATGCCTTCGGCTTTCTTGGCGATGCTGCGGGGGTCGCGGTTATACGGCTCGCCGGTTGTCGGCTCGAGCACGTCGCATACGAGCGACATCGTGGTTTCGGCAAAAAACGGATCGACACAAGCGCTGACCGGGTCAGGCATCAGACACATGTCCGAACTCGTTGATCGCCTTCCAGCCGGAAATCGATGAGCCGTCGAACATGATGCCTTCAGCGAAGGTGTCCTCTTCGATCATGGTGATGTCGAAGGTGACGTGTTGCCACTTGCCGCGTGGATCGGTGAACCGGAAATCGACGTATTTCACGTCGTTGTCCTTGATCATCTTCATGACTTCTTTGGCTGTCGTCATGTGGTTGCATTCCCCCTTGTTTTCATGAAATAGCCGCGAGGACGTTTGCCTGCGGCCTAGATTGCATCAATTCCGGATTCCCCGGTCCTGATCCGAATGGCTTCTTCGATGTTGGAAACGAATATCTTGCCGTCACCAATCCGGCCAGTCTGAGCAGCGCGCCGGATCGCATCGATCGCCTTTTCAACCATGTCGTCGCCGAGCACGATCTCGATTTTCACTTTGGGGAGAAAATCGACCACGTATTCGGCGCCGCGGTATAGCTCGGTGTGTCCTTTCTGTCGTCCGAAGCCCTTCGCTTCGGTCACAGTTATCCCCTGAAGGCCGACCTCCTGCAGAGCCTCTTTCACTTCGTCCAGTTTGAAGGGCTTGATGATGGCTTCGATTTTTTTCATTGCCTTTTCCTTCCCACCAGCCCGCCGGACGCGATCCGGAAAGCCGCGCTAACGGTTTGCAGGTCCCGTGCCAAGCTGGCTTGCAACAAAAATCCTATTCTTGGCAATGGCTTATGGAAAAGCGGCACGCTGACGGGCGCTTTGCCTAATGTTTGCCGCCTACAAGTTAAGCAAAGTGACTAGATTTTAGCCAGCCTTCGCGACCTTTTGCGACGCGAAGACTACGGTTGAATTTGTTTCGTCCCACACCGGCCGATAGGCTCGCCGCCCATGATCGAATTGCTCACGACGGCCGAGATGGCAGAGGCCGACCGCCTGGCGACTGCCGCTGGCGTTCCTAGCATTGAATTGATGGAGAACGCCGGCCGCTCAGTCGCGGATCTGGTCTGCAAAATTTCCGGAGGCCGCCGTATCGCCGTTGTGGCCGGACCAGGCAATAATGGCGGGGACGGGTTCGTCACCGCGCGCCACTTGGCGGAGCGCGGACGTGACGTCACGGTGCATTTTGTCGGCGATCGAAAGCGTCTCGCCGGCGATGCGGCTTTGGCCGCGCAGCGCTGGGCTGGTCCGGCCAAGACCGCTTCCCCGGATACGCTCGGCGATTGCGACCTCATCGTGGATGCCTTGTTCGGGGCCGGTCTCGATCGAGAGACCGCCGGTCTGCCTTTGGCGATGATCCAGGCGATGAACGATGGAGCCAGTCCGATTGTCTCGGTGGATTTGCCAAGCGGCGTGAACGGCACGACCGGTGCGGTGATGGGCACGGCGGTCAAAGCGAACCACACCGTTACCTTCTTCCGCCGAAAGCCGGGACATCTGTTGCTGCCCGGACGCCTCCACTGCGGAGTTGTTGAAGTTGCCGACATTGGCATTCCGGCGACCGTCCTGGAGACGATCCATCCGGTAAATTTCGCCAATAGCCCGGCGCTCTGGATCCATGAGTTTCCGCAGCCGAAGGCCGAGGGCCACAAGTACGGGCGTGGTCACGTTGTCGCCGTATCGGGTGGGGCCTCGACCACGGGGGCCGTGCGTCTGGCCGCGCGAGGCGCGCTGCGGGCCGGAGCAGGACTCGTGACGATTGCCAGCCCGCCGGACGCACTCGCAGTCAATGCAGCAACGAGCCTTTCGGTAATGGTCCGCTCCGTGGACGGTCCGACTGAACTGACGGCATTCCTTGCCGACAAGAGAAGGAACGCCGTCGTCATCGGGCCGGGCGGCGGGGTCGGCTCGGCAATGCGCGCGCAAGTCGGGGCAGTGCTCGCCAGCGAGGCTGCAGCGGTCCTCGACGCCGATGCCCTGACCAGCTTTGCGGATGATCCGGCACTCCTCGCAAACTTGATCCGCATGCGCAAAGGCGTCGTTTTGACACCTCATGAAGGCGAGTATTATCGATTATTCAATAAGTTAATTGATATTTCTAAACCTAATTCAAAACTTGAGAGAGCCCGCATAGCCGCCTGTGCCATTGGGGCTGTTTTGGTTTTGAAGGGGGCCGATACCGTCGTTGCAGCCCCAGGCGGGCGCGCGGCGATCGCCGAGAATGCTCCACCCACGCTCGCCACGGCTGGCTCGGGGGACGTCCTGGCGGGCTTCGTGGCCGGCCTGCTGGCACAGGGGATGGCGCCTTTCCAGGCGGCCAGCGCCGGGGTTTGGCTGCACGGTGAGGCCGCACGCGAGTTTGGTCCCGGCCTGATCGCCGAGGACCTTCCTGAGATGCTGCCCCGCGTCTATGGCAGGCTGATCGGCTGAGCGGGTTTGCGCATTGAGGGAATTGCGCGCAGGCCGCTGGGCGACCCTCGGCGGCGATCCTTATTTCCAGGTGGATGTCCTTGTGGGTTTCCCCGCGGGTTTGCATGCGGGCCAGACCGGCAGCAAGGTAAACCAAATCAACCGGCGAGCCGCGGTTAAGCCTTGCCTTGGCGGCCATCGCCGCGTTAAGCCCTGCCGGAATTGCGGCGCAGGACTATCCTGTTAACCGCCCCTCGCGGGCGTGGCGGAATTGGTAGACGCGCGGGATTTAGGTTCCCGTGACGAAAGTCGTGGGGGTTCAAATCCCTCCGCCCGCACCACGCCAAGGGCGATAGAGCAAAGTGCGGGCGACCACCCGTTTCCGAAAATGCCATGACGTCGTTGCCCGGTCAGGCAAGCGTCGGACGAGCGTAAGCAACGAGTAGCGAGCAATGCAGGTTACCGAAACACTGTCGGAAGGTCTCAAGCGCGAATACAAAGTGGTCGTACCGGCCGCCGAGCTCGACGCGAAAGTCAACGAACGCCTGGACGATCTTAAAGGGCGCGTCCGCATCAACGGCTTCCGCCCCGGGAAGGTGCCGGTCGCTCATCTCAAACGCGTCTATGGCCGCTCGGCCATGGCCGAGGTGATCGAAGCGACGGTACGCGACGCAAACAACCAGATCGTAACCGAGCACGGCTTCAGGCTTGCTGCGGATCCGAAGGTCACATTGCCGACCGAAGAAGGAGCAATCGAGCAGCTCATCGCGGGCAAGAGCGATCTCAACTACACGATGGCGCTCGAAATCGTACCGCCGATTGTGCTCGGCGATTTCAAGAGCATCAAGCTGACGAGACTTGTCGCAGATGTGACCGACCCTGAAGTCGAGAATGGCGTCACGCTCATCGCGGAGGGCAACAAGCCGTATACCCCCC
>CAVPDI010000033.1:0-193051 GCA_963702605.1 uncultured Pseudomonadota bacterium
AGCTCCTCGTCGTCCGAAACGCCGGTCGTGCAATTGCAAGAGCCGATCTTGGCTCGGATATAGAGATTGACCTCGGTGCCGCAATCGGCTGCTGTGCATTGGAACGCCTTGCCCTTGCCCCACTCGTCCATCGCGAAGGGCCATTGCACCTCGGCCCAAACCGGATGGATCGGCGGTCGCGCCCCCGCCGCGGTTCGGCAACGGCAATGCCAGGAACGCAAGCGCACCGACTAGCCGCTAGGCCGAAGGCGACGAGGCAGCAATGAGCCTGGGTTTTTTCATCGCGTCACGGTGGCGCTCGGTTGGACCTTAGTCCTAGTTGCTTGCGACGAACGCCTTCGCCTCCGCCAGTACCGGACGGTCGTTATCGCCCGCGCTGGCGAGCGCAATCAGTTTTTCGATAGTAGGCTTTCGCTTTCGCCGTGTCGCCGAGCGCTTGAGCGGCCTTCGCAGCCCCTGCATAGGTATTGAAGCGGTTCCGCTCCTTCGCCAAGGTCGCCTCGAATGCCGCCAGCGCCTCCTTGGCCATGCCGCGCTCAAGTAGCATATAGCCATAGAGCTCGCGTGCCGGCATCAGCGGACCCGGCGTTACCGGCGGCTTCTCGGTTTTATCCTCGGCGTCGGCGGCCGCGCTCATCGCTTTGAGCGCGTCATCATATTTGCCATCGGCATAGAGCATCCAGGCAGTCGCGATCTGGCGCTGGATGTCGACGATTTCCGGCCAATAGCCAACCTTGGCTTCCACGAGCTTGTCCCGCATTTCCGCTAACTTGGCGATGTCCGCTTTGGCAGCATCCGGATTGCCGGAGCGCGCCGCGCCGAGCGCGCGGGCGAAATAAGTGATCGCCATGACATGGGGAAATCCGTTCGGACTGACTTTAAGCTGCGCTGCGCCTTTCCAATCGCCGCGCTCCACCACATAGCGCGCCGGTGACGCGGCCAAGGCGAAATGCGCACCGAATGCCTCCGGACCGAAAGTGCTGACGGCCATATCGTCGATGACGCCACGCGCATTCTTGTCCTGGTCGAGTTGCAGATAGGCGTAAACCAAATAGTCCTCCCCGTGCATCTGATCACCGGGCGACTTGTCGGCCTTGGCCGCCTGCACGGAGGCAATGTTGGCCTCAACCGAGTCATTCCAGAGACCGACGCGTGTGAAGATGTGCGAGGGCATATGCTGCGCGTGCGGCGCAGCCGGCGCAATCTTGGAGTAGCGCCGCGCGGCGTCGATCCCTTTGTCCGCGAGCGCCGGAGAGTCATAGAGATGAATGAGATAATGAGCGACACCCGGGTGCCGAGGCTGCCGCTTGTTGATCGCCTCTAGGATGGCCGCTCCCTTGAGCTGATTGGCGTAAGTCTTGTCGGTCGGCGAGGCCGCGACATTCAGTGTAATCGCGTAGAAGATCTGCGCCTCGTCGTCGTCAGGATATTTTGCGGCCAGCGCTTCCATCGCCTTGAGGTACGACTGAACGCGCGCCCCATGCGGGGTCTTATCGTAATCGACATACATGATCGCCAGAGCGTCGATGTAGTCGCGTTCGCGCTGCGTCTTGGCGCCCGTGGCTTTCGCCGCCTGAATAGCGGCAAGGCCGAGCGGTAAGTTGGACGCGGGTGTCGGGTTGTGCGGATTGTCGAGCAGCCCAAGCGCCATGCCCCAATAGGCAATACCGCATGTCGGATCGGCCTTGAGCGTCTCCTCGAATATTTCCCTGGATGCCTTGTACCAGAACGAGTGCTGGTACCGCATCGCGCGGTCAAACCGCCGCTGCGCCGTCTCATTGCAGGAGGTGGCGAAATGAACCGTGCCAAATTTCTGATCGGTATCGTCTTGGGCGATGCTTGGCGACGCATAACAGCCAAAAAATGTCACGCCTGTGACAGTTGCCGCGATTAACGACCCACGCATGATTTCCTCCTGCGCATCGAAGAATACGGCAACCCGCGCTATTTTTTGTGGTTGGCGACCTTAATCCCTTGTCCGGACACCCACAACCGGCTTCCGCGCCCGTTTTGGGTCAAAAAGTATTACCACAGTTCAGCGCGAAGTCCGCTGTTGCCCCGAGAGCGGTCATTGATCAGGAGCTCGAAAAACTCCGCTCAGCATCAATAGCCGAAATCTAGAATGAGGGTCCAGCCACCGCTTTTAGACGTCGCCAAATGTCGTCGGGGATGTTGTTCTGCCACACAGCCCCAAGCAGCTTGCGAAATATCGGGTCACGACTAGCCGATTGTTCAATACGCTCGATAAATTCGGTGCCGTGAAGGGCCAAAGGACCACCCAATTCAGACAAGTTGTCGATGTCGCAAGGGGTTGATTTTCCCTTCACACGGGAGAGGTCGTAGGTTCAATCCCTACAGCGCCCACCACTTCGCCCGTTCGTCGCTATCCCCCTTTGCCGGTACCGCAATGGCAATTTACCGCTAATTGGGACCTGCGTGGCTCCGGTGCGAACCCCGCTAAGTGCCATATGCCGGCTCATCCCCGGTAAATTGCGTTCTTATTCGAACACGGTGTCGGACGGGCTAACAGCATAGGCAATACTGTAATGCCGAAAGGGCCGACTGCGCCGCAGTTTTAAAGGTACAGCTTCTGGTAATTTACATTATAGTCCTTCATTGCTTTTCATATCGTACCTGAGTGACCGAAACTGGCGAATTATAAAGGGCGAAAGATCGGCGATCTATGAACGGTCCCGAGACCACAAACGGCAATTCAATCGAGCAGCCGACAAGCCGGAAAGGCTGGAGCGCATTGCGTGGCCAGCTGTTTATTAAATACGTGGTCTTGTTTGTGGCGGTCGTCTCAATTGCACTTGTTTCGAGCGGTGCTTTTGAGATCTGGTTTTCCTATACGGAATACAAGGCTTCCCTTGTGCGCATTCAGCGTGAGCAGGCAGAATTCTGCTGCTGCCAAGATTACGCAATTCATCAAAGAGATCGAGAACCAGGTCGGCTGGACCACGCAGTTGCCGTGGTCGGCAAGCACGCTCGAACAACGTCGTTTTGACGGCTTGCGGCTTCTGCGGCAAGTGCCGGCAATCACCGAGCTAGCTCAGCTCAATTCGACCGGACACGAACAACTGCATGTGTCCAGGCTGGCCATGGATGTTGTGGGAAGCCAGACCGACTATTCCAAAGACCCGAAATTCACCGAAGCAATGGCGCACAAAGTTTATTACGGTCCGGTTTATTTTCGCCGCGAGTCCGAACCTTACATGTCACTGTCATTGGCCGGGACACGACGCGACGCCGGTGTCAGCGTCACCGAAGTCAATCTCAAATTCATTTGGGACGTCGTCTCCCAAATAAAAGTGGGTGAACGTGGCAGGGCCTATGTGGTTGACGCGCGCGGAAGACTGATCGCCCATCCCGACATCAGCCTGGTTTTGCGCAATAGCGATTTGTCTGGCCTCGAACAGTTTAAGGCGGCGCGCCTGGCCAATAGTGCGAATTCGGGAGAGCAGGTAACCGAGGCAAATGACTTCCAGGGCCGGCGCGTATTGACAGCCTATTCGCCTATCTCGCCGCTCGGTTGGCTCATTTTTGTCGACTTGCCCGTCAGGGAGGCTTATGCGCCGCTTTACCGCTCGCTTGGGCGCACTGGCCTATTGCTCGCGGGCGGCTTGATCCTTGCCCTTCTCGCCGGACTTTTTCTGGCGCGCCGAATGGTCGTCCCAATCCGTACGCTGCGCCAAGGCGCGGCGCGCATTGGACATGGCGATCTGTCGCAACGCATTTCGATTAAGACCGGTGACGAGCTTGAGGCCCTCGCCGAGCAATTTAACGATATGGCCGGGCGGCTTTCGGATTCCTACGCCGATCTGGAGAAAAAGGTTGAAATTCGCACGCGCGAACTTGAGCAGTCCAATAAGGAATTGCGCGCGTTAGGCGAAGTCAGCCAAGCGGTAAACTCGACGCTCGATCTGCAAACGGTTCTGGATACAATCGTCGCTAAAGCCGTGCAATTGTCGGGCACTGAAGCGGGCGCGATTTACGTTTTCGATTCGACCAAACGCGAATTTGGGCTGCGCGCCACATCGGGGATGACCGACGACCTCATCGCGGTGATCAGTCAGCAACACTCCGATTTTTCCGAGGCAGTTGGCCGGATGGTTGAAATTCGGGCGCCAGTTCAGGTCGCCGACCTTAACGACGAGCCACACACGGCAACCACTGACATAATGCTGAAGGCGGGTTTCCGTGCACGGCTTATCGTTCCGCTCGTCGGTGTCCAGGGCGCCGTCGGCGCTCTGGTCGTCCGGCGCAGATTACCTGGCGAATTTTCCAAGAGCACGATCGAGCTTCTACAGACATTTGCTGCACAGTCCGTTCTGGCGATCGAGAATGCCAATCTGTTTCACGAACTTGAGAAGAAGAGCGTCGAATTGCAGCTCGCAAGCAGGCACAAATCTCAGTTTCTTGCCAATATGAGTCACGAATTGCGGACGCCTTTAAATGCGATTCTCGGCTATACCGAATTGATTGTCGACAAGATCTACGGCGAGATTCCGGCAAAAGCCCTCACGACACTTGAGCGCGTGCAAGCAAATGGCAAGCACCTGCTCGGCCTTATCAATGATGTGCTCGACCTGTCGAAGATTGAAGCGGGTCAGATCAATCTGACGCTGACCGACTACTCGGTCAAAGATATCGTTTACAACGTTTATAGTGCGGTTGAGTTGCTGGCGAACAACAAAAACATTTCCCTGAAAGTCGATATTGCGCCGGAGCTGCCGCAAGCGCGTGGAGACGAGCGACGACTCACGCAGGTATTGTTCAATCTCGTCGGCAATGCGATCAAGTTCACAGACGATGGCGAAGTGGCAATCAAAGCGTCCAGCAGCAATGGATCGGTAACGGTCGCCGTGCACGACACCGGCCCCGGAATTTCGGCGGCCGACCAGGAAAAGATTTTCGAAGAATTCCAGCAGGCCGATTTGTCAACAACCAAAGAAAAGGGCGGAACGGGCCTCGGGCTCGCAATCGCCAAGCGAATCGTCGAAATGCATGGTGGCAGGCTATGGGTTGAATTGCAGCTCGGCCAAGGTGCGACCTTTTCATTTATGGTGCCGGTGAAAGTCGAAAACCAGGTGGGGCACGGATGACGAAACGTATTCTTGTCGTCGAAGACCAGGAAGACAACCGGCAAATACTGCGCGACCTGCTCGGCAGCGCCGGATACGATCTCATCGAGGCCGAAAATGGCGAAGAGGCCCTCGCCGCCGTCTCCAAGCATCGTCCCGATCTTGTTCTGATGGATATTCAGCTGCCGATCATGGACGGCTATGAAGCAACGCGCCGCCTTAAAGCCGATCCGGAATTCAAGGCGATTCCAGTCATCGTCGTTACTTCGTATGCCCTGAGCGGAGATGAAGGAAAGGCGCGCGAGGCGGGCTGCGACGCCTATGTCACCAAGCCTTACAGCCCACGTTTGTTGCTTGCGAAAATTAAAGAATTTCTATCATAGACAACAGTTACAATGCACAACCCGCCCAGAATTTTGATTGTCGATGACAACGAAACCAATCGAGATATTCTTGTCACCCGGCTAGCCTTGCACGGTTACGAGCTCATCCAGGCCGCCGACGGCGAAGAGGCCCTCACCTCGACACGCGAAAACCGCCCTGATCTTGTGTTGCTCGATGTAATGATGCCGAAGATCGATGGGATCGAGGTTTGCCGCCAACTCAAAAAAGATGAAAGTTTGCCGTTCACCCCTATCATTCTGGTGACGGCGAAAGCTGACGGCAAAGATGTCGTTGCCGGCCTTGAGGCCGGTGCCGATGAGTATCTCACCAAGCCAGTTGACCAACTCGCGCTCGTCGCCCGGGTGAAATCGGTGCTTCGCATCAAAGAGCTGCACGATCGGGTGGCCGCACAAGCCGCGGACTTGGCAAACTGGAACAAGACGCTCGAGCAGCGGGTTGCCGAACAACTTGCCGAGCTTGAACGGATGCAGCGTCTCAAGCGTTTTCTATCGCCCCAAATCGCTGAAGCCGTATTGGCCTCAGGCGGAGAAAGCATCCTCGATAGCCACAGACGCGACATCACGGCGGTATTCTGCGACGTACGCGGTTTCACAGCGTTCGCAGAGACCGCCGAGCCCGAAGAAGTTATGTCGTTTCTCGGCGAATATCATTCTTGTCTTGGCGCACTTGATCCATAAGCATCAGGGCACGCTTGAGCGGTTTACCGGCGATGGCCTGTTGATCCTGTTTAATGATCCGTTGCGATGCCACGAACCATCGTTACGTGCCGTGCAAATGGCCGTCGAAATGCGCGAGCAAGTGGCAATTCTTCTCGGCCGTTGGCGCAAGCACGGTCATGAGTTGGGATTCGGCATGGGCGCTTCCTATGGGTATGCGACACTTGGGCGAATTGGGTACGAGGGACGTTTCGATTATTCCGCCATCGGCACGGTCGTGAATTTGGCGGCACGGCTTTGTGCCGAGGCCCGCGATGGACAAATCCTCGTTGACGGGAAAGTTAAAACCGCAATCGAAGGCGCCGCAATTGTCGAACCGACAGATGAACTGAAGCTCAAAGGCCTGCACCGGCCGGTCCAGGCATTCAACATCCGCGCCCTCGTCGCTTGAAACTATTCAATCACATCGTCGGCACTGGCAAGTAGCGATGGCGACACTGGGATCCCCAGTGTCTTGGCGGTCTTGAGATTAATGACCAATTCGAATTTTGTCGGTTGCTCTACGGGCAAGTCGGCCGGTTTCGCACCTTTCAAGATCTTGTCCACGAAGCTGGCGGCGCGATGAAACTGGTCCTTTCGATCGACGCCATATGCTACGAGCCCACCATAGTCCGCGTATTCTTTCAGATGAAATGTAGATGGCAGGCGGTACTTGATGGCAAAATCCGCGAGCCGCTTCAAGTTTCCGGCGAATATCGGGTCCGGCATAATGATGAGCGCATCGGCGTGCGATGCTTTTGCCTCACGGAAAGCACTTTCGAATGCATTTGAGCCGGTTACAGGAAGCGATTGAAGTTTGATTAAAAGTGTTGTGCTGGAAGTTGGATTTCCCTCCAGGCAATCGGTGAAGTCGTTCCTTTTGGATTCCAAATAACTGCAACGCCTGACAGGCTCGGCACGAGTTCCTTCAGGACCTGCAAGCGCTTGCCCGCCAGGTCGGGAGCAATCTGCGATAATCCCGTGATATTGCCGCCAGGCCGCGCAAGGCTTTGGACAAGGCCTCCGCCAACAGGATCGCCTGCGGATGCCATGACGATGGGAATCGTTCGAGTGGCATTTTTCATGACCAACGTGTCAGTATTGACCGAGGTCACGATGACGTTGACCCGTTGCCGAGCAAGATCCGCTGCAATCTCGGGCAGGTGCGTTACTCCGCCTTCGGCGTAACGAAACTCGATCCGAATATTCTTGCCGTCATCCCATCCAAGCTCCGGAGGCCGTCAGTGAAGGCCTTGTGCCACGGGGCGGCGGTAGAAGATGGAAATGGCGACAGGACACCAACAATAGGGATGTTTGGCGCAGATATTGCCCGCGACGCGAACGCCAAGGTGAGCGGCGTGCCGCCAAGTAGCGTGATGAACTCGCGCCGCTTCATTCGATACCTTCGCCGGCGCGGCCGAGTAGCGAAAACAGTAATGTCATGCCAGGGTCTTACCCGCTTTCACCGACATCACCCCCGCTGAGCCAGCAAGGACTGTATGGTATCGCGCCATCTCACGTAGTCCCCTCCAGAGCCTCACCCCGCCTCCCGACAATGGTTGGAGCCTGGCACTTTGCGACTGGTCGGTGCGCGAGAAACGGCACGCAAGCGACTCCAAGGCTGATCGCGCCAATGTTCGCTTCTTTAATCGGACAATCAAAAGACACCTAGCCATATCACTCGATAATTTCGTTCGCTCGGATCAGCACCGATTGCGGAATCGTAAGCCCAAGCGTCTTTGCGGTCTTCATATTGATTACAAGATCGAAATCCACGGGCTGTTCAACCGGAAGAGAGTGCGCAGGCTCGCCCTTTAAGAGTTTGTGCACGTAATCGGCGGCGCGTCGATACACCACATTTAGATTTGGCCCATAGGCGATCAGTCCCCCGGACACTGCGAAGTCTCTATAGATCGACACCACCGGGAGCGCGTGCTTTGCCGCAAGTTCAAGGATTTGCTGGCGGCGTTTCGTAACTGCCCCGTCATCCATGACAAAGAGCGCCTCCGACTTAGCACGGGAGGCGATCTCGAAAGCATTTGCAAAATCGTTCTCATCGTGCACTGGAAGGCGCACAAATTTCAGCCCAATTTGTGCGCCTTTTCGCTCGACGTCGTCCACAATGAGGACTGCTCCTGCATTATTTCCCTGATACAGCGCGGCCATACGCGTGGTCTTTGGTATTATCTCATGAAGCAGCTCGACGCCCTTTGGTCCCAGTGCATCCGGCATAAAACTCAAGCCCGTGACGTTTCCGCCCGGGCGAGCAAGCGATGCGACAAGTCCCGATCTGACGGGATCAGCCACACGCATTATGACGATGGGGACAGTCTTAGTGGCTTTTTTAGCCGCCTGCGCGGCAGGCGTATTGACGGCGACGATCACGTCGACCTTGAGTCGCAGGAGCTCTTGAACAAGCGCAGGTAGTCGCTCATTGTGTCCGGCCGCATTTCGTAACTCTATGCTGACGTCATTCCCTTCGACATAGCCCAGCTTGCGAAGCTCGTCTCGGAATGTTTCGAGCAGATCCGGCTGTAAGTCCTGAGAAAGGATACCGATCCGACGCGCCCGCTTTTGCTGTGCGCGAACCGCAACCGGCCACACGACTGCACTACCGAAAAGTGCGACGAATTCGCGGCGTCTCAAGACCCAACCTCCTCCGACCGAAAGATAGTAACGACCCATTCCACTCGCTACCGGCTTTACGCTGTTCGAATATACCTCATCGCCCATGGCACTCCCGCGACGGCCGCCGTTGCTTCCCCCCAAGACGCACAAAGCGCTACGTACCGGCTTAAACCAGAACATAGCGACAAGTCGGTATAATGCCTAAGCACCTGCATCGCAGCAAACTGGATTATTCGATCACCTCGTCAGCCGCGACCGTAAGGCTGGCAGGCGGAGTCAAACCGAGGGCTTTAGCCGTTTTGCGATTAAGGGCGGTCTCGTACTTCGTCGGAGTCTGCACCGGAAGGTCACCAGGCTTGGCACCGCGAAGGATTCGATCGACATATAACGCTGCCTGCCGATAATGGTCAGCAGCGACAATTCCATAGGACATAAGCCCGCCGCGCGGACCTGGACTTAAGTTGTAAACCGCAGGCAAGCGATAGCGAGCCGCGAGCGCGATGATGAGATTGCTATTGAAGGTGGTCGTGCTTTCCGGCAGCACGACCATGGCGCTGTTCGGCATGCCGGCGACGGCGGCGATTACGCGTTCGATGTCGGCGGCGTCATTTTCGAGTGGCTGGGGACCACCTCGATCTGAGCGACGGCGCGGCGGCCAGGGCCGCGTGCAGCAAGTAATCGTAATAGACAGCAGTTTTCGGATTTCCCAAAAGCGCAACGCGTGCAGTCTGTGGTGCAAACTCCTTGAGCATCCGCACCACTTGCCGACCACGGTTGGCTCGTAAGCCATGATGCCGGTGAGATTGCTGCCGGGGCGTGCCAGGCTTACGATGAAGCCTGCGCCGATCGGGTCGATGACGTAGGTGAACACGATCGGTATTGTGTGGGTCTCGTTCTGCAACGCGGCTGCCGGTCTCCCTAGCGCGAAAATCACCTCGGGCTGCGTAGCGACCAGCTCTTTGGCAAGCGCCTGCACGTTATGGCTGCCGGTGAAACGAGATAGTCGAAATGAATATTGCGGCCTTCGGACCTCCCGTGTTTTTCCGTTTCCTGTCGGAATGCTTTGATGTCTGGATCGTCGAACCCGACGAGCATGCCGACACGCCGAGGCGCTCCGGCTCCTTGGCTCTCACCACCAGCGGCCATCCTGCCGCGCCGCCAACTAGCAGTGATGAACTCCCGCCGCCTCATGTCGCAACCCCAAGCTCGGGAGACGGCATCATACCGGCTCAAACGAGTACTTCGATAGGGGCCGAAACCGGAATCAAATCCATTGCCGCAGTGCCCAGCCAAAGCTTGATGCTATATTCCCCTTCACGGGGAGAGGTCGTAGCTTCAATCCCTACAGCGACCGTTGTTCTCTGCCAAATCCGCGGAAAATGGGGCTTTCCGGCGATATTAAGATCTGCTTGCCAAATTGAATGGATTGTCTCGCCCATAATATCCGGTCGCGAAAGATCTTATCGCGTAATGAGTTTTGCTCAGTCACCGTGGAGTGTCGCCATGAGTGAAATTCGGATGCCCCCCGCCCCGCCGTTTGCCTCAACGAGCCTACGCGCGATTTCCTGGCCCTCGGCATCTGGTTTGCCATGCTGGGCGGCTTGCTGATTCGTTCCGCCCGCGGCCAGTCAATATTGATGACGGCAGGGCTCATGTTTGAGCTGACAGCAGCGTATTCGACGTTCCTGTTATGTGGAAAACCGGATTGCCGGGCTTTCGTGCACGGCGTGCCTTACGCCTTCGCGCTCACAGGCGCAGCCCTCCTTTGGCTCGCTCCCGACTTTCGGAATACCGTCGCGGCTAGCCTGGCGTTCCTCGCGGTCACCGCGCTGATGCATGGATTCGTTGTCCACGGCGCTCGCCCGGCGCCTGCGGAGAACGAAGAGACCGCGTATGCGGGAGCAGCCTGACCAATTTTGCCAATTCAATCGCTATCGTCGCACTCGCATCGTGTGCACGCGCACTGCTTCATTGAACAGACCGATCTCTCCGGTAACGCATGTCTATGATTATCACTTGCGCTGTGCCTGTGGCTCGCGCGTCAGATTTTTCGCGGCGAGTTCATCAACATAGTCCTGCCAGTAGGCGGCGCGGTTGCGCCCCAGATCAAGCAGGTATTCCCAGCCAAAGATTCCGGTCGAATGCAGGTCGTCAAATACAAGCCGCACTGCGTAATTCCCGACGGGAAGCACCTCGATGATGCTGACGTCGCGTTTGCCGGGAACGGTTTTCCGCTCTTCCGCAGAATGACCCTGCACTTCGGCACTGGGGCTTTTCACCCGCAAATATTCGGCCGGCAGATCGAAACGGTCGCCGCCGTCAAACGTGACAGTCAATGTCTTTCCGCCTTTGTGCAGACGCAATTCCGTCGGCCAGGCTTGCGTGTCGGTCATCAGTTCACAAACCTAACCGAACCTGTCGCGGTGAGATCGTAACCGCCCAGTTCGCGGGCGCGGGCTGCGAGTTCCTGTTTGTGCAGAAACTTGAGCAGCGCCTGCAAGGGCGGGTGAAAATAGTCGCGCTGGCGCATCACAAGATCAAACGGCTCCCAGGCGATCGGAATGAAATCGAGCCCCGCCGCATTGGCGACCGCGCGCGTGGCAATGCCGGTGTCGGCCCGGCCCGCGCGGATCGCTTGCGCGATATCGGGGCCCGTCGGGCAAACAGGCGTAACCGCCGTGAGTTGATCGAGCGATATTTTCGCCTGATGCAGCAACGCGAGTAGCAGAAGTTGCGCACCAGCACCTTTCGGACGCACAGCAATGCGCGCGCGTTTTTTACTCACATCCTCGATCGAGCGAAGCTTGAGTGGATTTCCGTTTGAAAGCAGAAATCCCTCCTCCCGGCGACAGAACGCAATCATCACGGCATCCTGCAAGTCATTGCGATTTTGCAATGCCGCGATGTTGGCGTCGGCGTCGGCGTCGTCGATGGAGTGCAGGTGAATTGCTGCGGCGATCGTCTCGCCGGCGCAGAACCGCGCAAAGCCCGCCTCACTGCCGAGTGCCAATGTCGCAAGGCCAGACCCGCTCTCCCGCAAGGCCCATTCGAGAAGCGGATCATGGCTGCCGCTGACGATCGGCGCGGCGTCCGGACGCGTGATCCCATCCGGGCGCGAAATGCTGGACCAAGCCAATGATCGAGCTCGGCTTTGGGAAACAGCCAACGGCCGGTGATCTTCGTGCAGGGCACGGTCCCCTCGGCCACCATTTCGTAGATCTTGCGTTCCTTGAGGTGCAAATAAGCAGCCGCCTCGGCTGTCGTGAACAGTTGCATGACGCCAACCTGCATTTTCATGCGCTCTTTTTAGGATGGCTAAATACCACAGAAATAACAAGGGAATGAGCCTGCGCGCTGGCGGCGCACAGCCGGGCGGTACGCTGACCATGAGCGGGACCTATAAGGGGACGGGGGAAATTCCGCGCGGTCCCTCACTAAACGTAAAGCGGCATCCATTCGTTCGGGGCACGATCTTTAACCGATGCAGTCCCATCGGTTCCCCACTTCGTAACGTGGCCTTCTTGCTAGAAAAACAGTTCAAAACCGTAACCGACTCAACGTTTGTTCAGGTAAGTCGTTATCGACTTATGGGCGAACAGCACACAGCGCGGTTATTTGGGTGGTCCTTGGGCGGAATATTTCTGCTCATGCTCGCCCTTAACGCCATGACCCGATAAAACGTCTGGCAGCATCTCCCACGTGCGGGAAGGCGCACTCGGTGTTGAAAACAAATGAATGGGAATTACTAAGACGCCAGTTCAATGCGCTGACGCATGACTAAAGCGTAGAATGCGTTGAAGACATTTTTGATGCACAGTTTCGTCGCCGCTTCGCCGAATTAATAAGCCAGGCTGCGGAGCCGCCGAAGCTGAACCGGAACGTCCACCGCAGTTAGTCCTGGTGCTCCACGCAGCCGAGACATCATCAGTGTGGCGTTCGTGACGGTATTTTTAGCGGGTATCATCATCAGCGGTATTCTGTTTAATCACGACAGCAAGCAGACACAAATCGCGTCGCATGATGTGGTTGCTGCGATTTCCCTTCTCAATGGTGTGGCGCCCATTGCGTGCTAATGCTCGGAAGCGCCACCAGATTAGTGGTAATTTCTCACGCAAAAGGCACGTGAGAATTTAAAAAATTGGCAGCAGATTGCGACAAATCGATCACTGAAAAATCACATCGCAAAATAGATCGTACGCTCATTTTTTGTCGTCACGATTTAGCCCTTATTGTCTGTCGGATTGCGGCCAGTGGGGGTTGGGGATGTCTTCCAATAGCTGTCTCAAAAATTCGAGCCTCGTCACTGAGGGTATTTTTCCCGGCGCGCCTTTCCGCGCGTCCGCCGGGTTTCGGAACCTTGTTCGGCTGTTTGCCGTCACTCTGACGGCGGCGGCGCTCGCGGCCTGCGCTCAGTCCTCCGCTGTTACCGACAAACATGAATTACGTGCCGCCAGTCGAGAGGCGTCGCTGGAACGACAATCGCACGCGCGTAGCGGCTAAGCCAAGAAAGCAGACTCCATTCGCAGACGATGGAAATGCAGCCAAGGCGCAATTTGCGCCATACGGGGTTGCCAGCTTCTACTCAGATGAACAACAGACCGCAAACGGCGAAATCTTCAATCCGAATGCGCTGACTGCTGCTCACCCTACATTGCCATTTGGCACCCGGTTGCGCGTGACAAATCTGGCGATAGGACGATTTGTGACAGTTCGCGTCAATGATCGCGGTCCGTTTGTTCCCGGACGCGTTGTCGACGTCTCGTATTCAGCGGCCGAAACGTTAGGAATTGTTGAACGGGGTGTTGCGAAGGTCAAACTCGACGTCGTTCAATAGTCGGCCAATTAGCTACTGCGAATCTGCTGGCGGCGGAGAGATTGTCCTCACCGGCTGCACCGGAACGGCTGGGACGTCAAACCTCGCGCGCCCTGGCAATAAGATCCACATGTCCGGTTGGGACGGTCAAGGACGTTGAGTTTGGTCATCACGGCGACCAGTGTTCGTTTGATGCAGTCCTCAAAATTTACTACATCCAAGATCCGGCACTCGCACGCTTGGCGACCATCATTTGAGGTGCTGACACCTCACGAGCTAATCTGACGCCCCAAGTGGAGGGTTTGCCTTACGGCCTGTCGGCGAATTTCCCGGACGACCATGAGATGCTTGGCCACGGGCTTGTCATGTACGACGCGCTGTACACTTGGTGCCGTATAAACAAAAAACTCATTCCACGTTGAGGAAATGATGGAGCGAGGGCGATGACGATGACAAAAACGCCAGAGAAAGGCCGGCATTAAAGTCGCACAATAAGCTATTGCTATCGCAAGGGCCCACTATCATATTCTTATTGTTGAATGCGTTTAAGACTTTTCTTGCGGAGACCGGGAATGCCTACAGTTCGGTCGATTGCGACGTTTTGGCTTGCCGTTGCCGCCATCCCGCAGGCCCCAGTGGCCATTGCCGGGGAGCGTGGACCGCCCGATAAGGTTTCGTTTTATTTCGCCGCCCATGAGGACGACTGGCAGTTGTTCATGAACCCATCCGCGTTTCAGGACGTGATCAATGGGGCCAAGAAGACCGTCTTTATTCACATGACCGCGGGCGACGCCGGTCTCGGCACTGGCCGCGGTGGCCGCAAACATCCGTTTTATTTGGCGCGCGAAAACGGCGCGAAGCGCGCGATTCGCTTCATGGCTGACGCCGACGATATCCCGGCTGAGCGAGGCGGCAGCACACATGTCGTTCAACGGTCATCTTATCTGCCGCGTCAGCTATCGCAGCACAGTGAGTTATTTCCTGCGCGTGCCAGACGGCAACCCGCAGGGTAGAGGCTATAAGCACACTGGTTTCCAGTCGCTGAAACGGCTGGCGGCTGGCGACGAACGACAATTGGCCGCGATCGACGGTTCGACCGTCTATCACGATTGGAAAGATCTGGTGATGACGGTGCGCAAGATCGTGGATTTCGAGCGCGGACGCGCAACTAATGTTCAGCTCAACGTGGCGGAGACCGACGCGCGCATCAATCCGAACGATCACTCTGATCATCTCATGACGGGCAAGGCCGCGCTTGAAGCGGTCGGCGACCTCGCTTGCGTCCGGCGCGTCTCCTACGTGGACTATGCCAGCGCGCATCTGCCGGAAAATCTCAATTCCCAGGAGCGCGATATGGAAAGCTCGGTATTTGCGGTCACGCTCGCCGGCGTGCTCGGGCTACGACCACCGCACTTCCTGGCATCACTACGATAAATCTTCGTCGGCCGGAATTATTTTCGTGTCGAGGAAGCGGAGGTAGCCTGCGGGGCAGCTACGACCGAAATGGCCGCCGCCAGCGGAGCACTAGTTAGCAGATAAGCTTGATTTAGGTCAACGCACGGCTGCGACAATCGAAGTATTGACCTCGGTCGGATCCCGCCGCGTGCACGACGGCTTGTCGAAGGCGGCAAGAACCGTGCACGCTGGCTTACAACGCCAGCTACATGAGTAGCGACCAAGAGACGCCGATGAGTGCACCGCGGCCGCCCCCGCTGGCGCCGGCGCATCGCCTCGGTCGACGCGCTCCGCGGCTTCAATATTTTCTGGATTCTCGGCGCCGACGGCGCTATCTGGGCGCTCGAAAACATGTCCCACGGCAAGGGGCCGGCGTAAGCGCGGTCGGCCAATTCCTCGGCGCTCAACTTGCATCACGTCGAGTGGGACGGGTTTCGTTTCTACGATTTCATCTTCCCGTTGTTCATTTTCATCACCGGCGTTTCCATCGTGCTGGCGCTGCCGCGCTTGGTCGAGCGCGAGGGCCGCTACCATGCCCATCTTCGCGTGCTGCGCCGGGCATTGCTGCTCTATGCCCTCGGGCTGATCTTTTACGGGGGCATCAAAAACCACTGGGCCGATATCCGTTATCTTGGCGTCCTGCAACGCATCGCGCTCTGCTACCTGTTCGCCTCGCTGATGTTCCTCAATTTGAACCTGCGCGGCCTGGTGGTCGCGTTCCTGTCGCTCCTCGTCGGCTATTGGGCGCTGCTAACTTTCGTGCCCGTGCCCGGGATCGGCGCCGGTTCGTTTGCACCTGACGCCAATCTCGCAAATTGGATCGACCTGCATTATCTCCCCGGCCGACTATGGGATAAAACACGCGATCCGGAAGGGCTGCTCAGCACCTTGCCGGCGATTGCCACCTGCTTGCTCGGCGTGTTCGCAGGTTTGCTGCTCAAGGACGAGCGGCTCGAGGCCCAGCAGAAATCGGCATGGCTGATCGGCGCCGGCATTGCGCTGGTCCTGGCCGGACAGTGTGGGGACTACAATTTCCGATTATCAAGGCGATCTGGACCTCGTCATTTGTGCTGGTCGCTGGCGGCTACAGTTTGATGTTGCTCGGTGCGTGGCACCAGATCGTTGATGTCTGGGGGGTACAGCGCTGGTCGCTGATTTTCGTCTGGATCGGCGCCAATGCCATCATGCTGTATTTCATCAACAACGTGCTCGGCTTCGAGCCATTTGCGTTGCGATTCGTCGGTGGCGATTTCGCCGCGCTGATCGACCGGCTGACCACACCCGGCACCGGCAGCTTCCTCGCCCATCTGCTAGGGCTAACCTTCGCCGTTTTGCTCGCCTACTTCTTCTACCGTCGCAAAATATTCCTGCGGGTCTAACGCGCGCGGGGAGGACGATTGATCTGCCGCCAGGATGTCAGCCGGAACGTACATCGAAGTCCGCTGGCAGTTATTTGACGGATATTCGATTTTCCGAATGGCCGAATAGAAAACTTCTATAAGCCATTGATTTTATTGGCGCTCCCTAGGGGACTCGAACCCCTGTTTTCGCCGTGAGAGGGCGACGTCCTGGGCCGCTAGACGAAGGGAGCTTGGCCCTCGAATAGCCTCGATCCGGCGACGCCGCAAGCTTGGCGGCCGCCGGGATACGGAGTCAGTGAGGCGCCAAACGCGTGCGGCCAAGGGGCTTGAGCGTATTGAGGTCAAAACTGAGGAGTTCGATCGCGCCATTGACCTCAACCGTAAGCACCACGCGGCCGTCACCGATCGCGCTTGAAAGCACCCGGGCCCCGGCGGGCAGCGCAATCGAAACATCCGGCGCGGCCGGCGCTCTTTCCCCGCTCCTGAAAAAACGGTAGCCGATGACCCCAAGCACCGCGGCTACCGCAACGAAGGTCGTCAGACTTGCAATCATCATCAGCCGGCGAACCTTGGCGACAATACGCGCGGCTTCCGGATCAAGTGGTTTTTCGTCCTCGCCAGCCATTTCTTGAACCATGACGGATAATGCCACCGAGTCAGTCACCATCACCGCCTCCGAAACGGGCGAGCGGGTCGACCGCGTTCTTGCGGCACACCTTGCGACTTTATCGCGCTCGCGCCTGAAGGCGTTAATTCTCGCCGGCCAAGTGAAGATCGCGGCGCGCACGATCCGCGATCCGGCAACCGCCGTCAAATCCGGCGATGTCGTGACAGTGACCCTGCCGCCACCCGAACCAGCGGCGCCCAAGGGCGAAACGATCCCGCTCAATATCGTCTACGAGGACGACTCCATCATTGTCATCGACAAGCCGAAGGGCCTGGTCGTGCATCCCGCGGCGGGCCATGCATCGGGCACGCTGGTCAATGCGCTGATCGCACATTGCGGCGCCAGCCTGTCGGGGATCGGCGGCGTCAAACGTCCCGGCATCGTCCACCGGCTCGACAAGGACACCACCGGCCTGATGGTCGTCGCCAAGACCGACAAAGCCCATCGCGCGCTTTCACGGCAATTCGCCGAGAAAGGCGGAAGGGCCTCTCAAGCGAGGCTATCTCGCATTCGTCTGGGGCGTGCCGGCGCGCCCGAAAGGCATATCGACGTCCCGCTCGGCCGTCACCCGCATGCGCGCGACCGTCAGGCGGTCCGGGACGACGGCCGGGCAGCCGTCACGCATTGGCAGGTGCTGGAGCAGTTTCCCGGGTCAGACGGCAAACCGGTTGCGGCGCTTCTCGCCTGTACGCTGGAAACCGGACGGACCCACCAGATCCGCGTCCATCTTGCCCATGCGGGACACCCAATCCTGGGCGATGCCACCTATGCCACCGGCTTTAGGACAAAATCGAGCCGCTTGGCGCCCGAAGCTCGAAGCGCACTGGAGGCCCTTGGAAGACAGGCACTCCATGCCTATCTACTGGCCATTGAGCACCCCGAAACCGGCGATCTCCTGGAGTTCCAATCGGAACTGCCGGGCGATTTGCGTCGTTTACGTCATGCCCTGCACACGGAGAGCCGTGAAGCGGGGCACGAACCGCGCAAATAGACCAGCCAAAACAATGGCTTGGGGTATGCTGTGACGCATGACCGCGTCACGCTGACGTGAGGGCACAATGCTATCTTTCGCCCGCCCAAGCCATTATGCTGCACTTGCGATCGAGGGTTTTCGCGGTCGCAACATCACTATGCCGTCGGCTCGGGGAGCGGCGGCAGTAACCCGCCTGCCGATCAAACGGGGGCAAGTAAGGAGGGCGCTTCCATGGCCCGTACCGCCGCATTGCCGGCACTCAAGGCCGAATCCGGCCTTTCACACTATCTAGACGAAATCCGCCGGTTCCCCATGCTGGAACCGCAGCAGGAATACATGTTGGCGCGCAGCTGGCGCGAGCACGGCGATCGTGACGCCGCGCACCAGCTTGTCACCAGCCATCTTCGCCTCGTCGCCAAGATTGCGATGGGCTACCGCGGCTACGGCCTGCCGATCTCGGAGGTTATCTCCGAAGGCAATGTCGGCCTGATGCAGGCGGTCAAACGCTTTGAGCCTGAGAAAGGCTTCCGCCTCGCCACCTACGCAATGTGGTGGATCAAGGCGGCAATACAAGAATACATCCTGCGTTCGTGGTCGCTGGTGAAGATGGGCACCACCGCAAACCAGAAAAAGCTCTTCTTCAACCTGCGCAAGGCGAAGAGCAAGATTTCCGCGCTCGACGAGGGCGATCTGCGGCCTGATCAGGTGCAGGTCATCGCCAAGCGCCTGGGCGTCACCGAACAGGACGTCGTTGACATGAATCGCCGCCTGGGCGGCGACGCTTCGCTTAACGCGCCGATCCGCGACGACGGCGAGAGCGGCGAGTGGCAGGATTGGCTGGTTGACGACGCTCCGAGCCAGGAGCGGATTCTCGCGGAGAGCGAGGAAAGCGACAACCGCCACCAGGCACTTGTCTCCGCACTCGACGTTCTCAACGACCGCGAACGCCGCATCTTCGAGGCGCGGCGGCTGGCCGACGATCCGATCACGCTCGAAGAGCTTGCTGCCGAGTTCGGCGTCTCGCGCGAGCGGGTACGGCAGATCGAGGTTCGTGCCTTCGAAAAAGTCCAGAAGGCCGTCAAAAGCCGGATCGCGACGCTCGAACAGCCTGCGGAAACCGCATCACTCGCAGCGCACTGAGAAACTCTCGGTGCATAGCGCCAAATAAAATGGCCGGGCCCCTGCCCGGCCAATCTTATTGATGAACTTCCGAAGTTGCGCGGTCGTCTACTGCCCCCATGCGCGGAAGGCTTCCTCGAAGGCGCGCATACCCGGTGTCCCCTTCTCCATCGCCAGGATCGCGCGTTTGCCGCTGGTATAGACGACGGGGATATCAAACCAGTCGCGTTCCTTGAGCAATTGGATGTTGCGCTGCAGGTCGACGTCGACTGCCGACAATCCGATCAGGAAATAACCATCGGTTACCTTGACCGCCAGACCGGCAAGAGGAACGCCGCGCGCCTGCTCGTTCTGTTTCATCAGCACGCCGGGCACATTTCCGATGCCGCCTTCGGAAAAATCGGCCGGCAACGTGAACATGATTTCGATCGTATGACTTGCGGGCAACGCCTTATCCGTATTGCGGCGGAGCGACCATGTCATGCGAAGCTTGCGTTCCGGAATTTCGATGTCTGCGCGGACCGCAAGTTCCGGCGCAAGGCCCGGTCCCGGCGACACCGTCTCGGTGCGCCAGAGCGCCGAACCCACATAACGCTTGCCCTGCGGATCGTTCGGATCTTCGTCGTAAAGCACCACTTTTTGCGCAACGGCGGCCGCCGGAGCATTCGCGGAATTTGGAGCCGGTTGGCCGGATTGCCCTATCCGATCGGCAATCTTCGGGCGCACCGATGGTTGGGCCACTTCCTTCGGCTTTGGTGCCGGTTGCGAGCGGAAACTTGCGACCATCGATGCGATCGTGTGTCGCTGCCAATACAGTCCGCCCGCAATACCCGCCATGACCACGACGAGCACGAATAATTTGACCAGTCCGGCATAAGAGCGCGCGGGGCGACGCGTGTATTCATCGTCATCGTCGTAGGCACCCCGCGCAGGAGGTGGGGGCACATAGCTGGGTTCTTGCGGCACCTCCTCGGACAGCGATGGCTCCGAAACCGGAGGTGGTTCAGGCAGGACCGGCGGTTCGACGTAGGGTGATCCGCCCGGGTCACCGGGCATTGCCTCATAGGTTGCGTGCGCAGCGCGTTTTGCCTCCGCCGCGGCACCGCCAAGCCCCTCAGCCTCGGCAACTGTCTCACGAAAGTCGCGGAGCCCCCGGTCGCGAAGCGACGGCTCCGCCGGCTCGGCCTCCAAAGCATCCGGCCGCGGCCGCTTGGATGATTCCGCCTCGACCTTGCGGATCGCCTCCTCCAGCGCCAGCCGCTCGCGGGTAATTTCCGTTTCGTCCAGCGGTGGCTCGACCCCGCGCAATTGACTGACCAATGCGGTGCGCGCGCGGTCATACAGCGCGCGACGATTTTCGCCCGTGTTCTTGTCAAGGCCGCCGACGGCCCTGGCGATCAAGGGATAATAGTCAGCCATTGCCGCTTATTTTGCTGGAGCATGACGGCGCCCGGATTCTGGTCCCCACGCCCATGCTTGGCCTCGGTTCGTGTCTTTTTTCAGCAATCATAGCTCAAACGGATTCTTCATCAGGATGGTGTCTTCGCGTTCCGGGCTCGTCGACAACAGCGCCACCGGACAGCCCACGAGCTCCTCGATACGGCGGACGTATTTTATCGCCTGCGCCGGCAGTTGTGCCCAGGAACGGGCGCGCGCCGTCGGCTCCTTCCAGCCGCCGATGCTCTCATAGACCGGTTCCGCCCGTGCCTGCGCCTGCTCGCCCGCCGGAAGATAGTCAATTTCGCGCCCATCCAGGCGATAGCGCACGCAGACTTTTATCTCGTCGAAACCGTCCAGAATATCGAGTTTCGTAAGAGCCAGGCCATCGATGCCGCAGGTCCGGACGGCCTGCCGGACCAGAACTGCGTCAAACCATCCGCACCGGCGGGCGCGGCCCGTCACAGTACCGAATTCGCGGCCGCGTTCGCCAAGAGTCTTCCCGATCGAATTGTCCATCTGGTCAGTGGGGAACGGGCCCAAGCCGACTCGAGTTGTGTAGGCCTTGCAAATACCAAGCACGTAATCGATCGCATTGGGGCCAAGCCCCGAGCCGGTGGCCGCTTGGGCAGCCACGGTATTCGACGATGTCACGTAGGGGTAGGTTCCGTGATCAATATCGAGCAGCGCGCCTTGCGCGCCCTCGAACAGAATGCGTTTGCCCTCGCGGCGCTTGCCGTCGAGCAGCGACCAGACCGAATCCATGAATGGCAGCACCTTCGGCGCAATGGATGCGAGGTGGTCATAGACCGTCTGTGGCTCGATCTCGGCGAGGCCATAACCCCTGCGGAGCGCATTGTGATGCGCAAGCAGCCGGTCGATTTTGGCCCGCAGGGCGGGCAGGTCTGCAAGATCCATGAAGCGGATCGCGCGACGGCCGACTTTGTCTTCATAGGCCGGTCCGATACCGCGCTTGGTCGTGCCGATTCGAGTTGCTGAGTTTTCGGCTTCACGCAACGCCTCGAGCTCCCTGTGGAGCGGCAGGATCAGGATCGCGTTTTCGGCTATACGCAGGCTTTCGGGCGTCACGACGATGCCTTGCTTCTTTAATTGGGCTATCTCGTCGGTGAGCGCCTGCGGATCGACGACCACGCCGTTGCCGATAACCGACAGTTTTCCCCCGCGCACCACGCCGGACGGCAGCAACGAAAGCTTGTAGGTCAGGCCATCGATCACCAGGGTATGGCCTGCATTGTGGCCCCCCTGAAAGCGTACGACGATGTCGGCCTGCTCTGAGAGCCAGTCGACGATTTTGCCCTTACCTTCGTCGCCCCATTGGGATCCGACCACTACTACATTCGCCATCAGGATCCCTTCCCTGAGCCAGCGCCCGGACGCATGAAGCCGGGTGCCACCGGCCAGGTCCACCTTCGGATAATGGATGCTCCCTTTGGTGGCAAGCCAAAGTCGACCGCCTGGGCAGCAATGGGCCGCAGCGACAAGCGCTTGATCTTATGCGCAATTCTCAGAAATGCAGCGGCTTGGCTTGCTGCACCTGCGGCAGCGCGCGCACCTTTGCAAGCACTGGTTCTGGCAGGTCTCCGTCGATCTCGATCAATGCAATCGCATTGCCGCCAGGCGCTTCACGGCCGACGTGAAAAGTCGCGATATTGATGCCGGCCTCGCCCAACGTCGAAGAGAATTTGCCGATAAACCCCGGCTTGTCGAGATTGGTGATGTAGATCATTGAGGGGCCGAATTCGGCATCCATGCGAATGCCCTTGATATTGACGATGCGCGGCCGGCCGTCGGCAAACACCGTGCCCGACACATGCCGTGACTGCCGCTCCGTCGTCATGGTGATAGTGATCAGGCTTTCATAGTCTTCACGCATTTCACGGGTCACCTCCTCGACCACGATGCCCCGCTCTTTTGCCACTACTGTCGCCGAAACGACGTTGACGTCGCCGAGCATCGGCCGCAGCAGCCCGGCGAGCGCCGCAGAGGTCAGAGCCTTGGTGTTCATCTGCGCCACCGCGCCCTCGTAGGCCAGTTGCACCTTACTGACTCCGGTCTCAGTCAATTGACCGGCAAAGGATCCGAGCTTTTCCGCCAGCGCAACAAATGGTTTGAGCTTGGGTGCTTCTTCTGCGCTGATCGAAGGGAAGTTGATGGCGTTGGTGATGGCGCCGCGCAGCAAGATAGTCCGACATCTGTTCGGCAACCTGCAAGGCAACATTTTCCTGGGCCTCGCTGGTGGCCGCGCCGAGATGCGGCGTACAGACGACATTCGGCAGATTGAAAAGAGGGTTTTCCGTCGCCGGCTCGATCACGAACACGTCGAAGGCTGCTCCGGCGATTTTCCCATCCTTAAGCGCCGTATAGAGGGCGGCTTCATCCACCAGGCCGCCGCGGGCACAATTGATGATGCGGGCGCCCTTTTTCATCATCCCGATCGAGGCCGCATTGATGATGTTACGCGTCTTGTCGGTGAGCGGCGTGTGGAGAGTCACGAAGTCCGCGCGCTTGAACAATTCATCGAGTTCGACTTTCTCGACTCCGAGATCATCCGCGCGTTCCTGCGACAGGAAGGGATCGTAGGCGACCACCTTCATCTTCAGGCCGAGTGCGCGGTCAGCGACGATCGAACCGATATTTCCGCACCCAACGATACCGAGCGTTTTGCCGAAAATCTCCACGCCCATGAATTTGTTTTTTTCCCACTTTCCGGCGCGGGTTGAGGCATCAGCCTCCGGAATTTGCCGCGCGAGAGCGAGCATGAGCGATATAGCGTGCTCGGCTGTGGTGATCGAATTACCAAACGGCGTATTCATCACGATGATTCCGCGCGCAGTCGCGGCCGGAATCTCGACATTGTCGACGCCGATCCCTGCCCGACCAATCACCTTGAGATTCCTCGCCTGTTCGAGAATTTTTGCCGTAACCTTCGTTGCGGAGCGGATCGCGAGTCCGTCGTAACCGCCGATGATTGCCGCAAGCTTTTCCTTGTCCTTGCCGAGCGCGGGCTGGAAATCCACGTCGATGCCGCGATCCTTGAAAATCTGCACGGCAGCAGGTGACAGAGCATCCGAGATAAGCACTTTAGGCATGGGATTTGGCCTGATTTTCAATATCGATGAAACTCGGTAGTGCCGGTCGGCGGGCAGGCTTGCCGATCACGCCGCTTTCGGCAGCGCGGCTTTGGTTTCGGCGAACGCCCAGTCGAGCCATGGCGTGAGCGTCTCGATGTCGTGACGCTCGACCGTTGCCCCGCACCAGATGCGCAGGCCCGGCGGTGCGTCGCGGTAAAAAGCAATGTCGTAGGCGACGCCTTCTTTTTCGAGCAATGCCGCCATCGTCTTTGCGAAGGCGGCCTGGTCGTCGCCGGACAGCCTCGTGACCGCCGGATCGGCAAACTTCAGGCAAACGGAGGTGTTTGACCTGTACGACGCATTTTTCGCCAGATGGTCGACCCATGGTGTGGCGTCCACCCAGTCGGATAACGCTTCAGCGTTCGCGTCCGAACGGGCAATCGTGGCGGAAAGCCCCCCAACCGATTTCGCCCATTGCAGCGTGTCGAGATAATCCTCAACGCAAAGCATCGATGGCGTATTGATCGTCTCGCCGGCGAAGATGCCCTCGTTGAGTTTGCCGCCTTTCGTCAGCCGGAAAATCTTCGGCAACGGCCAGGCGGGCTTGTAGGTCTCGAGCCGCTCGACCGCGCGCGGCGAAAGGATGAGCATGCCATGCGCGCCCTCGCCGCCCAGCGCTTTCTGCCAGGAAAAGGTGACAGCATCGAGCTTCGGCCACTCGAGCCTCTGCGCGAATGCCGCTGAAGTAGCATCGCAGATCGTGAGGCCCTTGCGGTCCGCGGCAATCCAGGCGCCATTCGGCACGCGCACGCCCGATGTTGTCCCATTCCAGGTAAAAACCACGTCGGACGCAAAATCGATCTTCGTGAGGTCCGGCAACTCGCCGTAGGGTGCTTTGACGAGAGCAACATCCTTGAGTTTGAGTTGCTTCTCGACGTCGGTGATCCAGCCCTCGCCGAAAGACTTCCCAGGCCAGCATCGTTACCGGGCGCGCGCCGAGGAGTGACCAGAGCGCCATCTCGACCGCGCCGGTGTCGGAGGCCGGCACGATGCCGATGCGGTAATCCGCCGGTATCTCGAGCACATCGCGCGTCAAGTCGATGGCGCGTTTGAGCTTGGCCCTGCCGATCTTTGACCGATGAGACCGTCCGAGAACCGCGTCGGTGAGATTTTGCAGGCTCCAGCCGGGACGCTTTGCGCATGGGCCGGACGAAAAGTGCGGGCTGGCCGGCCGCACGCCGGGCTTCGTCGCCGTCATTTTTGTCTATCCTTCCAGATAGGCGCCCCTCGTTGGGGAGGGGTGTCCCACTGGCGGAGATAGGCGACTTGCCCGCCGCGGTCAACTGGTGCGGCTGACCGCGAACAGCTCTACGATTTTGATCAAATCGTAATTGCGTTTACCAGAATCGCACGCCAAGTCCGACGTGACCTGCCTGCACGTTCGACCGAGTCTGATTGACAGGTGCGAATGCGACGAATTCCCATTCGCCACGGACAAATATCGTCGGCGTGACCGCCCAATCCACACCGAGACCGGCAGCAACGCCAGCGACAAAGACATTCGTCTGGCCCGCGCTAGCGGACTGTTGAAATGGTGGCGGCCCAGGCGGAGTCAAAGTGTCTGTCACAGTTACGGTTGTCTGGTAGTTGAAGCGTCCAACCGCAATACCCACCGCCGCATAAGGCAGAAACTGGCCGACAGCATAACCGGCACGCGCCCGCAGAGCCGCGTAGTCAACGAGCTTAAACGTCGATTGCGCATCGATGGTTACATCATGCAGGACACTGTCAGACGTAGTGAAGACACGCCTCAAGGAATCGCTCGCAGATGACTGCAAGATCGATGGGTGTTTGTAGGCAAGGTCCCAACCGAGGACGAACTGGTCCCATTGCATATTGTAGCCGAGAAATCCACCGAACATCTGCGGCATTGGTTGAGTTCGCTGGCAATGTTGTCCAGGTCGAAGGAGCTGCTTCGGTTTCAAGAAGCGAATTGCGCAGTATAAACGCGACAAGCGAACTTGTGCTGTTTCCAAAATCGGTATTCAGATTGCTGTAGCCGGCCAATACGCCGAACTGCCAGCCATCCCATCGGGCATAGGTAGTCGGCGCGAGCGAGCCGCGCAGACCCGAGTCGCCGAGCCAATCTGCAGCGAGTGCGCGATCGGCCGACGATACCGCGAGCGTCGCGCAAATGGCGGCGGCCACGCGGGCGGCGTGCATTCGCTGACCAATGAGATCAAACGGCCTCGACCGACTCATGACGACTGTCCCATAAGGTTTGAACTTGGTCGCACGCTGTCACCAGGACGCTGCGGTGGCCCGCGGCGTCCAATACTCACTAGCCTTTGCTACGGAGCGGCGGCGGAGGCGGTTGATAGTAGTCGTAGCCGCCGAGATTGAACCGCACGCCCAATTTGACGTCCTGCGACGTCAGATGATGGAATTCCATCGGGTTGTTGAAATTGTTGGTGCCGTCGAATCGCGCGAGCGTCGCCGCTGTGCGCATTGCCGAGGTCGATATAGCGGTACGCAAGCTCGATCGTTGTGTTCCGCCAGACCTGGTAGGCAATACCGGCATGCAAGGCCCACGCGAAATTCCACTTGCTGGCGGTGCCGGCGAAGGCGTCGCTGCCGCCCGCCGCACGCAATTGCGGCTGTTAACGCAGGTCGAGAAATCGCCAAAATTGCTGATCGTATTGCGGCTCGCACCGACGCCGGCCCCGATGAACGGCGTAATGCTCCACCAGGTACCGAGATCAACATAACCGTTGAACAGGAACGTCCATTCCGACTTGCTGGCGGTGTACCGGTCATCGGCGAAACATGGGGCAGCGCCAAGGCCACAGGAATGGCTCCGACATCGAGCCCGTGGAAGTTTGCGGCGCCACGGTACTCGCCGGTGACGTCGAAACGCAGCCAGTTGTTCACGGTGTAGCCGACGCCGAGGCCGAAGAGCGGCGCTGCGTCGAAACCCTTGTCGATATTGTTCACCGACGTGAAGCCAGCGTAGTTCACATTGTACAGGCTGCGAACATTCTGGTTGCTAAAGCCGATATCGCCGCGAAGATACCAACCTGAAAATTCCGGCACCGGTGGCGGTGCAAGCGGCAGGTCGGCTGAATGTGCCCCGCTGACCGCCGCGATTGAAGCAGCCGCAGCCAATGCCAGAATTCTAACGCGCGGAAAAATCATGATCGTCCCTCACCACAGACGCGGCCTTATCGGCCAACTGGAGGAGACGATGGCAGCAATTCCTTAATTGCTGCTTAACCTTAATTCTTAACCACGCTCGTTAACAAAGCGGCTGGCGCGAACCCGCGGACAAGCGATTTCGTCGTGAATTTGATTTTAAGAATCTGTTTACGCAGCGTGCGCGCCGGCGGTCAGGCGGTAAGATTACGCCAATCAGGCAGCAGCCCGGCTCAATGCCTCAACCACATCGTCGACCACCGATTCGACCAGGGTTTTGTCGTCACCCTCGCCCATCACGCGGATGACCGGCTCGGTCCCGGAAGGCCGCACGATCAGGCGGCCCCCGCCACCCAGCTTGCGCTCGGCATTCGCGATGGCCGACCGCACTTGCGCGTTTTCCAGCGGTTTGCCCGTCTGGTAGCGGACATTCTTGAGCACCTGCGGCAAGGGCTCGAAACGGTGGCAGAGTTCCGATACCGGCTTGTCGCCGCGCTTGACCACGGCAAGCACCTGCAGGGCCGCGATAAAGCCGTCGCCGGTTGTCGTATAGTCCGAGAGGATAATGTGCCCGGAAGGTTCGCCGCCGATATTGAAGCCATGGGTCCGCATGTGATCGAGCACATAGCGATCGCCGACCGGCGTGCGCACAAGTTCAAGGCCTAGTTTGCTGAGATGACGTTCAAGACCAAGGTTCGACATCACAGTAGCGACGACGCCGGGACGCTGCAGTCTGCCATCTTCCTTCCAGCTCTCGGCAATGACCGCGAGCAACTGGTCGCCATCGACGACATGGCCGCGTTCATCCACGATCAATACGCGATCGGCGTCACCGTCGAGCGCGATGCCGATATCGGCGCGCATCTCGCGCACTTTGCGGGAAAGAGCCGCAAGATCGGTGGAGCCGCAGTCCTTATTGATATTGAAGCCGTCCGGATCGACACCGATTGAAATCACGTCGGCGCCCAGCTCCCACAGGGTCCCTGGTGCAACCCGGTAAGCGGCGCCGTTGGCGCAATCAATGACGACACGCAGGCCTTCGAACGATACGGCCTTGGGCAATGTCAGTTTGGCGAATTCGATATAACGATCTTGCACGCCGTCAATTCGCTTGGCGCGCCCGAGATCGCTGCTCTTGGCAAGCTGCTTGCCCAAATCGGAATCCACCAGCTCTTCGATTTTCGCTTCGGTCTCGTCGCTGAGCTTGTAGCCGTCCGGCCCGAAAAGCTTGATGCCGTTGTCGTCGTATGGGTTATGCGAGGCCGAAATCATGACGCCCAGGTCGGCACGCATCGAGCGCGCCAACATGCCGACGGCGGGCGTTGGAATTGGGCCCGTAAGCAGGACGTCCATGCCGACCGAGGTGAATCCGGCGACCAGCGCCGTCTCGATCATGTAGCCCGACAGGCGCGTGTCCTTGCCAATGAGTACACGGTGCCGGTGCTCGCCGACTTTGAAGATGAGGCCGGCGGCCTGGCCGACCTTCAGCGCGAGTTCCGGCGTGATGACCCGGTTGGCCCGGCCGCGAATTCCGTCGGTCCCAAAATAGCGACGACCCATGCAACTTACCCCAAACGCCTACGCTACGGTTGATGCCTCGGCCGAACCCGATCGGAATGACAGGCCAGCCTCTTGAGCGGCCGGATAATAGTGTCAACGCCGTGAAATTGCTTCAAAAATTGTGAGAAAACATTACTTGGCGCGGTTAATAACTTCGTCGCGGTGAACCACCCAAAAACCAGCTATTTCGCCGTGAGGCGCCGCCATGCTACCCGATATATCCACAGTCGAGCCTCCAGAACCGCTCCCATGAAGACCATCGCCTGCATCGAGGACCTGCGTGCGCTCGCTCGCCGCAAAGTCCCAAAAGCCTTTTTCGAATACGCCGACAGCGGCTCTTATAACGAAGAGACGCTGCGGGCGAACCGGGCCGATCTCGAAAACATCAAGCTGCGGCAGCGCGTGATGGTCGACGTCTCGGACCGAAGCCTCGCGACGTCGATCGTCGGGCAGAAAGTCAGCGCACCTTTTGCTCTGGCCCCCATCGGCCTTTGCGGCATGCAATACGGTGACGGCGAGATTCTGTCGGCGCAGGCAGCGGAAGAGGCCGATATCCCGTTCATCCTGTCGACAATGTCCATCAATTCGATCGAGCATGTGGCGGAGGCGACCACAAGACCGTTCTGGTTCCAGCTCTATGTCATCCGCGATCGCGGCTTTTCAAAAGATATTCTGGCGCGCGCAGCGAAGGCCGGCTGCAACGCACTCGTCCTTACCGTTGACCTGCAGGTCCTTGGCCAGCGCCATCGCGACCTGCGCAACGGTATGACGGTGCCTCCGGAAATCAGACTCAAGAACATCATCGACATGGCGACCAAGCCCGGCTGGGTCATGAGCATTCTCCGGGGCAAGAGCAAGACATTCGGTAATCTCGCTGGCCACGTGAAGGGGATGGACGACGTCACCTCGCTGGCACAATGGACAAACAGCCAGTTCGACCCCGCCCTGAATTGGAAGGATGTCGATTGGATCAAGAAAATCTGGCCGGGCAAGCTCATCATCAAGGGCATTCTCGACGTCGAGGATGCCAAGACCGCAGTCAAGCTGGGTGCCGACGCCGTCGTGGTGTCCAATCACGGCGGCCGTCAGCTCGACGGGGCACCCTCGTCGATCTCGGCGCTGCCCGCAATTGCGCAGGCCGTCGGGTCCGATACGGAAGTGCTGTTTGATGGCGGCATCCGCACTGGCGCGGACATGCTGCGCGCGCTTGGCCTCGGTGCGCGGGCGTGCTTGATCGGCCGCGCCTATATCTACGGTCTGGGTGCCGGCGGCAAAAATGGCGTCGCCAAAGCGATCGATATCCTCAAGAAGGAACTCAGCGTGGCAATGGCGCTCACCGGCACCACGCGTGTGGCCGACATCGGCCCGCAGGTGATCGTCGGCGGCGAAGCGAAGAAGAAACCGGTCCGCAAGCGCAGCAGCTAGATTATCAATCCTCCTTCAATCCGTACGCCAATGCATTTCCAGTGGCCCCGTAGTATTTGTACGGCAGGAATTTTCCCGTCATGCCGATGCTGACGCGATCGCCTTTGGGGTCGCTCTTGCGCGTGATGTCCATATCGAAGTCGATTGCCGACATGATCCCGTCGCCAAACTCCTCCTCGATCAGGGCTTTGAGCGCGGGCCCGTTGACCATGATCAGTTCGTAGAAACGATAGATCAGCGGATCGGTCGGAGGCATCGCTGTGCCGGTGCCGCGAAACGGCGTCTCGTTGAGCATCGCCTGCTCACTTTTTGACAACCCGAAAAGTTTTGCCGCATTGGCGGCTTGCGGCTTGGTCAGCTTCATCTGTCCGAGGATCGCCCCCGTTACCAGGATCGACGACATTCCGCCGATTTCCTCGCAGATATGTTTCCAGGTCCAATTCTTCTCCCGTTTGATGTCCAAAAGTTTTTCCGTGAGATCCGCTCGCGTCATGATCGCCTCCCTGTGCTGTGCTGCCGGATTCTAGCAATTTCCGCGCCACAAGTTTTCTCCATCTTGCCAAAGTGCGCTTCTCATGCGACCCGATAACCCATGACCGCAGATGTGACGATCAAGGGCGGCGGGAAACTCGATCCCCATCCCTTGCGCGCGGCGATACTCGGCGAAGTGCACGCTCGCCCATTTACGCCGATCGAGACCCCGCGGCGGGTCCTGCACTTTGCCTTTGATACCACCGGCGATGCCGCGAAGCGCGACCGCGCAGCTTTGGCCGATTTGTGCGCGCGCCGGCAGCTGGAGCCGTTGAAGCCTTCCGCCAAGCAGCATCGCGTCGTTTTTGGCGGCGCCATGCTGCGCTGGGAGCAGCACTCGGAATTCACGACCTATACCTGGGAATTGCCGTCATCGGGCGCGATCCCGTTCCATCCGGACGCGGCTTCGCTTGCTTCGCCGATGATGAGCCTGCCCCAGCCCGGGCCGCTGCTCGTAGCGCTCGATGTGCATCTGCTGGCTGAAAAGAAGAAAAAGCTGACGATCGAAAACCTGTTCGACCGTGCCAGCCTTGCCGTCGCTGAAAACTCCGATGGCTGCGCCTTGTTCGCTACAGATTTCCAGGCTGACGCTGGCGGCTTTGTCCGCATTCTTGTCCTCGATCGCGGCCTCGGCGACGAGCGCGCCGGCGCGGTCGTCCAGCGCATAATCGAACTGGAAACCTATCGGACACTCGCCCTGCTCGGACTGCCCGAAGCGCAGCGCCTGATGCCGTCGATCAACCGAATCGAAAAGCGGCTCGGCGAGGTGACCGAGGAGATGCGCCGAACGGACAAGCTGGTCGACAATCACCGTTTGCTCGACGAATTGATGGAGCTTGCGGCCGAGCTCGAGGCCGGTGCGGCGGCAAGCCTGTTCCGTTTCGGCGCGAGCCGTGCGTACAACGAAATCGTACAACTGCGCCTGCAGACGATCGGCGAACGCAAGGTCGAAGGTCTTCCGACCTGGTCGTCATTCCTGGCGCGGCGCATGGCGCCGGCCATGCGAACCTGCGTGACGACTGAAGAACGGCAGACAAATATTTCCGAGAAGCTCGCGCGCGCCGCCAATCTGCTGCGCACGCGGGTTGACGTGGAGCTTGAGCGGCAGAACCGAGATCTGCTGCGCTCGATGAACGAGCGCACGAGGTTGCAGTTGCGGCTGCAGACGACCGTCGAAGGATTGTCGGTGGCCGCCATTAGCTACTACGTGGTGGGCCTGTTCGGTTATCTCATCAAGGGCGCGCACGATGAAGGGGTGCCGGTCGACATCTCGCTCTCTACGGCATTGTTCGTGCCGGTCGCGGTATTGGCGATCTGGTGGGTCGTTCGGCGTGTGAGGCGCAGACATATTGCGGAGAGCGGACTAACAGACGGAGGCACGCGATGCGCACCGATCGGCTCGAGTTTTCCAATGCCAGGGGCCAGAAATTGGCGGCGCTGATCGACCTGCCACTCGGCAAGCCGTTGGCTTTCGCGCTGTTTGCACACTGTTTTACCTGCGGCAAAGATAACCTCGCGGCCAGGCGTATTTCCGAGCGGCTGGCGATGTGCGGAATTGGTGTGCTGCGTTTCGATTTCACCGGACTCGGCGCGAGCGAAGGCGAATTTGCCAATACGCATTTTTCTTCCAACGTCGACGATTTGGTGGCCGCCGCCGATCATTTGCGTAGAAACCATGGTGCGCCGGCGATTCTGATCGGGCATAGTCTCGGTGGCAGCGCCGTGCTGGCAGCCTCGCACAGAATTCCGGAAGCACGCGCGGTCGTCAGCATTGCCGCACCCTACGATCCCAGCCATGTAGTCGGGCTGTTCAAGGGTCAGGTCGATAAAATTCGCTCGCAAGGAGAAGTCGAGGTTTCGTTGGCGGGACGGCCTTTCCGGATCAAACGCGAGTTCCTCGACGACGTGGCGGAGAAGAAGCTGAACGAGTGCATTGCGAACTCTGCGCAAGGCTTTGCTTATTCTTCACTCGCCCACTGACGATATTGTAGGCATCGAGAATGCCTCGCACATTTTCACCACGGCCAAGCATCCGAAGAGCTTCGTCTCGCTTGCGGGCGCCGATCATTTGCTGAGCAAGAAGAGCGACGCGATTTACGTTGCCAACGTGGTTGCCGCATGGGCCGAGAGATATATTGAGCAGCCGGTCGAACGGTCCGGCGAACGGCAATCGAAGACGGCACTGTTTTCGTACGCGAGACAGGCGGCGGAAAGTTTCAGCAGGAAATTTTGAGCGGACCGCACAGATTCCTGGCCGACGAACCGGTCAAGTTGGGCGGGCTCGAATTCGGGGCCAGGGCCGTATGACCTCCTGCTTGCAGGATTGGGTGCCTGCACGTCGATGACGTTGCGGCTTTATGCTGACGGCAAGAAACTGCCGCTCGACCGCGTCACGGTACGGCTCGCTCATGACAAGATTTATGCCGAGGATTGCGTGAACTGCGAGACCAAGGAGGGGATGATCGACCGTATTGACCGGAGCATTACGCTGGAGGGCACGCTCGATGCCGAACAGCGCAAGCGGTTGATGGAAATCGCAGACAAGTGCCCCGTGCACCGGACATTGAAATCGGAAATCGAGATCAGGACTTTCGAAAGTCCGGCCTGAGATACCTCAACAGGAATTGATCGATTTTCGAACTGCCCGATGGAAATTAATTTGGCGGTGAGAGTTCTGGCACATGATTTGTATGTGCAGGAATTGTCATGAATAAGCCCGCCGATCCTCGACTTGTCTGGGTTGTCTCCGTTCTGGCGGCAGCCGTGTTCGTGCTTTACGTCTCGCACATCTAGGCTTTCCGCCCCGCTACCACCCCATTCCCTTGCGGCTTGACGTCCTCTGATTGATGGAGGACATTAGAACAAAAGAAGAACACAAAAATTGCATGGCTCAGGCAGCTGAGACAAATGCACCATCGTCTTCAAAGGCTTAGCGATGATCGAGCAACTGCGGCAGCGGGTTTCGGCCCTGCAAAAGGCACCGGGGATCATAAACGATCCCGGCATCCTGCCTTTTGGGATTTCTGCCATCGATGCAGCACTGGGTGGCGGGTTCCTGTGCGGCGCACTGCACGAAATCTCGGCAACCAGCGAAGCCCATTTTCCTGCAGCGGCCGGATTCGCCTTGGGGGTGGCAAAGCGTGCCGCTCCCTCACCTCGCCTTTTCTGGATCATTGAAGACATGGCGCTCGCCGAAAGCGGCATGCCGCATGGCGCCGGCCTGAATATCTTCGGTCTCTCACCCGAACGGCTGGTGACCGTTTTCGTCTCGCATCGCCGTGACCTGTTATGGGCCATGGAAGAAGTACTGCGCTGCCGCGCGGCCAATTCGGTCATCGGCGAAATACGCGCCGGTTCGATCGACGGAGTAGCGGTGCGGCGGCTCTCGCTCGCCGCAGCGGAAAGCGGCGCATTGGCGCTGCTGCTGCGCGCAACACCCTCCAACGACGCTTCCACCGCTGCAACCCGCTGGATCGTCGGTGCTGCACCTTCCTCAACAACACGTGACCTCGGCGCAACGCGCTTTATCTCGCAACTTATCCGTAACCGCCGCGGTCCGGTCGGATCATGGATTCTTGAATGGAGTGACCGTGATGAGCAATTCACCCTCGCAACGCATGCTCAGCCTGTGGCTACGGCGGCTTTCGACCGACCGCGCCGCGCGGTTGCGTAAATCATCCGCACCTTTGGTTGTCACCGGCAAACGTGGCAATGCCGAAGTTCTCACGGCCGTCGATGATGTTGCCGGGCGGATGGGCTTGTCTTCCGGCCTCACATTGGCGCAGGCCCGCGCCATGTATCCCGGCATCGAGGTGATTGCCGAAAATGTCGAGGCCGATGCCGCTTTGCTTGAATCCATTGCCGATTGGTGCCTGCGTTATACGCCACTGATAGCTTGCGACGCACCTGACGGCTTGCTGCTCGACATCAGTGGCTGCGCGCATCTTTATGGCGGCGAGCACAAACTGGTCGCCGATCTCAGCAACCGGCTGGAAAGCGCCGGCCTCGCCTACTCACTTGCCATTGCCGGTACCATCGGTAGCGCATGGGCTGCCGCACATTATGGAGAACCGGCAAGTTATGCTTGCGGCGAAGAACGCAATATCCTCGCGTCATTACCGCTGTTCGCATTGCGGCTTCCATCGGCTACGGTCGCAGGTCTCGCACGCGTCGGGCTAAAATGTATCGGCGATATCATCGATCTGCCCCGCGCACCGCTGACTGCGCGGTTCGGAACCGAAGTGCTGCGTCAGCTGGACCGTGCCTTGGGGGATGAGCACGAACCCCTGACACCGCGGCTGCCGGTTGCACCGTATGTTGCGGAACAGCGGTTTGCTGAACCGATTGCACGCGAGGAAGACGTGCTGGCAGTCACTGAACGGCTGGCACGGCGGCTGCAATTTGCATTGGAGAAGCGCGGCGACGGTGCCCGTCGCATCGAATTGATCTTGTTCCGCACCGACGGTACGGTCCGCCGTATTGCCGCCGGCACTTCGCGTCCATTGCGCGATCCCCACGAAATTCAGGCCTTGTTCGTTGAACGGCTTGCCGCTCTGGCCGATGCGCTCGACCCAGGCTTTGGCTTCGATATGGCACGACTGTCGGTCCTTGTTGCCGAGCCGGCTCCTCCCGAACAGATGGGCATTGGCAGCGACGAGGAAACAGCCGAGCTTTGCCGGCTGATTGACCGTCTGAGCGCGCGGCTGGGCGCGCGGCGGGTGCGCCGTCTGGCTGCCCAGGACAGCCACATCCCTGAACTGGCCGAGGCCGCTCTCCCTGCACAGGCCGCCAATGGCGAGACCGGCTGGGATGAATTTCGCCGCTATCGTGAGCAGGTCGATCTTCCGCCGCGCCCGTTACGGCTGCTGGCGCGGCCGGAACCGATCGAAGCGGTCGCGGAAGTACCGGATGGGCCGCCATTGCGCTTCAGATGGCGACGTGCGCTGCACGAAGTGATCGCTGCCGAAGGTCCCGAACGCATCGAAGGTGCATGGTGGAGCGAACATGGCGGCCCTGCGCGTGATTATTTCCGTGTTGAGGACAAGGGTGGCCTGCGCTTCTGGCTGTTCCGTGCCGGCCTTTACCGCGACCTTGCACAAGATGCAGCAGCGCCGACGTGGTTCCTGCACGGGACGTTTGCGTGAGGAAAAAGCGTGCAAGCCGGAAGTAAGTCATGCGTTATTTCGAATTTGCGGTCGCCTCGAATTTCTCCTTCCTGCGCGGGGCATCACATCCGGAAGAGTTGATGGTGCAAGCCACCCATGCCGGCCTTGCCGGCCTGGGCCTATGCGACCGCAATTCGGTAGCCGGCGTTGTGCGCGCGCATCTGGCCAAACGCGAGCAAAACCTGGCATTGCGCTACCATCCTGGCGCACGGCTCGTCTTCGCCGATGGCACACCCGATATTCTTGCTTATCCGCGCCATCGCGCCGGCTGGGGAAGACTCACCCGCCTGCTCACCCTCGGTAATCTTCGTGCCAAAAAAGGTGATTGCACTCTTTATCTGGACGACCTGCTGGCGCACATCTTCGGACTCGATTTGATAGCCATGGGCGGTGATGCAGGGTTGCTAAGACGCCTGCGCGAAGCTGCACCGGATCGCGTCCGTCTCGCCGCCTCGATGCTCTATCGCGGGCGTGACCGCACCAGACTTGCGCGCATAAAAGAGATTGCGCGCGAGGCGCAGGTGCCGCTGATCGCCGTCAATGACGTGCTTTATCATCATCCCGACCGTCGGCCCCTCGCCGACGTACTCACTTGCATCCGCGAGAAAACAACAATCGACCGCGCCGGACGTAAACTCGCTGCAAATGCCGAACGATATCTGAAGCCGCCACAGGAAATGCTGAGGCTTTTCCGCGATACGCCCGAAGCAATCGAAGAAACGGCGGCGCTGAGCGAAGTGCTTTCTTTTTCGCTCGACGAACTGCGCTACGAATATCCCGATGAACAGGTTGAAGGCTTCACCAATGCCCAGGATGCCCTGACGCACCTTACTTATGAAGGTGCCATCCACCGCTATCCGCACGGCATTCCGGAAAAAGTGCGCGCCAATCTCGAGCACGAGCTCAAATTGATCGCGCAGCTGCAATACGCTCCTTATTTTCTCACCGTCCACGATATCGTGCGCTTCGCCCGCTCGCAGGGTATTCTCTGCCAAGGCCGTGGTTCGGCCGCCAATTCCGCGGTCTGTTTCTGTCTCGGCGTGACCGAGGTCGATCCCGACCGCGCCGATCTCCTGTTCGAACGCTTCATCTCGCCCGAGCGGCGCGAGCCGCCCGACATCGATGTCGACTTCGAGCACGAACGGCGCGAGGAAGTCATTCAATATATCTACAGGAAATACGGGCGCGAACGCGCCGGCATTGCCGCCACGGTGATTTCCTACCGCGGTCGCTCGGCGATCCGCGAAGTCGGCAAAGCCTTTGGCCTGAGCGAAGACACCATCGGCGCACTGTCATCCTCGATCTGGGGCGGAGGCGGAGGCGCGGTATCGAAAGATGCCGTCGCCCGTACCGGTCTTGATCCTCAAAGCCGGCGCATGCGTCAAATCATTGCGCTCGCGCACGAGATCACCGGTTTTCCGCGCCATCTCTCGCAACACGTCGGCGGTTTTGTAATTACCCGCAGCCGACTCGATGAAGTGATGCCGATCGGCAATGCGGCGATGGACGACCGCACCTTCGTCGAATGGGACAAGGATGATCTCGACGCGCTGGGTATTCTGAAAATCGACGTGCTTGGTCTCGGCATGCTTTCATGCCTGCGCAAGGCGCTCGATCTGGTGGACAAGCATTATGGCGAACGCCTGACACTGGCCACCATTCCGGCCGAGGATCCTGCCGTTTACCGGATGCTGTGCCGCGCGGATTCGCTCGGTGTGTTCCAGGTGGAAAGCCGCGCACAGATGACGATGCTGCCGCGTCTCAAGCCGAAAAATTTCTATGACCTCGTGATCGAGGTGGCAATCGTACGCCCCGGCCCAATTCAGGGTGACATGGTGCATCCCTATCTGCGCCGGCGGCGCGGGCAGGAACGAGTCACCTATCCGTCGAAAGAACTGGAAGCGGTATTGCACAAAACATTAGGCGTACCGCTATTCCAGGAGCAGGCGATGAAGATTGCCATTGTCGCTGCCGGCTTCACACCCTCGGAAGCGGACAAATTGCGCCGCGCCATGGCGACCTTCAAGCGCGTCGGCACCATCGGCACCTTTCAACGCAAAATGATCGACGGCATGCTTGCCAACGGCTATGAGCGCGAGTTTGCCGAACGCTGCTTTCAGCAGATCGAGGGATTCGGCGAATACGGATTTCCGGAGAGCCATGCGGCGAGCTTCGCACTGCTGGTCTACGCCTCGGCATGGCTGAAATGCCATTATCCGGACGCCTTCGCGGCCGCGCTATTGAATGCACAGCCGATGGGTTTCTACGCGCCGGCGCAGATAGTTCGCGACGCGCGCGAGCATGGTGTCGAAGTACGACCGCCCGACATCAACCATTCGCATCGGGATTCAACGCTCGAGCCGGGCCCGTCTGCGGCTGATCGCCTGCACAAACTTCATCGCGAGATGGGGAGCGATGTGCGCACCATCCATGCCGTCCGTCTTGGCCTGCGCGAAATCAAGGGACTGAAGGAGGAAGATGGGAATCTGATCGTTGAACGGCATAAGGCCGGGCTTGATGAATTACCCTACAACTCCGTGCGCGATGTCTGGCTGCGCACAGGACTTTCACCGCGCGTACTTGAACGGCTTGCCGATGCCGACGCCTTCGGCTCGCTTGGCCTGACACGCCGTGACGCCTTGTGGGCAGCCAAGGCGCTTGGCCGGGTTGGCGACCGTGATGACGACCTGCCGCTGTTTGTGGCCGGTGATCATGCCATGCCGGCTCATCATGTTTCACGCGAGCCCGACGTGCACCTTCCACCAATGCCGATCGGCGAGGAAGTCATCAACGACTATCGTTTTCTGCATCTGTCGCTGCGTGCGCATCCGGCGCAATTCCTGCGAGCCGACCTCAATGGCCGCGGCATCAGTCAAAACGAGGCACTGCGTTGCGTGGCGTCTGGTGCATACATGCGTATCTCCGGGCTGGTCACCTGCCGGCAGCGGCCTGGTTCCGCCAACGGCGTGGTCTTCATGACCATCGAAGACGAGACCGCGGTCGCGAATGTAATCGTGTGGCCGAAAGTCTTCGAACGTCTGCGACCGGTCGTCTTGAACGCCCGCTATGTGGCGGTTACCGGCCGTGTGCAGGAGGAATCGGGCGTGATCCACGTTGTCGCCGAGCAACTGGAGGATCTCACGCACTTTCTGGCGCGGCTGGCCGAACATGGTGCGGATATCGACGGCCTTGCGCGCTGCGACGAAGTACGCCGGCCGGTTGAAGATCAGCGCGAGGCGCGTCTTCTCGGCGGCCGCCACAACCGCCTCGTCAAATTGATGCGGGAAATGCCGGAACTGGCCGGTGATTTGGACGTCTCAGCGCGTGGCTCGGCACATGCACCAGTGCGCCGGGCAGCTACTGGGGCACCACTTCACCGCGCCCGACATTGACGCGGCTGGCCTCCAGCGATCCATCCGGCTGCTTGAGTGCGCGCACGATGGCGATATGCGCGCCGGGCTTAAGTTCACTTTTGTCGCCCGCTCCATAGGCGCGGATGATCGCATCGGGCGGAACAATGATCTTCTTCTCCCCATCCTTGTACTTCACCGTCAACATACGCCCGTCAACGCCTGCTACCGTCTCATCGACGGTACCATTGGTCATCGTGCTATTCGGCCGCGCGTCCCAGGGGCGATGGCCTTCGCTCAGGCCGCGTTGCAATTCCGCCATAACCGTCACCTGGACCGCGCGCTGGCTTCCATCCGGCTGCGGCATTGCACCGACGCCGACATATGCGCCCAGTTTGATATCGGCGAGCGTCGCTTTAGAAACACCAAACACTGTCACATTATCCGTGAGATTGATCTTTACTTCGCCCAGCTTGTCAGACTTCACCGACAATATCCGGCCATTGAAGTTCTCGACCGTGCCGAAAACGCGCACAGCCGGCAGCTGCTGTGCGCGAACGGCCGTGGCTGCGATGGCAACAACAGCCGCTGCCGAAATGCATTTTACAATCATGACAATACTCACATTCCAGGAGTTAGCCCGCGCCCCACATACATGCTTTTAATCAAGATAGTATTGTCCGGCTGTTTCTCAGAACCGAACACAATGATTTGTGCGCCCGGCTTGAGCTCGCTCCGCTCCGCCGGCGCCGCCATTGCAACCGCAGTCGTCTCACTGACGATGACTTTCTTTTCGCCATCCTTGTTTTTCACGGTCAACATTCGACCATTGGCCGCTGCTACCGAAGATCGGAAATACGTGTTGATCATCGTGCTTCCCGGTCGCGCGTCCCAAGGCCGATCGCCCTCACCCGGCCCACGAATTGCTGCCGGCAAAACATGGATCGAAAAGGCATCGATGCTGCCGTCGGGACGGGCCATGCCTGCGACGCCAATATACGCGTCAGGCTTGATATCAGCGATCGTAGTCTTGACCAGGGCGGTGACCCGCGTCTTATCGTCAATTTTCATTTTGAGCGCTGGCGCCGTCTCGACGTTTTAAGCATAAAATTGTTGCCATCCGTTATTCGATCTGCCCGCGGATACGGCCCGGCTGCTGCGCAAGAGCGGCGGACGCAAGCAATAGCGCAACGGCTGCGGCACCGACAACTCGCAACATCATATTCGGCTTGTACATCATGATGGTCCTCCCGATGGGTGCCGGCCTTGCCGGCTGTCAATCAGGCAGATAACCCCACTATTGAAGGCTTATTCCACAAAATTCGGCGCTCACTTCTTTTTGAGAAGATCCGCTTCGACCAAATTGCGCAGTTCCGGCGTAACTTCGGGCCGAACGCCGAACCATAGTTGAAAGCCACGAACAGCCTGATGGAGCAGCATGCCGAGCCCATCGGCCGTTCGAAGCCCGCGCGCTCGCGCCGAGGCAAGCAGGCGCGTTACCAGAGGATCATAGACAAGATCGGCGACAACCAACGATGCCGGACAACGCAAATTGAATTCAAGGGGCGGCTGACCAACCATCCCAAGCGTGGTAGTATTGACCAGCAAACCGGCACCGCCGAGCAGGCCCGTAGTCTCTTCCCAACCGGCAACCTTTACCCGTGCGCCGAACTGCTTACGCAGGGCATCGGCGCGCGCGACGGTCCGATTGATCACATAAATGCGGCCAACCTCCCGGGCGAGAAGGGCAAAAATCACGGCGCGCGCACCACCTCCGGCGCCCAGAACGACCGCGGTCGACAGGCCGCGGTCCCAGCCCGGCGTCGCCGAGTCAAGGTTGGCAAGAAATCCTTCAACGTCGGTATTAGTGGAGCGCAATCTGCTGTCATCGTACCAGAGTGTGTTGGCCGCACCGACGGCGCGCGCGCGGTCATCCGGCTCGGACAGTTTGAGCGCGGCTTCCTTATGCGGGACCGTGATATTGGCGCCGATATATCCATTGCTGCGCAAGTTCCCGATAAATTCGGCGAATTTCTCGGGCGGCACTGCCTCACGACGGTATTCGGCTTCGAGTTTATGCTGCTCGATCCAGTAATTGTGAATCAGCGGTGAGCGCGAGTGGCCGGCTGGCCAGGCGATGACACAAACCGCTTTTTGTTCTTTGGTCATACCTCGGCCACTACCCTGTTACGCAGAACACCAATCTCTGGCACTGCAATCTCTACGACGTCACCCGGCTTGAGCCAGACCTGAGTTTCGCCACGATCGAGCTTGATCGGCGTTCCAGTTGCGATCACGTCTCCGGGCTTGAGCGTCATGAAAGTGCTCGCATAGGCGATTAGTTCCGCAAACGACTTGATCATGCTGGCAGTCGTATCATCCTGTTTCACGGCGCCGTTCACTTTCGCGACGATGTGCAATGGCTTCGTTAGATCAATCTCGTCCGTGGTCACAATCCAGGGCCCGATGCTGCCTGTCGAATCCCAATTCTTGCCTTGCGTGACATTGAATTTGCCGTGGCGCAACCAATCACGAATAGTGCCCTCATTGCACAAGGTAACTCCGGCCACATAGTCAAGCGCCTTCTCCTGGCTTATGCGTCGCCCGCTACGACCTATTACCAACGCAATCTCCGCCTCGAAATCGAGCTGCTCGAACTCGTACGGCCGCACTATCGGTTGTTCGTGCGCCACCAATGATCCGGGCACGCGATAGAACATGCTGGGGTATTTCGGAACCTCCAGATCGCCGAAATCAGCATTGCGATTGGCGTAATTGATGCCGATACAGAGAATCTTTTCGGGCTGACCGACCGGTTGCTGGAATTCGAGTTCGCTTGACGGGTAATCAGCGCGAACACCCTGCGCGGCATCAAGTGCCGCAGGAAGACCGTCGCCACGCAGCAAATCCAGCAGGCTCGCGAATCTCGGCGCCAATCGGGTTTTCAGGTCGACGACTCCATCGCCACCATTGCGCCGAAGCTTTCGCGCCCGCGTACTTTGTAGCTTGCAAGTTTCATTGTTTTTTCCGGACATTCAAAGCGCCTGCGTCAGCGGAGCATGGAGGGGGCGGCGATCAGACATTGTGCCGTGTGCGCCGCCCGTGCATGTATTCCGGGTATTGCGCGCCGTCAACATTGCAGCGCGCCGTCTTGCGGTGGCAATGTCGGCATTATCGTCTTCCACCGCGAGGACGATGCGCAAACAGCTACCGGATTCGGAACGCTCATGAAGGCCATTTTCATCGACTGCAACGAACAATTGGCCCCGGTCTGGCAACGAGTTTTACGACCAGACGATCCCCCGATTGACGTCAATCGGGAAGCCTTCAGGCGCGATGAGTTACCGCGGGTGCTGAACGGTTATGATATTGCGCTTGACGACCACTCCTATATGCCGACCGAGTTCGTGGCAAAATGTCCTCGGCTCAAGCACATCGTATTTCTCGGCACCGGTGCCGCAAGCTACATGGACATCGGCGAACTCAATGAACTTGGGATTAAAGTGCATACCATCAAGGGCTACGGCGACACCGCGGTCGCCGAGCACACGATCGCGTTGATGTTCGCGGCGGCACGCAACATTGCGCGCATGGATCGCGAAGTTCGTGATGGCATCTGGACGCCGCAAGAGGGCGTGCAACTCCTCGGGAAAACGCTCGGTATTATCGGCCTCGGCGGAATTGGAGCCGAAGTGGCACGAATTGCCAAAGGAATGGGAATGCAGGTGATTGCGTACAACAGGACACCTCGCCCGATCACCGGGGTTGAACTGGTCGACATCGATACGCTTTTGGCAAAATCGGACGTTGTATCGCTCAACCTCGTCCTCAACGAGGAAACACGAGAATTTCTCAGCAAAGGGCGCATCGCGCGCATGAAACCGGGTGCGATTTTCGTCAACACTGCGCGCGGCGCACTGCTAAACGAGGCCGCGCTCATAGAGGCGCTGAAAAACGGCACCATCGGTCACGCGGCACTGGACGTCTTTCACGAAGAGCCCCTGAAAGCCGATCATCCGATGGCGAAACTTACGAACGTCACTCTGAGTTCGCACGCAGCGTTTCGCACCCTGGAGGCGTCGATGACGCTACTGAGACGAGCAATCGATATCGTGAAGGACATCGCAGCTCGGTAGTACCTGGCATATCGCCATCGGTTGACCTGACGGCGTTACCGGTCACAATGAGAACAAAGACAGCGCGCGATCCCGAAAAACGGGAAGGGTTCGGGCAAATCGCGCGATAACATCGGGAGGACCTGTGAAGCCGGCACCATTCGCCTATCAAAAGGCGCGTTCGCTCGATGAAGCGATCGCATTGCTTGCCGAAAAGGATGCAAAGCTGCTGGCGGGTGGGCAGAGCCTGATCGCAACGCTCAATATGCGGCTATCGTCGCCTGCCTTGCTGATCGATATCAATGGGATCGGCGGGCTTGATGCCATTGCGCTCAAGAAGGGCAGCGTCGAAATTGGCGCGCTCGCGCGCCACACACAGGTCGAACGCTCGGACATCATTGCAAGCCACGTACCGCTGTTTGCGCGCGCGATGCCGCATATCGGCCACCCCGCGATCCGAAATCGAGGGACACTCGGCGGCTCGGTCGCATTCGCCGACCCTGCGGCCGAACTGCCTGCATGCCTGCTGGCGCTCGACGGCGAAATCGAGGCGACCGGCCCGAAGGGCAAGCGCAGCGTCAAGGCGCAGGATTTCTTCAAGGGCCTGTTCGAAACGGCGCTGGCGCCGCAGGAAGTGCTGACCGGCGTTCGCGTGCCGGCAGCAACCAAGGATACACGTACCGGCTTTGCCGAACTGGCACGTCGCCACGGTGACTATGCGATGGTCGGATTGGCCGCGAGCGCGCGCGCCAACGGCAAGGGGCTTTCCGACGTGAGGCTGGCTTATTTTGGGGTTAGCGACATACCCGTACGCGCGAAAAAGGCCGAAGCAGCCCTTGCCGAGGGCTCCATAGATGCGGCCGTCGAGGCCCTCGACCTCGACCCACATGATGATGTGCAGGCAACCGCGAAGGTCAAGAAGCACCTTGCCGGCGTGCTGCTTCGCCGCGTGGCAATGCAGTTGACGGAGGTTCGGCCATGAGCAGCCGGGCCCTCGATATCAGCATGTCCGTCAATGGCGAGCGCGTGGAGGAGCGCGTCGACGCGCGCAAGACATTGGTCGATTTTCTGCGTGACGACCTCGCACTCACGGGAAGCCATGTCGGTTGCGAGCACGGGGTCTGCGGCGCCTGCACCGTGCGGGTGAACGGCGAAATCGTGCGTGGCTGCCTGATGCTGGCCGTGCAGTGTGACGGCGCCAAGGTCGAGACGATCGAAGGCCTGTCCGATTCCGGCGAAGTTGCGGATCTGCAGGCTGCGTTCGAGCAGAGAAACGCCCTTCAGTGCGGATTTTGCACGCCAGGCATGCTGACTGCTGCGCAGGACTTGCTCAAACGCGCCAAAACCGTCCCGAGCCGGGACGAAATTCGCGAACATCTCTCCGGCAACTACTGCCGCTGTACCGGTTATCACGCGATTGTGGACGCCGTTGAAGCGGTAGCCAAGCAAAGAGCTGGAGGGAAAAAATGAGCCATCCCGTTCTTTACAGAGTTCGGCTCGTCGTCCGTCATGCCAATGTACAGCGTTCTGTTCCGGCGGCTCGCCAATATGTGCACAGAGGAGCTCATCGCCCGCGGCCCTGGGTCCCCGCTTTCGCGGGGACGAACGGATAGTAGCGTAATCCCATGAAAATCATCGACGACTCCCCGCCAATCCTCTCCGCGCTTGACCGGCCCAATTCCTATATTGGCCGCTCGGTCCCTCGGCCCAATCTGCAACGCCTGACACAAGGGCGCGGACAATATGTCAGTGATGTCGTGCTCCCGCGCATGGCACACGTCGCTTTTGTGCGTTCGCCGCATGCGCACGCACGCATCGTCAAAGTTGTCACGGAGGCGGCAAAGAACGCGACCTGGTGTTATCGCCGTCGTGACCGGGGCAGAGATCGCGAAGGTGATGACCCCATGGGTCGGCGTGCTCACGCATCTCAAAGGGTTTGAAATCGGCGCCGCAGGCGCCCATTGCCATCGAGCGGGCATGCTGGCAGGGCGAAGCTGTCTGCGCCGTCGTCGCGCGCACGCGCGCCGAGGCGGAAGATGCCTGCGAACTCATCGACGTCAGCTACGAGCAATTGGGTGCAATAACCGATCCGGAAACTGCACTCGACGCCGGGACGCCTGTGATTCATGCGTCGCTCGGTGACAATCTCTGCTTCGAGCGTAAGCTCGATGTCGGCGCAGTGGATAAGGCATTCACGGAATCCGACACCGTAATTGAAACCACATTCCGTTTCGGCCGCCACACCGGCGTCACCAACGAGCCGCGCTCGATCGTTGCCGACTGGAACGAAGGCGAGCAGCGAATGACCGTTTACCAGGGCACTCAGGCTCCGCACATGATGCAGAATCTGTTCGCCAAGCATCTCGGAATCGCGGAACACCAGGTGCGCGTGCTCACCAAGGACGTCGGCGGGTCATTCGGAATCAAGGTGCACACCTACGCCGATGAAATGGCGACGGTCGCATTGTCAAAGCTGCTCAAGCGCCCGGTGAAGTTCGTCGCTGATCGCATTGAAAGTTTCGTCACCGATATTCACGCGCGCGATCATCGTATCAAGGCAAAAATCGGAGTCAGCAAGGACGGCACAATCACCGCCTTCGAGATCGACGATTTGACCGGAATTGGGCCCTACTCGGTCTATCCACGCACGAGCGGCATCGAAGCCAACCAGATCGTCAATCTTGTCGGTGGCCCTTATGCCTGCCCTAACTATCGTGCGCAGGCGCGCGTTGTTTTTCAGAACAAAAATGTCATGTGTCAGTATCGCGCCGTTGGCCATCCAATTGCGACCGCGGTGACCGAGGGCCTGGTTGAACTGGCCGCCGCCAGGATCGGCATGGACCCGCTTGAGTTCCGGCGCCGCAACATGATTTCGGATGATGCCTATCCCGCCCAATCGGCGGCCGGACTGAAATTCGAAAAGCTCTCGCATCACGAGTTGATCGCCCATCTTGATGCGATGATGAATTACGCCGGGTTGCGCGCGGAACAGAAGAAACTGCGTGACAAAGGGCATTTACCGCGGGATCGGTTTTGCGAGCTTTATCGAGGTCACAAATCCCTCAGCCGCTTTCTATGGCGTCGGTGGCGCCCGCATCACGTCGATGGACGGCGCCACCGTGAAGCTGGATGCCCAAGGCGCGATCATCGTGCAGACCGGAGTGACTGAACAAGGCCAAGGCGCCGAAGCGGTCGTGGCACAATGCGTCGCGTCAGCATTCGGCGTGCCGATCGAAATGGTTCGCGTCATCACCGGCGATACCGACAATACCCCTTATGGCGGCGGCACCTGGGCTTCGCGCGCAGCCGGCATCGGCGGCGAAGCGGCTTGGCAGGCCGGCAAGGCCCTGCGCGCGAACGTACTGGCGGTAGCCGGCGCGATGCTGCAGGCAAAGCCCGAGGAGCTCGACATTCGCAACGGCATCGTCATCGATAAGGAAAAGGGCACCGAACGCCTGCCGCTCGATGAACTGGCGCGCGTTGCTTATTTTCGTCCAGACACCCTGCCTCCTGGATTTCAGGCCGAGCTGATGGCGACGCGCCACTATGTGCCACGCGCGTGGCCATTTGCCTTCACCAACGGCATCCAGGCGAGCTATCTGGAAGTCGACACCGACACCGGTTTCGTGAAGCTGCTCAAGCACTGGTGCGTGGAAGATTGCGGCACCATCATTAATCCGCAGCTCGTCGATGAGCAGATCCGCGGTGGCGTGGTGCAAGGCATTGGCGCGGCCCTGTTCGAGCATTGCCTCTATGACGAACGCGGTCAGCTCCTCAACGGCAACATGGCGGATTATCTCGTTCCGATGGCCGCGGAAATGCCCGACATTGAATGCGGTCACGTCGTTTCACCAACCGCCGACAGCGAACTCGGCGCCAAAGGCGCGGGCGAAGCCGGAACGGCGGGCGCGCCAGGTTCCGTGATGAATGCTATCAATGACGCGTTGCGCCCGCTCGGCGCGCAGCCGCTCACCGATATGCCGTTCACGCCCGATAAAATCTTGCACGCGCTAGGAAAGGTTTAAGGTGCCCGCCATTCCGGGCCGGGGCCAAGAGTTGCGAACCCGGAATGACGGCCGACGAAAATAATCAAAACTTGATCATATCGACCTTGGTCAGCGTCGTTTTCGCGGACACCACCGGCGCATTCATGAAAGTGAAGACCGTGGAATATTCCGCGTAAGGGTCGACCGCCGACATGCCGTCGACCGGCACAATCACACCCATGCCGCGCGAAGCCGCGGCGCTCGCCGTATAAAGTACCGCTCCGTTCGCCGCAGTTCCGACCGCGATGACCGTTTTGATTCCTCGGTCTTTGAGCAATTTGTCGAGGTCGGTGTTCAAAAACTTGTCAATTCCTGCCAGCACATGCGGCTCGTCCGCCTGCGGGACCACGTCCTTGATGACATCGGCCGGCGTGGTGTTCGCGATGATTGAGTAGATGATCGCCACCTTGTGGGCGCGCGCCTCGGTCAGCAACTTCTTGACCGCCGGAATAGAGGCGATACAGCGCGGCCGCTTGCCGCAATTCTGGTTCATGAAATCGAGCATCAACAGCGCGGTCGTCTTCGCGTCTACGGTCACCGGCTTGAGGGTCGGCGGCGGGGGCGCCTTTATCGCTGCCCACTCGTCCACAATATTATTGGCCTGTGCGGGCAGCGTCAGTGCGACCAAGGCGGCTGCGATCGCAAACAGATTGCGTTTCATGAATATCCTCCCTGAATAAATGCTTTTTAGGCGGTTGTTGTAGCGTGAAATCAAGCGCAAGCATTGCGTGTTCTGTCAAAGCGGCGATGGCACTTCTCCGCTTGATGAAACACCGCCGGCCAGCGCAATATTGCAGCGACAAGGGGCGGCATTCGACGATGAAGCGCCGCGAAATAACGAAAAAGCCGGAAGGACACGCTTCATGAACATCAAAGTCGGCAAACAGGCGATCGCCGAGGCCAGCAAGAAGCTCAGCAACTGGGGCCGCTGGGGCAAGGAAGACCAGATCGGCACCCTCAACCATGTCACGCCCGAGGACATCGTGAAGGCGGCAAGCCTGATCCGCTCCGGCAAGGTGTTTGCGCTTGGTATCCCGCTCGACCGCGAGGGCCCGCAAACCGGCCTGTTCGGCGGGCGCTTCAATCCGATCCACCAAATGCTGGCCACGGGAACCGACGCCATTGCGGGACGCCAGGACTGGAACAAGATCCGCTATGCCGACGACACTCTGATGTTGTGCGTGCAAGGCGCTACGCATTGGGACGCGCTCGGCCACATCTTCTATGAGGACAAAGGCTACAACGGCCATGAGGCCAAGATGGTCGATGCGCGCGGCCTCAACGTACTCGGCATCGAGCACTCCAAGAACAAGATGGTCGGCCGCGGCGTGCTGCTGGACATCGCGCGCTTCCGCGGCGTGAAATGGATGCAGGACGGTGAGAGCATTTCGAACGATGAACTCGACAAATGCGCCAAGGATCAGAATGTTTCGATCGGCCGCGGCGACTTTGTCATAGTCCGCACCGGACAGATGGAACGCTGCCTCGCCGAGAAGAATTGGGGCGGTTACGCCGGCGGCGATGCGCCAGGTGTCAAGTTCGAGAACTGCTACTGGTGTCAGGAAAAACAGGTTGCCGCCATTTGTACCGATACTTGGGGCGTGGAAGTACGCCCCAACGAAACCACCGAAGCAAACCAGCCGTGGCACTGGGTCGTGATCCCCGCCATGGGCCTGTGCATGGGCGAAATCTTTTATCTCAAGGAACTCGCAGAGGACTGCGAGCAGGACGGCATCTATGAATTCTTTTTCTGCGGCCCGCCTTTGATCATCACCGGCGGAACAGGTTCGCCGATCAACCCGCAGGCGATAAAATAGAATCCGACTGCACTTCGCGTCCGGATGATTGTTGAATCGGAGGGGTTGATGCAGTCGACAACTGCATTTGAGCTGCCCGGATTTCGAACTATTGAATGTCTCGGCGTTGTCCGCGGGATCACCGTGCGAACACGGTCACTGCCGATGACGATCGTCGGAGCTTTGCGCACAATGTTCGGCGGGCGCGCCGGGATATTCGCAACGCCTCTGCGAATCGGCACGCGAGGAAGCTTTTCAACTCATGCTCGCCCATGCGCAGGAAATGGGCGGTAACGCCGTTATCGGCGTACGCTATGATACGGGGCCGATGGTCGGCGCAGCGGAAGTTCTGTGCTACGGAACAGCCGTGGTCGTCGAGCCGGCCCGCAACGCCTAAGAAACGCAGGCTTCGCGCGCATCGAGTGGTTTATCAGGAAGAAAAAGTTGGTTCAGGAGGGTACCCATGCCCCGTTGGCTCAAACGCGGAATGGACGCGAGCTCCATCAAGGCCGCTGACGCGAAAGTCCGTGAAACCGTGGAGGCCATCCTGGCGCAGGTCGATGAGCGCAAGGATCTCGCAATTCGCGAACTGTCGGAGAAATTCGACAAATGGTCGCCGAAAGACTTCAGGCTGACGCCGGTCGAGGTCGAGCGCGCGATCGCGCAGGTCCCGAAGCGGGATCTTGAGGACATCAAGTTCGCGCAGGCACAAGTCCGCAACTTCGCGCAGAAGCAGCGCGACACCATGCACGACCTCGAGGTTGAGACGCTGCCTGGGGTCGTGCTCGGCCACCGCCATATCCCGGTAAGCTCGATCGGTTGCTACGTGCCGGGCGGCCGCTATCCGATGGTCGCCAGCGCGCATATGTCGATCGTGACCGCCAAGGTCGCCGGCGTGAAGCGAATTATCGCCTGCGCGCCGCCATTCAAGGGCGGTCCGCATCCGGCGATTGTCGCTGCGATGCATTTCGGCGGCGCGGACGACATCTATGTGCTGGGCGGAGTGCAGGCGGTCGCCGCGATGGCGCTCGGTACCGAGACAATCGAGCCCGTAGACATGATCGTCGGACCCGGCAATGCCTATGTCGCCGAAGCCAAGCGTCAACTGTTCGGCCGCGTGGGCATCGATTTGCTTGCCGGGCCGACCGAAACTCTCATTATCGCGGACGACACGGTTGACGGCGAAATCTGTGCCACTGACCTCCTCGGCCAGGCCGAGCACGGACCCACCTCGCCCGCGGTCCTCATTACCAATTCCGAGAAACTTGCGCGCGAAACCATGAAAGAGGTGGAGCGACTCCTGACAATCCTGCCGAGCGCCGAAATCGCCGGCCAGGCATGGAAGGATTACGGCGAAGTCATCGTCTGCGACAGCGAGGCCGAGATGATCGCCGAGGCCGACCGGGTGGCATCAGAGCATGTGCAGGTGATGACGCGGGATCCGGACGTCTTCCTCAATGGGATGAAAAATTACGGATCGCTGTTTCTTGGACCCCGCACCAACGTCGCCTATGGCGACAAGGTCATCGGCACCAATCACACGCTGCCGACGAAAAAGAATGCGCGCTTTACCGGCGGACTGTGGGTCGGCAAGTTCATCAAGACGTGCACCTATCAGAAGGTGCTGACTGACGAGGCCAGTGCCAAGATCGGCGAAGTGTGCTCCCGCCTCTGCGTACTGGAAGGTTTCCTCGCACATGCCGAACAGGCCAATGTACGTGTGCGCCGCTACGGCGGCCGCAACGTACCCTACGCCCAAGCGGTGGAATGACCTTCCGTCATGGCCGAACTCACCCCCACTCCTTCATTCCGCCTCGACGGCAGGCGTGCTCTGGTCACCGGCGCCGGGCGCGGCATCGGGCTTGCCGCAGTATCGGCCGTGGCGGACGCGGGCGCCCACGTCACCCTCGCCGCCCGCACGTCCAAAGAGATTGAAGAGGCGGCCGATGCGGTTCGCGCGCGTGGGCAAAAAGCCGAAACGTTGACGCTGGATGTGCGCGATGTCGATGCCACAATGAAGTCAATCGCGGCACGAGAGCCGTTCGACATTCTGGTCAACAATGCCGGCACCAACAGGCCGGCGCCGTTCGTGGATGTGAAGGTCGAGGATTTCGATTTCGTATTCTCGCTCAATGTGCGGGCCGCCTATTTCGTCGCGCAGGCGGTTGCGCGCAAATTGATCGAATCCAGGAAACCTGGCTCAATCATCAACATGTCCTCGCAAATGGGGCATGTCGGAGGTCCGACACGCACGGTTTACTGCGCGACCAAACACGCCATGGAGGGGTTCACCAAGGCAATGGCGATCGAACTTGCGCCTCACAAGATCCGGGTGAACACGCTCGCGCCGACCTTTATAGAAACGCCGATGACGCGGCCATTTTTCGAGAACACGGCGTTCCGGGAAGACACCCTGCGACGGATCAAGCTGGGGCGACTCGGCCAACTCGAGGACCTTACCGGCGCAATCGTATTCCTCGCGAGCGATGCGGCCGCACTGGTTACGGGGACTTCGCTCGTCGTCGACGGTGGCTGGACTGCGGAATAGTTACTTCAACGCCGGCAAATCCGCGAAATATTCCGGATGTTCCTTCTGGACGTCCGCCATGAACTGAGGGCGAAACAGGCTGGGCACATCGAGACGCGGTGCGCCCTTAAGCGTATTCATGAGGACTTCGTCCTCGGCATTCTCGAACGCGCGCAGCACATTGGGCGACAATCGCGGATCGTAGGAGATATGCCGCACCGCCTTCTTACCGATTGCGAGATCGGTACCGGGTACCCATTTGGCGAAAATTTCCACGGCCTCATCGCGGTTGTTGCGGGTGAAATGCGAAGACTGTGCGAGGCCGGCGGCGATCCCCTTCACTAATTCAGGCTTGCTCTCGACTGTCGGGCCGTGCGCCGTTGCCACCATCACATACGACATATGCTGGCCGCCGCGGATCACTGGATAGGAGTCCGGCACCTGAGTGAGCACCTGGGTGACGTACGGTTCCCAAGACACCACCGCATCGACCTTCCCTTCGGCCAACGCCGGCGCAAGCCCGAATTGCGACCAGATATTCTCAATTGTGAGTTCCTCGTATTTCATCTTGGCGCGGCGCAGGACCATCTTGAAATATTCGTCGGAAGTCTGACCGCGCGCGAGCCCGATTTTCTTTCCCTTAAGATCAGCAATCTTGCCGGGTTCAATCCCGCGACCTTTCTTGGTGACAATTGCGAGCGGTTCGTCCGCGTTGTCGCGGGTGGCGTCGTTCATAATGAGTTCGATCACCTTGAATGGCTCTCCCGCGTGCACCGCTTTCAGGTATGTGGTCGTGCTCATATCGCCGATCTGAGCGCGGCCGTCATGCATCGCATTGACCATGTCGGTACCGGTGTCGACGACCAGCATCTTGGCGTCGACCCCGTGATTTACGAAGTAGCCCTTTTCCGCGCCGATAAACATCGGCAAATGGCCAAAATTGTTGCCGATCACCACGTCCAGCTTGGGTAGCGCACTCATTCACAGTTCTCCCCGTACGCAATTTGCTAGTTTACCGTCATTACCGGGCCGGCATGCAAGCGTGGCGATCCAGCAAGTTCTCGCGGAGCAGCACAGCGTCTCTAAACATGACGGCTGGGGCAAGCCCTGCCAGAAAACTTATTTATTGAGCACCTGCGGATTGACGCAATTGGGTGGCGTCCCACCGCTCACGATCGCCAGAAGGTTGTCGACGACGAAGTTGGCCATCTGGTCGCGCACTTCCATAACCGCACTGCCGAGGTGCGGCGTTAAAACGACATTCTTCATCACCTTCAGAGCTGGTGGCAGTTTGGGTTCATGCTCAAACACATCAAGCCCAGCGCCGGCGATCAGTTTCTTTTTGAGCGCGCGCATAAGAGCTTTCTCGTCGATAATTGCGCCGCGCGCAGTGTTAATAATAAACGCAGTCGGTTTCATCAGCGCAAACTGTTTGTCCGAAATCATGTGGCGTGTTTCCGCATTGAGCGGCGGATGAAGCGAAACGAAGTCGGATTCCGTCAACAGACGGTCGAGTGTCACGTGTTCGAGCCCAAGCTCTCGCTCGGCTTCGAGCTTACGCCGCGGCCCCCAATAGAGAATTTTCATCCCGAACCCGCGCGCGCGCCGCGCAGTTGCCTGACCGATCCTCCCAGCGCCAACGATTCCGATGGTCTTGCCGTGCACATAAGCGCCTGCGAGATGGTTTGATTGCGAGCCCGGAAACTTGCCAGCTCGAACCATACGCTCGCCTTCCATCATCCGGCGGGCGACCGCAATCATTAGTCCGAAATGGATGTCGGCAGTGGCTTCAGCCACAATCGGCGGTACCACTGTGACGGGAATCCCGCGCCGCGTTGCCTCCGCGACGTCGATATTGTCCGGCGTAATCGCCATCGAACAGACCGCGCGCAACTTTGGATTGGCGCTGAGCACGGCCCGATCAACCTTGTCGTGCAGAAGCGAAAAGAGAACGTCACACTTTTTAACCGCTGCGAGCAGCTTGCTCCTGGCGATGATCTTGCTTGCGTCCTTGTTGATCGTGACGTTCGCAATGTCGCGCAGCCGCTTGAGCGCGCTTTCCGCGATCGGTTGCGTAACAAAGACGCGCGGCTTGCCTGTCACCGCTGCCACCGCACGATGCCGGCAACGCCGTCAACGGCACACTGGGCACCGTCGGGAATCTTCCGTGTAGCGTCCAGTACGCCAAGCACCATCGGGATGCCTCGCTCACGCGCAAGCGATGCGAGATGCGAAGTGGATCCTCCGAGCTCGGCGACAACGCCAGACACGCGTGACAAAATCTGGCTCAATGCTGGTCCTGCGACCCGCGTTACCAGCACGTCGCCAGGCGCTACGCGAGACAATTCGCACTCGCAGTTTACGACCACCGCACGGCCGGAACCCCAGCCAATGCCGGCCGGATGACCATTCAGGCCCGGATGCTGCAGCCAGATCTCATCGGGGACGATCGCAGGTTCCATATGGAGCGGCCGCGATTGTAGAAGCTTGAATCCGCCTTCGTCGATCGCCCATTCGATTTCCACCGGACCATCCGCAAGGCGCTCTGCTTGGCGCATGAGACGACCGAGAGTAACGGATTCACCTGGCGTGAGGCATGGTTCGCTCACGAGATCTTTCGGCACCAGTTCGGGGGTGGAAACTCCGTGCGCGCAGCTTTCACGATGGCTTTTGCGGCCCGCCTCGACCGATCGCAGGAAGCCGTTTTTCGCAAGCACGATGCGATCGGGAACAACCTCGCCCTGGGCAATTGCGGAGCCGAGACCCCAAGTCGCCGAAATCAGCATCTGGCCCTCAGCGGTCTCACTCAAGCCGCCGCCAGATGCCCGGGCTGAAACGAGAGGCTGGATCAAAACACCCATCGCCGTGTCCGCGGGCGAGAGTCCATTGTTGTCCATGTAGCGGCGGGCATGTGACGTCCACAACGCCGCCCAGCAAGCGCGTACCGCCGTTAAGAATTCTGTTTCGTCGGTCTAGGCCGAGGAAGCTTTCGAATTGGCCGGCAAAGTTTGCACCCTTTCGGTCCTCAACGAGCGCTGACGAGCGCACGACACCGAGCGGCGATTTCTCGCGCTGTGCCCGCCAAGCCTTGAGTAGCGGATCGAGAATTTCAGGCGCGATCGGCTTTTCGTAGAGCGCCAGCCTGATCTTGGATTGAGATGCGGCGCGAAGATGGCAGGTCAGCTTTATTATAGCCCTGCACCAGATCGTCGATCCCAAGATGCCGCAATTGATGGCGATAGGCATCAGCAGTGAGCGCAAATCCGCCAGGCGTCGGCAGGCCGGCTTGCGTCAGTCCCGCAAGATTAGCCGCCTTCGGGCCGACCCGCTCAGGGTCGACCGCAATAGGGTCATCGAGATGAAGAATAAATGCAGTCATACCTGTTCTACGTCTCGGCAGCCACAGAGCCTCGGCGCACGCCCTCCCCACAGCGCGGAGAGGAAAACAGCATAGGCACAAGCGTTATTTAACGTGGTCCCCATAACCGGGAAGCGGATCCACAACCGTGATCTGCTTCACGGGGAAGTTCGACACGATCTCGATGTCGTTCTTCTTGACGATCAGCATTTCCTCGATGCGCACGCCATAGCGGAAACGCTTGCCGTGCTGGGTCTCGAGGGCGAAGGTCATCCCTTCCTGGATCTCGATCGGATGATCGAGCGACCAGATTCGCGAAATCACCGGTGGATCATATTGGGCAAGACCGAGACCGTGGCCCCACAGATTCGCCGCGGCCTGGTCCTCGTCTTCATAGCCCCAGGTTTCCATGGCTGACGGCCATTTCGACGCAATGTCCTTTGTTGTCGCACCGACCTTCACTGCACCGATCGAATCGTAGAGCCACTCGAGTGCGGTCGCGTACGTATCTTTTTGCTCTTTCGAGGGCTCTTTGCCGACACAGTAGGTGCGGTAATAGCAGGACTTGTAACCATTCCAGGTGAGTGCGGCCAAATCCATGAATACGATATCGCCGGGCTGAATGATGCGGTCGGAGAAATTGCGCCAGTTCGGCCATGTGTTCGGACCCGACGACACGATAACGTCTTCGACGTCTTCCATGCCGGGGATGCGGTAAAGATATTCCATCAGGTGCGCGGTAACCTGATTTTCAGTGATGCCGGGACGCAAGAATTTCATGCATTCCCAATGCGTCGCGTCACCGATCGCACCGACGATGCGGAAGCATTCCTGCTCGTCGACGCTTTTGACGGCGCGCGCATCCATCATCGGCGTCATGCCGTCGGTCCAGTTGATGTTATTTTCCTTGAAGACATTGATCATGTTGATGTCGATAAAGTCGACGCCAAGCTTTTGCCCGGCGACGCCGTTGTCCTTCATCGCCTGGATGACCGCCTTCACGAATTTCTTGACCTGCTGGGTCGAGGCGGGCCCCGCCGCGCCCTTGATCCATGCAAAGGAGTGACGCACGTTTTCCTTTGGAATCCACGGCGAGTGCCGTTCGATCTGGAAGCCGATGTCGCCCTGCTCGAACAGAACCGGTCGTCCGTCCCCACACAGCATTGCGTAGCGAAGGCCCGGCTTGAGCCGGTTCCAGCCCGGCGTAAGCGTGCCTGTGATGTAACGGACATTTTCGTCATACATGCACAGCATGGCGCCGAGCCCGTGCTTTTTCATCATCGCGCGCGCACGCTCGATTCTGTATTCGCGCAGCCGCTCCCAGTTGACCCGCTGCTGCCAATCCATTCCGGCAATGCCGAAATTTGCGCCCATGGCTAAACCCTCCCGACCGGCGCGTTGGCGCGCCCGTTGCTGATTGCCGAAATCCTAAGCTGGTTGGCACCCAAGCAGAAATAATATATTCTGCCTTCCGCCATTAGTTTTTCTAATATCACCGTTTTCGAGGCAAATATGGCCAATATCCCGCTGCGGCAGATCCGCGCTGTCATCGCGGTCTGTGAGGAAGGTTCTTTCACCCGCGCAGCGCAACGGGAAAATGCCACCCAATCGGGCATTTCCCAACATGTCGCGGCCGTCGAACGTTCATTGAAAGTGAAACTGTTCGAACGCACGGCGGGCGGCGTCACGCCTACCCCTGCAGGCCTTCGCTACTACAAGCGGTGCGTCGAAGCCGTCGGCACGCTTGAGCACGCCGCAGAAGAGGCGCGCTCGATGAGCGGAAAAGTCACCGGCGAATTGCGTATCGGATTGATGCCGACGTTCACGCGTGCGGTTTTGGCTCCCGTACTCGACGATTTTGTGCCGCGATGCCCCGAGGTACGGCTGCACATCCTCGAGGGCTACAGCGCGTTGTTGACTGAGATGGTGCTCGAAGACGCCCTCGACTTCGCGGTCGTGCCGGCCTTCGAGGGCACCATCGGTTTGAAATCACGCATGCTGGTGCGCGATAGAGAAATGCTGATCTCTGGCCCGCGCGCGGGATTCACGCCGCTCGCACCGGTACGCCTCGCCAAATGTCCGCCTCTGAAGATCGTCGCGCCGAGCCCTGACAATATTCGTCGCCGCAATCTTGAAACCTATTTTCAGGCGCACGGCGTCGAAATAGCCGCGATGCTCGAAATGGATGCCATGATCGCGACACTTGAATTTGTCGCTCGCTCTGATTGGGTGACGATTTTGCCGAGCGTCATATCCGTCAATGATATTGGACGTAGCGAGTTGATCGTCAATCCGATTGCCGACCCTTCAATGCATGCCGAATTTGTGGTGATCCAGCCGACGCGGCGTCAGCTGTCCACCCAGGCGCGAATATTTCTGCAGCGCTTCGAGGCAGAAGTTGCGAATATCCACGAGATATGGCATCGCGCGACGGCAACGCCAAATCACAGGCTGCGCGCCTAATCAGACTTTCATCCAGGCCCCATTTGCATCGACCGATTTGAACACCGCTTCAAGCGCGGCAGCGGTTTGCAAAATGCCGGCTGGTGAAATCGGAAAGCTCGTCTCCCCGCGCACGGCCTTCGCAAAATAATCGAGGTTGCGGCCAAGATGATTGTCGGCCGGGCGATCTATCACCTCCGGTTCGTCGCGGCCGGCATAACGCACGATTGCGCGCGTTTCGCTCACGCTTTCGGCCCAGCACTTCTCGCCGAAGATGGCGACACGCCAGCGGAAAGGCGTCTTGATGGTCGTCCCGAGCGTACCGGTCGCCCCGTTTTCGAATTCGATCAATGCGGCTGTCGTATCACCGGTCGGTAACTTGAGAGCACGTGCCTTCGATATTGCACTGACGCGGCTTAACGGCCCAACTAGATCGCGAAAGCAGTCGAGCACATGGATCCCCATTCCCGTCATGCCTCCGGCGCGGCTCTCTTCGGCCGCCATGCGCCAACTGTCGGCCGGATAATCCGCCAGCCAGTCATGGCTGTAGTTGCCTTCGACTTGCATGATTGTTCCGAAAGCACCGGAGTCCTTGAGTTCAGCAAGGACACGCATTGACGGCATCAGGCGGAAATGATGGCCAACCGCAATGACAATTCCCGCGCGCGCGCAGGCATTGAGGGCGGCCTCGGCATCGGCCTTTGTAAGAGCGAACGGCTTCTCGCAGTAAAGATGCTTGCCGGCCGCGGCGATCGCTTCCACCTGTGCACGGTGCTTCGTATGCGGCGTCGCCAGCAAAACAGCTTCAATCGACTTGTCCGCCAACACCTCATCGAGTGACGTACCAAGGGAAATCTTATGTTCTGAGGCAAAATCCCTCGCTGATTCGGGCTCCAGCGTTATGCCACGTACAAACCGCAGCGGCGCGCCAAAGTCGCGCACCGCCTTCACCAGCATTTTTCCCCACCAGCCGAGGCCGACGATCGCAGTGTTGATCATCGAGATCGCTTACGCTGCGGCCGGAGCGCCTGGTTGCTTGAGCGGGTGGGCGCGCGCAAAAGCGTCATTCTTCAGGCAAGTGGCCGCAATGCGCGCAACGGTCGGAAACGGCGCGAGGTCTACTTTGAAGAAGTTCGCGCCCGCAACCTGGCTGGCGACGCAGACATCCGCAATCGTGATCTGCTCGCCCTGACAATAAGTTCCGGTTTCCTTTTCGCCTGCGAGATGCTCTTCAAGCGCTTTCAAGGCGGCACGGTGCCAGTGTTGTGCCCACTTCGTTACGCCGGCTTCGTCGACCTTGAATTCGTGTGCAAGATATTCTCGCACGCGGGGTACAATAAGCGGATGGGAATCGCAGGCGACGATCTGCGAAAGCCCGCGAACGCGCGCGCGCGCTTTTGGCTCCTTCGGCATCAACGGCGGATTGGGATGCGTTTCGTCGAGATATTCGATGATCGCCAGCAACTCGAATAACGGCGGTCCATCGCCATCGATCAAGCCGGAATGGCCATCATCGGGTTGACCTTGCGGTAGGCATCCTCGCGCTGATGGCCTTTTATCAAATTGACTTCAATTACTTCGGCGTTGATTCCCTTGAGATTGAGAGCAATACGGACGCGATAGGTCGCGAGCGAGCGCCAAAACGAAAATACTTTCACAAGTGCCTCCTCACTTTTTGGAACCGCCGGGGTCGGCCTTCAACCCCGCTGCTTCGATGCCTGCGATCGCGATGATTTCGTCGTTGTCACCGGTATCGCCGGAGATACCAACTGCGCCAAGAAGTCGATTGCTCGGGTCGCGAACCAGCACACCACCCGGATTTGGGACAATACGCCCTTCGCTCGCAGCCACAATCGCGGTCATGAAATTTGGATTTTGGGCGGCACGCTCCATCATGGTCCTCGACCCCCAGCCCATTCCCAGCGCGCCGTAGGCTTTACCGATGGCAATCTCAAAACGGATGATTCCTGACCCATCTTCACGCTTCGCACAGACAACGTGACCACCGGTATCGAGAACGACCACAGTTTGGGGCATTTGCTTTAGTTCGCGTGCCTTCTTCAGCGTCGCGTCGACAATGTTCGAGGCCTGAGCGAGCGTCATTGACATGGATCGTTCTCCGAATTTCAGGATTTCTTGCGGGTGGCCCAATAGACCGTCATGCGGGATCCGTCACCACCACCAAAACCATGTTTTGTCGCATCTTCAAATCCCGCCAGCGCCGCCTTGGTCGCAAGCATGTCGGCGCCACCCAACTCGCCGGTTTCGACCATTGTCCGTAGATCCTTTACGCCGTTCGCGATACTGAAGGTGGTGGGGCCCGGATCACGGCCTTCAAACATCGTTACGATCATCTCAGCGCGATTTTTCAATGCCGGATTGGCGCCGTTGGTATCGACAAACAGGTCGAGAAGGCGCTTGGGCTCCCAACCGGCCGCGCGCGCAATCGCAAATGCTTCGCCGTACGCTTGCCACGCCACCATCAAGGGCAGGTTGATCGCAAGCTTCATCGACGCGCCTGTACCGATCGGACCACAATATTCCAGCCGCCGGCAGAGCTGATTGAGGATCGGCTTGGCGCGCTCGGCGTCGGGAGGCTCCCCTCCCATGAGACCGAGCAGTTTTCCCTGACGTGCAGGCGCCGTCGATCCGCCGACCGGGCACTCGACCAGCATCGCACTCTTGGCCCTGACCTTCGGCGCCAGCGCGACCGGCACCTTCGGCGGCACCGTACTCATTTCAATGAAAAGTTTGCCCTTAATGTCGCCCGATAAAAGGCCATTCGCTCCGTTGTAGACCGCGTCGATTGCCGCTCCGTCAGTGAGCAAAGTAATTACGGCCTCAACGGCACTCGCAAGTTGCGCCGGCGTCGACGCAATCTTCGCACCGGCGCCGGCCAACGGCTTGGTCTTGTCGGCCGTTCAATTCCATATTGTCACGTCATGGCCGACTTCCATGAGCCGCGCGGCAACGGCCGCACCCATAACACCGAGACCTGCGACACCAATCCGCATACGTCCTCCCCAGAATGCTTTTGTAGCGACGATAGGCGATCACGGCTTCCCTTGAAAGCCGCTTAAAGCCACACGACGACTCGACAGCCCCATACCCAGCGCATAAGAGGAGGCTTCGTTTGATGCAATTCAGCGTCGGGGAGGCAATTGATGGTGGTGAGAAGGCGCAAAGGCACGGTCGGCGTGATCGGCCTCGGCATTATGGGTGGTGCATTTGCGAAGAATTTGGTGACCGCCGGCTGGCGTGTCGTCGGGTTTGACACAAACCCGGCAAGGCGCCGGGAAGCGAAACGCGCCGGCGTCGAAATCGCTGAAAATGCAGCCGACGTCGCAGCTGCGGTCCCGGTCGTCCTCACCAGTCTGCCAAAACCGCAGGCGCTGGCAGAAACGGTACGCAAGATTGCGGCAGCAAAGCTCAAGAGCAAGTTGCTGGTCGAGATGAGCACCTTTGCAATTTCAGATAAGGAAAAAGCCGCGCGCGTCCTGCGCAAAGCGGGCCACCAAATGATCGATTGTCCGGTCAGCGGTACCGGCGGGCAGGCTAAAAAGCGCGACCTGGTTTTCTATGCCAGCGGCGACGCCAAACACATTGCTCGCCTCCGTCCACTGTTGACGGCGTTCGGCCGCAACGTTTTCAACGTGGGTGCGTTCGGCAATGGCAGCCGCATGAAATATGTCGCCAACCTACTGGTCGCTATCAATAACGTCGCCTCCGCCGAAGCTATGGTGCTCGGCATGAAGGCGGGACTCGATCCGAAAATGATCGTCGATCTGATTACGGCCGGGGCCGGGAACTCACGCGTCTTCGAGCTGCGCGCACCGATGATGGCAAAGGGCCGTTACAACGACGTCACAATGAAGATTTCGGTGTGGGACAAGGACATGCAGGTGATTGGCGACTACGCACGCAGGATCCGCGTACCGACGCCGATTTTTAATGCCACCAAAGGCATCTACCTTAAGGCGATGAAAAGCGGACTTGGCGGCCGCGACACGGCGGCAGTCTGCGCGGTTCTGGAGAAGATGGCCAAGGTCAAGCGGCGCAGACGCTCCGCACGCTAGGTTTTTCGCTCCGGCCGGCCTGCGGCTTCGTCCCTGCCAGCCCGGCTCAACCCTTGTGCCGGGTGTCGTCGTCTTTGTAGCCTCCCAAAACAAACTGCGCAGATGGCGAAGACGGGACACGCCATCGCTAAGAATGTGGGAGGACATGATGACTTCGCTGCGCCAGCGGACCGAGATCCGTGATGGCATGCGGATCGACTGGGATGTGCCGATCACCATGGACGATGGCCTCGTGCTGCGCGCCGATGTTTTTCGTCCCACTAAAGAAGGCAAATATCCCGTCATCCTCAGCCACGGGCCTTACGCGAAGAATCTCGCGTTTCAGGATGGTTATCCGAGCGCTTGGCAGCGCATGGCGGAAAAGCATCCGGATGTCACCGCTGGGTCAAGTAATCTTTATCAAAGCTGGGAGGTCGTCGATCCGGAAAAATGGGTTCCGCACGACTACGCGTGCGTACGCGTCGATTCACGGGGTGCGGGCTGCTCGTCCGGATTCATCGATCATTTTTCCCCGCGCGAGACGAAAGACTTCTACGACTGCATTGAATGGGCGGGCGTGCAGCCATGGTCGAGCGGCAAGGTCGGCCTAAACGGCATTTCCTATTACGGAATAAATCAATGGCACGTGGCTTCATTGCAGCCGCCGCACCTGGCCGCTATGTGCATCTGGGAAGGAGCCGCCGATTGGTACCGCGATATGACACATCACGGCGGCATCCTCTCGACCTTCTGGGAGAACTGGTACGACATGCAGGTAAAGACCGTGCAATTCGGTGTCGGAGAGCGAGGAAAGCGCAGCCGCGTGCACGGCGAGTTGGTGTGCGGCCCGGAAACTCTTTCAGATGCGGAGCTCGCTAGGAACCGCGCGGATTTTGGCACCGATATTGTCTCCCATTCCTTGGACGACGCGTATCACAAGGCGCGCTCGGCAAAATGGGACAAAATCGTCACGCCACTTTTTTCGGCGGCGAACTGGGGCGGCCAAGGCCTGCATCCGCGCGGCAATTTTGAAGGATTCGTCCGTGCCGCTTCCAAGCATAAGTGGCTGGAGGCGCACGGCATCGAACACTGGACGCACTTCTATACGGATTACGGTCGCGAGCAGCAGCTGCGCTTTTTCGACTGTTTCCTCCATGGCAAAAAGGAAGGCTGGGCAAAGCAACCGAAGGTCTTGCTTCAAGTGCGTCATGTCGACAAGTTCGTCCCGCGCGCCGAGAATGAATGGCCGCTCAAGCGGACGCGATGGACAAAGTTCTATCTCGACCCTGCTGACCTGGCCCTGACAATCAAAAAGCCGACCGGATCGGCGCAACTCAACTTCGCCGCCATGGGCGATGGTCTTTTATTTCTGACGCCGCCGCTTGCCAAGGAAACGGAAATCACCGGGCCATCGGCGTTGAAACTGTTTGCTTCATCGTCAACCTCCGATGCCGACCTCTTTGCCGTCCTGCGTGTGTTCACAGGCGACCTCAAGGAAATCGTATTTCAAGGAGCGATCGACCCACACACTCCCATCGCACAAGGATGGTTGCGCGCGTCGCATCGTAAACTCGATAAAAAACTTTCCAAGCCGTACCGGCCTTATCACACCCATGACGAGATACAGCTGTTAAAGAAAAATCAGCCGGTGGAACTCGACATTGAGATCTGGCCGACCTCGATCGTGGTACCGGCGGGGTATCGGCTCGCGATTTCAATCCGCGGCAAGGACTATGAGTATGGTGGCGCGAGCGGCGGCAAGTTGTCTAACTTCAAAAATGAGCTGAAAGGTTGCGGTCCCTTTCTCCACGATGATCCACGCGACCGGCCGCCGGCCATATTCAATGGCACGACCAGCCTCCATTTTGGTCGCGGAAGCGCCTCATACTTGCTGCTGCCGATTATCCCGCCCAAAAAACGGGCGCGCCGCACGTAATGTGCGCGGCGGCTGCCGCCACATCCGAGCAATTCAAAGTGGGGCGGCGGCCAATTGGGGTGTTCATTTGCGGCCCTCCTCAGGTAAGCTGATGGCAACCTTCGCGGCTAACGCCAATAAGAAGGATGAGGGGACGGGGGGATGAATACGCAATTCTGGGTCGTCCAGGCCTTCAACGGCGTCTCTTACGGGGCGCTGCTTTTCCTTGTCGGCAGCGGCCTATCGCTGATCTTCGGCGTCATGCGGATCGTCAACCTGTCCCATGGCGCCTATTTCTTGTGGGGTGGATACATCGCGCTGTCGGTCATTGCTTTCACCGGCTCTTGGGCGCTGTCGCTGCCGATTGCTGCGCTCGCCGTCGCAATCATCGGCCTGCTGATGGAGCGCCTGTTCCTGCGCTCGGAAGGCTTCGAAGCCGTCCGCAACGCGGCGATCGCGCTCGGCCTCGGCGTCCTGACCCGGCTTGCGATCGCGCGGTTCGGGGTTTCAGGCGGTGGCTGGCCGCTCGCCGTCGTCATTATCCTGCTGGCGACCGTCGCCTGGTACTTTGTCTTGAGCCGCATTCCCATCATTCCGATCGAAACGACGTGCTGCGGCAGGTACTGCTCACCGTCGGCTTCGCTTTTCTGTTCCAGCAGGCCGCGCTCGACATCTGGGGCGGCGACAACATGGACATCAATCCGGCCGAGCGTGCTCAATACCAGTGTCGTCATCGGCGGCGTCTATTTTCCCGCCTATCGAGTGTTCATGATCGCCACGGCGCTGGCGATCGGCATCGCGCTGTGGCTGATCATGGAAAAGACGCGCATGGGCGCGGCGGTGCGCGCCACCGTCGATGACGCGCAGATGGCCCGCGGCGTCGGCATCGACACCAACCGCATCTCGATGTTCATCTTCGCCCTCGGCGCGTTCCTCGCCGCGCTCGGCGGCGTGATCGGCGGCGCCTTCCTCGGCATCTATCCCGGCCTCGATTTCGAAATGCTGCCGCTCGCCTTTGCCGTCGTCATCATTGGCGGCATGGGCAGCCTTGGCGGCGCCGCCATCGGCGCGCTGGCGGTCGGCCTCGCCGACAATTTCGGCAAGGCGCTGTTCCCGGAAGTGTCCTATTTCACGCTTTATGCGCCGATGGTGCTGATCCTCGCGATCAAGCCGACCGGCCTGTTCGGACGAGAGTGAGCGATCGGCGATGAACAGCCAGAAAATCAAGATTCTGATCGTCGCCGTCGTTGCGCTGGCGATTGCCTATATCATGCCGAATTCGAGCTCCTTCGTGGTGCTGCTGGCGACGCGCGCGCTGGTGTTCGCGATCCTGGCCATGAGCCTCGACATCCTGCTCGGTTTCACCGGCCTCGCCTCGCTCGGCCAGGCGGCTTATTTCGGCATCGGCGCCTATTTCACTGCCATCCTCGCCGCCCGTTACCATTTCGGGCTGGGCTGGGATTTCTGGCTGGTCGTCGTGCATGGGCATGGTGCTGGGCGCGGCCTTGGCGGCGTTTTTCGGACTGTTCGCGATCCGCGCCACCGGCGTCTATTTCCTCATGATCACCCTGGCGCTCGGCCAATGCGTCTGGGGCCTGGCCTATCGATGGAATTCGCTGACCGGCGGCGACAACGGCATCAATGTCACTGCTCGGCCCGATCTTCGGGCTCGATCTGACGAACGAGCGAACATTCTTCTTCCTGGTCTTCGGCTTCTTCATCGTGTCGCTGATCGTGCTCTATGTGCTGGTGCAGTCGCCGTTCGGGCGCAGCCTCGCCGGCATTCGCGAGCGCGAATTGCGCATGCAAATTCTCGGCTACAACACCTGGCTGCACAAATACATCGCCTTCATCATCGCCGGCGCCTTCGGCGGCCTTTCCGGCGTGTTGTGGGCGCACACCAACGGCCTGGTCAGCCCGGAGACCGTGGTGCTGACGACGTCAGTCGACGCGCTGCTCATGGTCGTGCTCGGCGGCGCCGGCACGCTGGTCGGCGGCGTCATCGGCTCGGTCATCGTATTCGGCTTGCGCGAATACCTCAGCACGCTGGTGCCATGGTGGCAGTACGTGCTGGGCGGCGTCTATGTGCTGACGATCCTTTATCTACCGACCGGCCTGATGGGCATTCCGGCAGAGAATTCGTCAGGCCCATGCCATGTCCAACAAGAACGATCAAACCGGCGGCGAGCAGAGAAATTGGCACCGACGCCTTCCTGAACCACGCGGGAAGGCATAACAACGCGGGAGGAACGACACATGAAACAATTGCGACAAAACTGATCCATTTTGCTCGGCAGCCTCGTGCTCGGATTGAGCTGCAACGTGCCGGCTAAAGCCGAGGAGTTGCGCATCGGCTTTATTGCGCCGATGACCGGCATCTTCGCCCAGATCGGCAAGGACATGGTGAACGGCTTCGAGATGTACCTCGCCGAGCACGGCAACAAGCTCGGCGGCGCCGACGTCAAGTTCATCGTCGAGGACAAGCAGGGCAAGTCCGACACGGCGGTCACCAAGGCCAAGAAGCTGGTCCTGCAGGACAAGGTGCACATGTTCATCGGCGGCCTGCTGGCCTCGACCGGCTACGCGCTGGCGCCGGTGAGCAACAGCCGAAAAGACACTCTACATCTCGTCCGTTCCGGCGGCCGACGATCTGACCCAGCGCCAGCTCGACCAAATATCCGTATTTCTTCCGCACCACCTGGACGAGCTCGCAGCCAACACATGCGATCGGTCAATGGGCCTGCGACCAAGGCTACAAGAAAGTCGTCACCATCGCCGCCGACTATGCATTCGGCTACGAGCAGCACGGCGGCTTCCAGAAAGCGTTCGAGGATTGCGGCGGCAAGGTGATCCAGAAGATCTGGCCGCCGCTCGGCACCAAGGACTTCGGGCCCTACATCCCGCCGATCAAGGGCGACGCCGACGCGATCTTCTCGCTGATGGTCGGCCCGATGTCGCTGCAATTCCCCAAGCAGCTGCGTGCTTCGGGCTACAAGAAGCCGATCATCGGCGGCGGCACCAGCTACGACGAATTCGTGCTGCCGTTCATGGGCGACGAAGTCATCGGCGACGTCTCGTCGCTGATGTACAGCGCGGCCATCCCGACGCCGAAGAACGAGGACTTCGTGAAGGCCTACCGCACCAAGTACGGCAAGGTGCCGTCCTATTATTCGGAGGCGAACTACACCACGGCGGAGATCATCGACGAGGCGATGAAGAAGTCCGGCGGCAAATATCCCGGCGCCGAGAAGTTCATCGAGATCATGTCGGGTCTCAAGATCGACGCCGTGCGCGGGCCGGTGCGACTTCGAAGACCGCAACCCGGTCCAGAACATCTATATCAAGAAGGTCGAGAAGAAGAAGATGTTCGGTTACGACAAAGACGAGCTGTGGAACACGGTGATCAAGACCTATCCGAACGTCAGCCAGTACTGGACCTATGGCAAGGACAAGTTCTTGCAACAGCCGGTGTACAGCAAGGACTTCCCGCCCTGTAAGTACTGCGAATAGGACGCAAACCGCCGGGGGCCCGCAACAAGGGCCCCCGGCATTTCATGCAGACAAGAGATGGCGCGTGAGCAACGACACTCCACACGAACGGCACCGCGGCGCTTGAGCTCAAAGGCGTGTGCAAGAGCTTCGGCGGCTTGCACGCCACGCGCGACGTCACTTTCGAGTCATGCCGGGCGACCGCAAGGCCATCATCGGCCCAAACGGCGCCGGCAAAACAACGTCTGTTCAATTTCATCACCGGCATCTATCCCGGTGAGCGGCGGCAAGGTGCTGCTGTTCGGCCATGACGTCACGAGTTGGCCAAGCCACCGCCGCACCGCGCTTGGTATGGCGCGGACATTTCAGGTCACCAGCCTGTTTCCCAAGCTGACGGTGCTCGACAATGTGCTGCTGGCGATCAAGGGGCTGCGGCCGTCGAAATTCGTGATGTGGCGTTTCTTGTCGTCCTACAAAGACGTATACGACAAGGCCTATCGCCTGCTCGAACAGCGTCGAACTTCCTCGACCGCAAGGATACCGAGGTCCGCAATTTGTCGCATGGCGAGCAGCGCCAGCTCGAAATCGTGCTGGGTCTGGCGAGCGATCCCAAAATTCTGCTGCTCGATGAGCCGGCCGCCGGCCTGTCTTCGGGCGAGTCGGCCGACATGGCGAAGTTCCTGATGAGGCTCGATCCCAAGCTCGCGATCCTGTTGATCGAGCACGACATGGACGTGGTGTTCGACGTCGCCGCAGCAGATCTCGGTGCTGCATTTCGGCGAGATCCTGGAAACCGGCACGCCCGAGCAGATCCACGACAGCGAACGCGTGCAGCAAATCTATTTGGGCACGGGCTAAAGCGATGGCGATCCTCGAAGTCCAGGACATCCACACTTATTACGGCGACGCCTATGTGTCTGCAGGGCCTTTCGCTCAAGCTCGAGCAGGGCCAGATTCTCGGCCTGCTCGGGCGCAACGGCGTCGGCAAGACGACGCTGGTGAATTCGATCGTCGGCTTCAATCCGCCGCGCCGCGGCAAGATCGTTTTCAAGGGCGAGACATCACCGCACAAAGCCTCGTTCGAGACGGTCCGCACCGGCATGGGCCTGGTGCCGCAAGGGCGCCGCGTGTTTCCGACCTTGAGCGTGGAAGAAAACCTGCTGGTCGCGCTGCGCAACCCGGAGCGCCACGGCTGGGGCCTCGAGCGCGTCTACACTCTATTCCCGCGCCTGCGCGAGCGCCGCAATCAGCGCGCCAAGACGCTGTCGGGCGGCGAGCAGCAGATGCTGGCGATCGGCCGCGCGCTGATGACCAACCCGGACTGCCTGATCATGGACGAGCCATCGGAGGGATTGGCGCCGATCATCATCCAGGGCCTGTGGGAGGCGATCAGCACCCTGAAGAAGGAAGGGCTTTCAATCCTTCTCGTCGAACAGAACGCGCACCTCGCCCTCAAGTTGGTCGACTATGTGCACGTCATGAGCAAGGGCCAGGTGGTCTATTCGGCCAAGCCCGATGAACTGCGCGCCAATGATGAAATCAAGTCCAGCTATCTCGGCATCTAGGGCATTTCTTCGCAGCTGAAAATGGGGCCTTACCTGCCCACCGTCTCAGACAGGCACTCCTGCCGCCGCACATAACCGGGCTTTACATCGTGGAATGGCTTGGCCGATGATGGGCGATGGTCAGAGCCGCATGGTGGGGCATGGCGGTTCTGGAACGGCATCGCGTCGCATCGAATGAGGCCAGACTGCCCGCTAAAAGCGCGCACGGCCAAGCAAAACTGAGCCCTTACAAGGGCGACAAAGGGAGGAATGCAATGTCTCGCAAGCTCAACCGCCGCCAGGTCATGGCCGGCACCGCAGCCGGCGTTACCGCCGCCGCTTTCAAATTTCCGGCGCCGGCAATCGCGCAGGCCAAGCCGTTCAAACTTGGCCTTCTGACCATCAAGACCGGCCCGCTGGCACAAGGCGGCATCCAGATGGAACAGGGTATCGTCACGTTCCTGAAGGAAAAAAATTATACTTTTGCCGGCCGCAAAGTCGAATTTATCTCGGCAGACTGCGGCGGCACTCCAGCCGGCACCAAGACCAAGGCCCAGGAACTGATCGAGCGCGACAATGTAGATACAATAGTCGGTCCCCTCGCCGCTTTCGAACTGCTGGCGATCACCGACTACATCCGCGATCACAAGACACCGTGCCTGAGCCTCGCCGCCGCCGAGGATATGACACAGCGTCGCCCGAACCCCTACTTTCTGCGCGCATCGGCGACGTCATCGCAGGCGATGCATCCGATGGCGGACTTTGCCGCCAAGGAATTGAAACTCAAGCGCATGATTACAATCTCGGAAGACTTCGCTTTCGGCTATGAACAGATGGGAGGCTTCCAGCAGACGTTCGAGGACAACGGCGGCAAGATCCTCAAGAAGTTGTGGCCGCCGATCGTGACACCGGACTACACGCCCTACCTTGCACAGATCTCGGATTGCGATGGCGTGTGCCAAGGATTTGCCGGCTCAAACCCGCTGCGCTTCCTCAAGCAATACGCCGCGGCCGGTCTGAAATTTCCGGTTGTAACCGGAGAAACCGGAGGCGACGACGCGCTTCTGCGTTCGTTCGGCGACGACGCGCTTGGGCTCTATAGCTGCTGTCCCTATACGCTTGATCTCAACTCCGCGAGCAACAAGCGCTTTGTCGCCGCCATGAACAAGGACTATGGCGTCGACCCCGGATTCTACTGCGCGGGACTCTACGTCAACGGAATGGTGATCGAGGCCGGCTTGCAGAAGACTGGCGGAAAGTCGGATGACAAGGCCGCACTCATGGCGGCGATGAAATCGGTATCGCTCACCGACACGCCACGCGGCCCGATCAAGTTTGACCACCTCGGCAATGTGATCGGCGACTTCTACGTCCGCCATCTCGAAAAGGCGAACGGCAAGCTGATCAACAAGACGATCAAGACATACCATAACGTGAGTCAATTCTGGACCTACGACGAAAAGAAGTTCCTCCAGCAGCCCGTCTACTCGCGCGACTATCCACCGCTCAAATCTTAATGACGAACAACGCCGCAGGCGTCGAATCAGGCGCCTGCGGATTATTTGACGTTTCGAGCGCGGGATATCTGCGGCTATGACCTTTTGGCTAGTGCTGACCGTGAACAGCGTCACCTTCGGTGGGCTGCTGTTTCTCCTGTCAGCGGGCTTCTCCTTGATCTTCGGGCTAATGCGCATCCCGAACTTGACGCACGGCTCGCTGTTCATGCTTGGCGCCTACATCGGCGCAAGCTTCGTGATCGGTGTTCTCGGCGTGAAACTCAATTTCTGGCTCGCTGCCGTGCTGGCGACGCTCACGGTCGCCTTGCTCGGAGCGCTCGCCGAACGGCTACTGCTGCGCCGGCTTCCGGGCGAGCAGCTGGCGCAAGTGCTGGTGACGCTCGGCCTCTCCTTCATGGCCGCCGATTTCTGCCTGATGGTTTGGGGCGGTGACCCGCTTTCAGTGGAAACACCCGCGGCGCTTACCGGTTTTGCCAGATTGGGCATTCTCGTTTTCCCGAACTACCGGTTAGCGATCATCGTCATTGCCATCATTGTCGCGATTGGTCTCTGGCTCCTGCTTGAACGCACGCGCCTCGGCGCCATGATCCGCGCCGGCGTGGACGATCCAGACATGGCGCGGGTGGTCGGCATACGCGTCTCGCAGCTGTTCACGATCGTCTTCGCACTCGGCGCGGGCCTGGCCGCCTTCGCCGGCATCATCGGGGGACCGATCCTTTCGGTCTATCCAGGTCTCGATCAGGACATGCTGCCGCTGGCACTCGTCGTCGTCATCCTCGGCGGCTCGGGCAGCCTGCTTGGCTCCTTCGTAGGCAGCATCATCGTCGGATTTATCTATAATTTCGGCCAGGCGCTTCTGCCGGAGCTTGCCTATTTTGTCCTGTTCCTTCCAATGCTCCTTGTGTTGATCCTGCGGCCACAGGGCCTGTTCGGCAGGTATGTGCCATGAGCGGACGCATCCTGGCACTGGTCGTGGCGTTCGTGGTGCTTGTCACACTGCCGCATTGGATGAATGGAATTTATTACGTCAACGTTGCGAGCCAGATTCTCTTCTACGCTGTCTTTGCGCTCGGGCTGAATGTGCTGGCGGGCTATGGCGGCCTCGTTTCACTAGGCCATGCCGGCCTTTTCGGTGTCACAGCCTACGCGACGGGTTACATGCTGCAGCTCGGCTTTGGCCACCCTGCCGCTATCCTTATTGCAATGCTGGTCGGCCTGGTAGCAATGGCGATCTATGCGGCGCTTTCCCTGCGCTCGACTGGCATCGGATTCATAATGATTACGCTCGCCTTGGGCGAAATCCTGTGGGGACTCGCCTACCGCTGGATCAGCCTAACCGGGGGCGACAACGGCCTGAGCGTGAAGACTCGTCCCGAGCCTTTTGGATTTTCGTTATCGGACGCGAACACCTTCTATTACGCGACGCTTATCGTTTTCTTGTTATCCCTCGCGGCTATGACGATATTCGTCCGCTCGCCGCTCGGCGCCGCTCTAATGGGCACGCGCGATCAACCGCGCCGCATGAACGCCCTCGGGTATCACGTCTGGGCCATCCGCTTCTACGCCTGCCTGTTTTCCGGCCTGCTGACCTCCGTGTCGGCAATTTTGTTCGTGTACTACACGCAATTTATCAGCCCGCAAACGCTTGCGCTGACCTCGTCGGCGGAAGTGCTACTGATGGTCATATCGGGCGGAGCCGGCACCCTTCTTGGGCCTATCGTTGGCGCCGCGTTGGTCGTTGTGGTCAAGACGGTCGTGAGCGGATTTATAGAGCGGTGGAATTTTCTGCTCGGTGCTATTTTTGTCGCTATCGTGATCCTGATGCCGGAAGGCCTGGTGCCAGGCAGTGTGCGCCTTTGGCGGCTGGCATGGCGTAAGCGTGCACGCCGCACAGTCGCCGTCCCCGACGGTGCGGGGACGAAACCATGAGCGCCCTTACCGTTTCAAAGCTCTGCAAGTCGTTCGGTGGCCTTCACGTCACGACCGACGTCGATCTCAATGTCGAGCCGGGCGAGCGCCGGCTGATCATCGGGCCAAATGGCGCCGGTAAGACCACTTTGTTCAACTTGATCACCGGCGAACTCTCACCCGATTCAGGCTCGATTCAGCTATTCGGCCAGGACATCACCCGCGTTCCAAGCCGCCGGCGCGCCCATCTGGGTATGGCGCGCACGTACCAAATCATCACTTTATTCGGACGCAATACCATCCTGCACAATGTAACCTTGGCACTTCTTGGCTTGTCGCCTGCCCGGTGGAACCCGCTCATCGACCTCAAGCGGCAAGGCCACTTCGTTGAACATGCCCAGGCCGCACTCGAGCGGGTCGGGCTGGCGCATATCGCGGACCGGCCGCTTGCGCAGACATCCTACGGTGAACGGCGGCGCGTCGAAATTGCAATGGCGCTCATTCAAAATCCGAAAGTTCTGCTGCTCGATGAGCCGTTCGCCGGCCTGTCGATAGACGAAAGGCGCGACGTCCATCAACTGCTGCTCGCCATTCCGCGTGACGTAACGATCGTCATGATAGAGCACAATATGGACGTGGCACTGGAATTTGCCGAACGAATTACGCTTCTGCATTTCGGTGAGGTCATCGTCGAAGGAAACCGCACAGAAGTCGTCGCCGATCCGCGCACGCGGGAGGTCTACCTTGGCCACTAGCGCGCTCAGTCTCCGCCACATCGACGCCTTCTACGGCGACAGCCACGTCCTCGGGGACGTGTCATTCGAGCTTGGCGAAGCGCGCATGCTGGGCCTGCTCGGCCGCAATGGCGCCGGAAAATCTACCTGCATGAACGTCACAATGGGCCTGCTGCCTCCGCGCGGCGGTGAAGTCGTGGTATTCGGCGAGCTGGTGAGCGGCATGGCGCCGGAGATGATCGCCGCGCGCGGCGTTGCGCTCGTGCCGCAGGGCCGCCGCATCTTCAAGAGCCTGACAGTGCGGGAAAACCTGATTGTGGCGGCGCGCAAGCCCGATCCCGGCAGCAAACATGCGCCATGGACGATCGACACAGTCTTCGGAATGTTTCCGCGCCTTAACGAACGGCGCAATCAGATCGCGGCACATCTCTCCGGCGGCGAGCAACAGATGCTGGCGATTGGTCGGGCCCTTATGGGCAATCCGCGCGTCCTGTTGATGGACGAGCCGTCGGAAGGTCTTGCGCCGCAGATTGTCGCAGAAGTGATGGCCACGATCCGCAAGCTGAAAGAAAGCGGACTATCGATTGTATTGGTAGAGCAAAACCCAAAGCTCGTTTTTGACGTCGCGGACGACATTGTCATTCTCAATACGGGCCGCGTAGCGGTGGTTTCAACTCCTGCGCAGATTGAAAAGGATGGCGTCGATTTGCGCCAGCACCTCGGGGTATTCTAGGAAGTTTCCACACAAAAAGCGTCGATGCGTGGCACAAGGTCACGCCACAACAGAGGCAATGCGAAATGGTTGATATCTGGAACAAATACGCCGACACCGCTGCGCGCAAGCACGGCAAGCCGGGACGCGAGGCGCGGCCGAAAAGCCTCACGGTCGATATGCACGCCCATGTCGCGGTGCCGCGCGTCGCCGAGATCGTAGCACCGCATCTCAAGCAATCTACCGATCCGTTGGTTCAGGACTTAACCCCCGAGACTCAGGCTCTGATGGCAAAGCAGGCGGCCGACATTCGCACGCGCATGAGCACGACGGACGAGCGCTTTAGCGTGATGGACGAGATGGGCGTCGACATGCAGCTCATCTGTCCGGCGCCACCGCAGATCTATTACTACCTTCCAGTCAATGTCGGCGTACAGGCGGCCCGCGCCCTCAACGACGGCATTGCCGATTATGTCGGCAAGCACAGCGATCGGCTGGTTGCGCTCGGCGGTGTGCCGATGCAGGACGGCGCCGAGGCGGCAAAAGAGCTCGAGCGCTGCATGAAGCAGCTTAAGTTCAAAGGCGTCGAGATTCTCACCAACGTCAACGGCAAGGAACTATCCGATCCTGCTTTCGCTCCGTTCTGGAAGAAAGCCGAGGAACTCGACGCGCTGGTGCTGATCCACCCAACCGGTTTCACCCAGCCGCAGCGTTTTGCGCGTTTTTACTTCAACAACGTGATCGGTAATCCGCTCGACACCACGGTCGCGTTGCACTACCTGCTCTTTGACGGGGTCTTCGAGCGGCATCCGAAGCTTCGCGTTCTGGCCGTGCACGGCGGCGGCTTCCTTGGCGCGTATTCGGGCCGCATCGATCATGCCTGGGGGGCGCGGTCGGATGCGCACGGCAACTTGCCGAAGCCTCCGACGACCTATCTGCGGCGGAACGTCTACTTCGACACGGTCGTTTTTACACCGCATCAGCTCGAGGCGCTGGTGAACACCTTCGGCGCCGACCGAATCGTTATGGGCACCGACTATCCGTTCGATATGCTGGAATATGATCCGGTCGGCCACATCAATTCGGTCGCAAGCTTCGACGACGGCACCCGCGCCGCGTTGGCGGGCGGCAACGCCAAGAGGCTGCTGGGGATCTGACGGGTCAAGCGTAAAGGAAATCGAGAACTGCCGTCTCTGCGATCACGGCGGCATCAGTGCTGTGACGACCGGCGCGCGCTTGCTCCTCCTGCGTGCGGGTGGCCTGCAAGTAGGCGCCGAGGTGGCGTGCGCGCTCGATGATGCGGCAATTTTCCGGCAGGCGGGCCGCCTGATAGCGCTTGAGCGCGCATTCCACATCCGTTTCTTTTTCGAGCGATCCTGCAAGGGCAGCCGCGTCGTCCGCCGCCTTGGAAACGCCAGCCGCCACATGCGGACGCGCGACGAACGCCGCATCGCCGGTTATCGCCACGCGGCCGAACGCCATGCGCGGCGATTCCAGATCATAGATCGGCTGCAGAATTGGCTCCTCGATCAGGCGCACGATTTGCCGAAACTGGGGGGCAATGAGCCGCTCGGCATCGGCCCGCATCTCGGCAATCGCTTCGCGCCGGATCAGGGGCGGCGGAATTGAAATTGCGTGTGTGACGCCGTGCTCGTCGGTGAGCAGCCATTGCAGCTTGGTATTTTCATCCGCCGGCCGATACCACACCACATTGTAGCGGCGATGACCCAATCGCAGGTCATTATCGGGGCCGGCAACGGGATATCCGAGGAATTGCTCACCCGGCGGCAGGCCGAACGTCATGAAGCCGAAGAGTTCGCTGTGTACGGCAGGCGGAAATGCACGTTCGGCTATCAGGGCGCGCCATGCGGAATATCCTGCGTAACGCGGCATCACATCTGGCAGGCATTGCTGGCGGACCGTCGAGCGGATGCCGTCGGCTCCAACGAGCAGGTCCGCTTCGATGATTTCGCCATCGGAAAAATGCACCCGGACGCTATCAGCGCTTTGATTAAATTTGGCCATAGCACGGCCGCGATGGTAGCGATCGGGCGGAAAGGCATCGCGCAGCAAACGATAGACCCTTTCCCATGCTGTCAGGACCTGTGGGCAGCTGAATTCATGAGTGAGTTGTCCGCTCGCATCGAGTACTTTGCGCGTCGTGATGTGAACACCAAGCTCATCGGTGGCGAGACCAAGGCCGCGTAACCGCTCGATCAATTCCTGCTGGGCGACGATACCGGCGCCCCGTCCGGAAAGTTCGCTGTTCACGCGTTCGTAAATATCGACTGCCCAACCGGCGCGCCGGAGCAAAAGTCCGCTCAAAAGGCCGCTCATTGAGCCGCCGATGATAATTGCGCGTCGCAAACGAGCCCCGGCCAAGTCCAGCCTCGATCTTTCCGTTTACTCAAATTTCCTATATATGACGGCCGACAGCTTTAGAGGAGTTCCCATGGCCCTGACGATGCTCGACAAGCCTGCCGAGAAAAAGGAAAAGTCGAAGTGGCCGGCGGATATTGCCGCCGAATTCGAGCGCGAAAGCAAAAATCCAAACCCCTGCGTTGGCTCTACCCTGTTGTCGGAAAACGAACGTACGCGCGTTTGGATCATCCGCCTTTTACCTGGTGAGCGTATTGGTTTTCACCGTCATGTGCTCGACTATTTCTGGACCGCTGTCTCAGGCGGCCGAGGACGTCAGCACGTGCATGACGGCACCACTGTCGAATACACCTACCAGCCGGGCGAAACTCGCCACGAAACATACGCCGCTGGCGAGTTCAAGGTGCACGACCTTGAGAATCTCGGCGACCGCGAAATGGTCTTCATGACCGTGGAATTCAAAGACAGCGCCAACAAGCCGATGCCGCTGCCGGCAGGCGTCAAGCCGCAATCCGCCGCCGCGTAAGACCGACGAAATTCGATGCGCCCGCCGGCAGGATCCAGCCCACGGCGGGCGTTTTATTTTGCCGCAAGCGGCCGCCAATCACCCGATCGCCGGCGGGCTAGCCAAGCAGGGTTGCTTCCTGCACACTACCGCGCAATAACCCGCGCGCCAAGCTAAGCAAGAATACGGGGATTTCAAGGGGACAATGCCGGCCACGCATTTCGCGCTTACGCGCCCATCGAGGATCGTATGGAAGTATCCTTCGACCTGCTGATCGGGGCGATTGTCGCCGGGCTGTTGCTCGGCGGTTTTTATGCTGCAGTCACCGCCGGTATCTCGATTTCATTCGGCATGCTTGACATCGTCAATATCGCGCATCCCGGTTTCATCATCCTTGGGTCCTACATTGCCTATATCATCAATTTGGAATTCGGCGTGGACCCGGTGATCGTCAGCGTCGTGATGCTGCCGGTATTTTATCTGCTGGGGACGGCGATCTACCAGGTCTATTACCTCTCATTCGAAAAGCGCGGCCAGGAATCCCTGCGCGGGCTCGCTTTCTTCTTCGGCGTACTGTTCGTGACCGAAGTTGTGCTGCTCCTGGCCTTCGGTGTCGACTATCGCTACGTCGAGGCCCCCTATATCGGGCCAAGTTTGCATTTCGGCCCCGTTGACCTGCCGCTACGCATGCTCGTTCCCTGCCTTGCCGCACTTACGATGTTTGCCGCGTTGCAGATCTTCATCACCCGAACATTCATCGGCCGCGCGATCCTTGCGGTCTCGCAGGATCAGTTCGCGCTCCAGTTAATGGCCGTCGACCCGGTTCGCATCAAGCGCATCGCCTTTGGCCTCTCGATCGCAACCGCTTCGGTTGCCGGCGCTTTGCTCATCATTATCCAGCCGGTTGAGCCTTCGGTCGGTCGCGAATATATCGGGCGCGTTTTTGCGATTTGCGTGCTTGGCGGTCTTGGCAGCATGCCGGGCACGCTGATCGCCGCTATGTTACTTGGCGTCGTGGAAAGCATCACCGCCACGTTTTACGGGCCGTCTTGGGCGCCCGCGATTGCGTTCGGATTTCTGCTGCTCACCCTTGCCTTCCGTCCCTCTGGCCTGCTGGGGCGCTGAACCGTGCGGACGGCACCTTTCACATTAATTATGATTGCGGTTGCGACCGCAATCTTTCTGCTGATCCGGGCGCCGGACGTCGAGTACTTTTTCGTTGCCGGCTACACCATCGTCCAATACGTGGTCCTTGCAACCGCCTGGAATATTCTCGGCGGCTATACCGGCTACGTGAATTTTGGCTCGGCGGCGTTTTTTGCGATGGGCGCCTACAGCACGGTAGCGCTTGCGACCTTCGCCAATGAGCTTGACGACCTGGTCCCGGAAAGCATCGCACCATTGCTCCATATGGTCTTCCCGCTGTCGATACCGATGCTGATTGTGATCGGCGGGCTGGTATCTGGCGTCGTTGGCTTTGGCATGGGCTATCTGACGCTCCGGCTGCGCGGAGCGTTCTTCGCGATTGCCACGTTAGCACTGGCCGTCGTGCTGCAAACGCTGGTGGTCAACTGGGAATTCGTCGGCGGCTCAGGCGGCGCCTATGTCGTGCGCCCGGGCGAATTCCCCGGTCTCGGAAGCTACATGCAATATTTGTTCGCGCTGATGATGGGCCTTGCGGTGCTCGCGCTTGTAACCGCCCGCACCATCGAGCGTTCCCGGCTGGGTTACGGCTTCGCCGCCATCCGCGACGACGAATTGGCCGCCGAAGCCTCGGGAGTTCCGACATTGCGGCTCAAACTGATTGCAACCACGCTCTCCGGCGCGTTGATGGGAATGGCCGGAGCGCCTTTTCCCTACTACATCGGATATCTCCAGCCGCAGTCTGCCTTCGGCCTTGAGTATGCGGTCAACTCGATCGCCATGCCGATGATCGGCGGCACCATGAGTTGGGTGGGCCCGCTGGTCGGGACACTGCTGCTCGGTACCCTGCAGCAGGTTGCCAATGTCACCATTTCTTCCGCAGTCAACTTGCTACTCGTCGGACTGCTGCTGATCGGTTTCGTGATCGTGGCGCCGAATGGGATCGTCGGTCTGGTCCAAGATCGCCTCTGGACGCGGAGGACAAAATGAGTCCGATTCTGCACGTCCAGGGAGTCAGCAAGCGGTTCGGTGGCTTCGTTGCGCTCGACGAAATTGACCTTGAGGTCCAGCCGGGCGAACGCCTGGGCCTGATCGGGCCCAACGGATCAGGCAAGAGTACGCTGGTCAATTGCATTTGCGGCACGCTGCAAAATGAAACCGGGACCGTCCGGTTCGACGGCCATGTAATGGACGGCCTCGCCGCACATGAACGCACACATCGGGGATTAGCCCGCAGTTTCCAGCTGCCACGGCCGTTCCCCAGCCTGACGCTTGCCGACAATCTTTGTATTCCGATGCTTTACACAGTTCATACCCGGTCGGGACCGCTGCATGCCGACAATATTGAGGCGCGCTGCGCCGAATTATTGGAGATGGTCGGGCTTGCGAGCAAAGCACGGCAGAAACCGCGCGATCTGACACAGGTCGAGATGCGAAAGCTCGAGCTGGCGCGCGCCATGGCAGCAGAGCCTAAGCTGCTGATTGCCGACGAATCCATGGCCGGCCTGTCGCATTCGGAAATCGACGACATCCTTGCATTGCTTGTGCGGCTGAACGAAAGCGGCATTACCGTGATCTTGATCGAGCACATTATGACCGCGGTGATGAGCTTTTCGCAGCGGCTCGCGGTGCTCGTCTCTGGAAAGAAGATCGCCGACGGCAAACCGGAACAGGTTGTACGCGACCCCGAAGTCGTGAGGGCATATCTTGGCGAGTAGCATAACCATCGAAAACGTGAACGCCGCCTACGGCGCAGTGCGCGTGATCGAGGACGTCTCGATAAAGGTCAATTCTGGAGAAACCGTTGCCCTGCTTGGAACCAATGGCAACGGCAAAAGCACGCTCATGAAGTGTGTGATGGGCATCGTGCGTCCAAGCGCCGGCCGCATCGTCGCGGAAATCGATGGTGAGAAATTCGACCTGATCGGCCGCCGCACTGAGCAGATCGTAGATCTCGGCATCGCGCTCGTGCCGGAAGGTCGACGACTATTTCCGAAACTCACAGTAGAGGAGAACCTTCTCCTCGGCGCATCACGCAAGAAGGCGCGCGCGCAGATCAACAGCAATCGCGAGTTCTGTTTTGAAGCATTCCCCCGGCTTGCCGAGCGGCGCGGTCAACTCGCCGGCTCGATGAGCGGCGGAGAGCAGCAGATGCTCGCACTGGCGCGCGCACTGATGTTGGCACCCCGCATCTTGCTGATCGACGAACCCTCGGTCGGTCTTGCACCGCTGCTGGTCGCCCGCACCATCGACGCCATCAAGCAACTCAAGGACCACTACCAGCTCACCGTGCTGATGGCCGAGCAAAATTTCAAGCAGGCCGTGCGAATCGCCGACCGTGGGTATGTGATCGTGCACGGCAAGATCGCATTCGAGGGCCGATCGGCTGACGAACTCAATAATAATGACCTGGTCCGCAAGCTCTACATGGGCATATAGCGGGCCGACGCCAAGTCCTTGGTCATAGCCAGGCGTGTCCTGGCAACAACAGATCGAGATTTGGCGAACCGTCAAAAAGCAAAACGGCGCGGGATTTTCTCCCGCGCCGTTCGTCATTCAAACTTCGACGAGTTTTATTTAAGGGCCTTCTCGTAGGGAAAGATCACACTCCCGGTTTTCAGGTCCGCCGGGGTGAGCACCGTCTGGTAGCTCATGCCCTTCCACGTCTCGAGTCCGGCGCCCTGCTTGATGTCGTGATATTGGACCTGGAGCATGCGCGACTTTGCCCATTCGCCCTTGGCGCCCTTGCCGAAGGTAATGTCGCCCATGATGGTCTTCACGGTATGGCTGCGCAGATAATCGGCGATCTTGTCATCATTGATGCTCTTGGTGGCATTGATCGCATCGGCCAGCATTTCGAGATAGGCGTAGCCCCAGGTGCCGAGATAGTAGCCAAGCGGATCGACGCCTTCCGCTGCCGCGCGGGCCTGGTAGACCTTCAGGAATTCATTGGTAGCCGGGGTCGCCTGCGAGGGGACCCAGGTTTCGTAGTTGATGATGCCATTGAGAGCCGGTCCGAGCTTGTTCTTAAACACTGTCGCCTGCAATCCGACCATTGCGCCGCCCAGCATCTTCGGTTTGTAGCCGAGTTCCTTGATCGCCAGGACCATGCCAACCGAGTCGAGCGGATACGAGCAGACTACGACGGCATCAGCATTGGCTGCCTGCAACGCGCGCACAATTGGCGTGAAATCAGTTGTGTTACCCGGGTAGCTTTTGTCGTAGACGATCTTCTGGCCAAACTTCTTGGCGTTCTCGCGCGCGCCTTCGCAAGCGTTCTTGGAGAATTCGAGATCGGACCATGCAAGCGCAACCGTCTTGAGTTTTTCCTGGGCGGCTACCTGGAAGAAGCCGTCGGTAAAGGCTGGCTTCGTGTCCGGACCCGAGGGCAGCATCGAGAAATATTTTGGATAATTGAACTTGCTGTTCACGGCGAGGCCGAACAAGCCGATGAACACCTTCTTCTTTGAAATGACGACCGGCATCGCTGGTGCAATCATCGCCGTGGCGTAGGGACCAACCACGAGGTCAACTTTGTCGACGTCGAGCAACTTCGTGTAGATGCCGGGAACGGTCGATGGATTGCTCTGGTCGTCGTAGTAGATAATTTTTACCGGGCGGCCGATCAGGCCTCCCTTCTTGTTCACCTCTTCTTCCCAGATTTTCGCGCCGAGCAGCGCTTGCTTGCCGTTTGGCGCAAGCGGCCCAGTCAAGGCCATGCTGAAGCCGATCTTGATCGGTTCCTTGTTCTGCGCCTGAGCGCCGGAAACAATGAACATTCCGCCGGCAGCGAGGGTGACACACACTCCCGCAACCCAGGCAAATGCTTTCGTCTTGAGATATTGAAGCATAAACGTCCTCCCGATTAGCCGTTATTTTTCGTTATCTTATGCGCATTTGATCGAACTACGCTAGAGGGTCGACCGCCCACAAAGTGGGCTAAATCCCCTCCACCATGATCGTTTCGACCTCGCCGGCGCCGCTGCGCCGGAAAGCCGCGGCCTCGTCGTACTCCGGCGATGTAAAACAGGCGACGCCCTGCTCGAAGGACGGAAATTCGATAACGATGAAACGTTGAAATTTATCCGGACCTTCCATGATCTGAAAACGGCCACCGCGGGCCAGAACCTTACCGCCAAACTTGGCAATGATGCCCGGGACCAGGTCGGTATATTTTTTGTACTCGACCGGATCGTTGACCTTGGAACGAGCTACCCAATAAGCAGACATCTTTCAACTCCCTGATATGGCCTTGCCCGGCACCCGGGTCCGGCCTCCAGCCGGCACAAGCTTTAAAACTTGTGCCGGGCAAGTGCGTCTTTAAAGGTGGAGACTATCAAAGACGTCATTGGCCGGTACAAGCCCGGCTACCTCAAAGGAGAAGTAATTCATGGCGCGCAAAGTCGTCGACATCTCGGTGCCCCTGGAAAACGATGTGGCCGCCGATCCGCCGGGTTACGGACCAAAAATCGAGTATCTCGTCATCAGGCGACTGCTCCTGATGTTCTCAAGTTTTTTCCAGGCCTGAAAAAAGAAGATTTGCCTGACGGCGAAGGTTGGGGCTTCGAATGGGTACGCCTGTCCACTCATTGCACCACCCATCTCGACGCACCCTGGCATTTCGCCTCAACGATGGATCACGGCAAACGCGCGCTCACGATCGACGAAGTCCCGCTCGATTGGTGCTTTCAGCCCGGCGTTAAACTCGACTTCCGTCAATTCGCAGACGGCTATGTCGCGACGGCAAAGGATGTTGAAGCCGAGCTCAAACGGATCGGGCACAATCTTTCGCCTCTTGAGATCGTCGTTGTGAATACCAGCGCGGGTACCGCTTACGGCCGGCCTGACTATGTCGCCAAAGGTTGCGGCATGGGCCGCGAAGCGACACTTTATTTGCTCGAGCGCGGAGTACGCGTCACCGGCACCGATGGTTGGAGCTGGGATGCGCCCTTCATATACACGATGAAAAAATATGCCGAGACGCGGGATGCCTCACTCATATGGGAGGGGCATCGCGCCGGCCGCGAGATCGGATATTGCCATATCGAAAAACTGCACAATCTTGAGGCGTTGCCATCGACAGGGTTCACGGTCAGCTGTTTTCCCGTAAAAGTCCGGGGTGGGTCGGCCGGATGGACAAGGGCGGTCGCAATCATTGATGCTTGATTGCCCACCGCGGTGGGCGATAGCATCCATCCCAATAACAATGCCGGACCAAATCCCGGCAAAACAAGCATTTCCAGGGAGGACTCACGTGGACAGACGCCGTTTTGTCGCCGCCAGCGCCGCTACAGCCGCAGCACTCACGATGCGGCCAGCTTTTGGCGAGGACGCCTATCCTTCACACGCCATTACTTTCATCAATCCCTTCCCGCCCGGCGGCGCTGCCGATGTGGTCGGCCGTCCACTCGCCGCGATGCTTGAGCCAATCCTGAAACAACCTTGCATCATCGAGACCAAGGCCGGTGCCGCGGGTCAGGTCGGCGGACAAGTCGCCGCGACGGCAAAGCCCGACGGCTACACGTTGCTTATCCATATCGTTTCGATTTCAGGCTTTGCCGAGGTCGACAAGTTATTCGGCCGCCAGCCAAAATTCACGCGGGCAGACTTCATTCCAATTGCGCGGCTCACATCCGGCCCGATGGTATTGCTGGTGAACGACCAGCAGCCCTACAAGAGTGTCAAAGAGCTTGTCGAGGATGCCAAAAAGAATCCCGACAAGCTCACGTTCAGCTCTTCCGGCCTTTACGGTGCACTGCACTTGCCGACCGCGTTATTCATGAAGGCGACCGGCATCCAGATGAAGCATCTGCCGACTAATGGCGGCGGCCCGGCGCTGACAGCGATCCTCGGCAATAATTCTCAGGTGCTCGTATCGTCGGTGGCCGCAGCAAGCGGCCAGATCAAAGCGGGCAAGCTACGTGCGCTCGCCTGCTTTAGCCCGACGCGGGCGGCATCATTGCCGAATGTGCCAACCCTGAAAGAACTCGGCTACGACGTCGAGTTCTCGCTTTGGGTCGGCGTGTTCGCGCCGAAAGGTACGCCAGCTCCCATTGTCAAGACGATGGGCGAGGCCATCAAGAAGGCGGCAATGAGCGATCAGTTCAAGACCGCAATCAACAATATCGGCGATGAGGTCGCCTTTCTCGACCAGGCCGCATTCGCAAAATTCTGGGATGAGGATGCCAAGCGGGTCGAGGCAGCGGTGCATGCCATCGGCCGGGTGCAGGGCTGACGCTACCGGCAGTGACTGCTTCAACATCCGGAGGAAAATGATGGATCGCCGCAGCTTCCTTGCCGGCACCGCCGCACTCGTCGCGGCGGGGCCCGGCTTAGCGCAGGAGACCTTTCCCTCGCACGCAATCACGATCATCAATGCGTTCCCGCCCGGCGGAGCGAACGACATCGTTACACGCCCGCTGGCGAGCGCGATGGAGCCGATCCTCAAACAGCCGGTGGTCATCGAGACCAAGGCCGGCGCAGCGGGCCAAGTTGGCGCACAGGTTGCAGCGAGCGCCAAGCCGGACGGCTACACTCTCCTCTCGCACAACACGGGCATTTCTGGTTATGCGGAGGTCGACAAGCTGTTCGGCCGTCCTGTGAAAACCAGCCGAGCCGATTTCATTCCACTCGCGCGCCTGATTGCCGATCCGTGCGTACTGCTGGTCAACGATCAGCAGCCCTACAAGACGCTGAAGGATTTCGTCGAGGATGCCAAAAAGCGCCCGGATGCGATTGTCTACAGCTCCGGCGGACTCTACGGCGCGACGCATCTTCCGATGGCAATGCTGGAAAAAGCCGTCGGTGGCCTCAAATTGCGCCATTTACCGACCAATGGCGGCGGGCCGGCGATCACGGCGATTCTCGGCAACAACGCGCAGGCGACCGCGCAGTCGGTATCGGCGTCCCTCTCGCATATAAAGGCCGGGAAACTTCGCCCGCTGGCATCGTTCGGCGCCAAACGTTCGAAGGTCGCTGCCCGACGTCCCGACACTGAAAGAACTCGGTTACAATGTTGAATATTATCTTTGGGTCGGCATCTTCGCTCCCAAGGGGACACCCGCGAATGTGACAAAGTTGCTGCGTGCAACGATCGACAAGGCCGCGCACTCGCCGCCATTCACAACCGCCATCACCAATCTCGGTCAGGAACTCGCGTATCTCGACGGTCCAGACTTCCAGAAATTCTGGGACGTCGACGGCAAGCGCGTCGACGAGGCCGTAAAAGCGATCGGACGTGTCCAAGGATGAACGAGTCTTCAAGCAATCGATAAGCCGGAATTAATCGGCGCTAGAAACAAAAGGGGGAGCAACATGGACCGCCGGAACTTCGTGATAGGTACCGCCGCCTCCGCCGCCACGCTGGCGGCAGGCCCCGCACGGGCGCAAGAGACCTATCCCACGCATGCCATCACGATGATCAGTCCGTTTCCGCCCGGAGGCGTGAGCGACACCATCACGCGCCCGCTCGACGCTGCGCTCGAAGCCGTCTTCAAGCAACCGGTCGTGCTCGAGAACAAAACGGGCGCTGCCGGAGCGGTCGGCGCGCAATATGTCGCTGCCGCCAAGCCGGACGGATACACCCTGCTCAGCCATATCGTGTCGATTTCGGGCTTTGCTGCAGTCGACAAGCTGTTCGGCCGTCAACCGAAGTTCACCAATGCCGACTTCATCCCGATTTGCCGCGTCGTCGCCGATCCGATCGTCATGATCGCCAACAAGGATCTGCCGTACCGGACGCTGAAGGATCTCGTAGCGGATGCCAAGGCCAATCCCAACAAAGTTATCTACAGCTCGTCGGGTCTCTACGGCGCCTCACATATTCCAACGGTGATTTTCGCGAAATCGGCGGGAAATCTTCAAATGCGGCATCTGCCTACAAATGGCGGCGGCCCCGCCGTGACCGCGGTGCTCGGCGGCAACGTGAGTTTTTTCATGTCACCCACGTCAATCGCCCTGTCGCATATTCGCGCGGGCAAAGTGCAAGCACTGGCGGTATCGAGCGGCAAACGTGTCAAGGCGCTGGCCGACGTCCCACGTTTAAAGAGCTTGGCTACGATCTTGAATATTACTTCTGGGTCGGCATGTTCGCCCCGAAGGGCACGCCCGCACCGATCATCAATACGTTGCGCGACGGCTTTAACAAGGCGGCCCACAGCAAGCAGTTCCTCGACACGCTCGACAACCTCGGCCAGGAACTGGCGTATATGGACCAACCCGAGTTTGCGCAGTTCTGGGCCGTCGACGCCAAGCGCCAGGAAGACGCAATCAACGCGATCGGACGCGTGCAAGGATGACCTCGCACGGTCGCCAGGGCCTGACGCACGCGAAGCCCCGTTTTTTCACCAAAACGGGGATTTGTTTATGACGTTACGCGCCGACCATGTTGCGGGCGCTTTTTTCATCTGTGTCGGCGTGGTGATTATCGCGCTGAGTGGCGACCTGCCGACAGGCACGTTGTCGCTGCCAGGCTCTGGCTTTATGCCAAAGATTGTTGCAGGCCTGACGATCTTCTTCGGCCTGGTGTTAGCGTTGCGCGCGAACGAAAGCAGGGAATTCGCCACTTTGTCGTGGAACGACGCCAAGCATGCCGGCATGGTGGTGGCCATCACGGCGGTTTCCGTCGCCGTATTTGAATGGCTCGGCTTTGTAATAACTAACGTGTTGCTGATCGCCGCACTGCTGCTCGTCATTGAGCGGCGGCGCTTCGTGCCCGCGGCCATATACAGCGTCGCGGTCGTTACGATCACCTACGTACTCTTCGTCTATGCGCTGAAGACGCCACTCGTTACCGGTCCATTTGGCTTTTAGGCAGTTTCGTGGAAACAACTCTTCACAGCCTTTATCTCGGCTTCTCCGTTGCCCTTCTTCCCGCCAACGCGTGGTACGCGTTTCTCGGCTGCGTGGTAGGGACCCTCGTCGGCGTATTGCCGGGAATCGGCCCGCTTGCCGGCATTTCGATCCTGCTGCCGGTGACGTTCGGTCTCAACGCCACGCAGGCGATTATCATGCTCGCCGGCATCTATTACGGCTCGCAGTATGGCGGTTCGACGACTTCTATTCTGATGCGCATTCCGGGCGAGGCGTCGTCAGTAATGACCTGTATTGACGGCTATGCAATGGCGAAAAAGGGCCGTGCCGGAGCTGCGCTTTGCATTGCGGCAGTCGGCTCGTGGATCGGCGGCACATTCGGGGTTCTCGTGCTAACCGTCGTTGCGCCTCCGCTTGCAACGATCGCCGTGCGCTTTGGACCGCCGGAATACACCGCACTCCTCGTGCTTGGTCTCATTTTTCTCGCGTATATGTCGTCGTCCTCACTGATCCGGACGCTGCTGATGGCCGGGCTCGGCCTCCTGCTCGGGATGATCGGCATCGACAACATGACCGGACATTTCCGCTACAGCTTCGATCTCGCCGAACTTGGAGATGGCATAGGCATCGTGCCCGTCGCTGTCGGGCTGTTCGGCCTGGGCGAAATTCTCTCAACGCCAAGTGCCGACGCAGTGAAGGACATTATCAGCCCGCGCCTCCGCGATTTGCTACCAACGGCCAAGGAATGGCGCGAGTCCGCCATGCCGATCACTCGCGGCACGCTGCTGGGCTTCATTATCGGAATTATTCCGGGCTCAGCGCACGTCATTTCAAGTTTTCTTTCCTACGCAGTCGAACGCCGCGTATCGAAGCATCCCGAGGAATTCGGCAAGGGCGCCGTGGCTGGCGTTGCCGGCCCGGAAACTGCCAACAATGCGGCCTCCACGGGGGCCTTCGTCCCGCTGCTGGCACTCGGAATTCCCACGAGCCCCATCACAGCGGTGCTGATCGGCGCCCTGATGATTCACGGCGTTTCAGTCGGGCCGACGCTCGTCAACGAGCACCCGGACGTGTTCTGGGGTTTCGTCGCGTCGATGTACGTCGGCAATATCATGCTGCTGTTGCTCAACCTGCCGCTCGTCAGTGTGTTCGTGACTGTGCTGCGAATTCCCTACGCCTATCTCTATCCTCTGATCATCATGTTCTGCATCATTGGTGTGTACGAAGTGAACAACTCCGTCGTCGATGTGTGGATCATGCTGATCATGGGTGTGCTGGGCTATGCGCTGCGCAAATTCGATTTCGACCCAGCTCCGCTGGTCCTCGGCCTGGTGATCTCGCCGATCCTCGAACAGAGCCTGCGCCAGTCATTGATCATGTCGAACGGCGACTATTTCATTTTCTTCAGCCGGCCAATTTCGCTCGGCTTGATGGTCGTCAGTCTTTCTCTGCTCGTACTGGCGGCATACGCCTTCATCCTCAAGCGTGCCGACTGGCGCACCAAACTCGCCGAAGTCGAGGCCGGAGAAGTCGAGTCGTAGCGGCGTCAGGCCGCGTTTCGAGCGTGCAGCGCCATGGCGGTCAAGGCGGCACCGCCGAAAATCATATTGATGCCGACAAGCAGACCGACGGCCCAGGCCGCCGTGCTTGGCAGGCCGGCAAAGATCATCATGGCCAGCGCGAGATCGATGATGCCGCTCACCAGCATCCAGCCCCAGCGGCCCGACAATTCACGCCTGTGATCGAGCGCAAACATGATCGAGGCAGCTCCCTCGATGATGAAGAATGCGATGAGCACGAGCGTGAGCGAAAACGCACCGCCGAGTGGGGACGCCAGGAGCACTAGACCGACGACAATGCCCAGCACCGCCGACAGGAGCGACCACCAGAAACCGGGAGCATGACGCATCCAGAAGGTCGTCACTAGCCCGACTACGCCGCTGACAAGGAACAGCCAACCGAACAGGATTGTCACCGCCAGTGTCGCAATGACGGGTACAAGCACGGCGAGCACGCCCAGAACGAGCAGCACGATTCCTTCGACAAGAAACAGCACCCAGTGCTCACGCAGCGCACCGGCGACCGCGCGCTGAACACCGCCTATGTCTGGCTGTTGTGAAGACATGGAAGCCTCCGCTCGTTCCCAACACACATATACTCCTACTCCGGACCGAGACCGTGGTACAGCCACCGCGCCGGTCAAGCCCAGAGACGTTCGCTTTCCAGTCCCTTGTAGAGACCGGCGACGTATTCGCCGTATCCGTTGAAAATAAGCGTCGGACGCCGCTCGCCGGTGCCGATAACCTCTTCGGTCGCCTGGCTCCAGCGCGGATGCGGCACGGCCGGATTTACGTTGGCCCAGAACCCATACTCGGCAGACTGTAACGCCTCCCACATGCCGGTCGGGCGCTTATCGGTGAAACTAAAGCGTACAATGGATTTGATCGATTTGAAGCCATACTTCCAAGGCACCGCAAGACGCAGCGGGGCACCATGCTGCTTTGCTATCGGATGTCCGTAGGCGCCGGCGGCGAGAAATGCGAGTTCGTTGGTGGCCTCCGCGATGGTGAGGCCTTCTATATAAGGCCACGGAAACCATGGTTGCCGCATCCCGGGGGCGACCTTCGCATCGCTGAAGGTTTCCATCCGTACGAATTTGGCCGAGCCGAGCGGCCGCGCAAAATCCACCAGCTTTGACATTGGAAAGCCTGTCCACGCGATCGCCATGGCCCAGGCTTCGACGCAGCGGTGACGATACGTCCGCTCCTCCAGCGTCATTTTCCGGATAAGTTCGTCGATTTCAATCTCAATCGGCTTCTCCACCATGCCGTCGATCTTGATCGTCCACGGCCGGATCGGCAGTAATTGAGCTTGCGCGGCAACTTCCTTCGAGGAATTGAATTCGTAGAAATTGTTGTAGTGCGCGTTGATGTTCTCGTCAGTGATCGGCCGGTCGAGCACATACTTTTCGTTGCGTTTGGCGGGATAAAGATTGCTGGTCGGATCAGGCAAATTCGTCAGGTCCGAGACGCGCTGGCCGCTTGCAGGATATGACGCCAAGGCGAGTGCACTGGCTCCGCCAGCCAGAAAATTGCGCCGGTTGAACACCAAATGCTCCGGCGTAGCGTTACTGCCGGGAATTTCCCAGCCGCGGCGGCGAATAACATTCATAAGGCCCACCTCCCCAAAATCGTCACCCAGAAGTAAAAGGCGCGCCCCTCGCTGGCAAGTCACGGTTGAGCGAGGACTCCCTCCTTGCGACAAAACGTTACAAACAACCGCAGATGTGAGCCACAATCTCGCGCATATGGCGCGGTTCAGATTCGCGGATCTGGAATCAAGGGGCGAAATCAAATGGCCGGCGACGGCGGCGCACCGCGCTAACTCGCGAGCCGTCCATCCGTGGCGCGCGGTACATGCGCGCCCTGTATGCGCGTACGCAGGCGGCGGACAAGATCGGATTTCGGCATAGGCTTCGCAAAAAGGTAGCCCTGCCCGACCTGGCATCCTATCGCTTGAAGCTTGTGACTTTCATGCGTGGTTTCGATGCCCTCGGCAACGGTCCTGAGGCCGAACCGGCGGCCAAGTTCCACGATCGTCTCGCACAGCCCGGCATTGAAGTGGTCTTCATGGCAGTTCGCGACGTAACTGCGGTCGATTTTGAGTTCGCTGAACGGCAATTGCTTCAGGCGTACCAACGAGGAATAGCCGGCACCAAAATCATCGATCGCCAATTCGCATTTTAGCTCCCGAAGCGCGTCAGCTACGTCATTGGCCAGGTCGAGGTCGTTGATGATCTGGTCTTCTGTCACCTCGAGGATCAGCCCCGGCCAGTTGGCCGCGCGCGGGCGCGCTTCGCGCAACATTCGGGCAATGGGAAGCTTGACCAGTGCCGAAACCGGCGCGTTGACCGCCAGCTTTATCGGCGCGCCATATTCGGCAAAATCTTCCCAATCACCGAGTGCAGTCAGGATAACGCGCTCGGTAAGTTCGTGCATGGCATCTTCGCTGGCATCCGGCAGGAACAGAGCGGGCGGGATTATGCCTCGCGTGGGATGCCGCGCGCGGACGAGCGCTTCGGCGCCGACGAGATGCGTCGTCCTGAGTTCGATCTTCGGCTGGTACCAGAGCTCCATCCAGTCGTGACGGAGTATTGTGCCAAGCGGAATCGTCGCTTTCGGGTCGGAATAAGGGACCGGCCCTGACCAGAACAGATTGCGGAAACCTTCCAGCATGCCGCGCCACCGGTTGCGTGCAGATCGAATTTTCCGGGATGGCTACGGCTGCGCGGTTAACGGCGACGAATTGCCGCTGGAGCTGCTTTGTATCGTCTTACCGGAATTCAGAAAATTAGAGCGGTCGTGGGTGCAAACACCCGCGTTACTATGCAATCGGCATGCGCGCATAAAAATTCCGTATCTATTGCACGGCCTACTCCGCCGCGCGGCGTGCCGCGACGATCTGATCGGCGGTCCGCCCGGTCAGTTCCGCCATGTGGTCGAATTTGAAGATGAATGAGCCCACGCCTGCTGTTGCGGATCGCACTTCAATGATCAGGTCACCGATTTCTGCCTCAGCCATCTGCGCGCGCACCGTGTCCCAGCCGTTCCAGCCATCGCGGGTATCAAAACCCAGGATCTGGCCGCGGCGACCCGACAGGATCGCATTCATTTTCGCCGTCGCCTCGCTTGGGCACACGATTTCGACCAGATGGATCGGTTCGAGCAATACTGGCTGGCACTGTGGAAGGCCCTCGACGATCCCAATTCGGCCGGCGGTGCGAAATGCCTGATCCGAGGAGTTTACCGTATGGTAAGAGCCGTCGATCAAAGCTACCGAGAGGTCAACCACCGGAAAGCCCAAAGGCCCGTGCCTGAGCGCGTCGATGACTCCCTCCTCCACGGCGGGAATGTAATTGCGGGGCACCACCCCACCGGTTATGCGGTCCTCGAACTTAAAGCCGGAACCTCGCGGCAACGGTTTGATTTCGAGCACAACGTCGCCGAATTGACCGTGACCTCCAGACTGCTTCTTGTGTCGCCCGCGTTGCGTGACGGGCTTGCGAATGGTTTCGCGATAGCCGACGGAGGGCGAATGCGTTGACACGGGAACCGCAAAACGGTCGGCAAGCCGCTCCGCGGCAACGCGCAAATGCATCTCGCCCTGGCCCCAAATGACGACTTCATGGCTCTCCGCATTGTGCACGACGGTCAGCGAGGGATCTTCCTCGGTCAGTTTCGTGAAAGCTGGCCCGAGCTTTACGTCGTCCTTACGCTCTTTGGCCTGTACCGCAATCGCAAGCACCGGCGCGTAGGGTTTGACCTCGGCAACCGCAACATGCGGTTGCTTGCCAGAACTCAGCGTGTCGCCGGTTTTGGCGTTATCGAGCTTGCCGAAAGCGACCGTCTCGCCACTCGCCGCCTGCCCGCGTTTCTCAAAATGCTGACCCATCAGCTTGAACACGCCGGAAACGCGTCCGGCATCGCCGGCGGGCGTGGTCAGCGTCGTGCCGTCGCCGGCCTGGCCGGCAAGCAGGCGAGCGATCGACATCTTGCCGCCGTGGGTCGTGTGGAAGGTTTTGAGAACCAGCGCCACCGCGTCGCCGCCGCCTTTGACGCCGAGTCGGTGCGCCGTTTCGTCGGCGCTCGGCAATTCGTGACGGAGCGCTTTCAACAGGCGGAGCACGCCATTGCTTCGCGTTGCGACGCCGAGGAATACCGGGCACACGATTCGGTCGCGCAGCTCCTTGGCGAGGTCGTCGAATACCTTGTCGCGAGGCGGCTCTATGTCTTCCAGCAGTTGCTCCATCAACCGGTCGTCATGATCGGCCAAGGTCTCGAGCATGGTGAAGCGCGCTTCTTTTTTTCGGTCGAGATTTTCGCCTTTGAGCTCAACGATCTCTGATGGCGCGTGTTCTTTGTAGACATAAGCTCGCTCGAGCGCGAGATCGACGAAGCCGGAAATGATATCGCCGTTCCAGATCGGAATTTGGCGAAGCAGGAGTGGCGCGCGCGACGCCGGCTGCAATAGTTTGATGGTGTCGCGTACCCGCTTGTCCGCCTTGTCGATCTTGTTGAGATACAGGAAACGCGGAATATTCTGATCTTCCAGCTCGCGCAGGATCAATTGAAGCTGCGGCACCTTCTTCTCGTCGGCTTCGCAGACGACGATGGCGGCATCGACCGCCGGCAGCACACTGCGCATATCCTGAATGAATTCGATGGAACCCGGGCAATCAACAAATGTGTAGCTGTCGCCCATGAAAGTCGTGGTGGCAAAAGTTGCCTCAACACTCATCTTGTGGTGGCGCGCCTCCTTGCTGGCATCGCCTACGGAAGTACCGGCATCCACCGTCCCCTGACGCTGAATCGCGCCGGTACGTGCGAGTATCGCTTCCAATAAAGTGGTTTTGCCGCTTTGGAATGGGCCCACCAGCGCAATGCACCGGGGACCCCAACTCCTTGTGCCGTTGGGACCTGTGCCGTTTTGTCCCATAATTGCCTCCCTCGCCGGCCGGGAGGTCGGACCTGGTTTCCCGGCCCTATGACATTATCGTCTCAGGCCGCGACGAAGCTGGCAAGTACGCAATTTCACCGATCAGCAAAAATCACTACTTGACGAAACTTGGGTCGACGACGTTGCGCGCGTCGACATTCTTGTTGATCAACCCTTTTGCCTTGTACCACGCGATCTGGCGTTCGATGTCGGCAACGTCGAGGCGTGCCTGCGGGTCGATGTAATAGGCGCCAGCCTCGACGGCCGCAGCACCTTCGTCGCCCCGACCAGGATAAACATAACGTGCTATCACCGCCGCCGCCTCGCGCGATTTAGTGTCGGACGTCCGCTTTAAGTGCACGTCCTTGCGTAACAAGGCAGCCGCATAGTCAGCGACACCTCGTCGATACGCGCGCACGAATTTCTCCACTACCGCACGCCTTTGCGCGACCATCTTGGTAGAAACAAACAACGCGCCGAGCTGCTGTTCATCAAGCTCCGAATACCAACCGATGAACTTAGCCTGGTTTGCCACCAAAAGCTCGCGCGCATATGGCGCCGGCATGATCGCAGCGTCGACCTGACCCGTTCCCACCGCGCGGGCAAGGGCATCGAGGGTCTGCAGCGGCTTGATCGTGATGCGGTCCGGATCGATGTGCTTGATGCGCGCAATTTGCGCGAGTTGGTAATGCGAACTCGACCCAAGTGCATCAATGCCGATCGACTTACCGGCGAGGTTATCGAATTTATGGAGGCCACTTATGAAGCCGGCGGTGGAAGCAACCATCTCCGCCCCCTCAAAATCACGCTTCTCGCGCGCCTGAGCGGCGACCGCCTTGAGCAATCCCGCAGCGGCAAAATTGAACGCCGCAGGCGTAAAATGGGCAAGACCGAAGTCGGTCACGCCGGCGGCAAGCGTTTCCGCGACCATTTGGTCGGAATCGTAGGCCGTCATTGCAAGATCGATGCCCTCAGCTTTGAAGTAGCCCTGCGCAGCGGCAAGAAACAGAGCACCGTTCTCGGTCAGCCGCTGCGTGCCGATGACGACGCGCTCCTGCGCGACGCCGGCTCCGCTGAGGCTGGCACTTAAAATAAATATCGCAACCGCGAGGCGAATCATCCGGGCAGGTTAACGGAGGCGTGCACGGTTTGTCTGCAACGAGACATTCGTGGGTGTCCGAAGAGGGACAGACCCGTCAGACACTATTTCAGGTTACCGCAGAAGCGCTGGATGCGGCGGCAAGCCTCTTCCAGGTCTTCAGTTTTGGTCGCATAGGAAATGCGGAATGCCGGCCCGAGCCCGAACGCCGTGCCCTGCACGACCGCCACGCCCTCGGCTTCCAGGAGTTCGGTCACGAAATCCTCGTCGGTTGCAAGCTTCTTCCCGCTCGGCGCCGTCCTGCCGATGGTGCCGGCGCAAGACGGGTAAACATAGAATGCGCCTTCCGGCGTCGGGCACTTGATGCCGTTGGCCTGATTGAGCATCGACACGACGAGGTCGCGACGCTCCTTGAAGATCTTGTTGTGCTTCGCAATAAAATCCTGCGGACCATTCAACGCTTCGACCGCCGCCCACTGCGAGACCGCAGCGGGGTTGGACGTCGATTGCGACTGGATCATTGCCATCGCCTTGATCAGAGGCTCGGGCCCGCCGGCATAACCTATGCGCCATCCCGTCATGCAGTAGGCCTTCGAGCATCCGTTGATCGTCAAGGTACGCGGATATAGCGACGGCTCGACCTGTGCAGGCGTCGTGAAGGTGAAGTCGTCGTAGACAAGGTGTTCATACATATCGTCGGTCATCACGTGCACATGCGGATGCTTCACGAGCACATCGGTGAGAGCCTTGAGTTCGGCGCGCGTGTAGGCGGCGCCGGTCGGATTCGACGGCGAGTTCAACAGGACCCATTTCGTCTTCGGCGTGATCGCGCGCTCAAGTTGCTGCGCCGTCATCTTGAAGCCGGCCGACATGCCGGTGACGACTTCCACCGGCTCACCGCCGGCGAGCAGCACCATGTCGGGATAACTCACCCAATACGGCGCCGGAATAATGACCTCGTCGCCCGGATTTAGTGTGGCCACAAATGCATTGTACAAGACCTGCTTGCCACCGGTGCCAACCGTGATCTGGCTTGCCTTGTAGTCGAGGCCGTTCTCACGCTTGAACTTCTTGGCAACCGCGTCCTTGAGCTCGGCGATCCCGTCGACATTCGTGTATTTCGATGCTTTTCCGCTCTCGATCGCCTTGATCGCGGCCCGTTTGATATTGTCGGGCGTGTCAAAATCCGGTTCGCCGGCACCGAGACCAATGACATTGCGGCCCGCCAGTTTTAACGCGCGCGCCTTGTCCGTAACGGCGATAGTCGCCGACGGCTTGATGCGCTTAAGCTGGTCCGCAAGAAAGGGCATCGAAACGCTCCAATTCGTGGCGCTGCCAAGCCGCTGCGTTGCAGGCGCCGTCTGTCGTAATGCGGACGCCCGAGTCCAGCAAGGGCCCATTTGGTGAAGAAATTCGATCAATCCAATCGGCGGGAGCGATCAATTGCCCCATTGGATCGCAAAGGCCGTGCCTGGCAGAGGCTAACCAAGTGTTAAATCGGCGGGCCTTAGGGTTCCACCTCACATCTTCGTTCAACCGCGGGCGGACATGATCTCCATCTGGCGCCAACTCAGGACCGGAGCGTGGCTGACCCCGGCGCGATTGCGCGGTTACACGGCTATTTTCCTTGCAGCCTATGTCATCGGCGCGGTGACCTGGATCGCGCTCTCGCATGGAATGATCGATCGCAATAACAAGCCGCTCGGCACCGATTTTTCCAACGTCTATGCCGCTGGCACACTGACCCTCGGAAGTAAGCCTGACGCCGCTTACGACTGGGCAGCCGAGTACGCGGTCGAGAAGGGGCTGTTCGGCGGGCAAGACGTGCCCTTCTACGGCTGGCACTATCCGCCGCTGTTCCTGCTCGTCGCCGCGGTTCTCGCGCTCATGCCCTATGGTTGGGCCCTCGCAATATGGATGGCGACCACTCTCCCGGCGTATGTCGTAGCCATGCGGGCCATTGTCCCGCGGCCAATGACGGTGCTCATCTCGCTCGCCTACCCGGCCGTATTCGTCAATCTGGGTCATGGGCAGAACGGATTTATAAGCGCTGCCCTCCTGGGTGGCGCGCTGATGCTGCTCGACAAGCAAGCCGATCGTCGCCGGGGTACTGATCGGCATGCTCGCTTACAAACCTCAATTCGGCATACTAATTCCACTCGTCCTGCTCGTGACAGGTCGCTGGACTGTCATATTGGCTGCATGCGGAACAGTCCTCGCAGTGTGCGCGGCAACGCTCGCGCTATTGGGCAGCAAAGTGTGGGTTGCCTTTGCCGCTTCCACCACATTGACCCGCCGTATCGTGCTCGAGGCGGGCGACACCGGCTGGGAGAAAATCCAGAGCGCGTTTTCGGCCGTGCGCATGTGGGGCGGCAGCGTTGATATGGCTTATTCAGTGCAGGCCGGTCTCGCGATCGCTGTTGCGGCTGGGTTGGTCTGGCTCTGGCGCAGCGAGGCCGCCTTCGATCTGAAGGCAGCGGCACTTGCCGTCGCTGTTTTAATCGCCACACCCTACGTTCTCGATTACGATCTTATGATGCTTGCGGTGGCGATCGCTTTCTACGCACGGCACGCTTTTGCGCGGGGATTTCGCGACTTCGAAATATCCCTTTTGGCGTTCGCCTGGGCGGCGCCGCTGCTGGCTCGCCCCGCCGCCGATATGACCGGCATCCCGCTCGGCCTGATTGCGCAGTTGGCCTTGTTCATAATGACGCTAAATCGTGCCCGTCGCGACATCGCGGTACCGCGCGGAAACCCCAGTCTCGCGCAAGCCTAGTAAATCTGTACGTAATTTCGCGACCCGTCCCGCGCTGCGGAACCGTTGGCCTGACGGGCGTTGGCGTCCGCCACGGTAGACGATAGAATGGGTCCAAGAGCCGGAGAACGGCCGAATTTCCAGGGAGTGCATCATGAAACTGTCCGCCGATCAGCTCAGGGCCTTTGACGAACAGGGCTATGTTTTCTTCCCGAACTGCTTTTCCGAGGAAGAGATAGCGCTCCTGCGCATCGAGGCTGAAAACATCCTTAAACTTGATCGGCAGGAAGTATGGCGCGAAAAGACCGGCGCACCGCGTACGGCATTTGCGGCACATACATTCAGCGACGTGTTTGGACTCCTGGCGCGGCACCCACGCTTGGTTGAGCCCCTACGCCAGCTATTTGGCGAGGAAGTCTACGTCCATCAGTTCAAGCTCAATGCGAAAGCCGCCTTCGAGGGCGACGTCTGGCAGTGGCACCAGGATTACGGCACCTGGGCGCGCGACGACGGCATGCCTGAAGCACGCGCAATGAACATCGCGGTGTTCCTCGACGAGGTGATGCCGATCAACGGACCGCTTCTGCTGATCCCCAAAAGCCACAAGCAGGGGATTTTTGCGGCCGGTCATGACAAACAGACGACGTCATATCCCCTGTGGACCCTCGATAAGGACACGGTAACTCGGCTTGCCGGCGAGGCCGCAGAAGCTGGTGGCGTAGGCATTGTCGCGCCAACAGGCAAAGCCGGCTCGGTATTGATGTTTCACGGTAATCTCGTGCATGCCTCGCCGCCCAATATCACACCCTACCCGCGCAAAATCGTCTATCTGACGCTCTGCGCAGTCTCGAACCACATTACCAAATTCACCCGACCCGACTGGATCGCTCATCGCGACTTCACGCCAATTAAACCAGCCGACGATGATGCGCTTGCCGAATATGCGCGCGCCCATCGAGTGGCGGCGGAATAATATTCTTCTTGAAGGCGTCATCAGAGATGGCGCATTCGCTCGCTGCAGTGCAGCGAATATAATTTAACATTTTCGTTACGACGCTGCGTGAGGTGGCCTTGTAATTGCCGGAGTTTCTTCGTCCTAATGGTTGACGGTTCCGGGCGTAGCGGCTGCCTCGAACCAAATTCAGCTTCGGACGATCTGACGCATACGGATCAGGCATTGGATGTACACGCTCTATTCGATGCAGCGTTCTGGCAACAGCTACAAGGTCCGCCTTGCGCTGGCCCGGCTCGGCATTCCGTACAAACTCGTCGAGGTTGACATTCTCAAAGGCGAAAGCCGCACGCCTGAATTTCTGGCCAAGAATCCGAACGGTCAAGTGCCGCTGCTTGAAGTCGCCCCTGATCGCCACCTGGCCGAATCAAATGCAATTCTCTGGTATGTCGCGGGCGGCTCTACTTTGGCACCGGAAGACCGTATCGGGCGCGCCGAGGCGTTGCAGTGGATGTTCTTCGAGCAACATAGCCTGGAGCCCAATATCGGCGCCGCCTATTTCTGGCTCGCGCTGATCAAGGGCGGGCGCGAACTTCAGAGTCACGCGCTTGAAGATTGGATGGAGAACGGATACCGCGCGCTTGGTGTGATGGAGACCCATCTCGCAGGCCATCGTTTTTTCGTCGCCGACCACTTTACGATTTCCGACATCGCGCTTTACGCCTACGCCCATGTCGCCGAACAGTGCGATTTCGACCTCAGCCGCTTTCCCGCCATCCGAAGCTGGCTTGATCGGGTCGCGGATGAGCCGGGTTACATCACAATGGATTGGCAGCCAGAGCTTGCTCCCGCCCAGTGAGGCGCAATTCCGCAACTTTTTAGGCGGTTGCCACGAAAACGCCTCCGTTCGTCACCGCCCCCGCCCAAATCGGGCCGAACCGTCGCCGGGTTCCGGCGTTATCCTGGCACCATTACCGAACCAAGTTTTTCGGATTTTGCATGGGCGAGCACATGAGCGGACATCTGGGGAAGCATTGTGATGCTGCCGGCTTCACCCCGCCCAAGAGCCGGGCGCTCGGCAGCGAGCAACGCATAGCGGCATTCGCCGAACTGTTGGCCACTGCGGCATTGGCGATCTCCACGCTTGTGGTTGCAACTGTTGTCTCGATTGGCATTGCGCGTGCTGACGTTGCAGCGAACGTCATCGACAATGAGGGCGGCTTGTTTGCCGTAGCGCTTTTGCTGGGCCTCTTGTTCATTGGCATGGGCAGTGTGACCATCCTGACCTTGCCGCATCACAAGCACAAAAAGACCCATAGCTAGTTCGTGTCTATCGGAACTCCACCCGATGGCGCACAATCGACGCGACATCGAGGGAGACCTGCATGCGGTTGATCGCATTGCTCGGATTGTTGCTGTTGCGACCCCTGCGGCGAAGGCCGCCGATCCCACATTCCGAAGCTCTGCGGGAAATCTCGCCGTCCAGACGGTTGCGAACGGCCTGGCGCATCCGTGGTCTCTCGCGTTTCTTCCGGACGGTCGCATGCTGGTAACGGAGCGACCTGGGCGCATACGTATAGTGACGCGCAACGGCCAGCTCTCGCCGCCGCTCGGCGGCGTACCGAAAGTCTACGCACAAACCCAGGCTGGATTGATGGACGTATTGCTCGCGAACGATTTCAATCGCACACGCACGATTTATGTCTGCTACGCCGAACCTGCCGACGGCGGCGGCCGAATCGCGGTAATGCGCGCGCAGCTGGTAGACGATGAAACACCACGACTTGGAGGCGTGAAGACGATTTTCCGGCAAGTTGGCCCGGCGTCGCGCGGGCTGAATATCGGTTGCCGCATGGTGCAAGCACCTGATGGAAATCTGTTCGTGACACTCGGCGACCATTTTGCGCCGATGGAGCTCGCGCAGAAACTCGACAATCACATTGGCAAGATCGTGCGTATCACGCCGGAGGGTAGCGCCCCGCACGATAATCCTTTTGCGGGAAAACCGGGCGCGCTTCCGGAAATCTGGGCCTATGGCCTGCGCAACGCGGAAGGACTTGCCTTCAATCCTGCCGACGGAAAATTATGGGAGCAGGAGCACGGCCCTATGGGGGGCGACGAGATCAATATCATGGAGAAGGGCCTCAACTATGGATGGCCGCTCGTGAGCTACGGCCTGAACTACGACGGTTCGCCGGTCGGCACGGGCAAGGCCACGATGCAGGGCGTCACCGATCCAGTCTGGCACTGGACGCCCTCAATCGCACCCTCCGGCATGGCATTCTACACCGGCGATCTGATTCCGGGATGGAAGGGCAGCCTGCTCAATGGCGCACTCAAGTTCGAGCTGCTGTCGCGCCTCGAACTCAGCGGCGATAAAGTCGTCAAAGAGGAGCAACTGTTGCGAGGCCTGCATGAACGCATTCGCGACGTGCGGCAAGGACCTGATGGCGCGGTCTACCTGCTCACTGACAACTCGTCGGGCCGCATCCTCCGAATTGTCCCGGCGAAATGACGCTGTACGACGGAAATATCCTCACCACTTGTGGAATACGAAAAATGCGCCGGCCGTGATTAGTGCAAAGCCGAAACCCTGGCTGAGCGTGATCGGCTCCCGCAAATAGACAAAAGAGAACACGGCGAACACCGCGAAGGTGATCACTTCCTGTATCGTCTTGAGCTGTGCGGGGTTGTAAACGGCGCTGCCGTAGCGATTGGCCGGAACCGCCAGACAATATTCGATAAACGCAAGCCCCCAGCTGATGAGAATGACGTAGGCCAAAGGCACTTCCTTGTAGCGCAGATGCCAGTACCAGGCCGTGGTCATGAATACGTTAGAGCCGATCAGCAGCATGATCGGCGTCAGATAAGGTGAAAAAACCGGCATTGGGCTTCCTGCAGGTCATGATGTGTCGCCGCCCGCCTTTTATCGGGCTTGATTGACGGGAGTCCACAGCTAGGCGCTCACGTCACCGGCCCGTCATGGACTTCCGCTAGCAACACGGTGGCCCCCGTCTGTTGTGGCGTGGCGCGTTCCCTCTGCGGCCCTGCCGGCTTCCCCTGCCGACCGGGGCCGCAATTTTTAAGCACACGTCCCAGTTCCTGGATGCCAACGGCAGCATCAAGCTGTGCTAAACTTCGTGTTTGGCCATACGGCTCAGCCCGCGCTCGTTGCAGGACCGGGAGCGACACGATGCAAGCAAGACGGCTGACGACGGCTGGCGCCGTTATCCTGCTCGTCTGCACCTCGCCGGCAATTGCGCAGAACGCAACACGGACACCGCAACTGCCGGCCAATGCCGCGCACAAAATCGGTCCGTACCAAGCTGTCCCCGTGACGCCGCCGCAGACAATGAACGACCCGGCCATGGAAGGATTGCGCAAGCAACTCGGCGCGGCGGCGCAGCGCAAGGATCGCGTTGCGCTTGCAAAGCTCGTCGTGACGCAGGGCTTCTTCTGGCTGGGCGAAAACGGCGACCGGGCAGACAAGCGCAAATCGGGCGCCGACAATCTCACGAACGCGCTTGGCCTCAATAACAAAGACGGTCCCGGCTGGGACATGCTCGCAAGTTTCGCGGACGATCCCACCGGATCGCCGTCGCCCGATCGCAAGGGTGCGATCTGCGCGCCGGCTGATCCGTCGTTTGATGGCAAGTCATTTAGTGCTCTGCTCGACGCTACCAGCACAGACGCCGGCGAATGGGGCTACCCCGTTTCCAGCGATGTTGTAGTTCATGCCGCGCCGCAGACCAATGCCCCGGCGATCGAGAAGCTTGGCCTCTTCTTTATACGGATTGTCCCCGAAATCGGATCGAACATTCCATCGTTCCTGCGTATCGTCACGCCCGCCGGAAAAATAGGATTTGTCTCAGCGGACTCGGTCGCGCCGCTGGGCAATGACCAGATCTGCTATGTCAAAGATACCGCCGGCTGGAAGATCGGCGGTTATATCGGTGGAGGCAATTCACAATAATGCTGGCCGCTCAAAGCTAGCGCGTTAGTCCAGGGGGATCCTTGCGACATCTACTAATCGTTTCAATGGCCTTCCTGGCCGGAACGGTGACCTGCGCCGGCACAACCGCATTGGCGGACCTGCAACGGGTACGTATTGCCGATAACGCCGAGTCGCAAAACGCGCCAAAGGCGACGGCCGCTCCCGCCGACAACTCCGCGAAGAACCGCGTCGACGAGCTGATCGAGCGGGCAGGACAGCATCATAACAATAGCGAGTGGAAGGCGGCCGTCGCTGATGCGACGGAGGCGATCAAAATCGCCCCAAACTCGGCCAGCGCCCACAACATACGCGGCGACGCGCTGGCTCAATTGCGACAATTCGATCGTGCGATTGCGGATCTTTCCGACGCGATCCGGCTCGATCCGCGCATGCGCACCGCCTACGTCAATCGCGCCGCCGCCTATGAAGCAAGCGGCCACGATGACCTTGCCTTGGCCGATTTAGCCACCGTCACGGGGCTCTATCCCGATTGGGAAGTGGGCCACCGTGTGCGCTACGAGATTTTGCTCAAGCATGGCCGCTACGCGGAGGCCATACCGAGTATGACCAAACGAAGTGAGCTCCTGCCGGCGCACGTCTATATTCTGACCGAGCGTGCCGAGGCCTACCATGCAATAGGCGACTTTGAACACGCGTTCGCCGACTACGATGAGGCCATCAGGCGCTCACCCAAAGACGGCCGATTTTGGGAAGGCCGCGCCATGCTGCATCACGCGCGCGGCGACGAAAAGAACGCGCTCGCAGATCTCACGTCAGCAATCGAGGTGGCGCCCAACGCCAAAGACCTCTACATCAACCGCGCGCGGGTGTACCGCGCACTCGGTGACACTGCCGCAGCGGAGGCGGACGAAGCCCGGGCGTGCAACGTGCCAAAAAACTGGCCGGACGCGAACGAGTTTATGTTGTTTTTGGTGCTTGGTTTTCTGGTCAGTTGGCCGAAAATCATTCTGGGCACGGCGGCCGGCATCTTCATTCGCCACCGTATCGCCAGTCCGGCAATTGCTTTTGCGATCTGTGCTGCCGAGGCCGTTTCGCCGGCTCCGGATATCGTTTTCATGGTCCTGTCGGGTGTCGGCGGCATCTTCTGGTGGAGCATCGGACGCTTGATCCGAAGGGTGGCATGGCCGCGCCGGGAACAAATAAAGGCCTGAGACAGCTCGTCCAATCGGCTCCTACGAAATCCGGCGGCACCACGATAAGACTGCCACCCGGATACGCCGATTCTTCTTGGCCTCGAATGCCGCCTTCTCAGGAATCGCAATGATCGCTGCAAGCAAAAACAGCGCCCCGCAAACCGTCACAACTGCCGTCTGGATCGGTTTTGCGACGATGTGCCTTGGCATGTTTATGGCGATCCTTGATGTGCAGGTCGTCGCGACGTCACTACCGACCATCCAGCAGGCGCTGAACATCGCTCAAGATCAAATGAGCTGGATCCAAACCGCATATTTGATCGCTGAAATCATTTCGATTCCCCTTACCGGTTTTCTCACGCGGCTGCTGACAATGCGATGGCTGTTTGTCTCGGCAGTCTCGATATTTACGCTCGCATCGATCGCTTGCGCTGCCAGCGAAAACTTTTCGACTCTCATCGCATTTCGCGTGTTGCAGGGGTTTTCTGGTGGCGCGCTGATCCCGGCGGTATTTTCTGCGGTTTTTCTGCTCTTCCCGGTCCGGCGGCAACCACTCGCGACAATGATTGGCGGGTCGCTGGCCGTACTCGCCCCGACGGTCGGACCGATTGTCGGCGGCTGGATAACTGAAACCTATTCCTGGCCGTGGCTGTTCCTGATCAATGTACTGCCCGGAGTCGTTGCGGCCTCGGTTGCATCGGTGACGCTGCCCAGAGCGCGAGCAGCTTTCGGCCGGCTACGCTACCTGGATTTCGTATCCTTGATTTTGGGGGCGGTTGCGCTCGCTGCGCTGGAAATAGCAATCAAGGAAGCTCCCGAACGCGGCTGGACCTCAAATCATGGTTACCGGCCTGCTCGGCGCCTGCCTGCTTGCTGCGGCCGGATTCATCATTCGTACGTTGCGGTCGCGGCATCCATTGGTCAGTATGCGAACATTTTCCGATCGGGATTTCTCGGTCGGTTGTGTCCTCAGTTTCGCCCTTGGGATCGGACTTTTTGGTTCGGTCTATTTGATGCCGGTTTTTTTGGCGTATGTGAGAGCGCACAACGCGCTTGAAATCGGCCAGATCATGTTGGTGACCGGCGTGGCGCAGCTGATCGTCGCGCCGATTGCGGTCATCCTGGTGCGCCGCGTTGACGAACGCATTTTAACGGCATTCGGATTTCTGCTTTTTGGAATAGGCCTGGGCCTAAGTGCATTTCAGACCAAAGCTACGGATTTCGATGAAATGTTCTGGCCGCAACTGCTGCGCGGGTGTGCCATCATGTTTTGCATTCTCCCGCCCACTCAACTTGCGCTCGGGCAGCTGGAAAAGAACGTCATCGGCGATGCAAGCGGCATATTCAATCTTATGCGCAATCTCGGTGGCGCAATCGGTATCGCGTTGATCGATACCGTTATCTACACGCCGCGCCCGGAACACACTCGAATCCTCATCGATCATCTTGTCGCAGGCAATCTCGATACCGCAAAATTGGTTGGCATTCCGGCCGACGTCCTGGCATCCGCCGCGCTCGATGCGGAAAAACAGGCCGCGTTGGCTCCGCTTGTCGAAAAAGTCGCCTTTGTCCAGGCGGTAAACGACGCCTGGGCGCTGGTCGCGTTGATTACGCTGGTCGCGCTCGTCGTACTCCCATTGGCAAATAGCACATCCGCGGCCTGAGAAAGCCCCGCTGTAAAGATGCTATTCAAACCTGACGCCGATCTTCGTGTCAGACCTCCACACCACATGACAGTGATGCCGGCGGGTTTCCAGAATGAGATCAAAATTTGCAGGGATGCCAAACGTCGTCGAAACCTGCAGCAATGCCCCGGTATCAGACATGTTCCTCACCGTGCATTCGAGCTTTGGGGCCTTGTCGCTTAGCACGACGAAAGCACCTTTCAGTAAACGTTTGCGTGGCGCGATCCGCTTCTCGTTCAAGAGATCCCCCGAGCCGATCGTTCCGGCTGATAGACGTTTGGCGGGGGTGCCGCCGTCGCGAATACCAGGATCGAAACAGCCGTACCATTAAAATGAGGCGTCGACTCCGTAAAAACTTGGGCCCTGCTTACGCAGGTCTCAATTTTCGGGACGAGGCAGCGGCTGGAACTCTCATGGCGGCGGCAGGTGGTCACGCGGCCACGGCCCAACTGCCAGCATACGCCGTCTCTAGTGGTCGAGCGTGCCGCCGGTCCTTTTCCAGGCATCGATGCCGCCCTGCATATGGCAAGACGACGCAAGACCTGCATCCTGAGCCGCTTGTACGGCCATGGCCGATCGCTCGCCGAAAGCGCAATAGAACAACAGACGCTTGCCGGTTGATTTCGCAAGTTCGCTGAGCATACCGCCCGCGCTGATATTCTCTTGCAATGCCAGATAGGGCACGTGCAACGATCCGGGGATCGTCCCATGCCGCTCACGCTCAGACCGCTCGCGCAGATCGATCAGTGCGACATCGGGTTTTCCGAGAAGAGCCAGCACCTGGGCGGCAGTGAGCGACCAGCCACGCTGCGCAATCTTTTCCTGCGCCAGGCCCACTTTCATATTGGCCGGAACCGCAACATCCATCATCTTCGGGTTGCTGAGCTTGAGGCTGTTCATCAGCTCTACGTATTCGTCGACGGATCTCACCTGCAGCCGCGGATTGTACGCTTTTTCTTCGCCTATAGTGGAAACGGTGTCGCCCTTGTAGTCATGCGCCGGGTAGACAAGCGTCACGTCCGGTAATTTCAAGAGGCGGTTGAAAATCGATTCGTATTGCATCCGCGGGTCGCCATTCTGGAAATCAGTGCGGCCGGTGCCACGAATCAGGAGCGTGTCGCCAGTGAAAACACGATCCGGCAAGATGAAGCTGTAGGAATCATCGGTATGTCCCGGCGTATAGATCACATCGAGCGCGAGGCCTTCGATTGTCAGCTTGTCGCCATCGGCCAAACGCATCGAGACAACGTCGGCCTTCGTCTGCTCGCCCATCACCGTGATGCAATGAGTGTGGTCACGCAATGCGCCGAGCCCTGTGATGTGATCGGCGTGCAAGTGGGTGTCCACGGCCTTCACAAGTTTCAGGTCGAGTTCCTTGACCAGATGAAGATAGCGGTCGACCTTTTCCAGCACCGGATCGATGATCAGGGCCTCGCCGCCCGCACGGCTCGCGAGCAGATAGGAATAGGTGCTGGAGACCTGATCGAAGAGCTGACGAAAGATCATGGCCATGCCGCCTTCGCTGCCGGACAATGTGTCCGCTCATACGCGCATAATATGCCCTTCCAGATGCTCCGGGAAGGTGGGCATGCCGTCAGATAACATGCGATTTAAGGTGTGATCAGCGGTTGACTCAACCGTATCGCAATTTCATGGTCAGGATCGGTGCCATAAGCATGAGCGTTACGGCGTTTGAACCGATCAGCGGCCAGTCACCTATGGCAAGGCCGTAGATCAGCCAGAGTACGACGCCGAAAGTGAACGCTACCGTCGCGGGCAACGACAGCGCGCGCGTTTCTTTGTCGCGAATGACTTTGAATGCCTGCGGCAGCCAGCAGAGCGTGGTGAACGCCGCGCCGGCCGCTCCGACAAATTCGATGGCCCCGCCAAATCCCATGCGTTCGCCATACGACTGAATTGCCCAAGTAGTGTGACAACCTTGCGTTCGCCGCGGACAGCGCGCAGTTCTGCCGTCATGATTTCGGGTTTTCCCCGCCTCATTGCCTGCGTTCGCTGCGGCGCTTCCTTCGGCTGTAGTTTGTCGGCCGAATGCTGGTGCGCGGCCGGGCGGTACCGCTTGCCGATGACCAATGCCTTGGGGACTGCCTGTGCCCAGCCTGCCTGCGCAGGGCCGCGGACGCGCGTCCCGACAGCCCGCGCGAGGCCGGGCAAGGCCGGTAGAGCGGGCGAGACAGGCGCGGCATCGTTCGTCTATAGAAAGCCGCCGCAGTCCGCGGCCGCAAGGCAAGAGACACTAATCATGATCGACTTTTACGCGCTGACCAGCCCGAACGTGCAGAAAATATTCATCATGCTCGAGGAATGCGGGCTGCCTTACAACATCAAGTCCGTGGATGTATGGGCAGGCGAGCAGTTCACGCCTGAATATTCCAGGATCAACCCGCTGCAGAAAGTACCTGCAATCGTCGACAGCGACGGGCCGGACGGCAAGCCCTACACCGTGATCGAGTCCGGAGCGATCCTCATTTATCTCGCCGAAAAGACCGGGAATTTCATCCCCCATGAGCCCGTTGCACGCTATGACACGCTGCAATGGCTCATCGTGCAGGTCGCGAATGTCGGGCCGATGAGCGGCCAACACGTGCATTTCACCAAGTTCGCCGGCGCCGGCAACGATTACAGTGCCAGGCGCTATCGCACGCAGGTCCTCAAACTATTCGATCTTTACGAGCAACGGCTGGCGGCTCATCCCTTTGTGGCCGGCCGCGAATACACCATCGCCGATATCGCGGCGTGGCCGTGGCTGCGCAATTTCGAGCTGCTTGCCGTTGATCCGGCCAACTACCCGACCGTGAAGAAGTGGGCGGACAAAATAGCCGCGCGCGATGCGGTCAAACAGGCGCTTGCCAAAGTTGCGACACTCAAATCGGTCCGCGACAAGGCCAGCGACGATCAGAAGGACCGATTTTTCAGTCGCGGGACGTATGCCCGAGCCTGAGGCCCCCGGAGGCTGCATCGCGCCATTCTCTCGACACGATGCAATTCTAGGTCTACGGGAATCGTACAGGCATAAATCGGATGCGCGCGACGCCTCGGCGTCGCGCGTTCCTGCATTGAGAGACCGATGTTTCACTTTTTCGAGAGGTCACTGACTCCGACAGCGGTGCCGCAAAGCGCCGAGCCCCCATCCGGGCTCATCGCTTTCTATTGGCATTTCGCCAGCCAGGCCAAAGGTCTGTTTGCCGGGCTGTTCGCGGCCGGCTTTGCCGTCGCATTGCTCGACATCACAATCCCGGTGTTCATCGGCAAGGTAGTGACGCTGGTCACCACCAGCAAGCCAGAAGATCTCCTGACGAATTCCTGGCCTTTGCTTGCCGGCATGGCGGTGGTCTTGATAGTGCTGCGCCCGGCCGTCTTTGCAGTGCAGCACCTTCTGATGAATCAGGCGATTGCGGCCAATGTGGCGAACCGCATCCGCTGGCAGAACCACTGGCACGTTGTGCGTCAATCCTGGGCGTTTTTCCAGAATGACTTCGCCGGCCGTATTGCCACTCGCGTGATGCAGACCGGCCCCGCGATCAGGGAAAGCCTGGTGTCACTGCTCACGGCCGTCTGGTTCATACTCATCTATGGCACGTCGTCGTTGATCCTGCTCGCCAATGCCGACGGCTGGTTAGCGGTGCCGGTATTGGTGTGGTTCGCGGGCTATGTCGTCGTGCTCCGTTTTTTCGTGCCGCGCATGCGCGACACCTCGAAAACCATGTCGGAAGCGCGATCGATGCTCACCGGTCGCATCGTCGACACCTATACAAATATCGTCACGGTTAAGCTGTTTGCGCGCTCTAGAGATGAAGACGCCTATGTGCGCGACGCGATCGACCACCACACTGGCAATTTCCACCGGTCGCTGCGGCTGAACACATGGTTCGCGCTCACGCTGATCATGCTCAATGCGCTTGCTCATTACTGCCACTGGTGGCTTTGCGCTCATACTATGGCGGTTTGGCCGAATTGAGGTCGGCGTCGTGGCAATGGCACTGCCGATGATGACGCAGATCATCAGCGTCTCGCACTGGGTCGCCTATCAGGTCACGACCATATTCGAGAATGTCGGCGTGGTGCAGGAAGGCATGCTCACGATCGCGCGCCCGCATACGCTCACCGACCGGCCCGATGCGAGCGTCCTCAAAGTCGCACGCGGCAATATCCATTTTGAGAATATTTGTTTCGGCTATGGCCGGGAAAGCGGGCTGATCGACGGTCTTACCCTCGACGTGCGTGCGGGCGAGAAAATCGGCCTGGTCGGCCGGTCGGGTGCAGGAAAATCGACGCTGGTAAATTTGCTGCTGCAATTCTTCGATTTGGAAGGTGGCCGCATCCTGATCGACGGCCAGGATATCTCGGCCGTGTCGCAGGAAAGCCTGCGCACGCAGATTTCGGTGGTGACGCAGGACACCTCGCTGCTGCACCGGTCGATCCGCGACAATATCCGTTACGGCAAGCCCGGCGCAATTGACGCCGACATCATCGCCGCGGCGAAGATGGCGCACGCGCATGATTTCATCCTCGAACTCGAAGATCAGCTCGGCCGGCGTGGCTACGATGCCCATGTCGGCGAGCGAGGCGTCAAGCTCTCCGGTGGCCAGCGCCAGCGTATCGCTATTGCACGCGTGATCCTTAAAAACGCGCCCATCCTGGTGCTCGACGAAGCGACTTCGGCGCTTGACAGCGAGGTCGAGGCTGCGATCCAGTCGAGCCTCGGCACCCTGATGCAGGGGCGTACAGTGATTGCCATCGCGCATCGCCTGTCGACCATAGCGCAGATGGACCGGCTGATCGTGCTCGACCGCGGCCGCATCGTCGAGCAAGGCTCGCATGGTGAATTGCTGCGCCACAATGGCCACTATGCCGCGCTATGGCAGCGCCAGTCCGGCGGCTTTATTGACGTTGCCAATCACCAGCAGGCAGCGGAGTAACGAGCCCACGAGCCACCGACCCATATTTCGGTGGGCCGCGTCTCCTCCCTTTTCACCGTGGCAGACGCGGACCATAATGGCGCTTCCCGCCTTCGCTCCTTATTACATGGACAAATCTCATGATCCTCGAAATCGCGCAGATCGACGTGAAGCCCGGCATGGATGCCGAATTTGAGGCCGGCGTGAAGAAAGCGGCGCCGATCTTCAAACGTGCCAAGGGGTGCAAGTCGGTCACTTTACAGCGTTCACATGAAATGCCGCAGCGTTACCGGCTGTTCGTGCAATGGGAGACGCTGGAGAACCACACCAAGGACTTTCGCAAATCCGCCGATTTTCAGGAGTGGCGTAAGCTCGTCGGCCATTGTTTTTCATCGCCGCCGAATGTCGAGCATGTCACCGAGGTGATGCGGGGATGAGCGGCGCCGAAATCGCGTGACGCACATGACAGACCGCATTCTTACGACCCACACCGGCAGCCTGCCGCGCACCGCCAAGGTGGTGGAATTGCTGCTCGCAGAAGAACACAAGCCCGGCGCTCGTAAGGCCGAGTTACAGGCCGCGGTACGGGAGGCGGTCGCGGATGTCGTGAATAAGCAGATCGATTGCGGGTTAGACATCATCAACGACGGCGAACAGGGCCGCACCGACTACACCGTGCATGTCCTGAAGCGGCTCACCGGATTCGAGGGCGAGAGCGCGGCGCCGATGGGAACCGGGGAGCCGGAATTTCCCGAGCTTGCGGAAATCCTGAAGCACTTCGCCTCGCCGTTCCAGCACCGCCCGGCCTGCAACGGCCCCATCAGCTGGAAGGATTGGCCGGCGGCACTGACCGATATCGCGCTTGCCAGACAGGCAATGCAAGATATCAAAGCCGAAGACATTTTCATGACTTCGCCCTCGCCCGGGCAAATCGCGCGCTATCTCAAGAACCGCTACTACAAGACCGATGAGGAATACATCTACGCGCTGGCAGATGTGATGAGGAAGGAATATCAGGCGATCGTGGAAGCCGGCTTCATCCTGCAGCTCGACTGCCCCGATCTCGCGATGCTGCGACACATGGTCTATTTGAATTTGCCGCTCGCCGAATATCGCAAGATCATTTCGGTCAATGTCGCTGCGCTCAATCACGCCGTGCGCGATCTCCCGCCGGAGCGCATGCGTATGCATGTGTGCTGGGGCTCGACCGTGGCTCCGCATCACACCGATGTGGAGTTCAAGGACATTGTCGACATCGTGCTGTCGGGGCGCCCGCATGCGGTTTCATTTCCTGCGGCCAACGCCCGGCACGAGCATGAATGGAAGATCTGGCGTGACGTGAAATTACCCGCCGGAAAGAAGATCATACCCGGCGTGATCAACTCGACCGTCAACACCGTCGAGCACCCGGAAGTGGTCGCCGACCGCATCGTGAATTTCGCCAATGTGGTCGGGCGCGAGAATGTCATCGCCGGCGTCGACTGCGGCTTTGGGACCTTTGCCGGCCGCGTGCAGGTCGACACCAAGATCGTGTGGATGAAATTGCAGTCACTTGCCGAAGGCGCGCGCAGAGCGGGTAAGCAGCTCTGGTCGAAGGCGGCCTAGCCGCCCTTTCCTCGCCACAAGACTCGCCCCATATTCGGAGCAATGGCGAAACCCCCTCCAAAAAGTCCGAAAGATCCGGCGAAACCGACGCGTGCCAAGGCCGCGCGGCCCGACGAAAAGCCCACGCCGGATGCACTCGCGAACCTGCTGAACCCCGGGATTGGCCGCGGCACGGCGGGCATGGGTTCCGGCACGGGCAGGAATCAGAACTTGCAGCCGCCGTCGGATAATTCATGGGACCGCCGCCGCGATTTCTCCGAAGCGCACAAGGCGCGCAAATCCACGTCCCGGGAATTCAACGAGGCGCCGCAACGCGATTATACGGCGTCGCCGATCACGGGGCTCGATCCGCAACTGGCGACGGAATTGGGCCTTGGCGACGAAGAGGCGGCGCCCACGCCTGCCTTGAAGAGAGAAGATTCGAAATATCGCCTCCCCCGCGCGGATCTGCCGACGCAACCAGGCGGTTTCGCCGGCATTGCGAGCCAGCAATCGCTTGAACGGCTGCTGCGCGAAGGCCGGCCGGAGTTCTCAACCGTTCCGTGGACACCGCATCGCCCGCCACGGCCGGAGAAATCCGAAGGCGGCAAGAGGTTCGTCATCGCTTCGGACTTCGAGCCGAAAGGGGATCAGCCGCAGGCGATCAAGGACCTCGTGGAGGGCGTGCGACGCCACGACCGGACGCAGGTGCTGCTCGGCGTCACCGGCTCGGGCAAGACCTTCACGATGGCGAAGGTGATCGAGGCGACACAGCGCCCTGCCCTCATTCTTGCGCCGAACAAAACGCTGGCCGCGCAGCTCTACGGCGAGTTCAAGTCGTTCTTTCCCGACAACGCGGTCGAGTATTTCGTGTCCTATTACGACTATTACCAGCCGGAAGCTTATGTTCCGCGCACCGACACCTACATCGAGAAGGAATCCTCGATCAACGAGCAGATCGACCGCATGCGCCACTCGGCCACGCGCGCGCTGCTCGAACGCGACGATGTGGTGATCGTCGCCTCGGTTTCGTGCATCTACGGGATCGGCTCGGTGGAAACCTATTCGGCGATGACCTTCACGCTCAAGCAGGGCGGCAAGATCGACCAGCGTCAGCTGCTCGCCGACCTTGTGGCGCTGCAATACAAGCGCACGCAGGGCGATTTCTTCCGTGGCTCGTTCCGCGTGCGCGGCGACACGGTCGACATCTTCCCGGCGCACTATGAAGACCGCGCCTGGCGTGTCCATCTGTTCGGCGACGAGATCGAGAAAATCGAAGAGATGGATCCCCTCACCGGCCAGAAGACGGACGAGCTTGGAATTCGTGAAGATCTACGCCAATTCGCACTATGTCACGCCACGCCCGACGCTCATTCAGGCGATTGCCGGCATCAAGCATGAACTGCGCCAGCGGCTCGACCAGCTCAATGCCGCCGGTCGCCTGCTGGAAGCGCAGCGGCTCGAGCAGCGCACGATCTTCGACCTCGAAATGATGGAAGCGACCGGCTCGTGCGCCGGCATCGAGAACTATTCGCGCTATCTCACCGGCCGCAAGCCGGGCGAGCCGCCGCCGACTCTGTTCGAATATGTGCCCGACAATGCGCTGGTGTTCTGCGATGAAAGCCACGTCACCATTCCGCAGCTCGGTGGCATGTTCCGTGGCGACTTCCGCCGCAAGGCGACACTTGCGGAATATGGCTTCCGCCTGCCCTCCTGCATGGACAACCGGCCGCTGCGCTTCGAGGAATGGGACGCAATGCGCCCACAGAGCGTTGGGTGTTTCAGCGACACCGGGGCCTTGGGAACTCAATGAATCCGGCGGCGTCTTCGTCGAGCAGGTCATCCGCCCGACCGGCTTGATCGACCCGCCGGTGGAGGTGCGGCCCGCGCGCCTGCAGGTCGACGATCTCGTCGGCGAGGTGCGGCAGGTGGCCGCGAAAGGCTTCCGCTCGCTCGTCACCGTGCTGACCAAGCGCATGGCCGAGGACCTCACAGAATACCTGCACGAACAGGGCATCCGCGTCCGCTACATGCATTCCGACATCGACACGCTCGAGCGTATCGAGATCATCCGCGACCTCAGGCTCGGCGCCTTCGATGCACTTGTCGGGATCAACCTACTGCGCGAGGGCCTCGACATCCCGGAATGCGCGTTGGTCGCCATCCTCGATGCCGACAAGGAAGGCTTCCTGCGCAGCGAGACGTCGCTAATTCAGACCATCGGCCGCGCCGCGCGCAATGTCGACGGCAAGGTGATCCTTTATGCCGATACTGGTCACCGGCTCGATGCAACGTGCGATCGAGGAAACCAACCGGCGGCGCGAGAAGCAGACGGAATACAACACGGCGAACGGCATCACGCCGGAAAGCATCAAGCGCTCGATCCACGACATCCTCGACAGTGTGTACGAGCGCGATCACGTGCTGATCGCTACCGGTGCGGCCGGTTCTGGCGAATTCGCCGAAGCCGCAACCATCGGGCACAATCTCGAGGCGGTAATTGCCGATCTCGAGTCGCGCATGCGCGAAGCTGCCGCCGACCTCGACTTTGAGGAAGCTGCGCGCCTGCGCGATGAGGTCAAGCGCCTGCGCGCCACCGAGATGGCGGTGCTCGACAATCCGACGGCGCGCGATGTCATGGTTGCGCAAACGAAGGGACTTCAATCGCGTTCGCGGCCGCACAAGCCCGGCCTCGACGAAATGGGGATTGGATTGTCTCACGAAGTTCAAGCCGGCGCGGCCGGATTCGCCTCGCAGCAAGCTCGGCCGGCCGGGGATGCGCGGCGGATTTAAACCCGCGCGCCGACGCTGACCCATTGCAGCGCTGACGGTTATTTTTGCTCTGTTGCGGCTTCGTTACCGTTCGACTTGTCACCGGAGTCCCCCGCCGGCTCATGGGCGGGCGCCGATTGCTGTTTCGATTCCGGCGCCTGCCCCGTCAGTTCCCGGCCGCGCGTCGCCGCCCAGTCGGCGGGCGGCTGATCCTTGCCGCTGCTTGGAGATTTGCGGGGAAGCACCGCGATTATCGCTTTCTTCATCGGGTCGAGCACCAGCACATCCTTGGAGAGCTTAGCGTAGCCAAATTGCTTGAGCGACGGCTCCCGCAGAAGCAGTGGCTCCGGCATGGCATCCACTGTCATCGTGGAAGGAATTGTATCGCCGACCGTCGCCTCGAATTTCGGAGGCGTCTTCTGCTCGGTGTTCTCGGTTTCAAGCGCATCCTGAATCGCGGTGCGCTGTTGTTCGTTCAATTGCAGCATTGGCCGCTTGGCCTTGATCGTAATATCGTTCGGGTTGAGCGTCTTGTCGTCCGCCAGGGCCGGAACGGACAGCAAAATCAGCACTGCTGCCACGCCGTACATCGGGGTTTTCATGGGCCTCTCCGGGTTCAAGGGAGATAACGGCTCATACGCTGCGGTGTTCCCGCACGCGGCATCCGCAAAAAGGCCTGGCTCGGGCACCGGCATCCGCGCGGATTCCGGCGGGCCCCTGGATCCGAAAAGAAGCGTCAACGAGAAAGCAAAAAGGGATGCAGCCTAACGGCGGTGGCGATGCCTGCGCGAATAATATGCGTAGGCGGAAGGGCGATCGTCCCACGGATAATGATAGACATATCCATCCCACGCATAGAGGCAGTAGTAGCCGGCCCAGGCGCAACGGTCGCGCCAGCTCCGGCGATGTGACCAGCGATGCGCTGAGCGGTGCCAGACCGTACGCGCGTGCTCTGCGCCCACGCCATACCCTGGACCAAGGTCTGCCGCCGCAGAGGGGCCAGACGCGCCGCCGAAGGCGGCCGCCGCAATTGCCGTCGCCAATATCAATCGCTTCATGGTCATATTCGAAACCTATTGTGCATCGAGCGAAAACGTCGCGACGCAATATCTCACCAAAACAGCGCTGGCTGGCAAATCAAAAAGGCCGGATTGGTTAAACATCGGCGGGTGAATTTCCTTAATTGCCCGCATTTAAGTCAAGAACTTGTTGCCACGCACCGGCGACGACGGCCCATCAACGTCCAATTACTTCTTTCACCTCACGTTACCGGCTTGGTTTCCGGGAACACATCGACGATTTTCTTGGTCATGGAGTTAACGATGAGAACCTGGTCCTTCATCGTCACATACTTGTAGTCGCGCAATTGCGGCATCTGCGAGAGCACGGCCGGCGGCAATGAATGGCCTTTTACGCCCTTCGGTAGCTTGGCACCGACTTGCGGCGTGAAGCTTTTGGCGGATTTGGTAGTCTTGAGGTGAAACTCGACGTCGCTGTGCTGGGAAAGCACGCTTTCGCGGATCTGCTCACGCTGCTGGTTTGTAAGATCAAGCTTTGGCAATGAGGGATTTTGCGGCACCTTGGTGCCTTTGCTGAGCTCGACCGCGCCCTGCGTCTTTTGTGCGCTGTTGTCCGCCCCAACCGCGGGTACCGTGGCCGCGACCAGCAGCACTGCGCCCGTGAACATAAACCGCGAATGCATGGCTCTCGCTCCTTTGTTGAAGCCGCCCCACCGGAAACGCGCATAAGTCACATCTCGTTGCGCAAAGCGACGCCATGCCGCGTCAGATCGCTTCGCCCCCGCCCTCCAGCACGGCGTACTGAACCATGTCGGAGACACGCTGCCAGTTCGAGCCGTTGAAGCCGGCGACTACATTGATGCGAACGATCTGCACCAGACGGTTGTCAAGTTTCATCGTATCGACGGTCGCGTCGCGGATATAGGCGATGGCGGCAACGCCGCAGGCGCGCTCATCATGCGCACTGTCATTGACGGCGTGCATGGCCTGGTCAGCTTCGGCACCTGACCGGCGAAGTCCGACGAATTGCCTGGCTTCGTCCGGTGTATTGCAGATGATGCCGACACCAACAGCCGCATCACCGCTTCCCGGCGATGGCGCTTCTGCCCTCGCAACGCCGCACATGAGTATGGCGGCACCAGCCGCCGCCCAAAAAATACGCATTAATGCCTCCAAAAGAGAAACGAGAGAAAAAGTTGTTCCCGCATCACGGTTTGCTGGGTCAACGTCCCGGCCCGGGCGGCGGTTCGTGGGTACGCACGGGATTGTGAAACCTTGCTGTGCGGGCGTTGCGTATATGAGGTGAGTTCAGGCAAATAGCCGGGTCGACGCGCCGCGAGGCGGCCCGCGGCAGTTCGGTTCAAAATCCTACTGGAATGCATGGTATGAACGTTTCAATTTCTCAAAGCCGGATGATCCTTCGGACGCTGCAAATCGTCCTGGCCGCCACGGCCGCGCTGACACTCGCTGCCTGTGAAACCGACAGTACTGGCCCGGCTGCGGCCAACGCGCCTAAAGCGCTAGCCGCCTCCTCCGCCTCTCCAAATCGGAGGCACAGAAACCCGAAACACCGAAAACTCAATCCGTAGAACCGGTCGAGCCCGCCGTTGATCCAGAGCCAATGACGCACGCGCGCGCCGCCCGCGAATGCTGGATGCGGACCGAAAAGGGCAATCCACACGAGGATCTCGATAAACGCGCCGATCTTGTGGACAAATGCATCGACGAGAAATTGAAGGCGGCCACCGCCACAACGCCGAAAACCTAGCGAACATAGCCACCGTGTCCGGTATCCCCTTGCACCCGCCTGCGCGCGAGCTAGCATTGGAAAATTCCAATCCTTCAGGAGGACGTCATGGCAAAAGGTCAGATGCGGGCGGCCAAGGAAAAAAAGAAACCGAAGGCCGACAAGGACAAACCCAAGCAGCTTTCCGCCTACAAGCTGGCTCAGATGCAGGGCTCGTCCGGAAGCCCGTACAGCACTCCGCCGGTCAAAAAACCCTGACCGTCAACGTGAGCCGGACGTCCCCATTTTTGACGCTTCCGGCAATTCCTTGGCCTGCTTCGCCATTTCAAGGCACGTCAGCAGTTCAACATAGCTGGGCGTGCTGCCGAGCCTTGAGAATTGCACACACTCGGCGCGCTGGCCGGGATTGTACTGGGCCCAGTCCTGGGCGAGCTTGGCGCGGGCCTCGTTTTCATCGCGCTGGCAATCGGCGGAACCGCGTCCCGGCGCCACAGAGGCCTCGGCAGCTGGGAGGCAGGTTTTCTCGACATTGAATTTCGGCACCGCATCCGCCACCAACACGATTTGTGACGCGGTCAAGATGATGGGCAACAGCACGGGCATGGTCGTACTCCCGATATACCGCCTCCCCGAAGCTCAATAGTAATAATACGTGAAGCGGGTTCCGGTTTCACGCGCAGGGGAACCCCGAATGAACCTTTTTCCGGCCTGCCCGACCAAAGGAGGTAAGGCGGGAGGGGTCATTCCATGCTCAAGCGATTTGTGACCGCATTCGTGGCGTTTATCGGACTTATCGTCCCTGCGGCGTTTGCATTGGCGCTGTTGGCGGCGCCCCAGGCGCGCCCCGAACCCGCCCAGCCCCCGGGCTGCGATCGCAATCTTGCGGACGCGAGCGCGAGCGTCGCAGTGATGCAAGCACGCGTAAAAAACCTTGCAGCCACGAAAGGGCCGGAAGTATGTGCCGCCACGCGGCTCTATTTTCTCGAGGTCGTGAAAGCACGCGCGGTGGCAGCACTTTGCAAAAGCGCCTCAGATCGTGCGCGCGAACTTGGCCGTTTTGATGCCGACGTCGAACACATTAATGAAGCAATTGCCGCCCGCTGCAGTTGACTGGTAATGATCCAACCTGCTTCACAGCTTCGCCAAAGTTCCATGGCAGTAGACAACCAATGCTTAACCGGTTTGCGCTGAAAATCGCACACTAACAAAATTGTCGGATCGGCCGTCTCGGGGGAGATTTCCGGAATGAGAGCGAGGCTTCACCGCGCAACGCTATCGGTCGGTGTGCTGATGCTTGCCACGCTGCCCGTGCGCGCGCAGGAGTCCGCAAATGGTCCACCGCTCACGCCGGAAGAAAGTGCAATACTAGGAAATGCGCTCGTCTTCGATCCTGCAGCACTCGCTACGACACCAAGTAAACCTCTGCAAGTTCCCGGCTCTGATGCCAAGGGTTTCGACGTCACACGAACCCAGAAGCCTGACGGTTCCACCACTGTTGTCGTAAAGCAGCCGCTTCCAACCGACTGGACGAACACGGTGGGGGCCGATCTTCCGGCCTCAAATTCCGCGCTGAGCAGCGAACTCGATCATCCGCTGCCGACGGCACGTGATGGTTTCGGCTCGGGTGCGACCTGGGCTTCAGTTGGCGTGCCGTACGTCGGAAGCGTTGATGCGCGTGTTGATCCCGCCAACGAACAGGGAAAGATCGGCACCACCCTGAAGCAATCAATACCATTCGGCCAACGATTTGCCCTGACGGTACAAGACACCTATTCCGTGACCGATACGGTAGGACGCCCGTCGCCTGGTCCGGCCGATCTGCCGCTTATGGCCCTGCCACCGTCGACCCCAACGTCGCCGCAGGTTTTCGGCAACGAGCGAGCCGTCAAATTCAACATACTACCGACGGGCACGACGCTCGGCGCCGGTGTCACGACCGCCAGCAACGACCCAACCACTCACAACACTTTCAGCGCTGATCAGAAACTCTATGGCCCGTTGCACGTGACCAGCGCCGTTACCGACCTAGGTCAGACTACGAGCAGCAAAAGCATTACGGCCGGGCTCAAGCTGCATTGGTAACCGGCAACCGGGTACTCTCACCGGCTAAATAAAAGCCGTGCATAACTGATGGGCTGGCCAGCTTTGGCCGGAATGTTCCCCTACCACGCCCTTCCCCCGCCCCACGGCCGCCGCAGTCGCATGCGGCAATCGCGTGCTACTGGGGGGCGACTGCGCAAACGCCTTTTGCGCTTTTTAGGAGTTGAACATGACGGCCATCAGACCCGAGCGGCTTGGCGGGGACAGAACTGTCCCGGAAAAAACCGGTCCGGAAGCATTTGCGCCGAATCGGAAGCTTGCGGAACGGCCGAGTGAGCCTGAGCAGACTACGGCGAGCGCTTTCGAAGGCGAGATCCGCGAATTCGTCCGGCGCGATGTTGCATTCCTGCGTCGGCCGCGGCCGGATGCGGAGCAGCAGGCAACGGAGCCGGTCGTCGACAATCTCAATGTACTGATCCGTCGTGTCTCCGGCGCATCGATGGAGGAAATTGACCGGGTCATTCTCGAATTGCAAAGCGTTCGTGAGATGCTTCGCAGCGAAGGCGAGCGCGTCGGCCGCGAGATTGCCGGCTACGCCAGCTTGAGCCACGCCGCGATGACCGCAATGAGGGTCATCGGCGACAGCCTCACGCAGTGGAAAAGCGCCCCAAGTAATTCGGACCACCGGCCAGCTGGCTGACTACCGCATAAACCATCGCCGGCCGATTGCCGGCGATGGTCCGCTTCCTTCAAGGTTTGATTTGAGCGACGACAGTGCGGGTCGCGCCATCTATCAGAAGCGCCTTGTCCTTCGCCTTGAGATAGTAAAGCCCTTTGACCCCATCGATGTTGCGCACGCTCTCAGGCAACGGGCGCATGCCGTTCAGTGCCTGGTTCGGTGACAATTCGCTGGCCGGCTTGAGTGCGTCGGCGCCGGGCACCGTCTGCGAGTTGTCCGCCATCACGGAATCGTAGATCTGTTTGAGTTGCTCATCATTTACCGACAGCGGCCATGCCATGGTCGGCACATGATCGAGCGTGTCGTTTCGCTTGGAAAATTTCGCCGGAATAGTCTGACCGAATGAACTGATGGGCCCTGAGGGCGGCGGCTCGCCAGATACGGCCGACGCGTTTGCGGACGGCGTCCCCTGGGCTGCGATGCCTGTCGTTGCGGCCGGCGAATCGCCGGTCGAAGGCTGCCGGGATATCGGTGCCATCAGCGCGGCGCGTGCTTCTTCCGGCGTGGGTATGTTGGCGACTTCGCCCGACTGCGAAGGCGGTTTTGGCTCGGAGCCCGGGTTGATCTGCCCGGTGTTGGGGGCCCGGGGTGGCCGGAGCCCCCGTGCTGTTTTGCGCCCGCGCCGGCGCGCCCGTCGACGACCATGTGACACAGGCGGCCAGCGCAGCCGCCAACGCGAGATAGTGCGATTTTTTCATGAAAAAGCCTCCATCGGCTATGCACACATAACCGCCGACAGAGGCGCTGGTTGCATCTTGGCCTTGTTCAATCCGGTCTTGACCGCGCCTCGCGCGGCGCCCTTCCGCACATGCGGCAATGCGCCCTGCCCGCATCATGAGCGGGGCGTAATGATATGCGCACTGGAGATCAGTTAGCTGGCGGCTGCGACTTTAGTCTTTGCGGTTTTACGTGGCAGCGGATAATCGGCACTTTCATAGAGCTGCCTGATGCCGTTGCCGTCGAAACGCTTTTCTTCCACTTCGAGATAGGCTCCGAGCAGCAATTCGGGCGGCAATTCCTCGATAGCGAAACGAATCGCTTCCGCAGCGGTGGGGAATCGCTTGTAGCCGATCGGGCGGCGCGATTTCCGGCTGCGGCTGGGAAACAGTTCGGACGGGGCACGGTAGTTGATCATCGACATAATCAATAGCTCCTCAGCGCCTAATATGGCCCTTGGAGCGTCGAAAATCCAGCTTTTCTCGGCCCACGCATATCTGCCCGCCCGGTCAAGGTAAACACGCGGTACCGAAAAAGCGTGGCCCGGCGCCGCGCGCCGGGCCAATTATCAGCCAGTGAGACGTGTTAATCGGCGAATTCGGCGACTACTTCGCTCGTCGTCGGATCAACCAACACAACGCGGTCATTTACGACCATGTATTTATACGACCTGATCGTCGGTACCTCGACTGCGACTTGTTGCGGCACCGTATAAAGTTGCACACTTTCGGGCACACGGGTACCGATGCGGTATTCTACCGGCGGCCGAGAGCGCTCCACCCGTTCGCGCACGATCGTGCGATACACTGTGCGCCGCTGAACCGGTGTTAGCTGCAACGGCTCGGTAGTTACCACGGTTCGCGATTCCACTGGCTCGCGGGTAATCACGGTGGTTTGCGCGCTGGCCGTACTGGCACCCGCAACGAGTGCGGCCGCGATCGCCGCATGGCGAAAGTATGTCATAAGTTCCTCCTGTTTATTCCGGCCCAGACCAGCAAACGCCGGGCCGCGCGGCGGAGTTCCGCAATGCGGGGAACCGCAATTCACGATTTTCTTCACTGTGTGTGCGGGGGCTCACTCATCAGTTTCAATTTCGCACGCAGCACTTGAATACGCCGGTCCGCTTCGGCATTGGTCAAATTCGGCGCAAATGCCTCGGGCTCGTAGGCGTCAAAAGCAAGCTGCCGAAGCAGGCGCACCTGCTCGGCAGACATCCGGTCTACGAAATCCGGTTTCCTCGCCATGCCAACACAATTGCGATGACGCTGATCTGTTCCCCACCCCGACGCTGGCTGCCGAAGATCAGGGCAGCCGTTCCACAAGCGCGGGCCGAAGAACGAGTGTGATTGGCAACGTCAGCAGCACAACAGCCGCGACCACGACCAGCGCAGTCGGCACACCGACCGCATCACCCAGCACGCCGTATATTGCCGGCGACACTGCTCCTGCACCAATCGTGCCGGTGTAGAAGATACCGAACGCGCGCTGGCGCCGCGCAGGCTCGACCAGATCGGGGACCGAACCGTAAAGGACCGATGACGTGCCGTTGAGCGCAACCCCAACAATGGGCAGCAACACAAGCGCCGCCTCAAGCCGCAACGGCAACAACGCAACAATGGCGATGGCGGTGACCGCCTCGGTCAGCCATACCGTTGCGACCGTCCCGATACGGGCCCCGATAAACGCGCACACCAATTTGCCGGCCGCGCCGCCGGCAAATACCAGCGTCAGGGCAAGCCCGATGGTTTGAAGGCTCGCGCCTTTGGCGGTGAGAACGAACGGAAGGAAGGTGAGGAATGCCATGCGTGTGGCGCTATCAATGACGCCGACCGAGAGGAGAAGCGGAAAACCATAGGCCCGCGTGTTGCCGCGCGTTCCGCCGTCGGCGTGGCTTTTGTCGTGGGGGACAGGGGACTCTTCACGGAACCGTGGAATGACGATGAAAATTGCCACCGCGGCGATCGCGCCGAGCCCTCCAAGCAGCATGAGTGCGTGCCGCCACGGCAACATGACAAACAACAGCGCCGCCGTTGCCGGCAAGGTCATTTTTCCGATGTCGCCGGCGAAGTTGTATGTCCCGAGCGCCTTGAGCGAACGAGTGCCGGCAAAAGCATGAGCAATGAGCGATGAGGCCAATGGATGCTGCGTACTGGCGCCAAGTCCGCCAATGAAAAGCGCCAACACCAGTGTGACAACGCCATTACTCAAGCCAGCGAAAACATAGCCGAGCCCGGCAAGCGCGGTCCCGAGCGCGAGGACGATTGCCGCCCCAAACCGTTCAGCCAGAAAGCCCGCAGGAATTTGAAACCCGGCCAGCGCGCCGGAAAACACGGTCTTCATTAATCCAAGCGCGGCAAAGCCGAGGCCAAACTCGTTCTGCCAGATCGGCAGCATCACATAGACCAGGTCTGTATAGCCGTCATGCAACGCATGGGCGCCACAGGCCACGCCAAGTGCGCGACGTTCTTCCTGTTTTGTGCCGGCGGGCGCTACAGCGGCGGTCATGGCTTCATCGGTCGGCGTTCGACGAAAGTGGTGCTGACGAATGTTATCACCAACTCACCGCGCTGGTTGACGCCGGTCGAAAGAATACTGAGCAGTCCGACGCCTGGTCAACTCTGCGACACGCGCGCCTCGATTACTTCACTCGCATAGTCGATCGTGTCACCCACATAGACCGGTTTCAACCACTTCAATTCGCGGAATCCGAGCGCCGGCCCCATAGCGGCGACCGGTTCGCCACGGGCGCGTGCCGCTTCCGCCACGCGGCGGCGATAGTCGACCATCAGCCGCATCCAGACAACCGCAGTATGCCAGCCGGAGGCGCAGAGCGCGCCGAAATGGGAGCGTTCTGCGGCGCTTTCGTCCAAATGAAACGGCTGCGGATCAAAATTCGTCGCGAAGGCCTTGATCTCGTCTGCCCTGAACGTGTGGAACCCGACCGCCATGCGCTCACCCACCACAATATCCTCGAAATATTTCATGCACGCCCCCGCCCTCGCGGCGCGCAATCATCACCGGACAGGTGAGCCTCGTCAGCACCGTATCGTGTTCATCGAGCATTTCGAACAGGCATTTAACAAATCCGAATTCCGGCCGGCTTTTGGGTGCGCGCGTTTCCAAAACGGTCGCGCGCACGCGCACCTGCGTATTGGGCCGCAATGGCTTGAGCCAGCACACTTCGTCAATTCCCGGCGCACCCATGGAATGGGTTTTATTGACGAAACCATCGGCGATGATGCGCATCAGCAGACAACAACTGTGCCAGCCGGACGCGGCGAGGCCGCCCAGCATGGTCGCACTTGCCGCCGTCTCGTCGAGATGCATCGGCTGCGGGTCGAACTCGGCGGCGAAGGCAATGATCTCCTCGCGCGTCACCAGGCGCGGCCCGTAAACGGTGACGGAACCCGCCTGGAAATCTTCCCAATGGAGTTTCGCCATGACGTTTATTTACCCACCGTGACCGGGCTTGTCCCGGCGACCCACATCTTGATTTGCATGCGTCAACCAGGACGTGGAAGCCCGGCATAGCGCTTGTGAGTCCGCCAGACCCGGCTGCCGGACGTGACGCTAGGTTGCAAACCGGAAATGCATCACGTCGCCATCGGCGACCACGTAATCCTTGCCTTCCAGCCGCATTTTGCCGGCATCACGCGCGCCGGATTCACCGCCAAAGGTAATGTAGTCTTCATAGCCGATGGTTTCGGCACGGATAAATCCACGCTCGAAATCCGTATGGATCACGCCAGCGGCCTGCGGCGCCTTGGTCCCCTGCGTGATGGTCCATGCCCGCGTCTCTTTCGGACCGACTGTGAAGTATGTCACGAGGTGCAAAAGCGCATAACCGGCGGTGACGAGACGATCGAGACCGGTTTCCTTGAGCCCCGCCGCATCCAGAAATTCCGCACGTTCGGCCGCAGGCAGCGTGGCAATTTCCAACTCGATTTTGGCCGAAATCACGACCGCGACGGCACCTTCTTCATTCGCCCTTTGTTCGACCTTGCGAGAGTAGTCGTTGCCGGCCGCCGCTGCCGCCTCCTCGACATTGCAGGCATATAGAACCGGCGCCGATGTGAGCAGCCCCAGCGAATGGAAGAGCTTCTCCTCCTCGGATTTGCGTTCGACCAGCCGGGCGGGCTTGCCGTCGCGAAGAAAGGCGAGCGACCTGTTGATCAGATCGAGCATTTCCCTGGCCAGTTTTGCATCTTCGCCGCTGCCTTTGGCCTTCTTCTCCAGGTTGTCGACGCGCTTTTCCAGACTTTCGAGATCGGCCAGCATCAATTCCGTCTCGATGGTGTCGATATCGGCAATCGGGTCGATCTTGCCGTCGACATGCGTGATATCGGTATCCTCGAAGCAGCGCACGACGTGCACAATGGCGTCCACTTCACGGATTGTCGCGAGAAACTGGTTGCCAAGGCCTTCGCCTTTTGAAGCGCCCCGCACAAGCCCGGCAATATCCACGAAGGTGATGCGCGTCGGAATGATTTGCTCCGATTTCCCCAGTGCTGCGAGCTTTTCGAGACGCGGGTCGGGGACCGCGATCTCGCCGACATTCGGCTCAATCGTGCAGAACGGATAATTGGCCGCTTGCGCTGTCGCGGTCTGGGTGAGCGCATTGAAGAGCGTCGACTTGCCGACATTCGGCAGGCCGACGATGCCGCATTTAAATCCCATGATTTTATCGTCTCTTTACTGACATGCTCATTCGGAGCCCGGCGGCTCCTCGTCCTCGTCGACGAAGCCTTTGGCTTCCATGGCGAGATGCACCTTGTTCTGGAACGTGGAATCCTTGCCATCGATCAGAAATCGGGAATTTTCGGCAATGACATCGCAGAGGGCTTCCACCCAGGCCCACTCGCTCTTGGCGAAGTCGCCCAGAACATGCATCGGCACCAGTTCCTTCACGTCCGGCTTTCCAATGCCAATCCGCACACGTTTGTAGTCATTGCCGATATGCGCGGTAATTGACCGCAAACCATTGTGACCCGCGTCGCTACCGCCGATTTTCACCCTGACTTTCGCCGCCGGCAGATCGACCTCATCGTGGAAAACCACGACATTGGCGGGCTCGAGCTTGTAGAAGTGGACAGCTTCCGCGACCGCGCGGCCGGATTTATTCATGTAAGTACCCGGTAAAAGCAGAAGCACGCGTTCGCTTGCAATATTGCCCTCCACCGCCACGCCCTGAAATCGCCGCCGCCAGGGCGACACGTCATGACGGCGCGCAATCGCCTGCACCGCCATGAAGCCGATGTTGTGGCGGTTGCCGGCGTGCTTGGGACCGGGATTACCGAGGCCGACGAAAAGCAGCATGGCGTCAACGGCGCTGTTTCAAAATTTACGCATGCACACGTCCCGAAATTCGCAAATCGCTTTTCGGATTCGTGCAATTGCCGGTTACGCGGACGCTGACGGCGAGAGCTATACGCGTCCTCACTTCTTCTCGGGCTTGGCTGCGGCTGCGGCCGCAGGCGCAGCGCCGGCGGCAGGTGCAGCACCCGGTGCAGCACCGGGAGCGGCGCCGGGAGCGGCGCCTTCGGCGGCCGGCGCGGCGCCCGCGACAGCAGCTGCGGCAGCTGCGGCGGCTGCAGCGGCGGCCGCCTCGGCAGCGGCTTTCATTTCTTCCGCGTAGCCCGACGGCGGCACGACAGTGACGAGAGTCATGTCGGGTCGGCCAATCACACGAATATTCGGGGGCAGCACCACGTCAGTGAGGTGCTTCGAGTGGTTGATGTCGAGCGCGGAAATATCGACGTCGATCGATGCCGGGATCGCATCGGCCGGGCACATCACCTCGACGGTATGAGTGACGATGTTGACCGCGCCGCCGCGCTTGACGCCGGGCGCCTGGTCGGCATTGAGCACATGCACCGGAATATTGACGCGGATGGTCGCGCCTTCCGACACACGCAGAAAATCGACATGCATCGGAAGATCCTTGATCGCGTCGAGCTGAAAGTCGCGCGGGATCACCCTGTGCTTGGTGCCGTCAACGTCGAGATTGTAGAGCGTGGTGAGGAAACGCCCGGCATAGATGCGCTGGCGCAATTCATCATGGTCGAGCAGGACCATTAGCGGGGGCTTGTTCTCTCCGTAGATCACGCCCGGCACTCGGCCGGAGCGACGCGCTGCCCGGGCGGTCCCCTTGCCGCCTTTCGGACGCGCCGTCGCCTTCAATTCCTGGACGGTCGCCATCTTGAATCCCTCATATAAACCAATGGAAAAGGCGGCATTTTCCGCCGCCTGCGAACGCGGCAAGCCTCCAGGGGTGCCGGGGGCCGCGAACGGGCGGGTTATAGCGGCGGCGACGGTAAAGGGCAAGAAAAGCCGGTCGCTGCGGTTTCGGGCGCGCAAAAGCATAAACGCCCGGAATCCGCCGGTCAGACTGGAGTTAAATCAGCAACCAGGCCTAGTTGTGCCGGCAGTGCCCGTGCGGACCACGGTGCATCCAGCGGCCGCAGCCGTCTCTCACCGGGGTGACCTGATCGGACGCTGCCGCGATGCCCTTTAGCTTTGCGACGGGCATGGCCTGGGCGCCGAATGCGATGAACGTAAAAAGCGCGGCGATCGTCGCCAACAAGAAAGTCCGCATGAGCATCCCCCTAATTTCTTGCCACAGGAGAAAAATTACCATCGGCCCCGCGCCAAAACCATATTGCGGGCCGCCCGATCGACACTTTTTAGATTCTTTTTATGGGCCCTGGCTGTAAGTGCCTAGCCGGAAGCCGAACCCTTCTTGCCGGATTTTTCCGCCGGTTTCTCTGACTTCGCTTCCAGCGCGGCGATGCGCGCCTTCAACGCTTCGTTCTCTTCGCGCGCCAGCCGTGCCATTTCCTTGACCGCTTCAAATTCCTCGCGCTGGACGACGTCAAGATCACGCAGGATCCGCTCAGCCTGGCTTCGGAACAGGGTGTCGAATTCACGCCGCACCCCTTGCGCTACCCCCGCGGCATCGTTCATCAGACGTGCCATCTCGTCGAAAATGCGGTTGCTGGTCTGGGTCATGTTTGGTCTCCGGCGCCAACTGCCACCACAATGGCGTTCCGGTCATCCCGCTGCAAGACCCGGCATGCTACCAGATTGACCGCGCACCACGGCGCGAATCGGACATTGCGATGCCTCTGCTCGTCATCCCCTACCCGGCCTTCGATCCAGTTCTTGTGCATTTCGGGCCATTTGCCATTCGCTGGTACGCGTTGGCCTACATCTTCGGCATCCTGATCGGCTGGGCCTATGCCCGCCTGCTCATTCGAACCGACAGACTGTGGGGCGGCACCGCGCCGATGACGGTCACGGATTTCGACGATTTCGTGCTGTGGGTGACACTGGGCATCATTTTCGGCGGCCGCATCGGCTACGTGCTGTTCTACAATCTGCCTCACTTTGCGGCCCATCCTCTCGAGATCCTGCAGTTGTGGAATGGCGGCATGTCATTCCATGGCGGTTTCACGGGTTGTGTCGTGGCCGTGGTACTGTTCGGATATAAGCGCGGGATCCCCATTCTCTCACTTGGCGACATTACATGTGCGGTCGGGCCGATCGGATTGTTCCTTGGCCGCATAGCAAATTTCATCAACGGCGAATTATGGGGCCGCCCGTCGGACGTGCCGTGGGCGATGATATTTCCGAACGGCGGGCCGGTGCCGCGGCACCCCAGCCAGCTTTATGAAGCGACACTCGAGGGTCTCGTTCTGTTGCTGGTATTGGCACTGCTCATGCGTGCCGGGGCGCTAAAGCGGCCGGGGCTCATCATCGGGAGTTTCGCGGTCTGCTATTCGTTTGCGCGCATGTTTTGCGAATTTTTCCGTGAACCCGATGCACAGCTTGGCTTCCTCTGGGGCGGGGCAACGATGGGTCAGTTGCTGTCGATTCCGCTGATGTTTGCGGGCATGGCGTTCATCGTCCACGCCTTGAAACGACCGGCGGCGCGGAGTCGCTAGTGGCGGAATTCTCTCCGCTGGAAATCGAAATCCGCCGGCGCATCGCAGCGGCGGGCCCGATGCCGGTCAGCGAATACATGGCACTCTGCCTGTTCGATTCCGAGCATGGCTACTACAACACGCGCGATCCATTCGGATCGCGCGGCGATTTTGTTACGGCGCCCGAAGTGAGCCAGATGTTCGGCGAACTGATCGGGTTATGGGCGTCCGCCGTATGGAAGCAAATGGGCACGCCCGAAAATGTGCGGCTGATCGAACTCGGCCCCGGTCGTGGCACCATGATGAAGGACCTCCTGCGCGCGGTCCAGATCGTCCCCGACTTTCGCTCAGCGATCGTCGTACATCTCGTCGAAGTCAGCCCAATCCTGCGGGCCCAGCAGGAGAAAATATTGGACCGCGCAGGCGTTCCGGTGTTTTGGCACGCTGCGGCCGCGGATGTCCCGAAAGGTCCCGCCATCATATTCGCAAACGAGTTCTTCGATGCGTTGCCCATCAAGCAGGCCATAAAGACCGAGCGCGGCTGGCACGAGCGTCTCGTTCAAATCGATGCAGACGGCCAACTGACGTTTACGATCGCGCCCGAACCAATTCCGTTTTTTCAAACATTGCTGCCGCCACAGTTTAGCGGTGCGCGTGCCGGCGCGATTTTCGAGTGGCGCGGCGACACCGAGGCAATGGAGATCGGCCGCCGTGTCGCGGACGATCGAGGCGCTGCTTTGGTCATCGACTACGGCCACACCGAAACGGGGCTCGGTGAAACCTTCCAGGCCGTCGGCAAACACGCCTATGCCGACCCGCTGACCGCACCGGGTGGCCTTGATCTGACCGCCCATGTCGATTTCCGCGCATTGACGCGCGCCGTTGAGGCAATGGGCGCAACCGCCTTTGGCCCGGTAGAACAATCGCAATTCCTGCGGCGCCTGGGAATCGAACAGCGTGCAGCAACCCTCAAAGCCAATGCGACGCGCGCCGCCGGCGCCGCAGAAATCGATCAAGCACTCATGCGTCTCATCGGCCACAACCGCACTGCAATGGGCGAACTGTTCAAGGTTGCGGCCTTCCTGCACCCTTCGCTTGGCGTTCCGCCCGGCTTCGAAGCCTCACACGCTGGCCTGTTGCTCCGGTAGACATTATCTAGTGGGGAATGGCGGCCAGTGGCCGCTGCATGGTGACCGATGTTGCAGGCTTCCTCACTCGCAACCCGAGCGGGCATTCGTCATGCCTTCTTCACGCGTTCGGGCGGCGTCTCTCAGGGGGTCTACACGTCGCTCAATGGCGGTGTGGGCTCCAATGATGCGCCCGAAATGGTCGCGGAGAACCGCGCGCGCATGGCGGCGGCGCTGGGCGTAAGCGCCGATCGTTTTCTCACGCCGTATCAGATCCATTCGCCGGAAGTTGTGGTGGCCAAGGAACCATGGGCTGCGGAACAGCGGCCACGTGCCGATGCCGTTGTCACGCAGGTGCCGCACCTGGCGATCGGGGTGTCCACGGCCGATTGCGGTCCGTTGCTGTTCGCCGAAAGTGAAGCAGGCGTCATTGGAGCGGCGCACGCCGGGTGGCGCGGCGCGCTGACTGGTGTCATCGAGGCAACGATCGCCGCGATGGAACGGCTCGGCGCCGATCGCCACCGTATCGCTGCTGCTCTCGGTCCGACCATCCGACAGCCGAACTATGAGGTCGGTCCGGAATTTGTCGACCGATTTCTCGCCGCTGACCAGATGAACGCGCGATTCTTCGTGTCTTCCGAGCGCGAAGGTCATGCCATGTTCGATCTCGGCGGCTACATCGCGGAGCGCATCGCGCGGGCAGGCGTTTCTCAATTTGAGGATCTCGGCCTGTGTACCTATGCCGAGCCGGAACGCTTCTTCAGCTACCGGCGCACGACGCGCAACGGCGAGGCGGATTATGGTCGCCATATCAACGCCATTGCGCTCGTCGGCTGAAGATATTGAGGCGGATACCTCGCGGCTGAACTCGCGGGCAAGATTGCCGTTACGATTTACCTTGGCCGAACAGACTTAAAGATCAAAGACTGGCCAGCAGGGGTGTCTATGGAGTGGAGTGGGGGTCGCCGCGCGTTTGGCGACACGCGGGCCGTTGGGCGTATCGGCGCACTGCTGGCATTTGCCTGCGCGCTGGCGCTGTGCGGATGCAATCCGGATCAGAACGTCGCGGCCGCGCAGCTGCGCGGCGCGACGGTTGCCTTCAATTCCGTCGATGGACTGCCGCCCGGCCAATTCCAGAAACTCGTCCAGGATCTCAATGACGAGGCACAGTCTCGGCGTCTCGCTGTGATTTCACGCGAGCAGCCGTCTGCGTACCGGGTGCGCGGTTATCTGGCCGCAAAAGTCGCAAGACATCAGACCACGATTACATGGGTCTGGGACATTTTCGATCCGAACGAACAGCGCGCGCTCCGTATCAGTGGAGAGGAAACCGCGAAAATCAGGCACAAGGATGCCTGGGCCGCCGCCGATGATGCCATGCTGCGCCGCATCGCCAACACGAGCATGGAACAGCTTGCCGCCTTTCTGACATCGCCCGAGGTCGCGCCCGGCACGGCTCCAGCACCGGTGCCGGGGCTGGGCCAAGTGGCCGCTGCAGCTGCTCCGGCCGAGTCCTCGCCCGAAGCGGCAGGCATATTCCGCATTTCTTATGCGCGGCCCGACCCGATATCGACCGATACCGCGGAATCCGCAGCTGAGGATGAATCGGTCGTCGTGCCGTTACCCCGCCGACGGCCCGGCGCACGCGTCGCGGCAGGGGAAACACTGACGTTCGCGGCCCGCCGCTAAGCGTCGAATTCATCTTTCCTCGCGAAAGCATGGGAGAACGATTTGGGCCCGTATTGCCCGCCCCTGCCCGCCTTGTTATGACCACGCCGCTTCTGGCGGAAGTGAGGGCGAGGATTTCAGGATGTCGGGCAAGAACGGAGCGATCAAGCTCGTCGCCGGCAACTCCAATCCCACGCTGGCCAAAGGGATCGGCGACTATCTCAAGCTTCCCCTCGCCAAGGCGGTCGTGCGACGATTTGCCGACATGGAAATTTTCGTCGAAATTCAGGAGAACGTGCGCGGCGCCGACGTATTCGTGATCCAGTCGACTTCGTTTCCTGCCAACGACCATCTCATGGAGTTGCTGATTATCATCGACGCCCTGCGGCGATCGTCGGCACGCCGGATCACGGCGGTGATCCCTTATTACGGTTATGCCCGGCAAGACCGCAAACCAGGGCCGCGGACGCCGATTTCGGCGAAGCTTGTTGCAAACCTCATCACCCGCGCCGGCGCCGACCGCGTGATGACTCTTGACCTTCATGCGGGCCAGATCCAGGGCTTCTTTGATATTCCGACGGACAACCTGTACGCGTCACCGGTAATGGTTCGGGATATCCGCGAGCGATTCAAGCTCGACAACGTGATGGTCGTTTCGCCCGACGTGGGCGGCGTCGTGCGCGCGCGCGGGCTGGCGAAACGCATCAATGCTCCGCTCGCCATCATCGACAAGCGCCGCGAGCGTGCCGGCGAATCCGAGGTAATGAACGTCATTGGCGATGTGGCCGGTTACACCTGCGTGCTGGTGGACGATATCGTCGATTCCGGCGGCACGCTGGTGAACGCCGCAGACGCACTGCTCGAGAGCAAGGCCAAGGCCGTCTATGCCTATATCAGTCACGGAGTCCTTTCCGGCGGCGCGGTCAAGCGCATCGCAAGTTCGCGACTAAAAGAACTGGTGATCACCGACTCGATTCAGCCCACCAAGGAAATCCTGGCGGCCGGCAATATCCGCATTTTGGAAATCGCATCACTGATCGGTGAAGCGATCGGGCGTACGGCCACCGAGGAATCGGTGTCGAGCCTGTTCGACTAAGCCTGGCAACATCTCTGCGCCGTCATTCCGGGATCCGCGACCAAATCAAAACTTGATGGACGATCCCTGCTTTCAGGCTAGGTCGCATGCATCCGCATACCGCAATGACGCCGATGAATTATCCACTGTTGATTCAACTTGCCGCAGCATTGGCTGTGGAGAGTTGAATCGGCGCGGTTGCCTACGACGTGCAAATCACGGCTGATTAGCTCTTGACGATGCCTTTGGTGGGCGGAATCAGGCAGGATATAGTCGAATCGCTTGGTGATTTGTTTTCGCCGTCAAGGCATCCCGTAACCCCTGCGTCAACTTGCGGTCGCCGCCCCTCTCCGGGCGGTGCCGCGCGGTGTGGTGGCGTGCGTTTCCCTCGCTCCAATCGGCAAAGCGGAGACGTCATGTCCCTGACAAGCTACGCGGAAGAACCGCGAACTCAATCCACTCGACGTCGTTGAGCGGCTGGCAGCTGGCAATGATTGGTCGTTCGAGCGCGCCAGCGATGATGAGATCACCATCCTGGTCACGGGACGCTGGACTGACTATCAGCTGTCTTACACCTGGATGGGCGATATCGAGGCGCTGCATCTGGCCTGTGCTTTCGATATGCGGGTGCCAGAGCGCCGACGCGCCGAAGTGCAGGCACTTATTTCCTTGATCAATGAAAGGCTCTGGGTCGGGCATTTCGATCATTGGGTGACTGAAGGCATTGTAATGTTTCGGCATGCTCTTGTGCTCGCGGGGGGCACCATGGCTTCGGGAAAACAATGCGAGGCACTGCTCGCCACCGCGCTTGAAGCTTGCGAACGCTATTTCACGGCCTTCCAGTTCGTGGTTTGGGCGGGCAAGACCGCGCGCGAAGCACTCGACGCAACCATGTTCGAGACTTCAGGGGAGGCGTAAGGCCACAATTGGCGATATGATGTCGCCATGAAGCGACCCAAGACGATCGACAAACCACTCCGCAAGTTTCCCGGCCGCCTGGTTTTGCTCGGCGCGGGGAAAATGGGACTGGCCATGCTCGACGGCTGGCTCGCGCGCGGTCTTGATCCCCGCAAGCTCACGATACTCGGAGCCGCAGCCCGCCAAGGCCGTAAAGGCGCTGACACGTCGTGGCGTGGCGCTTAATCCCAAAGGGAAACCTCTGGAGGCAGCCGCAGCCGTCATCGCCGTCAAACCACAGAGCGCGCCGGACGCCGTTCCCGCGCTCAGGCCTTTTATCGGCAAATCAACTCTCGCTGTGTCCATCATGGCGGGGCGCCCTCTTCGCTTCCTGGAAGATGCATTGCCCACGGGCACCGCAATCGTGCGCGCAATGCCGAACACCCCTGCTGCCATTGGACGCGGCATAACAGTCGCGTGTCCAAACGCGAAAGTGACTTCACGTCAGCGCAAGCAGGCGTTGGACCTGCTCGCCGCCATCGGCACAGTCGAATGGACCAGCAACGAAGCATTGATGGATGCGGTGACCGCATTATCGGGTTCGGGGCCGGCTTACGTTTTTCTTCTTGCGGAGGCCATGGCCAACGCCGGTATCGCGGCAGGACTACCCGCCGCGCTCGCGGCACGCCTTGCGCGCGAGACCGTAACCGGATCGGGCGAACTCTTGCGCCGTTCGGATCTCGATGCCGCCTTGTTGCGGCAAAATGTGACCTCACCGGGGGGCACAACTGCTGCCGCGCTTGAGGTCCTGATGGGTCCCGGGGGTTTCGACGCACTCCTCACCAGGGCCATTGCTGCCGCGACCCGTCGATCACGCGAACTTGCGGGATAGTTCCTGCCCTAGAACAGCCGGTATTGCCGCCTTACATAAACACCAGCACATCAGCCTTATCGGGAGGCCATCATGGCGCGCAAGACCAAGCGTGAACGCAAGGCTCCTAACGCAACCCCACCGCGTGGCAACGGCGATCGCGACAAGGCCGTAGATGCATTTATGGCCCTGCTTGCCGAAAATTCCTTTGAACAAATTGGTCTCGCTGAAGTGGCTGGCCGCGCCGGAATCAAGCTCTCGCAGTTGCGCGCCGAGTTCGGATCAACCCTCGCTATTTTCGCTGCCCATATCAAAGATATCGACAAGACCGTTCTCGCCGGTGGTGACAGCGATATGTCGGAAGAGCCTGCGCGCGAGCGCCTGTTCGACGTCTTGATGCGCCGGTTGGAGGCGCTTGCACCATACAAGGACGCAGTGCATTCGGTCATGCGTTCGGCACGGCGCAATCCTGGCCTCGCCTTCGCGCTCAACGCCATGGCCGTCCGATCGCAGCACTGGATGTTGGAAGCTGCCGGCATCGGGGCGTCCGGCCCTCGCGGCGCCCTCCGCGCACAGGGAGCAGCTCTAATGTTTGCGCGCGTTCTTTCGGTGTGGATCAATGACGATGATGAAGGCCTCGACCGTACCATGTCAGCGCTTGACCGCGGACTGTCGAGCGCCGAGCGCTGGGCTGGATTCCTCGATGATCTGTGCGCGATTCCGAAATGCGTGTTGCGCGGGCCGCGCCGGAGGCGCCGCGCGCGGAACGAGGAAGTCGAAGCCGCCTAGACCGGCACACGCACGGTCGCGCGCAATCCGCCCAACGGACTGTCGCCCAGCGTGATTTCGCCGCCATGCGAGCGGGCAATGTCCCGCGCGATCGCGAGGCCCAGCCCGGTCCCGCCTTCATCCTGATTGCGCGCATCATCGAGACGCAGGAAGGGCTTGAATACTTCCTCGCGCATGGTTGCCGGAATTCCCGGCCCGTCGTCGTCCACCGTAACCGTGAGGTAGCGGTGATCCCGATGGCCGGTGATCGCGATTGCGGGCGCGTGGCGTGCCGCATTCGACACGAGATTCGCGAGGCAACGCTTGAATGCCGCCGGACGGACGGTGACAATCGGCGGCCCATGAAACACCACGGTGGTTTTGTGCCCGTGACGTTCGGCATCGAGCCGCAATTCTTCCAGAAATTCGGCCATGTCGGTCGGGGCTGAAGTCTCACCACTGTCGCCGCGCGCGAATGCCAAATAGGCTTCCAGCATCCGCGCCATTTCATCGACGTCCTTTTTCATTGCGTCGATTTCCGGAGTTTCGTCGACCAGCGCCAGTTCGAGCTTGAAGCGCGTAAGAACGGTGCGCAGGTCGTGCGACACTCCCGCCAGCATCGCGGTTCGCTGCTCGATGGCGCGCTCGATGCGAGTCTTCATCTCGATGAAGGCAGCCGCTGCGCGCCGTACTTCGCGCGCACCGCGGGGACGGAAATTCGGCACTTCACGACCCTTGCCGAAACTCTCGGCGGCATCAGCCAGCCGGAGAATTGGCTTGATTTGATTGCGCAGGAATATGATGGCGACGATCAGCAAAACCGTCGACGTGCCAACCATCCAAAGAAGGAAAATCTCCGAATTGGATACATAAGCCGCGCTTCGACGCGCAAACACTCGCATCACCGTATTGTCGAGCTGAACGCGGATTTCGAGCAGTGCCGACTTGCCGACGGTATCGATCCAGTAGGGCCGCCCGATCTGCTTGCGGAGTTCTTCGGACAGTGCCTGATCCAGCAGCGAAAAGAAGGGTTTGGGCCCTGGGGGTGGCATCTCGGTCAGCGGCAGGAAATCAACCACGAGGCCGAGCCGCTGTTGCGCGATGCGCCGGATCTGTGCCTGGTCGGCATCCTGCGGGTAGCCTCGGTAGATGTCGATGAGCGCCGCAATATCCTGTACAACACTCGCGGAAAGCCGCTGGGTTACGACGTTCCAGTGACGCTCCATGAACACGAATGCGATCACGGACTGCAGGATTACCATTGGTGCGATGATGATCAGCAAGGCGCGGGCATATAGGCCCTTCGGCATTACGCTGTTGAGCGAGCGGCTGGCCCGGCGCCAACCATCGGCAACTTTGCCCAGCGCACTATGAATTCGGCGTACTGTGGGGATTGCGTCGTACCATTCCCATGCGCCCCGCAGGCGCGTGAGCGCGGTGCGTACACCGTTTCCGATATCGAGGCTGGTCATGACGTGATGACCAGCCGGTAACCAATTCCGCGCACGGTCTGCACAAACAAGGGATTGGCAGGGTTGCGCTCGATTTTACGTCGCAGACGATTAACCTGCACATCAACCGCCCGTTCGCTGACCGCCCCGCCGTTTCCGGCGAGCGAAAGACGCGGTACCGTTTCACCCGGCGAACCCGCAAGAATGCGTAGCATCTCGCGTTCCCGATCGGTCAACCGCACGATTTCTTGCCCTTTGCGCAGCTCTCCGCGTCCGAGGTGATAGACGAAAGGTCCAAATCGTACCGATTCGACCTGAGGCGGCGGCGCCGGCTTGGTACGTTTGAGGATATTCGCAATTCGCAGCGACAATTCCCGCGGCTCAAATGGTTTCGAAAGATAATCGTCTGCGCCAATTTCGAGCCCACGGATCCGGCTTTCAGCGGCGTCTCGCGCAGTCAGCATCAATATCGGAACGTTCGAGCCGCCGCGGATCGCCTTCGCAAGATCAAATCCGGATTCGCCGGGCATCATGACATCAAGGATTAACAGGTCGAAGCTCAGACCATTGAGCTTTGCGCGCGCATCCATCGCAGTGTCTGCTGTTGTCACGCGATAACCCTCACCGCTCAGAAAGCGCGAAAGCAGATCGCGAATACGGCGATCATCGTCGACGACCAGCAGATGCGGCGCGTCATCGGGAAACGTGGCGGGCAGTGTCATCGCCAAAGCTGCTCCGGCCTTACTTGTGCCCATGCATCAACTTGCCCGGACTTACCTTGCATGCCGAAGCCGGCATTGCGAAGGCAGAAACATGTCTCCGAATTTTGCAAGTCATGCATTAACTCCGCGGCTTCGTTGCACGATCTGCGCGCGCAATCAGACGAAGCACGCCATCCCGATTATCGGTATCGATCATGGACGTCAGGAACCGCCGCGCCGCCTCGTGCGCGTTCGGGCCGAGTTCTCCGAATGCGCGGTTGATCCTCTGCGTCTGCAAAGTTGCGAGTTTGAGCGCGAGTGCCTCGCCTTTGGGCGTCACATACAACAGACGCTGGCGGCGGTCCTGCGCGCCTTCCTTCTGCAGCACATAGCCTTGATCGACCAATTGTTTGAGAACTCGGCCAAGCGACTGTTTCGTGATGTTGAGGATTTCAAGCAGGTCGGCAACCTTCATCCCGGGATTGCGGTTGACGAAGTGCAGAACACGATGATGGGCCCGGCCGAAGCCAAGCTTCAGCAGCACTTCATCGGGATCGCCGACGAAATCCCGGTACGCGAAAAACAATAATTCGATGATGTCCCAGACCGGCTCGGCGGCACCTGTCGACACGCTCCCGCCCGCGGTACGGTCGGTTAGGCTTGTACCGGCGGCAGCATGCTTGCTCACATTTATGTCAGCCATGTTGACATATTTTGTTTTTATGTTACAAAAACGATGTTAAAGACGAAAGGATCGTACCGGAAGACAGCCCAATGGGAATTCGGCTTCAGATGGTGTCCTTGTCGGTCGGCAAGTCATACCGGGTGTTACGGGCCGACGCAAAGTGTTGGAATAGACGCGGAAAATGCTGCCCATGACGGCAGAGCACGAGCGTAAGCACACGAAGGCGAAGGAGGAGACCAATGGCTGCCCAATCGTATGACCGGCTCGATGGGGTCATCTGGTACGACGGCAAGCTTGTTCCCTGGAACGAGGCCAATCTCCACGTGCTCAGCCACGGGCTGCACTACGCGAGTTGCGTCTTCGAAGGCGAGCGCGCCTATGGTGGGCGTATTTTCAAGAGCACCGAGCATTCCGAGCGGCTCAAGCGTTCCGCCAATATTCTCGACTTCGAAATCCCCTATTCGGTCGCTGAGATCGATGCCGCCAAGAAAATGGTGGTGGAGAAAAATGGCCGGAAAGAAGCCTATGTCCGCCCCGTTGCATGGCGCGGCTCGGAAATGATGGGCGTCTCGGCGCAGAACAATACAATCCACCTCGCGATCGCGAGCTGGGAATGGCCGAGTTACTTCGACCCCGAACAACGCTTGAAGGGCATCCGGCTCGACCTAGCCGAATATCGCCGGCCAGATCCCAAGACGGCACCTTGCCTCGCCAAGGCGGCCGGCCTCTACATGATCTGCACGATCTCCAAGCATCGCGCGGAACGCAAAGGTTACGCCGACGCGATGATGCTCGACTGGGAAGGACGCGTTGCAGAATGCACCGGCGCCAATATCTTCTTCGTCAAGGATGGCAAGATCCACACGCCGATTGCCGATTGCTTCCTCGACGGCATCACCCGGCAGACGGTAATCGGACTCGCACGCAAGCGCGGCTTTGAGGTCATCGAGCGCCGTATTACGCCGGACGAACTCACCGGCTTTTCCGAGTGCTTCATCACCGGATCGGCCGCTGAAGTAACCGCCGTCGCCGAGATCGCACACTGGAATTTCAATCCAGGCGGCATCACCAAGACGCTGATGGATGACTATTCGTCGGAAGTGAAACCGAAGGCGGCGGCGGCGTAAGATTTATCCGCGCATCGCCGTAGTGCTCGGCGAGCGAGGCCGCAGCAGCGTGACATAACGCACGCGGTTGGCCACGATAAAATTGTCCATGCGCTCATCGAGCACGCGCCGCCTGCTTTGTGAAGCGTGCCGCAGCAGCAATTCATCGCCGCGGCCGAAGGCAATAAAGCCGACATGAAAGTAGTCCAGGTTCGGCCGCTGCGTAATAAAGCCGATAATATCTCCGTGGGCGAGCATCGACTTATTTGCCAGGAAGGCCGCGCGCGGAATCACGGTCATTGAAAATAGGCGGCGGCCGAGCTCGCGATGCCAATAGACGGTTTTCTGAATTTCGATCGAGCCCGGAATCGCGACTGCCTGGCAGACCTTGTTCTCGATATTGTGCTGGCCCCACTCGAAAAAATAATGATTCCGCTCTCGCCAGTTCACAATGCCGTTGTGATAGCGGATCCTGCGCAATACGGAATCGAATTCACCGGGATTTTCGGCAATCGCCGCAGCCAGCACGGTTTCGCAGAACGTGACGCAATCAAAACCGTCATCGCGCGCGACGAAACGCTCCGGCCGGCGCGGCCCCCCGACCAGCGTAAATCCGAGGTAATGGGTCCCGCGCAGCGCCGCGGAGATAAAATCGATCCTTTGCGAAATCGAGCCTTTCGCGCGCGCTTCCTCGATAAGGTGTGCAATCCGAGCTTCGGCGGCCATACCCGGCCTCATGCCCGACGCCAACAGCCCGCCGGCGGCAAGAATACGCAGGATATCGCGGCGATTGAAGGCCGAGTCGAATCGCATCGGGGTCCTTTTGCGCACTAGTCCTTTACGACGACGAGCCGGTCGACTCCGGATTCCGCCCCCCACACTTCTCCGGGGCGGCCCAGCAGTTGCCGCACGGACGCACCACGTCTGTCGCTTGGAAAGCTCTCGAACGTCTCGGAAACCGGGTCGAAGCGTAGGATGGCATTGGCAAGAAAGTCGGTGACCCAGACCTTATCCTTGTTGTCGACGTAAATGGCGTAGCAGCCGCCTTTGCTCTTCGGCAGGCTCCAGACCTTCCACACTTTATTCATCGGGTCATAGCGGCCAACTTGACCGCTGTTCCAGAAGCTTACCCACAGCATGCCTTTGGAGTCTGACCAGATACGGCGCGGACCTACGCCTGGGTCGGCGGCGGCACTACCAGGGCGTCGCCGCTTACCGTATCGATTTTCGCGATGTGGTCGCCGGCGAGCGAAGCGTACCACACCTCGCCGTTCGGCGTTGTCGTTATGCCGTACGGCCCCGCGCCCTTTGGTGCTTTCCAGACTTCGACCTTGCCGCTCGATGGATCGACGCGGCCGTAAACTCCGTTCTGCCCGGTGAACCAGAGAATGCCCTTGCGGTCGAAGGTCGCGGTATTGAGGTTGGCGTCCGGAAATTGCGTTGGCAGCGGGAAGAGCTTCACATCCTTCGTAGCAGGATCAAACCGCGCGATGGCGTTTAGACCTCCGTCGGTAATCCATGCTGCGCGATCCGGACCTACGATAACGCCATGAGGCGCCGAATCTCTTGCCGAGGCTTATCTGATTTGCACGGCCGGTCTTCGGGTTGAGGATGCCGATCGCACCTTGCGATTGCGCGGTGTACCAGACGCTGCCGTCGGGCGCAGGCGCCACATCGTGAGGGTGGGCTCCGCGCGGCACATCAAAATACGTAACTTCCGCAGTCAATGCCGGACGTATAGCCAGTGTCACGAGCGTCACCGCCGCGAGCACAACAGGAACCATTTTGCCCTCCAGCAAACGCCCCACGCGTAATTATTCAACTGCCTCGCGCCCGTGGCGCTGCGGCTTCCAGCGTTCCGCGGCCGCGTCGTCGGCGGCCTTTGCGTCGACCCACGCTTTGCCGCCCGTCCGCTCAATCTGTTTCCAGAACGGCGCACGTGTCTTCAAATAGTCCATCAAAAATTCTGCTGCAGCGAACGCGGCTTGTCGATGCGACGATGTCGTGACGACCAATACGATATCTTCGCCTGGCTCGATGCGACCGTATCGGTGTATGATAGTGATGCCGAGCAAGGGCCACCTGCCCGCCGCTTCGGCAACATGACGCTCGATTTCAGTTTCCGCCATTCCCGGGTAGTGCTCGAGCGTCAATGCGGCGATGGGCTCGCCATTCTCACTTCCGCGGCATATCCCGGTAAAGGTCACGACCGCGCCGACGTCGTTGCGGCCGCGCACGAGATTCGTCGCTTCGGCGGCGGCATCGAAAGGCTCGCGCTGCAAACGCACGGTCGGTTTCATGGCGCCAATCTAGCCCGCCGGAGGCGGCTAGGCTATCCGCCCGTCATAGGCGGAAAGAACGCGATTTCTCGAGCGCCTTTTATCGATGTCTCAGGCCGTGCATGATTTAGATCGATCGCGGCGCGGATCACATTCCGATTTTCGAAGGCGTGAGCGTATTCATCGCCGCGCGAAGCAAGCCAAGCCATGAGCTCGCCTACCGTGGCAACGCGCGACGGAATCTCGACGACTTCTTCGGGCTTGCCGACACGTTCGCGCACCCAGGCAAAATAACGCAATTTCACGTTCATTCATCAATCATATAGCGCAAGCCCGCACGCATATAGTCCCAGCCGGTGTATAGCGTCAGAATTGCGGACAACCACAACAACAAAATGCCGGTCTGGGTGACGACCGGCACAATGAGATCGCCGGCATCCCCCGCGATCAGAAACCCGATCGCAACCATCTGGCCCGGTTGTCTTCCATTTCGCCAGCCGAGTCACCGGCACACCGACGCGCAATTCGGCAAGATACTCGCGCAGACCCGACACCAAAATTTCCCGGCAGAGAATGACCACCGCCGCCAGCAGCGCCCAACCCCGGATCGTCTCTTCGGCCGCCAGCATCAGGAGACAGGACGACACCAGCAACTTGTCCGCAATCGGATCGAGCATGCGCCCCAGCGATGACTGTTGTCCCCAGGTCCGGGCGAGATAGCCGTCCAAAATATCGGTGATGCCAGCCGAGATAAAAATGACAAGGGCGACCCAGCGAAGCCACAGCGGGCCGTCGAAAATGCTCTGCCAATACATCAAGCCAACCACAACCGGCACGGCGGCGATGCGTGCATAGGTCAGCAGGTTCGGCAGCGCGAGTGGGCGCGCCGGCAACGGCCGGGAACTGATGGCATTCATGCGGGAAAAGAACACCCGCGCCGCCACCAGGTCAACCGGAAACGGCCCCCAATCACCGTTGATTGTGCCTTATTGAATTGGCGGCTTGGGCAGGCGGCTTTCGCCGGGCTCCATGACGAAGGTTTGGTCGAGGGAGTACCAATCGCCCTTCACGTCGTCGGCCGGCGCCGGCCCGTCATGGCGGACATAATTGCCGACTAGCGCACGTGTCACACCGAACTGGACGTCGGTTTCCAGCCGCTCGTCGTCATTGACATAGACCTGCGATATCAGCGTCTTGAATCCATTCCTGAAGATCAGAAAATGGAGATGCGCCGGCCGGTAATTGTGCCTCCCGGTGGCGCGGACGAGATCGCCCACTGGACCATCAATTGGAATTGGATACCCGGCAGGCCTCACGCTCCGGAAGGCGAAATGGCCCTGCGCGTCCGTCATGAACTTCCCGCGAAGATTCATTGGCGCCTGTTTTGGATCCTGCTGTTCATAGAAACCCTCCGGGGAGGAATGCCAGATATCCACTTCGGCGCCATCTATCGGTTTGCCGTTTTGGTCTTTCACCCAGCATTTGACGAACAATGCCGGCCCTGGCGTCGGCGAGCGCACGATGGAAGCCCCGCTTTCGGTGCGCGGTGAATTCATCCTCCAAAAGGGCCCGAGCAGATTGGCGGTCGTCTCGGTCTGTCCGCGATTGCCATTGTTGAGCAGACAAATCAGCGTCGAGAACCCGAGTGAACCCGACATCAGTACAACCTCGTTGTGCTTGTCATCGGTCTTCTGGCCAAGCTTTGCGATGTACTGAACCGCCTTTTCAAATTCCTCCTCGGTGAGATGAACGTCGCGCGCAAACGCGTGCAAGTGTGTCACCAGCGAAAGAAGAATTTCCCGCAGCCGCGGCGGCTGCGTGTTCTTGAACGCTTCTGTCACCGCCTTCGTGACGTCTTCCTGCCGCTGAATGATCATTCTTGATGCCTGCCTAGTGAGCCGCTGACTCGTGGAAGAATTCATATATCTTTCGCGCAGTCTCTGCATTAATTCCCGGTACCTGCGCAAGATCCGGCAGGCTTGCCCGCTCGATTGCTTTCACAGTGCCAAAATGGCGCAGCAGGGCCCGCTTCCGCGTGGGACCAATCCCCGGAATTTCCTGCAAGCCGGCTTCGCGGATGTCCTTCTTCCGTCGCACGCGGTGCGACCCTACGGCGAACCGGTGGGCCTCGTCGCGCAATCGTTCGATGAAATAGAGCACGGGATCGCGTGGTGGCAGCTTGAACGGCTCCCGGCCCGCAATGAAAAATGTCTCTCGACCGGCATCACGGTCGGGCCCTTTGGCGATGGCGACAACTGGGATATCGGTCACACCAAGCGCGGCCAATGTTTCCTGGGCGGCGTTGAGCTGGCCCTTCCCGCCGTCAATGAGGACAAGATCAGGCCAAGGCTGATCGTCATCGCCGGCCGGTAAGACGGACGCGAATACATCTTTCACCGTGCTGCGCGGGTTCTCTTCCAGTAGCCGTTTGAAGCGGCGCTGCAATACTTCACGCATCATGCCGTAGTCATCACCCGGCGCGAGCTCTGACGAACGAATGTTAAATTTGCGGTACAGGTTTTTCCGGAAGCCTTCCGGCCCTGCTACGACCATCGCGCCTACCGCATTGGTGCCGCCGATGTGGCTGTTGTCGTACACTTCGATCCGCCGCGGCGCACGCGGCAACGAAAATGTCTCCGTCAACGCACCGAGCAATTTCTGCTGCGAGGACGTGTCGGCAAGCTTCCGTGCCAGGGCCTCCCGAGCATTGGTGAGGGCATGCTGCACCAATTCCTTCCGTTCGCCGCGCTGAGGGAGGCTGACCTCAACTTTGTGCCCGCTCTTTGCTGTCAGCGCGGCGGAGAGCAACGCGCGCTCATCGAAGTCATTCGACACGAGAATGAGGCGCGGCGCCGGCTTGTCATCGTAAAACTGCGCGAGAAAAGCACTGAGGACTTCCGGCGAGCCGATCGCCCGGTCGGCCTTGGGAAAATAGGCACGATTTCCCCAATTCTGCCCGGTACGAAAGAAAAATACTTCCACGCAGGAGTAGCCGCCGGCCTGATGGACCGCAAAGACGTCAGCTTCCTCTATATTGCGTGGGTTGATGCCCTGATGAGATTGTATCGCGGAGAGCGCTGACAGCCTGTCGCGATAGATCGCCGCGCGCTCGAAATCGAGCGCGGCCGAGGCCTCATCCATTTCGTGAGCCATTTCCTTTTGCACGGTCCGGCTACGACCGGAAAGAAATTCGTTAGCCTCGTTTACCAGCTCGCTGTAGCCGGCGAAATCGATCTCGCGCGTACAGGGCGCCGAGCAACGTTTTATCTGGTGGAGAAGACATGGCCGTGTCCTCGCCTCAAAATAAGAGTCCGAGCACGACCGCAAAAGGAACGCGCGCTCCAATGCATTGATCGTGCGATTGACTGCGCCTGCGGAAGCAAACGGCCCGTAGTAGCGTCCCGGCCGTGTGCGTGCGCCGCGATGCTTCAGGATTTGCGGCGCCCAATGGTCGGATGTAATCAGGATGTAGGGAAACGACTTGTCGTCGCGCAGGAGAACATTAAAACGCGGCCGCAGGCGCTTGATCAGATTAGCTTCCAGCAGCAGAGCTTCGGTTTCAGTTTTGGTGGTGACAAATTCCAGTGTCACCGTAGCCGCGATCATGCGGGAAATTCGGCTGTCGTGCCCGGTGGGCCGCGCATAGGCGGTAACCCGCTTTTTTATGTTCTTTGCCTTGCCGACATATAGAACATCTCCGCGCGCGTCGATCATGCGATAGACGCCCGGAGCCGATGGGGCGAGCTTCGTGAAGCGCGTAATGGCGGCGCGCCCAGCCGCCAGCGTGCCGGTCGGCGCGGTTTCAGTTTCAGCCTCCGGAAGCGAGGCTTCCTCTTCGTCTTCGCGCAGCTCGGTCGCCGGATCGATGTCTTTAGTGCCGTTCATGTGGAACAACATAATGCGGCGTGCGCCACTCTTGCATGTCCAATCACGGACTCCCGGGGGCGCCCATCGGATGCAGAATTGCGGCACGCTATTCAACAGCCTCGCTATCGACGGTACGCCAGGACAAATGCTGGCCGCCGTCGACGGGAAGCGTGACGCCGGTGACGGCCGTCGCATGCGCGAGATAGAGGACGGCCTGCGCAATGTCTTCGGGCCGGGGTCCGCGCTCGAGCGGAAGGCTCTCTGCTTGCGCGGCGAATTGCACCTCAGTCTGGCGTGGACTAGGGAGCGTCGGGCCCGGCGCTACCGCATTGACTTGAATTTTCGGCGCGAGCGCCTGCGCCAATGTCGTGGTTGCCGTAAAGAGCGCGCTCTTGCTCAAAGTGTAGGAAAAAAACCTCGGGTTTGGCTTGAACACGCGCTGATCGAGAATATTGACAATCGAAGCGTCGAGCCCCGCGGGGGCCTGCCCGACGAAGGCCTGCGACAGGAAAAGAGGCGCCTCCAGATTGACGGAGATCGCCCGCTGGAAACGCGCATGCGACATTGTTTCGATATCGTCGGGTTCAAATTCGCCGGCGTTGTTGACCAGGAGTGTGAGCGGGCCGAACGCCGCAGCGGCCGGGATGAGACCGCGGACGGCCTCGCGATCGGTGAGATCGGCAAGCACCACACTGGCACGGCCACCGAGAATTTGTGATTGCCTCCGCGAGCCGCTCGGCATCCTCTCGCGAATTATTTGCGTGCAACACCACGGCGTATCCCGCACGCGCCAGGACAAGTGCTATGGCGGCTCCAATGCGTCGGGCTGCACCGGTGATAAGCGCCGCGCGCACGCTGCTTCTTGTACTGTCCGGCATCTCAACCAACTTGCACGGCTTTTGTCAGGTACCGGAACATCGTGCCGCCACTCGCGCCGGCCCGTTCCCACCATGTCGCTATAGTAAATGGCTGCTGAGCGCACATGGTAAACGCTGGCCTAGGAAACTGCATAAAAATAAGAGTTCTTTAGTGATATCGGCCGCTCGGTCTTTTTGGTTCATAACCGTTTAACCTAAAAGGCCCGATAAATCCCTCACGAAAATGTCGAACTTTTGCCGACGGGCCGGCGTAACCGCTCCATCTTTTGCGCGCGTGTGTCGCACTAAGAGCGGGAGTTGTGTGGAGGGTAAAATGAAGAAAATGATCTTGGCAATTGACTGTCATGACCGCGACAGGGGGTGCGGCGACAGCTGCAGATCTTCCACGCGGGCCTGCGCCTTATTATCCGCCGCCAAGCAGCGTCTATAATTGGACCGGCCCATACGCGGGTCTCAATCTTGGCTACGAATGGGGCAAAGTCACCAATAGCAATCTCGAGCCGGGCGGCATCGCCGGTGGCGGCCAGCTTGGCTACAATTGGCAGACCGGACAATTCGTATTGGGTGTCGAAACCGACATTCAGGCCAGCGGCGCTGACGATACATTCGCGCCGTACAAGTTTTCCAATCCCTGGTTCGGCACGTTACGCGGACGCGCCGGCTTTGCGATCAACAATGTCCTTCTTTATGGCACCTTTGGTCTCGCTTATGGCGAGCTCAAGGGCGAATTCTTCGGCGTGGAGGAGGACAAGACACTCGTGGGGCTGGACCGGCGGCGCCGGTATGGAAGTCGGCTTTGCGCCGAACTGGTCGGCGAAAGTCGAGTATCTCTACATGGACCTCGGCAGCCGCGCTTACACGATCACCGGCGTCAATAACGGGTTGCAAGCAAGTTACCTGCGACTCGGGGTGAACTACCACTTCTGACAATTCGACCGCACGCAATTGCAAAGACCCTGGCACAACCGCCGGGGTCTTTCATTTCTGACTGAGATGGGTTTCATCGATTTGAGTAGTTCGCCGCATGAAGTTCCATCAGCCGTTTCCGACTTAAGTGTTTCTTCACTGTAATTATTAATTGCTCAAATGCAGATCGAGGCAACAACGTGACTTTTCGTCGTCCTGAATCAGGCAACGGAATTTAAAACTTGTCGTCGAGTGTGACTTCTACGCACTAGACGTGAAAGTAATTCTGAATACTTTTCCGGCACCAATGATGGGTGGGTGGGTACTCTGACGGAGGTTTTGGAAATGAAGCGTTTGATTTTGGCCGGCCTGGCTGGGCTCGCCGCAGCGACGATGATGCAGCCGGCGAGCGCCGCCGATATCGCGCGGCGGCAGGCCATGCCGATGAAGGCGCCTGCCTATTACGCACCCTATAATTGGACCGGGTTCTATGTCGGTATCAACGGCGGCGGCGGCTGGGGACGATCCGACTGGACGAATGCTGCCGGATCGACCGGATCGTTTGATGTTTCCGGCGGAGTTGTCGGCGGCACCGTCGGTTATAATTGGCAGATGAATTAGGTCGTCTTCGGTCTCGAGGGCGATATCGATTGGAGCGGGATCAAGGGCAGCACCTCCACGGGAATTTGTGCTGGCTCGGCATGCGAAACGCGCAACAACTGGCTCGGCACCGTCCGCGGACGCATCGGTTATGCGTTTGATCGGTTCATGCCGTACCTGACTGGCGGCCTCGCCGTCGGAGATATCAAGGCATCGCAAGTCGGCTTCGGAAGCTCGACCGAAACCAAGGCCGGGTGGACACTCGGCGGCGGATTGGAAGCGTCGATCGCCGGTCCGTGGACCGCAAAGATCGAATATCTCTACGTCGATCTCGGCAAGCAAAGTTGCGACGTCGCCTGCACCGGTCTCGCAACCGATGTGGACTTCCACGCGAATGTCGTGCGCGCCGGCGTGAACTATCGGTTCTAAGCCGAACCATATCAGTGCTGCAAAAAGCCCCCGGACCTCGATCCGGGGGTTTTTCATTTTGGAACTTCACGAGAAGCCTGCCTCAAGATCATGCACCGGACGGAACCACCACCGCCAGGCCGGCGTTAAAAGCTCGATCGGGGGACAGCGTGATGACGCCCCGTCCGCAGAATTCGCAAGTCAAAGTTTACAATGAGGTGCGTCATGAAGAAGCTTCTGCTCGTGGGCGTGGCGATGATCGCGCTTGGCACCGCTTCAGCGTCGGCGGCGGACATCCAACGTCGGCAGATGCCGGCAAAGGCGCCAGCGTATTTGCCGCCGCCGATTTACAATTGGACCGGTTTCTATGTGGGCATCAATGGCGGCGGCGGGTGGGGCCGTTCGGATTTCTCGGACCCGTTTGCTTCCGCCTCATTCAGCACATCGGGCGGCCTGGTGGGTGGCACGGTCGGGTATAATTGGCAGATGGGCCAAGTCGTGTTCGGTCTCGAGGGCGATATCGACTGGAGTGATATTCGCGGAAGCACCCTTTGCGGCGGCGTGACGAGCTGCGAGGTTCGCAATGATTGGCTCGGTACGGCGCGTGGCCGTCTTGGCTACGCTTTCGATCGCATCATGCCCTATATGACAGGCGGGCTTGCGGTCGGTGACATCAAGACCTCCGTTCCAGGATTTGGCGACACGCGTGACACCAAGGCTGGCTGGACGGCCGGCGGCGGCGTCGAAGTAGCAATCGCCGGACCGTGGACAGCGAAAGTCGAATATCTCCACGTCGACCTGGGACGCACGAGTTCAGTGCTTGGTTCCGATGCAAAGTTCAATGCAGATATCGTCCGTGCGGGCCTGAACTACCGGTTCTGATCGGGACGCCACAAAGCGAAAGGCCCCGCTGCACGTCGCGGGGCGTTTATGCTTTTTCAAACCGGATTATGCATCGCCAAACACTTGCTCAAACACTTGCTCAAACAATTGCCCAAAGACTTGCCCAAAGACTTGCCCAAAGACTTGCCCATGTGCGCCCCCATGCGCCCATGTTGTGCGCGGCGCGCACCGCCAGGATGACACACGCGCGCCAATAGGCGGCTTGAGCTCGCCAAAGTTTCAGCAAGTTTCAGCAAATTTCAGCTTGGGAAATTCGCGCACGCTCGCCGCGTGCGCGGGCGATCAGCCCGTGACGACCAGATTGACCGCTTTTGGGCCTTTGCCTTTTTTGTCAGGCTCGACATCAAAGCTGATCCGTTGCCCTTCATTGAGACCTTTCAGCCCTGCTTGTTCGACTGCGGTGATATGGACGAAAACATCACGTCCACCGTCATCCGGTTTAATGAATCCGTAGCCCCGCTCGCCATTGAAGAATTTCACGACACCCGTTTGTGCCATCGGGAAAACTCCTCTCCCCCACTGCTCCGCCGCCGGCCCCACGCACGGCGGCTCGGCTGGACATTCACAATCGGGGAAAGCGTCGGCCAACCGGCCTCAGTCACTCCGCCGGCCCCCACAGGAGGCGGAACGTCACTGCCAATATGGAACTACACACCAACTGCAAGCCGGTGGAAAGGGCCCACAGGATCAGTGGCTGGCGGCCCATCGCGCCGGGTCCCCCAGCCAGTCAAGATGGAACGCCGGTTTGCCGTCCATCACGAGGATGCGGGCCAGGACCGGCAAGAAGCGTTGAAAGTTCGCTTTCCAGGGTCCACGGCGGATTGACGACTATCATTCCGGTTCCGTTGAGCCGGCTTGGATTGGCAAGGGATGCGACCAGGATTTCAACCCGCAAAGCCTTGCCGAGCCCCAACCGCCGCAATCGCTTGGCGAACAGGTCAGGCTCTGTGCGGCCCTTAATCGGATACCAAAGCAGATAGATTCCGGTCGGCCACTTGCGGTACGCAGCGGCTAAACCACTGACAAGGCGTGAAAAATCGTGGTCCTCCTCGAACGGTGGGTCGACCAGGATGAGGCCACGGCGTTCCTTTGGAGGAACGTAGGCGTTAAGCGCGGTCCATCCATCAATTCTGAGGGTCTTGATCCGCGGGTCGCCCTGCAGATTGCGCGACAGGTTGCTTGCCGCCTTTGGCTCCAGTTCACATGCGATCAAGCGGTCTTGCGGGCGTATCCAGGCACGTGCCAGCGCCGGCGATCCTGGATATACGCGAAGGCGGCCCGGTTCATTGAGCGCGTTGACGACTTCGAGGTACGGCGATAGCAACGCCGCGACCGGATCGGGAAGCGGGGCCGTCATGAGCTTCTCGATGCCACCGTGCCACTCGCCGCCGCGGATTGCTTCCACTCCGGTCAGGTCGTAAAGCCCGGCGCCGGCATGAGTGTCGATCACGCGAAATGCGGCCGGCTTGCTGCGTAGATAGTTCAGGATGCGGCAAAGCACCACGTGTTTGACGACATCGGCGAAGTTGCCTGCATGGAAATCATGGCGGTAGTTCACGGCGGGGTTCGCATCTCCGTTTCATCTCATGTGTCGTCCAAGGTTAGGACTGCCGCGCGCGGTTATTGCATGGAATTATTGCAGAGCAGTACGCGTGCGGCGCCGTTATCGGCCGCCGCGTAGAGCCGGCATTGCAATCCGGTCGCGGCGACAGGCCCGGCGCGCGAACCCCGGACACGCGCGAAACGAAAAATCTTTGGCCATGCACAACCAGACTTCAGTCAGGCGCTTGCTGTCACAGGAAACGGTGATCGCCTCACGCGAAAGCGCGGGATTGGCCTTGATGAATGCGTCCACCACTTCGCCGGGCGTTACCGATGCCGGCCTGTCGAGCGCGAGATAATCCGGCGGGATCTCCACAGCAGAGCGAGCCTTCCGCACATTCTCGAAGTAGGATTGCGGGCTCAACGCCCGTACACGTGCCGTGGCGATCCCATTCATGGAAGATCAGCCGAGCGCTCGGCATCAGATCGAGCATTCGTCCGACAATGGCATGATTCAATCGCGGCGCCGGTACCTGGCAGTACGAAGGAAAGCCCCGCTCGTACTGCGGCCATAGGCCGTGAACGACAAAGGCAAATGGTCGGCCACTACACTGTTGGTCCGGCGAACGGTTGGGCGCACGTGTCTGTGCGGACTCGCAATATGAGGGTGACCAGGACAGCGCCAATACATAAAAATCAAACTGGCCGGGCTCACCCTGGCGACGATCCTGCGCAAGCGCGGCGCCTGCAAGGACGCTCGTGAGGGCGAGTGCGACGGCAGCAAGGCGCGCCAGAGCGGTAAGGTAGCGGCCCATGGGTGTCCTCACGCGACGACGAGAACAAATCGGAAATTGACGCTGCTCAACGGTTCCATGATAGGGGTGCCGTCAAGGCGAGAACATTCAAGAACAAATTAGGTCAAATAGTGATCGGCCCTTAACGCGCTCAGGGCTGGGCCATCTTGCATGCAGGGTTGTAGGCCCAATTCCGGTCCAGTCCCACGACGCACCACTCGACGCCCCAGGTCATCCCGATCATGCCGGCGTCTTCACAATCGAATAGTGGACCCTATGGAGGTGTCCGTCACTGACCTGAGCGACTGCCGTACAGAATTGGCGCGGCACCGTTTGCGGCGCCCAAGGGCGGAAGGCTGTTTCCCGGACGCGATCGAAACCGAGAATTTGCAGGTCGGAATTCCAGAACCGGCCTTCCTTCTGCGCAAACCGGGACGCAATCGTGTCGAGCGCGGCTTCGCAAGGTGGCAGCACGCCATCATATCGCGGGCCAATCAGGTAGATGCCCTTTTCGATCCACCCCGCCGCGGCAGCGGGCGAGGCTGCGCTTGCAGCAACCAGCGCAGCGACCAGAAGATACCGAAGAGATTGCGACAGTTTCGTCATGTTTGAGCTCCCCGAACTGCAGCTAAGCTTAGCACAAGTTTTATTGGCCGCGCTCACCCTGATGAACAAGTTTACGGTGTCGGCGTGATTTAGCGCGCTTATTCCGCACCTTTCCAATCCCCAAGTACAGCCTGCACCAGCGCCAACGCCGCCACCGCCGCGGTGTCCGCGCGTAAAATTCGCGGCCCAAGGGCGATTCGGACGACTTTTGGCCGCTTGAGAAGCGCCGTTCTCTCCTCTTCGGAAAAACCACCTTCGGGGCCGATCAATATCGCAAGCGGCGCCCGGGCGGCCTTAGCCTGCACCAGCGCGGCAACCGGATCCTTCACGTTGGCATCTTCGTCACAAAAAACCAAAAGGCGGCGCTCGTCATTGACGACCGTTTCCAGCCTGACCGGATCGCCAACGCCTGGCACATCCAGAATGCCGCATTGCTGTGCGGCCTCAACTACATTGGCACGCATGCGGTCAAGATTGACCCGGGCGACCTGGGTATGGCGGGTAAGCACCGGCTGCAGGTAGGACGCGCCCATCTCCACAGCCTTTTGGACCAGGTAGTCCAGCCGCGCATGTTTGAGCGGCGCGAACAGAAAGTGCAGATCACCCGCGGGTGGCTGCGCACGCAATTGCGATTCAACGGTCAGTGCTGCTCGCCGCGTTCCGCTTCCTGAAACGCTGCTTCGCCATTCGCCATCCCGGCCATTAAACAGCAGCACGGCCTCGCCGCGGCCCAGCCTGAGGACATTGAGGAGATAGTTTGCCTGATCCCGATCGAGCAAAACGTCGCGGCCGGCGCCCAAAGGGGCATCGACATAGAGCCGGGGGGTACGAAATTCGTAGCGCTGCATGGGGTTAATCTTTGACAGGGCGTAACGAGTGCCGGTTTACGCAATCCGGCACGACTTCGCGAGGCCTTACGGCCACCTTGCCGGTGCCGCCTTCCCGACGCATTCGGGTTGTTATAAGCCAGCAACATACGGCGAACTGAGATAATATGTGGGACGGGAGGAGAGTTCGATTCATGGGTTTGCGCCGGACGATGATCACCGCGTGCATTCTTCCGCTCTACGCTGGTGCGGCCGCAGCACAAGCCGGGGCCGCGCCGCCGCAGCAGGAACCGCCTTGCGTCCAGGAGTTCGTAAAACTGCGCGACGACGTAGAAAAAAGGGCCGGGGCGATCAAGGCCGCTAATGAGCGAAGAGCAACGCCGCGGGAAGCGTGCCAGTTGTTCAATGTTTTCATCACTTCTCAGACAAAGATGCTGAAATACGCCGTCGACAATGGTGTCTGGTGCGGCATCCCTACGCAAATCGTCGCAAATCTCAAAGCCGGCATTACTAAGACCTCTGAAATTCGTACCCGGGTTTGCCAAGCTGCTGCTGCGCCTGTGCAGCAAACCGGCCCGAGCTTGAGCGACGCGCTCACCAGTCCAGTCCCAAATTCCAGCAACATCAAAACCGGCCGCGGCACATTTGATACTTTGACCGGTAGCCCGATCGGAAAATGAACGGGACGACCGGACGCGTAGCCGATGCGACCGGAAATTGGGTCGATAGTCTCGCGCCGGTCTACAGCCGCCCCTATCTGCGACTTGCCCGCCTCGATCGTCCGATCGGTTCGTGGTTGCTCCTGATGCCATGCTGGTGGTCGGTCGGTCTTGCCGGAATGCATGATGGCCGCTTCCCGAGCGTGTGGCACATCATCCTGTTTTTCATCGGTGCCTTTGCAATGCGCGGCGCCGGTTGCACCTGGAATGATCTGGTTGATCGTGACCTCGATGGCCTCGTCGAACGCACGCGCTCGCGGCCAATTCCGTCGGGGCAGGTCACCGTCACGCAAGCCACCATTTTCATGCTGGCACTGGCACTCGTCGGTCTCGTGGTCCTGATCCAGTTCAATCGCTTCACGGTGGTGACGGGCCTCACCTCTCTGCTCGTGGTCGCGATCTACCCGTACATGAAACGCATCACCTATTGGCCGCAGATTTTTCTCGGCCTGGCGTTCTCGTGGGGCGCGTTGATGGGTTGGCCGGCCGCATTCGGTCGTCTCGATTGGCCTGCGCTCGTGCTGTATGCCGGCTCGATTTCATGGGTGATCGGATACGACACGATTTATGCGCACCAGGACCGCGAGGACGACCTCCTGATCGGCATCAAATCGACGGCTCTGTTGTTCGGTGAACGCACACCGCAAATGCTGGCGACTTTTTATACCGGGGCGGTCGCATTGATTGCGGCGGCTGGCTTGATGGCGGGCGGCGGTTTGGTTTTCGCAGCCGGATTGATCGGTTTCGCCGCGCATCTCGCCTGGCAGATCACCCGGCTCGATATCGACGACCCCGCCTATTGCCTGGTCCTGTTCAAATCAAACCGTGACGCCGGGCTCATTCTTTTCGGCGCCATGCTGATCGACGCGGCGGTGTAAACGCGGCCGGCATTTCGGCTCAATGAGCAGTCAGTCGGTCGCCCATGCCGGTGGCGCGGGCTGAACTTGAGCGGCGCGGCATGGGGGATTCGATCATTGCGGTGCCGCCGCCCTGCAATGCGGGCGCTGAACCTGTCACGTCATCGAGATCGAGAATGTAGCCGTCCTGACCCGGCACCGCCTCCGGCGCGCGGTTCGCCTTCGCTGCCGCCTTGGTAACGGAGCCGCTATATTGCGGGCCGCCATGACGGCCGGCATAGACAGCACGCGCCTTTGCGGCGGCGACTTCTCCGGATATCGCCTCTGGCCGGCAGGGCCGGTCGCCGCTGGCGCGCCGCATAAGGTCGACGTGAATGTGGTTGTAATGTGCGGCGTTGTAACCGGGCGCCAGCACGGTGGTGAAGTTTTCACACGCCGCGAATTGTACGTCGTGCAGGAATCCCTGCTCTTCCGGCGTGCCATGCCATCCTTCCTGTACCGTGATGCGACGGCCATCGGCGAGCGTGAAGGCGGCGACGTCGATTGCATTGCCAAAAGCATGCTCGGAAATGTGCGATGAGCCAGCACCCACCATGCTGCGGCAGGAATAGGCAGAAATCTGCCTGATCTCGACGACCTGCGCGCCAAACCAGCGCTGCGCCGCAGGCTGCACGCCTTCGCTCACCCACCGATCGAGCGCCGAGACTAAAGGACAGGCGAGCGTTGCCGAAGGCGTCAGTGCCGCAGGCGAGGCAGCAGCAATGTACTGGGAGCCGCGCGGCGGTCCGAGCGCCGGCGCAGCGCGTTGCGGTGCCTGATAGACCGGCTCCCCGTAGCTGCGCTGAGGCGGACTGTGCGCGCCCGCGCGGCCGCGCGGCAGCACCGCATCATCCGGAATATCGTCGGGCAGCGGCGCGGCACTGGGCGTAACACCCGGTTCGGAGCCCGGCGGATTCAGTGTCATCGGTTGGCCGGCATCGTAGCGAGCCGCAGGCGGCGGTCCCGGCACCCAGCGCATTTGCGGTTGCCGCGGCGGCTGCACCGGCATCGATTCAATTTGTGGCCGCGCTAATGTCGCGGGCGGGGCGTACCGAGGCTCGTTCACGGGCCACCGCGGCATCTGGGCGGATGCATTTGGAATTGAGCCAGGTGGCCGGAGATCGTCGGCATAACTCATGGCAGGAGCGCTTTCGCCCAAAGCCGCGACCTTGAGCGGAAAGTCGGCCCCGCACATACCGGGCCCTTCGATCGGCTCCATGCGCACGACACCGGCGCCTAATTTGACAGCACCGGATTTGAGGCATTCGACTTCGGCCTGGTGCCGCCAGGGCTCCCGCTCACCGGAGAAAAAACTGCGGCCGCAGCCGGCAAGCGCCAGCAGCACGCCCGTGCCGACGAGATAGAAGCCAACGCCACCCTTCATGCCCGCAAAAATGCGAGCAGTTTCTTTAACGAGGCTTCAACGATCGCAATGGGCGATTATGTTAAGGATAAGAAATCGTTGCCAGTGGTAAGCTGCCTATTGCGCGGGCCTGCTGCCAAGCGTCTCATTGCTTGCAGGCGTGATGCCGAGCGTATCGCCGACGCGTTTGACCGTTTTAAACTGATCCTCCATTGCCTCCCTGAATTCGGCCGCCGTCCCCGGATTGACCACTTGTCCGAGGGCGGAGAGTTTCGCATCAACTTTAGGATCTGCGGCAATTTCGCGGATGTCGGCGGCAATCCGGTCGCGGGCCTCTTGGGGAATATTGCGCGGACCGAGGATTCCATTGAGACCGTCAAATTCCAGTGACTTATAGCCAGCCTCGGCTACCGTTGGAACATCGTTCAAGGACTTCGCATGCTGGCGATTGGTCAAGGCAATCACCTTGACCTTGCCGGCCTGTACTTGTGCCCGCATGATCGCGTAAGCGGCGAGGAAAGCATGGACTCGTGTGTCCGCGACGTCCTTGATCGCCTCCACCGCATTTTTGTATGGCACGCGCGCCATCTGGAGGTTTTCGGTTTTCAGAAAAGCCGTGAACAGCAGGTCATTGGCACTGGTGACTGATGCATAATTGAGCTTGCCCGGAGCCGCTTAAATCTTCGCGACGAGTTCCTTCAGGTTGGATACGCCGAGATTAGCCGGCACACCGAGCCCAATCAGAGTGTTGGCGACGCGAGCGATGGGCGTGAGATCATTCGGATCGTAGGGAAGTTTATCGTGCAGATAGGAATGGGCGCTGAACGTGGAGACAGGAGCAAACAGCAAAACGCGATCGTCGTGGGCGCCGAGCACCGCGGTAATGGCGATAAAACTGGACGCGATGTTGCCAATGGGATTGGGTAATCGATCGGCAGCCCGATACCGGATTTAAATTTTTATTTTTCGCGGAACTCCAGTCATTTTATATGCGTTCGCCTCTCGGCAGAATCTGCTTCGTGGACTTCGGTGGTAATTGCCGTAATATCGCCATGAAAAATCCGGCGAACCGTAATTTTTGCACTGCGAACGTTTTCTCGCCGGAGAATCTTTTCGGTCGTACGATCAAGTGGTTGCCGGGCGCAAGGCAGCGGCAAATTGGCGCCAAAGAAATTTGATCGGAGCGGCGTAACCCACTTCGGCACAGCCTCGGTTTCGTGCTAGCATCCGCCAGTCAACAAGGGAGGCACCTGCCGTGGACCTTACCTTGAAGCTCAACGTGCTGGCGGTATGCGCCGTTTTCGTCTTTGTGGGCGCGGTATTGCTGGGGGCATTCTGAGTTCAAGAGGCCAACGACGACGCCAAACAAACAAATTGCCGGTGTAAAACCGGCCGACAATTCAGACACCGGAGAGCCCGCTCTCCGGTGTTTTCAATTTTACGCCGCCACGATGCTGGGCGAGGCGTGCACATCGTAATTGAGGATCGGCGCGAGCCAGCGCTCGCATTCGCTCACGCTCCAATCTTTCCGTCGCGCATAGTCTTCGACCTGATCGCGTTCGATCTTGCCGACACCGAAATAAGTGCTTTGCGGATGGCTGAAATAAAGACCGCAGACGGCAGCGCCCGGCCACATTGCGAAGCTCTCGGTGAGCTTTACGCCTATGCGTTCGCTCTCGAGCAGCTTGAACAGCGTGCCCTTCTCCGTGTGATCGGGCTGCGCGGGATAACCGGGCGCCGGTCGAATACCCTGATATTTTTCGGAGATCAGCTGTTCTTTGCTCAGCGTTTCGTCCGGAGCATAAGCCCAGAAATTCTTGCGCACACGCTGATGCAGACGTTCGGCAAACGCCTCCGCCAGGCGATCGGCCAGCGATTTGACCATAATCGCGGAATAATCGTCGTTTGCGCGCTTGAATCGCTCGGCAACCTCGTCTTCGCCGATGCCGGCCGTAACAGTAAACGCGCCGACGTAGTCGCAAAGCCCGCTATCGCGCGGGGCAATGAAATCACTTAGCGCTGCATTGGCGCGGCCCTCGCGCTTGGAGAGCTGCTGCCGCAAAGAATGCAAGACCGCTATTGGCTGCGCCCGCGCCTCATCACCGTAAACGAGGATGTCGTCCCCATCGGCATTTGCGGGCCAGAAGCCCAGTACGGCACTCGCTCTGAACCAGTTTTCCTCGACGATCTTGTGCAGCATCGCGCATGCATCTTCGTATAACGGCCGCGCCGCCGGCCCATATTTTGCATCGTCGAGAATGGCGGGGAATTTTCCGGAAAGCTCCCAGGTCGAAAAAAACGGCGTCCAATCGATATAGTCGATCAGCTCCTTGATGGGATATTCGGCGACCAGTTTTGTGCCGATAAAGCGCGGCTTCGGCGGCTGATAGGCGCCGGACCAATCAAGCTTGACCGCATTTGCGCGAGCGTTCGCCAACGGCAATCGCGCCTTGTCCTCCTGCGCGCGCGCATGCGCGGCGGCAATCCGGGCATATTCACCGCGCAATTCGGCGACATAGGGCGTCCGCCCGTCGACTGACATCAGCGTCTGCGCAACGCCTACGGCGCGGCTCGCGTCGTTCACATATACCGTCTGTCCGCGCTTGTAATTCGGGTGAATCTTCACAGCGGTATGGACCCGGCTGGTGGTAGCGCCGCCGATCAACAACGGCAGTTCGAAGCCCTGTCGCTCCATTTCGGCCGCAACATGACACATCTCGTCGAGCGATGGCGTGATCAGACCCGACAGGCCGATAATGTCGGCCTTCTCCGCACGCGCGGTCTCCAGGATCTTGGCCGCCGGCACCATGACCCCGAGATCGACCACTTCGTAATTGTTGCACTGAAGAACCACGCCGACGATGTTCTTGCCGATATCGTGCACATCGCCCTTTACGGTCGCCATGACGATCTTGCCGCTGGAACCGCCGTGCGCCCGCCCGTCCTTTTCCTGCTCCATGAAGGGCATGAGATAGGCGACCGCCTGCTTCATCACGCGCGCCGATTTTACGACCTGCGGCAGGAACATTTTTCCCGAGCCGAACAGGTCACCGACAATGTTCATGCCATCCATCAGCGGACCCTCGATCACGTCGAGCGGACGCTTTGCGCGCAGGCGCGCCTCCTCGACGTCGGCCTCGACGAAATCTGTGATACCGTGCACCAGCGCGTGAGAAAGCCGCTTCTCGACCGGCTGTTCGCGCCAGGCGAGATCGGCTTCTTTGCCGGCCTGCCCTGCCCCATGGAATTTCTTGGCGAGGTCCAGCAATCGTTCGCCCGCCTCGGGGCGGCGATTGAGGACGACGTCCTCGCAGGCGTCGCGCAATTCCGGTTCGAGATCGTCATAAACCGCAATCTGGCCTGCGTTGACGATGCCCATGTCCATGCCCGCCTTGATGGCGTGGAACAGGAAGACCGAATGCATCGCCTGGCGCACGCGTTCATTGCCGCGGAATGAAAACGACAGGTTCGACACGCCGCCCGACACATGCGTGTGCGGCAGCTCCGTGCGGATCCATCGCGCGGCGTCGATGAAGGCGACCCCGAAGCCGTTGTGCTCGTCCATCCCGGTCGCGATCGCGAAGATGTTGGGATCGAAAATGATGTCTTCCGGCAGGAAACCGACCGTATTGACCAGGATGTCATAGGCACGCCTGCAGATCGCGGTCTTGCGCTCGAGGGTGTCGGCCTGCCCTTTTTCGTCGAACGCCATGACCACCACGGCCGCACCGTAGCGGCGCACGGTGCGCGCATGATCGATGAATGCCGCCTCGCCTTCCTTCAATGAAATCGAATTGACCACCGATTTTCCCTGCAGGCATTTCAGCCCCGCTTCGATTACCGAGAATTTCGATGAATCGACCATCACCGGCACGCGCGCGATGTCGGGTTCGGCCGCGATCAGATTGAGGAAGGTCGTCATGGCTTGCTCGGAATCGAGCAGCCCTTCATCCATGTTGACGTCGATGACCTGCGCGCCGTTTTCGACCTGCTCGCGCGCGATCGACAACGCTGCGGAATAGTCGCCGGCGGTCACAAGCTTGCGGAATTTTGCCGACCCGGTGACGTTGGTGCGCTCGCCGACATTCACGAACGGTATTTCCGGCGTCAGCGCGAATGACTCCAGGCCCGACAGCCGCAATTGCTTCGGCACATCCGGAATCGCACGCGGCGCTTTGCCGGCAACCGCCTTCGCGATCGCAGCGATATGGTCCGGCGTGGTGCCGCAGCAGCCGCCGACCACGTTGACCAGCCCCGCCTCGGCGAATTCGCCGAGCAGTTCCGCCATATATTCCGGGCTTTCATCGTAATAGCCGAACTCGTTGGGCAGGCCGGCGTTCGGATAGGCGCACACGAACGTGTCGGCGAGCCGGCCCAGGTCGTCAATGTGCGCGCGCATTTCGCGCGCACCAAGCGCGCAATTGAGTCCAATGGTTACAGGCTTTGCGTGCTTGACGGAATTCCAGAAGGCGCCGGGTGTCTGGCCGGACAGGAGACGACCCGAACGGTCGGTGATCGTGCCCGAAACCATGACAGGCACATCGACGCCACGTTCCTCGCAGATTTCGCAAATCGCGAAGATCGCGGCCTTGGCATTAAGCGTGTCGAAGATAGTCTCGATCAACAAAAGATCGGCACCGCCGTCGATCAGGCCGCGCACCTGCTCGGCATAGGCGCCGCGCAGCTGATCGAAAGTGATCGCACGAAATCCTGGATTGGCGACATCGGGCGAGATCGACGCAGTTCGATTCGTCGGCCCCAGCGCGCCGGCGACGAAGCGGCGCCGGCCATCTTCCTTTTCCGCGCGTGCCGCCGCCTCGCGGGCGAGCGTCGCACCGGACTGGTTGAGCTCGTATGCAATCCCTTCCATGCCGTAGTCAGCCTGCGCGATCATGGTCGAGGAAAAGGTATTGGTTGAAACGATGTCGGCGCCGGCGCGGAAATAGGCGAGATGGATTTCGCGCACGGCGTCGGGCCGGCTGAGATTGAGCAGATCGTTGTTTCCGCGCACCTCGCGATTCCACGCATCGAAACGGGCACCGCGGTAGCCTTCCTCGTTGAGCTTGAGCCCCTGGATCATGGTGCCCATGGCTCCGTCGAGCACGAGGATCCGCGACCGCATCAGATCGAGGAAAGCGGATCGGGTGCTGGTACCTGACGTATTCACGGCAACGGTCTCCGGATCAACTGACGGGCTGCACAGCGGGCCGCAGGCCCAGCAGGTGACAGATCGCGAAGACAAGATCTGCGCGATTCATCGTGTAGAAATGGAACGTCGTCACCCCGCGATCGACGAGGTCGACGACCTGCTCGGCAGCGACCGCCGCCGCAATCAGCTTGCGCGTCGCGGCGTCGTTATCGAGTCCGTGAAATCGCTCGGCAATCCAGGCCGGCACCGAAGCGCCGCAGCGTTTCGCAAAGCCGGTCGTTGCCTTGAAGTTTTGCACGGGCAGAATGCCCGGCACGATCGGGATATCGATGCCGCGCGCCCGCACGCGATCGAGATAGCGGAAAAAAAGGTCATTTTCGAAAAAGAACTGGGTGATGGCGCGGTTCGCGCCGGCATCGACCTTGGCCTTGAGCATGTCGATGTCCACCTCGACGGTGCTGCTGTCGGGATGTTTTTCCGGATAGGCCGACACCGAAATCTCGAAATCGGAAGCAATGCGCTTGATGCCGCCGACCAGATCCGCCGCGTTCTGATAACCACCCGGATGCGGTGCGTAATGTTCCCCTGCGCCGCCGAGGGGGTCACCGCGCAAAGCCACGATGTGGCGGACACCGGCGTCGTGATAGTTGCGCACGATCGCATCGATTTCCATGCGCGTCGCGGCCACGCAGGTCAGATGCGCAGCCGGCGTCAAAGGCGTTTCCGTCAGGATCCGTTTGACCGTTGCATGGGTGCGCTCGCGCGTGCTTCCGCCGGCGCCATAGGTCACGGATACGAAATCCGGGGCAAGCGGTGCGAGACGTTCGATCGACTCCCACAGGGTCCGGTCCATCTCCTCGCTGTTGGGCGGGAAGAATTCAAATGACACGCCGATCCGGCGCGGGTTCCCGCGCGTGAACCGGCTCGGGCGCACGAGGCTGTTCATCACGCCACCTCGCGGCGCAGAGGCGTTGCCATGAGCGCGCGCGTATCGCGCGCAAGCCAGAGTGACACCGCGATCTTGCCGTCGGGGCCCGGCTCGGGGGCAAGCGATTTATGCATCACGGGTTCGAGACCTGACGACACCATCCATTGGGTCACGGTTTCAGGCGCGAATCCCAGGCGGCGATGCGCGAATTGCTCGCGCATGAATTCCTGTTCGTGCGGCGCAAAATCGACAACCAGCAAACGGCCGCCGGGCCGCAACACGCGCGCAGCTTCGTGGATCGCGCGGGCGCCATCGTCGAGGAAGTGCAGCACCTGATGCAGAATGACGACATCGAAGGAATCGTTGGCCAGCGGCAAATCGTAGAGATCGCCTTGGCGCACGCTGCAGTTTTTCAGGCCGGCGCGCTCGAGCCGGTCGCGCGCAAGGAGAAGCATGTCGAGCGAAAGATCGAGGCCGAGACCGCGCTCGATCTCGCTGCCGAACAGTTCGAGCATCCGACCGGTGCCGGTGCCGAGATCGAGCAAGGAGCGGAATGGCTTGCCGGCAAGCGCGGCACGGATCGCTTCTTCCACCGCTTCGTCGGCAACGTGCAGCTTGCGGATACGGTCCCACTCCACGGCGTGGGCGCGGAAATACGCCTGAGCGGCGGCAGCACGCGCCTGCCTGACCGATGAAAGCCGCTGGCGGTCGCGGGCAATGGTTTGATCGGACGCATTGAGTCGCTCGATCAGGGCGCGCGCGACATCAGCCCCGCCGCCATGCTCGGCAAGGCGGAAAAATGCCCAGGTCCCTTCGCGGAAGCGCTCGACCAGGCCGGCCTCAACCAGGAGCTTGAGATGGCGCGAAATGCGCGGCTGCGATTGGCGCAGGATGTCCGTGAGGTCGGAGACCGTCAGTTCGGCCTCTGCAAGCAGCGCCAGCACCCGCAGGCGGGTCTCCTCACCAGCCGCCTTCAGGGCCGTATTGAGGGCTTCAAAACCAAGCTTGCCGCTGCCGGTCATGGACTGCCAACAATCCTCGCATGGGGCCAGTTCCCACTACATAAAGATATCTTTATACATTTAAACAGCGTCTGGCAAGCCCATCTCTATTTCGGCCAGGCTCCGGCCGGGGTCGGCCGGGGTCGGCCAAGCGGATTAACGTGACCTGGGGCGCGGTAAGGTGAGCGTCGGCGCCCGACGGAGGAAAAAAATGACCATGAGGGACTTCGGAATCCGCGATGGCGAGAAGGCGGTGGAGCTGCCGGCCCGGTCCGACGCAGACCTCTATTTCCTCGGCCGCATCCATACGCCGTGGACAGAGCGCAAGGACTGCCCCAGGAACGCCCGCGAGTCCGAGGCGGCATGCACTGTCGAAGTCGACCCGCGCTGGCGCGATGGCCTCAAGGATGTCGAAACCTGCAGCCATCTCGTTCTTCTGTATTGGATGGACAGGTCCCCGAGAAACCTGGTGCTGCAGACGCCCGGCCACTATGGCGTTCAGCACGGCACCTTTGCCCTGCGCTCCCCTGCGCGGCCCAACCCGATCGCCATGAGCGTGGTCAAATTGCTGCGGGTGGACGGCAACCGGCTTTCGGTGATCGGACTCGATTGTCTCGACGGCACGCCGCTGATCGACATCAAGCCCTATTTCGCTTCGACTGACAGCGTGCCCGATGCGGTAGTGGGCTGGCACAAGTCGAAGGCCTGAAGACCTCAATCCAATTTTCGCTAATTGGTTTCCTTACATTAATTGATTTAACAGCCGTCGCTTCAGGGAACCTTTGAACCTTCTCGGCGATTTTCCTCACCAACGGGAGGGAGAAAGCGTCGAGGGTTGCGATGTCAAAATCAATTTCGATTGCCGCACTGGCTGCCGCTGTCGCGCTGTCATGTGGTGTCGCAAAGGCCGATCCGTTGTTCGCCTTTCTCGCTCCTCCGGTCCAATCCCAGTTCGCACCTCAAGTGCAGGCCGTGGAGCCTGCGCCGGCCGAGGAAAGCGAAAACGCCCAGCTCGCTCCACGCTTGCAACGGCAGGTCGTCGCATATGCAGGCGCGGAAGCGCCCGGCACGGTCATCATCGATACGCCGCACACCTTCCTCTATTACGTCGTCGGCAACGGCAAGGCGATCCGCTACGGGATCGGCGTCGGCCGCAAGGGTTTCACCTGGTCGGGCGTGAAGGCGATCGTGCGCAAGGCGGAGTGGCCGGACTGGTACCCGCCGCCTGAAATGATCGCGCGCCAGCCATATTTGCCGCGCATGGTTGCCGGCGGTCCGGGCAATCCGCTCGGCGCGCGCGCCATGTATATCGGCGGCACAGAATATCGCATTCACGGCACCAACGATCCGTCGACCATCGGCAAGTTCGTGTCGAGCGGTTGTATCCGCATGACGAATGACAACGTGATGGATCTCTACAAACGGGTCCAGGTCGGCGCCAAAGTGGTCGTGCTGCCGCAGACCTACGTTGCGGAACTCGTCAGCGCGCGCACGCCCGGTACCGGTGGTGACGCAGTCATATGCCCGCAAGCGCCCAGCCCGGCCCAAGCGACATGGACTCGTATTCGTCCTTCCGGCCTCTATTGAAACGCTATTCGCAATGACCTCCCCGCACTGGCCCGGCGCCTCGCGCCGGGTTATTTTTGTGTGCTTGTGCGTGCATGCCCGCGCCGGGTAAACACGTCCCAGTTCGCGTTTGAGCGGTGCCAGAAAGCGACGAGAAGCAGAACGAGCGGAAAACACATGCGTATTGCAGCAATGGCGGCCGGCGCGGTCGGCGGATATTTCGGGGCGCGTCTCGCAGCGGCGGGCCATGATGTGTTTTTCATTGCGCGTGGCGCTAACCGAGATGCAATCGCCAAGAACGGCCTCAAAATCGAAAGCGTGCATGGCGACCTGCACCTGCCGAAGCCGAATGTCACGGATGACCCCGGCAAGGTGGGACCGGTCGACATCGTCCTCTTCGCGGTGAAACTCTGGGACACCGAGACGGCGGCGGCGGCCGCTCGCCCCCTGCTCGGCCCCGATAGCCGCCTGATCACATTTCAAAATGGCGTCGACAGCGTCGAGCGGCTTTCCGCCGTGCTGGGCGCCGATCGAATCGTTGGTGGCGCCGCCTATATCGCCACCGTCATCGGCTCGCCGGGCATCATCAAGCACACCAGCAATTTCGCCATGATGCGTTTTGGACGCCCGGACAAACGCCCCGACGACCGGCTCAACGCGTTTGTCGACGCCGGCAAGGCGGCAAAGCTCGACGTCGCGCTGTCGGCGGATATCGATCGCGAGTTGTGGCAGAAATTCATTTTCCTCACCGCCATGGCCGGCACGACGGCAAGCCTGCGTTCGTCCATCGGGCCGATCGTGGCCGATCCCGAACTGCGCGGATTTTTCCGTGCACTCATGGAGGAAGCCTTTGCCGTCGGCAAAACGAAAGGGATTTCGCTCGACCCCGCCTTTATTGATGAACGCATGAATTTTGTGACCAGCAAAGTCGAGCCCGGCATGAAGGCGTCGATGGCGCATGACCTCGAACGCGGTAATCGCATCGAACTCGATTGGCTGGCGGGCAAAGTGCGCGCGCTCGGAAAACAATTCGGCATTCCGACGCCGGCGAGCGACACGGTTTACACCGTCCTCAAGCTGCACCGCATCGGATCGCAGCACTGACGTTTCGCAAATTTGCCGGCAGCGCGGCGCCGCGCGCCGACATCCCTTGCGTGCATCAGCGCGATTTTAATCGTGAATGCGCGCAATGATTAAAAATCGCGCATTGCAATTCATCAGCCGCTAACCAGCGCACGCAGCATCTACAAAATACGTACAGGTCCGTAATCTACATCCGGCCGCCAAAGGCAATAAAATCAGGCCATAAACGCTCGACCATTTTGTCAGGGTCGGGCGCGATGATTGCATGAGTGCCGGCGAATTTGCGTAACCTGGCCAACAGGAAGATGAAACGGTTTTTCCGCGCGAGGTATTGGGCCGGAATGAGGCCCGACGTTCACACGCTTGCGACGGCGATCGCTCGGGCTATTCATATCCGTGAGCGTTTGGTACCTGACCCTTGCGTCCGAGCACCGCGCCTACGAGGCTGGAATTTGCCGGGCGGGCCAACAATCAACGCACGATCCTGCAAACCGGCCTCAATAACTATTGGGACAATCTCTTCGCGGTTCGCGCGCTGTTCGATTCTGACGCTTCGGTGAGCCGGACGGAATTCGAGATCCTTTGCAAAATCGCTGCTCGAGGGCCACCCTGCAATTCTGAACATTTCGTGGCTGCCGCTCGTGAAACGGGAGGAACGTGCCGCGCATGAACGCGAGGCACTTCGTGACGGTCTTGCCAACTATCATATACGCACCATTGCGCCTGACGGGACTTTGCCGGTTTCGCCGGAGCACGACGAATACGTTCCGAAATTCTTTTCGACCGAGGCCAGGGATTCGCCGGTCTATGGTCTCGATAACAATGACGGCGGCGGGCGCGAGCAAGCCCTCAACCGAATCCGCGACGGCAATACCCTTTCAACCTCGCCGCCGATGACGCTTCATATCGGCGACGGGGACCGGCGTGGATTCTGGGCCGGCATTCCGGTCTACGCGCAAGGCAAACCGCACGACACGCCGGAAGAGCGCCACCGCAATCTGCGCGGCATTGTACAAGGCGTATTTCAGATCGGAGTCATGATCGACGGCATATTCGGCGACGTTAGAACGCCGGTTCGGCTGTATGTCTTTGCGCCGGGCGCCGCGGCTGACGACGAAGCGTTTTATTTCAGATCGCGGTTTGACTCCAATCCGATCGAGCCTCAGATCGCAGGCGGAGCTGGCGCATGGCCTGTACCTTCGTATCCGATCGATATCGGTGATCGGCAATGGACGATGATGCTGACGCCGGAGCCGGCAGCAGCGAGCTCTTCAGATAGTTGCGCGTCGATCAGCTTTCATCGATCGTTCTGGTTTGCGGTCTTCTGCTCAGCGGCGCGCTTACGGCCTTCATATTCACGACACGCCGCTACTGCCCAACACATTGAGACGGCGCAGAACAGGATCGCACGGCAGAATGTGCGGTTCGACGCGGCCCTGAACAACATGACGCAAGGCCTGCTGATGTATGACAGCAACGGAAAGCTCAGCGTCACAAACAGACGGATGGCGCAAATCTTCGGAATGCCCTGGGACGCTGGCAGGCCGCCGCGATCGGGACCACGCCGCTGCAATCGCTGCAGGTTGCCTATGAATTGACGAATGTCGGAATGAAAAATCCGCAGCGGGTGCTCGGCGAGCTTCAGGCGATCGTGGCAAGCGGGAAGCCCAACAGGATTGTTTTCGAGCGTCAAAACGGCCGCAGCTATTCGTCACTCTGTTCGCCGATGCCTGACGGGGGTTTCGTGATTACCTTCAACGACATCACCGAGCGCCGGCATGCCGAAGAAAAAATTGCCCATATGGCGCACCACGACGCACTCACCGATCTGCTCAATCGCGGGCAGTTCTACGAAAAGATGAATGAGTTTCTGCATGGGACGGCGCGCCGCCGCCGTATTGCGGTCCTCAGCATGGATCTCGATCGCTTCAAGCACGTCAACGATTTACTTGGCCATCCTATAGGCGACAAGCTGCTTCAGGCCGTGGCGGGACGCATGCGCGCCTGCGTCAGGGATATTGACGTCGTCGCCCGTCTCGGCGGCGATGAATTCGCGGTCGTGCAAACCTCATTCGACGGGCCGGGCGACACGGTCATTCTCGCCGTACGTTTGATCGACGCCGTGAGCGCTCCGTACCAGATCGATGGACACCGGATTACGGTGGGCACCAGCATCGGCATCGCCATTGCGCCGCAGGACGGAACGGACCCGGAGCTGCTGATGAAAAATGCCGATGCCGCGCTTTATCGCGCAAAGTGCGGCGGGGGCAATACTTATCAGTTCTTCAATGACGAGTTCGAGAACGGTTTCCGCAGGCACCGAGCCGCGCAGCCGCACGGGTCGGCCCGCAGGCGCGTCCACGCGTAGAGAGGTATGCCAGGCAAAACGAAAAGAAGCCCCGGCGCAAGGCCGGGGCTTCCGTGCGCAACGGCTGGATAGGGGCAAACCAACCAACCGTCCCGGCACATTCTGGGACCGGCGCAGCCGCCTAACCGCTGACGAGCGGTGCCAGATAGCCGTAAGCGAAGAGCACACCCAGGCAGGCGACGAATATCGTCGACAGCAGTTTGCCGGCCTGTGTCGCCCGATCCTTTTCGAGTTGTTGCATATCCATAGTCAACGAAGCGGTGATGCCGTGCTTTTGTTCCGTCGATGCGCCATTGACACTCGATCGCCGAAGAAAGCGGCACATCATTCGACGCTGTTTTCCGCTTAAATGCCTTTATATGAATCATTGCTCAGGATTAATGAAAGGGGCTAGCCTATGGCCGATGAATGACACGGGGACCCCAGATATCCGGCAACAAATTGCACCAGCACCCGTTCATTGCTCGGCTCTTGCAGCACGTCGATCTCACCGCGGCAGACCTGAAAGCGCTCGACGCCATCATCGACGGCGATTTGTCGATCCGGCGACGCCACGACCTGGTCGTGGACGGCTTCGAATACCGCAAGCTGTGCTTCGTCAAGGACGGCTTTGCCGTGCGCTATAAATTATTGCGCAACGGCAAAAGGCAGATCGTCAATGTCGTCCTGCCGGGCGACGTCGTCGGCCTGCCCGGCAGTTTTTATGAGCGCGCAGGCTACTCGGTCACTGCCATCACCGACCTCACGATGAATGTCTGCGCCCTCGATGCCTACGTCCAGCTCTGCTACCGGCGGCCGCAATTCGCCCTGGCACTGTGCTGGACCGCGGTGCAGGAAGCGACGACCCACGCAGAGCACATCATCTACCTCGGGCGCCGCACGCCGATCGAGCGTCTGTCGCACTTCATTCTGGAACTGCACACCCGGCTCCGCATCGTCGGGCGCGCGGAGGAAAAGAGTTTCAACTTGCCGTTCTCCCAGGAAATCATGGCGGACGTTCTGGGCCTCAGCGTCCCACACCTCAATCGCATGATGCAGCAACTGCGGTCGGAAAAACTGGTCGCCGACAAGGATCGGCACGTCAAATTGATGAATATTGAAGCGCTGAAGGCGCTTGCGCACTATCAGCCGCACGAGCTGGCGCAAATCCCGCAGGTCGAGCCGGCGTAATCCTCTCACACGAAGCGCGGAATAGGCCCTCGCTGCGGCGTCGTGCGACCGCCGAGATCAACAAATTTCTTATCAACATAGCACCAGCCCCAGCCCTCGGGCGGGTCATAGCCTTCGATGATCGGATGTCCGGTCGCGCGGAAATGCCTGGTGGCGTGCTTGTTCGGCGATGAATTGCAGCAGCCGACATGACCGCAAGTCCGGCACAGCCGCAAATGCACCCAGGGCGACCCGGTCTTCAGGCATTCCTCGCAGCCGAGCGCGCTGGGGGTCACGTCCGCGATGTCGGCAGCGTGCGTACATGTTTTGCTCATGATCCACTCCGCTGATGCTTCGGCTACCGGCAGCATGACCGCAATCGTGACAGCGCCCGCGGCACTGAGAACGGCGGCGGCTATGAGTCCTAAGCGATAGCCGGAAGCATAGGATGCAACGCCCGCCGAAAGCGCAATCCCCGCGAGCTGCGCGACGCGGCTCACGGCATTGTTGACGCCGGAGGCAAGCCCCTCATCGCGATCGGTCACGCTCGACATCACCGACGCCGTGAGCGGCGCAACCAGCACCGCAAAGGAAATGCCGAGCAGCGCAATGGGCAAAAGCACGCCCGGCACGAGCGCGGAGGTCTCGCCCAGCGCCAGCAATACAAAGGCAAGCGCCGCGCCGAGCGGTCCGGCGATCAGCATCGCCCTTGCACCGATATTGTCGGCTATTGCGCCGAAAAGTTGCGACAGCAGCCCGACGCCGAGCGTGAATGGAAGAAAGGCCAGACCTGCTTCCGTCGGTGAAAGGCCGCGCCGATCGATCAGGCCAAAGGAAAGCAAGAAGAACATGATCGACAGTCCGGCATAGATCAGGAACGTTGCGATATTGAGCGCGACAAAAGCGTGATTGCCGGCAAGCCGCGGCGGCGTCATCGGATTGGCGCTGCGGCGTTCCCAAAAGGCATAGCCGGCGAGCGCCGCCGCTCCCACGATTGCCATGACGGCGATCGTCACGCCGCGGCCGCGCCGTTGTTGCCCGGGCCGATCGCGCCCAGCGCCCAGGCCAGCGCGCCGAGTGCAATGGCGAGGATTACCGCGCCGGAAACGTCGAAACGCCGCGGCACGTGGCGGCCCGCGGGCGCGTAAACTGCCAGTAGCACGACCGCGATCAGCGCCAATGGCGGATTGATCGCGAAAACCCATTCCCAGCCGAAGCTTTCGGTCAACCAGCCGCCGAGCACGGGCCCACCGGCGGTGGTAAGCGCGGAGGCCGCAGCCCAGACGCCGATGGCGCGGTTGCGCTCTTCGCGCGGATAGGTTTCGCCGATCAGCGCAAGACTCGCCGGTGTCACGATGGCCGCAGAGATTCCCTGCACGATCCGCCATGCGATCAGCCAGCCGATCGAAGGCGATACGCCGCAGGCCGCCGACGCGAGCGCGAAGCCAACGCAGCCCACGGCCAGCATCCGCGCCTTGCCATAGTGGTCGGCGAGCGCGCCGCCGATCAATGTCAGGGCCGACAGGGCCAGCACATAGCCATTGAGCACCCATTGAACCGACGCAAAGTCCGCGCTGAAATATGCGCGCAGCTTCGGCAGCGCGACCGAAAGCGCTGAGCCATCGATAAATGCCATTGCGGATGCGAGCACGCATGCGGTGAGAACCATTCGCCGGCGCTGCAAGTCGGTTTCACGCCCGTGTTCGCGCGGGCATGGCTGGGCGGCGATAACGCCGCGGTCGCACGGCTCGACGAAAGGTTGTGCCATCGCCTTGAGCATGTCACTGCCAGGGTGAGCGGGGCAATGCGGGTGCGCCACGTGCCGCTACGGAGGGTGGGTTAGCCGACGGCGTAACCGCTATCCGAGCGATGGGTGTCGCTGCGCTCAACCCGTCCTGGGGCTCGACCACGGCGCGCCCGAGGATGAGCGACCACAGGGCCAGCTTCCTTGTCACGCATGCGGGCCGATGGAATACTCCGCCCGCCCGCAACCAAAGATAAGAGAACGACGCGAGCGAGGGGAGAAGATCGGCATGCTGTATCCGCGTATGGTCCGCAACACTTCGGCCGCACTGGCCATTGTTTCGCTCATTTTTTCCGCCGGCCGCGCCGGCGCCGATACCTTATCCATCGAACAAGATCACGCTGATTGTCGCCTTCGCGGCGGGCGGCGTCGCCGACACGCTGGCGCGCATGGTCGGGACAAGGGTTGAGCGAGCGCCTGCATCAGCCGGTCGTCGTCGAGAACCGCGGCGGCGCGGGCGGCAATATCGCGGCCGGCGTCGTGGCGCATGCGGCAGCGGATGGCTACACGCTGCTGGTGACGACCACGGCAATTGCCATCAACGAGACGCTGCGCGAGACCAAGCCGTTCTCGGCGAGCGACTTCAAGACAGTCGCGATTGTGGCCTCGAGCCCTGAAGCGCTGATGACGAGCACGAGCAATCCGGCCAATAATCTTGCGGATTTCGTCAAGGCAGCGAAGGGAAAGTCCATCAATTTCGGCTCGGCCGGTGTCGGCAGCGGCTCGCATATCGAAGCCGAATATTTCCTCAAGAAGATCGCCAAGATCGACGCGACGCATGTGCCCTTCCAGGGCGGCGCGCCGGCGATCAACGCAGCGCTCGGCAACCAGATCGACCTGCTCGCGACAACTCTCGGCGGCGGCGCCGCCGCGCAGATCACCGCCGGCAAGCTCAAGGGATTGGGCATCGCCGCCGAAAAACGGGCTCGCCGTGACCCCGAACGTGCCGACCTATGCCGAATCCGGCTTTCCCGGATTCTTCGCCGCCTCGTGGGTCGGCTTCTTTGCGCCGGCCAAGACCGACCAGCAGATCATCACCGCGCTGAACGCGGCAATCAACGACACCATCAAGAACCCGGAAGTCCAGAAGAAGCTGGCCACGATCGGCTTCGACCCAATCACCGGATCGCCGGCCCAGGCCGAGGCGATGTTCAAGGCCGAAGTGACCAAGTGGGGCGAGATGGTCAAGACGCTGAACTTGTCGGTCAAGTAGCGGCTGCGACACCGCGACCACCACACGCGGGTTGACCGAGCAGCATTTTCCGCGCATCCCCGCGCAGGCGAGGATCCAAAGCAACGATCTCCGCAGCGAAATATGGATTGCTTGATTCCCACGTAAGATTCCCACTTGATTCCCACTTGCGCGGAACGAGCGCGACAAATTCCGGCGCTGGTGTGCCGCAGCCCCGCCGCCTAAGATTCTTCCTGGACGAATCGCGAGGCGCATGAGCGGTTTCGACACATTCATTTATTACGCGACAGCGCCGATCCGCCTGTTCGGCCGCTCGCGCTATTTCCGCTGGGGCGCGGGCGCGGCGTTCGTCGTCGCGCTATTCTTTGCCGCCACGCTCTGGGCGCTCAATCGCCTGGGTCCCGCCGACAGCGGATTGCCCGAAGCTCTTGCCATCATGAAGCCGCCACCGGCCTTGCCGCCGGTGACGCAGGCCTCGCATGTCATCGCGCCGGTCGCGGTGTCGCTCGCCGCCATCGGCCACGCACTCGATACCGCCGCACCGCGTGAATTCGCCGGCAAGAACGACAATCCGGTGACGCAGCTGCTCGGCCAGGCCGAGATCGGGCTCACGGTCACGCGCGGCACGATGTATGCGACCGGCCAGTCCAACACTATGACGATCGTGACGCCGCTCAACGGCACGATCCGTATTACCGGGCAGATCGGCAATACCGCCGGCAAGGTGGTCGGCGGCATCGGCGGCGCGATCGGCGGGCTTATCGGCGGCAACGCGGTCGGCAAGCAGATCGACAATCTCGCGCTCAAGACACTCGACCAGCGCAGCGACTTCCGCGGCAACGTAATCGTCACCGCGCGGCCGCAGATCACCTCATCGTGGCGCATCGAGCCCAACCTCGCCGGGCGGCTCGACCTCGGCGACACCGGCACGAATATCGCCGGCATCAAGGTCAATGTCGCAAACGAGATCAAGCCGGTGCTCGACCCGATCGTGAACAATCAGATTGCCGCGCTGCAATCGCGGCTGCGCAACGATCCGGCGATCGAGCGCGCGGCGCGCGAGCAATGGGCGAAGATGTGCCGCTCGATTCCGCTCGGCGGCGGCAAGACCGGCCTGCCGCCGCTCTGGCTCGAAATGCGCCCGGTGCGCGCCGCTGCCGCGCAGCCGCTCGTCGATTCGCGCAATATGACGATCACCATCGGCGTGCAGGCGGAAACGCGCATCCTGCCGAACGAGACCAAGCCGAACTGCCCCTTCCCTGCGCAGCTCGAGCTTGTGCCGCCCATGCAGGACGGCGTGCTTGCCGTCGGCGTGCCGATCGATATGCCATTCACCGAACTCAACCGGCTGATCGAGCCGCAGCTCAAGGGCCGCCATTTTCCCGAAGACGGCAGCGGCCCGGTCGACATCGAAGTGCTGCATGCCGGTCTCGCCGCGGCCGGCGACCGCCTGTTGATTTCGCTGCGGGTGAAGGCGCGCGAGAAGAAGAGCTGGTTCGGCTTCGGAACGGAAGCGACCGTGCACATTTTGGGCAGGCCGGTGCTCGATCAGGAAAACCAGATTCTGCGGCTCACCGACATTTCACTCGCCGTGGAATTGGAAGCGGCCTTCGGCCTGCTCGGCACCGCCGCGCGCGCAGCCATGCCCTATCTGCAGAAGGCGCTTGCCGACAAGGCCGTGGTTGACCTCAAACCTTTCGCCAATGACGCCAGGACGAAAATCGCCGCCGCGCTCGGCGAATTCAAGCAGGCCGGCGACGGCGTGTGGGTCGATGCCAGCGTGAACGGCGTGCGCCTCACAGGCATCGCGTTCGACGCAAAGACGCTGCGTGTGATCGCCGAGGCCAATGGCACCGTGAAAGTGGCGGTGACGCAAGCTGCCGAAGACGTGAGCGTGCGGCTTTGCACTCCCTCCGCTCATGCCAGCAACCGCTCCCCGCTCATGCCCGCGAAAGCGGGCATCCAGTTTTTATTGCCTCGCGAATTGGCGCTGGGCCCCGCTCGCGCAGCGGACCACTGTGTTTCGTTCTCGAGATGGTTGAGCGCCGCGAAACCCATCGCATCGGATGGTGGGTCACGCCTTCGGCTAAGCGACCCTGCGAATATGGGACAGGTGCAGCAAACTAAAGCCCCATCAGTCCCCAGCCCGCATTGACACCCCTGCCCCCGTGCATACATTAAACACTGTTCCGAGGGGTGCCCCTTTTCGGGCTGAGAAAAACCCTTTGAACCTGATCCGGGTCATGCCGGCGAAGGGACAGGACACTTCGATGCAGAAATCGCTGATCATCGCGAGGCTGGTCGGACCGGTGCTTTGCGCGATCGGTATCGGCATGCTGGCGAACCAGGCCGCTTATCGCGAGATGGCCGTGCAGTTCTTCACGGGTCTGCCGTTCATCTATTTTTCGGGAATCCTGGCGCTCGTCGCCGGCCTCTACATCCTCAACGTGCACAATATCTGGACGCGCGACTGGCGCAGCGCGGTCACGGCGATCGGCTGGGTTCTCATGTGCGTCGGCGCGTTCCGGATCATCGCGCCGCAGTTCGCGAATTTCATCGGCATCGGGATCATCGCCAGCGCCGGCTTTTTCACCGGTCTCGGCATTTTCCTGGTTGCCGTCGGCGGGTTCATCACTTTCAAGGGTTATGTGGCGTGAGTGCACTTTCCAGATGGGGGAACTAACCATGGAACGGTCGCATTTTCTGGCCAAGCTCATCGGCCCTGTTTTCATCGCCGGCGGTTTCGGCATGCTGTTCAACGCCACGGTCTACCGCGCCATGTTCGAGCGTGCGCTGCACGACCACATGCTCATTTATCTCTCCGGCGTCATCGCGCTGCCGGTCGGGCTGGCGATCGTCGCCGCGCACAATGACTGGAAGTGGCATTGGCCGCTGATCATCACCATCATTGGCTGGCTCGCGATCATAGGCGGCGTTGTCCGCATGGTGGCGCCGCAGGTGATCGAACAGATCGGCCTGTCGGTGCTCGCCTATCGAAGTTTCTTCATCATGGACGGCGGGATTGCCGTGCTGCTCGGCGTGCTGCTGAGCTATTTCGGCTATCTCGATCCGCCGCAACTGTTCCCCGAGCGTGCGCCGGCCCGGCGCAGATCGCGGCTACGGAGGAGAAGGTAAAATGAACATCCACGATCCGAAGGTCACCCTCCCGAAGGTCACGACGGGCGCGCTCCCCGCTTCGCGCAAGATCTATTCGCAGCCCGAGGCGGCGCCCGACCTGCGCGTGCCGCTGCGCGAGATCGCGCTCGATGCCTCGTCTGGCGAGCCGCCGCTGCCGGTCTACGACACGACGGGTCCCTACACCGATCCGGCGGTGGCGATCGACGTCGAGAAGGGGCTGCCCCGCACCCGCATCGAATGGGTGAAGGAACGCGGCGGCGTGGAGCAATATGAAGGCCGGCCGATCCAGCCGGTCGACAATGGCAATGTCACCGGCAAGCATCTGGCGCGCAACTTCCCCAACACGCCGAAGCCCTGGCGGGCCATCTCTCTCCGTTCATTCCCGCGAAAGCGGGAACCCAGGACCGAGAGCTCGGAGTCTGCCGCTCTGGGTCCCCGCTTACGCGGGGACGAACGGGGTGAAAGTCAGCACCCCCTCACCCAGCTCGAATGGGCGCGCGCCGGCATCATCACCAAGGAAATGATCTATGTCGCCGAGCGCGAAAACCTCGGCCGCAAGAAACAGCTGGAACGCGCCGAAGCGGCGCTGGCAGACGGCGAGAGCTTCGGCGGCGCGGTGCCGGCCTTCATCACGCCGGAATTCGTGCGCAGCGAAATCGCGCGCGGCCGCGCCATCATCCCGTCCAACATCAACCACGCCGAACTCGAGCCGATGATCATCGGCCGCAATTTCCTGGTGAAGATCAACGCCAATATCGGCAACTCCGCCGTCACCTCGTCGGTCGAGGAAGAAGTCGAGAAGATGGTGTGGGCGATCCGCTGGGGCGCCGACACGGTGATGGACCTCTCCACCGGCCGCAACATCCACAACACGCGCGAATGGATCCTGCGCAATTCGCCGGTGCCGATCGGAACCGTGCCGATCTACCAGGCGCTGGAGAAGGTGGACGGGGATCCCGTCAAGCTCGACTGGGAATGCTACAAGGACACGCTGATCGAGCAGTGCGAACAGGGCGTCGACTATTTCACCATCCACGCCGGCGTGCGGCTCGGCTTACGTGCCGCTCACCGCCAACCGCGTGACCGGCATCGTCTCGCGCGGCGGCTCGATCATGGCGAAGTGGTGCCTGTCGCGGCACAAGGAATCGTTCCTCTACGAGCGCTTCGACGAGATCTGCGACATCATGCGCAAATATGACGTGTCGTTCTCGCTCGGCGACGGCCTGCGGCCCGGCTCGATCGCCGACGCCAATGACCGCGCGCAATTCGCCGAGCTGGAGACGCTGGGCGAGCTCACGCAGATCGCCTGGAAGAAGGGCTGCCAGGTGATGATCGAAGGCCCCGGCCACGTGCCGATGCACAAGATCAAGATCAACATGGACAAGCAGCTGAAAGAGTGCGGCGAGGCGCCGTTCTACACGCTCGGGCCGCTCACCACCGACATCGCGCCCGGCTACGACCACATCACGTCCGGCATCGGCGCCGCCATGATCGGCTGGTTCGGCTGCGCCATGCTCTGCTACGTGACGCCGAAGGAGCATCTCGGCCTGCCCGACCGCGACGACGTCAAGGAAGGCGTCATCACCTACAAGATCGCGGCGCACGCGGCCGACCTCGCCAAGGGCCACCCGGCGGCGCAACTGCGCGACGACGCGCTGTCGCGCGCGCGTTTCGACTTCCGCTGGCAGGACCAGTTCAACCTCGGGCTCGATCCCGACACCGCGCGCGAATATCACGACGAGACGCTGCCGAAGGAAGCGCACAAGGTGGCGCATTTCTGCTCCATGTGCGGGCCGAAGTTCTGCTCGATGAAGATCACGCAGGACGTGCGCGACTATGCGGCGACGCTAACGACAAAGAGGCCGGGCATGGCGCGAGATGTCGGAGAAATTCAAGGCGATGGGCGAGCAGGTCTATGTCGATGCGGACAAGGTGAAGGAAAGCAACAAGGCGCTCTGACTCTCGACGTGGCCGACACATCAGAGCTCCAGCTCTGGCAGAACCGGTACTCCACGCCGGACTACAGGTTCGGCAAGGAGCCAAACGAATTCCTGGTCCGCTGCCGTCCGCTTTTGCCGCGGACCGGAAAGGCTCTGGCCGTCGCCGATGGCGAGGCCGGAATGGTGTCTGGCTGGCGCGGCAAGGCCTCGACGTTCTGTCGATCGATTTCTCTCCTGCCGCCCAGGCCAAGGCGCGTGCACTCGCCGCTGAGCACAACGTCACGATCACGTTCGTTGAGGCCGATGTTCACGCATGGCCCTATCCGGAGGACGCGTTCGACATGGTGGTGGAGATTTTCCCCAGTTCAGCACGCCGCCCGAACGCGCGCGGAAATGGGCGGGGATGCGGCGGACACTCAAGCGTGGCGGCTTGCTGATTGTCGAGGGTTATACCCCCAGGCAGCTGGCTTACGCGACAGGCGGGCCAAAGCAGATAGAAAACCTGTACACCCGCGACATGCTCCAAAACGCTTTCGGCGATCTCGCGGATGTCAAAATCGTCGAAGAAGAACGTGAATTACAGGAAGGTCCTGGACATTCGGGCATGTCGGCATTCATCGGGCTGACGGCGCGAAAACCGTAGCGCGCAGGATGGGTTGAGCTCTTGCGAAACCCATTGCCATCGCCGTCCCCACGCCGGTGGGTTTCGCTGCGCTCAACCCGCCCTGCGGGTAAACTTCCACGGCCGCGCCCCGACCTTGGCACCCTGGCCGCGCCTCTCGTATTATTTCCCTGATGCTGGCATCGTCGTCGGCGTTGGGGGTGTGAACATGAAACCGTTCCTTCGTCGATATTCGCCGGCATCGCAGCCATTCTCATTGCGCCGCTCGCCGCAGGCGACGCCGCCGCGCAGACGCCCTCGCCCGCCGCAAAACTCAACGCCTACGTCGGTTGCATCAACCGGCTGTCGGAGCGATCTTACGATTCACGCTCGCGCTATTTCAGCTGGGTCGGCAAGGACGGGCCAACCGGCCGGGAGCGCATCATCTACGGCACCTACACCATCTACGACACGTCCGACTGCAAGAAGAATATCGAGAAGGCCAACGCGCCTCGAGCCGCACGACGCCGCGCTCGAAGCCGCCGCCACCGCCTATGCGGAGGCCGTGGGCAAGCTCGAGCCGCTGCTCAAGGAAGCCGACGATTATTACACCCAGCAGGACTACAAGGATGACAAGATGGCCAAGGGCCGCGCCCTGCATCCCCGTCTCGTGGCTGCGTGGGCTGCATTCGAGAGCGCCGACAAGACGCTGCGCAGCGGCGTCGATGCCATCAACGACAGACGCGCGCGGGAGAAGCTTGCCGAAATCGAGCGCAGCGAAGGCCGCAATGCGCGCTACCATGTCGAAGCTCTGATGATCCGGGCCAAGCGCGTTTTGCGCACGGAGGACGCGGCGAAACCCGACGTCGCCGAGATCACGCAGGCGCTGAACGATTACGAAAGCATGGTCAAAGGCGCCGAACAATTCTGCGGGCTCCGGCGGCGAGGCCAAGATCGGCTCGTTTTTCATGGGCAATGCCAAATCGTTTCTGGTCACGGCGAAGTCCCTGATGCGCCGCATCCGCGATCACGTGCCCTACAGCGCCGGCGACAAGATGATGCTCGGCAATGCCGGCAGCGGCTGGATGGTCGAGGGCTCGCCGCCGCGGCTGCTGCGCGACTACAATCAGCTGGTCGACAGCTACAATCGCGGCGCCCGGATCTAGCGCTTTTGTGCGAGTGCGCGACGACGTCAAGCGCTGGGCGCCTATTGTCAAACAGTCCGGCGCAAGGCCAGACTGAGTGAAACGAGACGGCTTTAGTAATAATCCGCTCATCCCCGCGAAAGCGGGGATCCAGTTCTTTCTGGTTTAGCCGGATTCCCGCTTACGCGGGAATGAGCGGAGTAAAGAGCTATGACGATATAAAAAAATCCGGAGGAATTTATGAATAAATCTTCGCTCACCGCCGCTGCAATCCTGGGAGTCCTTATGCTGTCACCTGCTTACGCCGCCGAACTCAAGGTGCTGGCCGGCGGCTCGATGACCGCGAGCCTGAAGGAACTGGGCCCGCGCTTCGAGAAGACGACCGGCCACAAGCTCGACATGACATTCGCGGCAACGCCGGAGCTGATCAAGATGGCGACCTCGGGCCCGTTCGACCTCGGCGTGGTGCCCATCGACGTCATGAAGAATGACGCCGCCAAGGCGAAATTCGCCGGAACGCCCGGCAATATCGCACGCGTGGGCTATGGCATTGCGGTGAAGGCGGGCGCGCCGAAACCGGATGTCAGCACGCCCGCGGCGCTGAAAGCGACACTGCTCAAGGCGCAATCGATTGCGGTGTTTCCGGGAAGCGCCGCCGGCGCGTTCGTGCAGAAAACGTTCGAGCGGCTCGGCATCGCCGAGCACATCAAGGCCAAGATCAAGGTGCAGGCGCGCCCGGCGCGATCCCGCAGGCGGTAGCCAAAGGCGACGTCGAACTCGGCGTATTCCTGACCAATGTGTTGATAGCGCCCGGCGTCGAGCTTGCCGGCCCCTTCCCCGGCGACCTGCAGCAGGATCTGGTTTTCGTCGGCGCGGTCGGGCCGAAAGCAAGGACGCGGCTGCGGCGAAGGCATTCCTCGATGATCTCAAGACGCCGGAAGCTGTGAGCGTGTTCAAGGCAAAGGGCGTGACGCCGGGGTGAAAGCGGTAAAATTTGCAGCCATCGTCATTTACGAATACTCTTTTCCAAATTCAGCACATCGCCTGTTTTAATTAAAACATTTTCGGGTTCTTCGATCGGCCAATTTAGATATTTTTCGCTCGCCATTTTTTCGATGATCGAGCAATTGTCTAAAAATTTTTGTAGTCGTTCCTCTTTAGTGGTTACACCAAAATGGTCGTCGAGCGCCTCTCGAGATATTGCGCAATTTACGAGCCCGCCAAACGCCTCTCCTGCAAATGTGATGATGTCGCGACTAAAATCGTAGTGCGGCGCAGGACTAGTAAACGTCAAATCACTTCCCGGCAACAATCGACGTCTCTCTCCGACAGTCTTTAATGTGAGATCACGTGTTTATTCGCGGGTAATTGTGTCAACCCCTCACCGATTAATTTTTGCCAGGTTGCGCCACGCGCATAGGCTTCGTCCCAAACCGCTTTCAGTTCGTAGGGTCTTTTATCAATCAGGATATTAAGTAGCGCTTCGGCTTGCTGGGCATCCTTATCTCGTTTTGCCTCACCTTCTTTCCTGCGACGCGATACAATCAGTTTATGCACTGCATACCGTTCCGGTGCGGGTACAAGCACATAAACACCAGCGTCGTATAAAATTACAGCTGGTTCAGGATCATGAATAAGGAAGTCTAGAAATCTAAGTGGCTGTGCATCGGTATGAAACTGCAGAAAGTCGTTTAGGTGCGTCTGTGTCCGCTCCTTCATTGGGAGTGAGAAAATCAACTCGAAGCCCTCCCTTTGCAAGATAGCTTGTAACATTCTTTTCACCCCGTACGTGCGGAATCGGCCAGAATGTATTGTCGACATTTTTTAAAACATCGAGCACTGGTGGGGTTCGTTCCGCGACCGCCACTGATGTATTCGTGAACTGTGCTATGTCCACATCGCCCGTTTGGAGCGCGCCCATTGGAAGTCTAGCACCAAGCATGACCGGGTACGTTTGATACGCAACCATACCCTTCGAACTCCACGTAGACGAAAAACGCCTGCTTCCGCCAAAGCAGCTACAATTTTTCCAATTTCGGGAATGGGTCGCGGCAGCGCGAACGAACGAACGAGTGTAGATACCAGGGCACGGCGTTCCCGCTCGTCCTCACGGACCTGCTTGTGTCGCGCTATCCGCTCAAGCAGCTCCGGCGTTTCAGGGCCGACGTATTTCTGGGCCCGTCCGGCATCTGAAGACTGCTGGAAGTACCAATACCTGCGTTCCTTCACGGTTTTCGAAATAAACGCTCCGTCTTCCGGGAAGGCATAGTGAAAAACGGTAGCGGCACAACGGTCTAGCAATTCCGCATATGTAGTTTGTAGGACAAGTCGCGCGGGGGGGCATCGGGTGCTCATCGGTTATACGCATTGCGCAGATTGCGTATAACATATCTAATCCGGCAAATCAAGAAGTTATACGCATCTTGAAATTTGCGTATAGAAATAACATACTGAATTATATTATGATTTCCGTAGCAACAAGGCTGACCCGCGCCGGATCGATCTGGTCAGGCGTATGCATGGCCGACAAAAGAACGTGGTCGCGGCGAAGGCGTTCCTCGATTATCTCAAGATGCAATGAATGATGTGCGGCTTAACAAGGCTTGATCGGAGTCTCCGCCCTCTGCCTTCCAGGAAAGTCTCGATGCGGGGTCAATCTAAGGCCGAAGGCAGTCTTCACATGCGACAAACGACGAGTGGTGCCCTCGAAAAGGGCGTAGGTATCAGAGGCGTGCCTTCTCGCACGCCGTAAGCGTCGTGTAGCGCGGACAGCATCAACGTCGCGATCGCATCGAAGTCCGGCGTACCGTTTAAGTCGCGCTTATAGGATAGTTTTTTCCTCCCGTCTCGATCGCAAAGCCAAGACGGCCGAGGGCAGCGACAAACTCCTGTGACAGGCAACTCATGCACGGCTTCGAATCACGTTCGGTGTAATCGCCTGACGATGCTTCGCAATAGAGCTTCTTGCGGTTATCCGCGAACATGCATTGTACGTATGCTTGCGGCTGGCCCTTCACGCTCATGACTAAGAAGGGACCGCGTTCCTTAACCGCACTCGGCCGCTCGTAGACAGCTTTCAAGGATGGGCGAGAAGGCAGCGCTCTTTATCGACCAACCCCTCGCGCGAGTCTGTCGTTTCCGCCGCCGCATTTAGCTGGAGGCCAGGAAGCATAAGAACCACAGCCAACAAAATAGCCCTTGCTCTGTTTGTCCTTGTGCCCGCAAGGCCCATGAAGCGCTCCCGAGATGGAAGAATACGACCGCACAAGTTCGACGCGGCCGCGAATATCTCAATATTGCCGACGCACCCGTTGAACTTCTCAGTGAGGCATTCGAGACGTGGCGAAAGGTTTATTGCCGAAGTGACGGGCACCGTCGCTCGCCTTGTTTCTTCTATTTCCGCGGAGACGCTAGGGCTTTTCCAAAAGCCGGCGCATGATTTCGTCCGTCAGTGCTTTCGTCTTCGGTCTATCGTCTATGAAATTTGCTACGAGGGCACGGCTCTCTTGAACCGTAAACACTTTTCCTTCCTCATGATCAAAAATGACCCCGTCCGTGGCGGCACCATAGGCGGTTGCAGCCATCCAAGCCGCCTCCAAAGTTGAAAAGCTCGCGCCCCAGCGAAAACCCAGCGCGTATTTCCAGAAATGAGTGAAATTGCTGACGCCCAGGAAACGCATCGTTTCCATGGGATCGTCGTGATGACGCTCAAACCCGGCCTGCTCACCCTCGAGCGTTGCCGGCAGCATGCCGCTCGCATCGGCAAAATGGACATCGCCGGCCAGGCGCAGCTGATATTTTTCCGCATCGATGGCGCGCTGCCACTCGGCAATTGTATTCAGACGGCGGTCCGAGAACACATGCAATTCCATCGCCATGCTAGGCCTCCCCTATGGCTTGAACAAAAAGTGTCTTCCTGAAGTGCATATCCTTGCGTGATATGCCGTCATTGAAACTCATCTGGATGATCGGGACTTCGTTGCCAACTCCGACCTTGATCCGAAGATAGGCGGCACGCGCAGGCTCGATGCCCTTTTCACCCGTCTTGACGTCGTAGATTGCGATGACGTCGCCGACATCGTTGCGCAGGACGACGTCCGTCCGAACGCTCCCTTTTGCCCCGTAGTAGTCGCCACCGAAGGTCGTCTCCACGTCGGAGGGAGCAATACCGCGCAGTCCAAGGGCCCTCACCGTCGCGGCGAATTTGACGTGAACGGCAGTACCATATTTCCGCGGGGTGTATGTCGGCAGGTATTCAACGACGTCCTTGACGCGCGCGAGAGTATTCGCGAGTTGCTTGGTCGTGTCGTCGATTGTGGAAATTCCCGTGAACGCGCTCGTCTGGAAATTTATCGGCGTTTGCGCGTAATGAGCGCCCGGGACTATCGGATCCGAGGTGGCGTCGCTCATGACCGGTGAGGGAAAAGCGCTGCTCCCGCCGGCAAGCCTCGCGTCTGAATTGGGTTCGCGGCCACCAGACGCGCCGCTTTCGCCGCCGGCCCATTGCCCGCCTTCCCGGCTGCCGGCAGGAATACGCGGCTGACCGGGATTGAACCCGGCCTTGCGGCAAACATCGGCGTATCCGATCAGCGCCTTTTCGAAGCGCAGCGCGGCGAGCTGACGTTTGATGTTCTGCTGCGCCCTTTCGCGCCGGCGTATCGCGAAAAGCCGCTTAATTCCGTCGAGTTCGCCGCGGATTTCGCGAAACCCCCGTTTTGCCAGATCAATTTGGAAGCCAATCAAAGTTTGCACCCTAGCTGCGGTTCAACATTAGGTATTTGTTCCTACCAACCGCTGGACGGCCCTGTCAAGCTTTTATTCCTATACACGTACAGATTGTATCTATATAGTATTACACGCACAGGTCAAGCCGGCATGCACAAGGGCCAAGGCGCGACAGCGCCGAGCCCGACGGGATAAATTGAAAGCCTTCAGGTGGGCTCGCTTCGCTTAGCCCACCCTACGGATCGCGGAGTAATCCATGCCAAAACGCGTATCGGTCATCGGCGCCGGCACCATCGGCTCAAGCTGGGCGGCGTATTTTCTGGCGCGCGGATTTGAGGTCGGCGCCTACGATCCCTCGCCTAACGGCGAAGCTTTCGCGCGCGGCTTCATCGACAATGCCTGGCCGACACTGGAGAAACTCAGCGCCGTGCAGCCCGGCGCCGACCGCAAGCGCTTCGAGTTCTTCAAGGACCCCGCCGCCGCCGCCAGAGGCGCGACGTTCGTGCAGGAAAGCGGGCCCGAGCGCGAGGACACCAAAATCGAGCTGTTCGCCACGCTCGATGCCGCGCTGCCGCCGGAAACCGTGATCGCCACCAGCTCATCCGGCCTGCTCGTCAGCCGCGTCAGCGCAAAGTGCAAACATCCGGAGCGCTGCGTGATCGGCCATCCATTCAACCCGCCGCATCTCATTCCGCTGGTCGAAGTGGTCGGCGGCGCGAAGACATCGCCGGCCGCGGTCGCCCAGGCGATGGAATTCTATCGCGGCATCGGCAAGCACCCGATCCATATCAAGAAGGAAGTGCGCGGCCACGTCGCCAACCGGCTGCAGGCGGCGCTGTGGCGCGAGGCGATTCATCTTGTGACGGAAGGAGTCGTCTCGGTCGCCGATGCCGATGCGGCGATTGCCTATGGGCCCGGCCTGCGCTGGGCGCTGATGGGGCCGCACCTCACCTTCCACATGGCGGGCGGCGAAGGCGGCATGAAACATTTCATGGACCACATCGGCCCGGCGATCCAAGGCTGGATGGACGATCTCGGCAAACCCACGCTCACGCCGCAGACGCAACAAAAGATCATCGACGGCGTTGCCGAGGAAGCGGCCGGCCGCAGCATGGCGGAGCTGCAGCGCTGGCGCGACCGCAAACTGATCGACATTCTGAAGGCGGCCGGAGAGCCCTGATGTCCCCTGACGAACGCGCCATTCGCGAGCTCGTCGACAACTGGATGACGGCAAGCCGCGCGGGCGACACCGCGGCCGTGCTCAGGCTGATGGCCGACGACGTGATTTTCATGGTCCCCGGCCGCGAGCCTTTCGGCAAGCAGGCCTTCGCCGCCAATTCGCGAAGCATGGACGGCGTGCGCCTGGAAGGCAAAGCCGACATCCGCGAGCTGCAGGTGCTCGGCGACTGGGCCTACTTGCGCAATTTAATCGAAATCACGATCACCCCGCCCGGCGGCGAGCCGTCGCGCCGGTCAGGCTACACGCTGACCATCTTGCGCAAGGGCGCCGACGGGAAATGGCTGCTGGCGCGGGACGCAAATCTGGTGAGTTGAGCGCAGCCCTGCGCAAACGCGCCGCCGATGCCGGATGAATCCGGCATCGGCGTTTTAAACCCGCGCCTATTTCATCGACAGCGCCAGGCCGCTGAGGTCGGCACTGACGATGAGGCCGGTCTGGCCACCTGTGAGCGCGAGAACCGCGCCGTTCTGATTGGTCAGCACGACCGCCTGCGCGCCGCGCACGACGGCGGCGCCGGCGCCTGCCTGGCCATACACGCCCGCCACATCGGAGGGCCGGCGGATATGGCTGACGGTGCCGTGGAAACGCGTTTCCGATGCGCCGAAGGTGAAACCGTAGCTCAGGCCGCCGACCGACAGCGGATAATTGTGGCCGTGAAAATGCAGCACGCCGCTGCCGGCCGAGCCGCCGATCACGAAGCCCGCCTTGAAGATCCGGATGCTGATGGTGCCGCTGTCAGCGTAGGCAGCGGACGAAAAAGCAAGGCCTGCGATGGCAGCAAACGCGACAAGCGCGGCACGAAACGATCGACCGATTTTCATGTTGTTACCTCCTGGAACGCCGTATGGGTTGGCGGCGTCAATCCCTCACCACTACGCCAGATTGCCCGTCATTGCTACGGACTTCGAACGAACACATGTGAAAACAATGCACCGCTACCTCGCTCTTGCCATCTTCATCGCCCTCGTCCTCGGCGGCGGGACGGTCATCGGCCTGATGACATTGCCGGGCGGATGGTATGCGGGGCTGGCCAAGCCGTCATTCGATCCGCCCAACTGGATCTTTGCGCCGGTCTGGACCCTGCTCTACATCATGGTCGCGGTTGCCGGCTGGCGGACATGGCAACGTGGGCCGCGCAGCGCGACGATGACGGTGTGGTTCGTCCAGCTCGCCCTCAATTTCATCTGGTCGCCGGCGTTCTTCGGCGCGCATCGTCCAGGCGCCGCGCTGGCGATTGTGACGGCCCTGCTGGCGGCGATCCTCGCATTCATCGTGGCGAGCTGGCCGCGCGATCGTGCCGCCGCCTTGCTGTTCGTGCCCTATGCAGCCTGGGTGGCGTTCGCCACGGTGCTCAATGGCGCGATCTGGTATCTCAATTGAGGCGGCGGCTAATTGACCCGGCAGTCGTTATAGAATTTCACGACCACGCCGTGGCTCTTGTGGGTCAAGGTGGTGAACGTCTTGAGCGAATAAAACTCGAAATCCTTGTTGCGATAGCTGTCCGCCTCGGGCGCTGCATCGGGATCGGCGATGAGGGTCTGCGGTGACTCATTGTCGATGCGGAGAATGACCGGCTGGCTCTTGCTCCAGCGCTCGGCCCCGCGCGAGTTGGTAACCACTGCGCCGATGGTGAAACCGCCGCCCCGGCAGGCGTAGCTGAAGGTCTTCTGTTCGCCAGCCGAAGCCGCCGCGGCCAGCGTCGCCAGCAACAAGGCAGCAAACGCATTTGATCGCGGCTTCAGCGTGTCCTCGTAACATGGGCTCCTTTATCATGCCGCAGTTCCCGGCACGAATCAGTTAGCATCGCCGGCGAGTGGGGGCGAAACCAGCACAACACATGAAGTCCTCAATCACGCCCGGCGAGGCCGACCCGCGCTATTCGAAGCGGCTGGCCATTGTCGTCCCCTATCGCGACCGGGCCGAACACCTGGCGCGGTTCGTCCCGCACGTCGTCACGTATTTCCAGCGCGACAAGCTCGACAAGCAGATCGCCGTCACCGTGAACATCATCGAGCAGTGGGGCAAGGCACCTTTCAGCCGCGGCCGCCTGGGCAATTGCGGCTTCCTGCTCACCCGCGAGACGTCGGACTATGTGTGCATCCACGATGTCGACTACCTGCCGATGTGGGCTGACTACTCGTGGACCAAAAATCCGGCGCGGCTGATCTGGCACGGGCTTTCAATGCAGGAAAACTGGGATACTTTTTTCGGCGCCGTCAGCCTGCTCGACAATTCCGTCTTCACCGCGGTGAACGGATTTCCGAACTGCTACTGGGGCTGGGGCCCCGAGGATCTGGAACTCAGTCACCGCCTGCGCCTGCGCGGCTTCGAAATGGAACGGCGCGACGGGACATTCATCCCGCTGCCGCACAAGCACGCCGGATTTTCCGCACCGCACGTGTGGACCGAGGAAGGCCGCCGCACCAACGGGTTATTCGCCAAGCGCCAGCGCGAATTTGATGCGCTAATCGAGCGGGACGGGCTGAGCACGCTGAAATTCCGCCTGCTTGAGAAGAAGCCGCTGGCGCCGGCAGGCACGCCGGCCCTGGCGAACGTCTTTCATTACCTTGTCGATCTCGGCGAACCGGAGCCGGGCGCGGTTTGAAACGCAATCTCCGCAGGAGAGAGGAAGCCCCTCCATTTTACATCCAAAACTTTCCCCTCGCTCTTCCTTTTTGAATGGAATCCGATTGCATTTATTTTCCTGCGGCCTTGCGCAGCGCCGCATTGATGCGGTCCTGCCAGCCGGGACCTTCTTCCTGAAAGTAGTCGAGCACGTCGCGATCGATGCGCAGCGATACCGTTTCCTTGGCGCCGGGAATTGCGGGCGCGGCCGGCGGCAAATCGGCGGGCCTGGTGGTTGCGGCCTTGAAAGCTTTCTCGGCGAGGCTGCGGGTATCGGGCGGGTTTCGGGCCATGCAATTTTGTAGCACGTCGCGGGCAAAAAAACTGGTATTCACAGCTTTTCGCGGCCGCGAGCGCGTCAGCGATGCGGACCTGCTGCCGAACGACAGCGAACGGCTGTTTTGCGCGTGAATGGAAAATCGCAGCGTGTGCACATAGCGGCACGCGAAACACCGATCAGATGATCGGAGGTTTGCCTTCGCCGCCGTGCTTGGCACGCCATTTCGGCCCGGGGCCGCGCATGTAGTGACGTTGGGGCCGGTAGGGATCGAATACGGTGCCCATGAAATCTTGCCAGGCAACGGTCAGCGCGCGGACCCGGATGTGGGCGAGCGGGGCCGTGACGAATTTCGACATTTGATTCACGCGCCTCAATGGACTTTGCCGAGCACCGACGAAAACGGCACGCGCACGAGCTCATCGCCGAGGTCATCGCTGACGTGCACCGACCAGTCGCGCCAGTCCTCGGGCCCGCCTGTCGCCATCAGCGAACTGGCGACCATGGCCGCGTGTTCGCGTGCTTCGTTCAAGCTCTCGACCTCCACTACCCCGCAATGCTCGAGCAGCAGTTCGGCGTTGGAACAGAAGAAATAAACTTTTTGCACGTGGACCTCCTCAACTGGAAGCAGCCCGCCGCGTCATTAGGACAACAGAAAGCTGAGCGAAACTCGGATGTTGTCCCTAAGGAAATTCACGGATCATCCGGCAAGGGGATACCGCTGCTGCCGTCAGCGCCAAGTCGACCAATCACATGCTTGCCGCCTACAAGCCGAAACTGCGCCAGTATCTGGTGTCCAATCACTACGTGGACAGGCCGGCGTTTCATGCGATCCTGGGCCGCGAATTGATCGACAAGTTCGGTTACCGCGTCTGCCCGAAGTAGGGATTCTTCCGCGAATGTTTAAGAGTCACCGCTTGAACAGTCCCATGATCTCCGCCTTCGCAAGCGTGTTGAAATGCAGATTGAAACCGACCACTGCGGCGGACGTGTCGGCTTTGACGTCGAGCCGGTCGGCACTCACCGCGAACACCGTGAACAAATAACGGTGCGGATGGTCGCCTTCTGGCGGACAAGGCCCGCCGTACCCCGGCGCGCCGAAATCGGTGCGCGTCTGTAGCGCTCCGGCAGGCGGTTTGCCCCCGGCGCTTCCGGCGCCCTCCGGCAGCTCGGTCACATTCGGCGGAATGTTGACGATCAGCCAGTGCCAGAAACCCGACCCGGTCGGTGCATCAGGGTCATAGCAGGTGACGGCGTAGCTTTTCGTGCCGGCAGGCGCGCCCGACCATTTCAGGTGCGGCGACCTGTTTCCGCCCGCGCAACCCAAACCGAAATCAGCGGACAGGATGAATTCCTTCGGGAGGTAATCGCCATCCTTGAAATTGTTGCTCATGACCGTAAACGCCATATACCGTCTCCCTGTAACAAGTTCCGCAGCTTCTCGAACGCGCAAAGCGTAGTCTGCCCCGGACAAATCACAATGACATCGTTTTTTTCCACCAATCCATTCGACCTCGCCATTTATGTCTGTTTGTTCGTCGCCGTGGTCATGGGCTTCATGACAGGCCTCCTGCGCAGCCTGGCCACGATTTTTGGCTATGTCTGCGGAATGGGCGTGGCGGTTGCCACCGCGCCGCACGTCCGTTGCTCACCTCGTACCTGAAAATGCCGGCCCCACAGACCTGGCTGGTGGTCGTGGCGATTTTTGTCGCTGCCGGCGCGGTGCTGAGTGCATTGCTGCGGCTGGCGATCAGCGAAATGGTCGGCGCCGATATCAGCATTCCGGACCGCATCGCCGGTGCTGCGCTGGGGGCGTTGCGGATCGCACTGCTGGCGGTGCTGCTGGTCCTGGTTTTCGACCGCATCATTCCCCCCGGCTTCGAACCGGGCTTCCTCAAGGGATCGCAATGGCGGCCCGTTCTCTCGTTGGCCGCACAGCACGGGCTACGGTCCTTGCCACCGGAAGTCGAGGCCTATATCGACCGCCTCAAGCGCCAGCGCGGCCTATAAATCGTCGACGGTGCGCCGATACCGCGCGCGTTTTGCCGCATTGAACCTTGCCGCCCCCTTCGGCGACCCATTGATGTCCGGCGCGCCGTTGTGTGCCGGCTGGGAAAGGCGGCATGCATGTCGTCGTCACAACCATCAGGCCGGACATCCAAAGGCTTCGCGCTGATCCTCGGCGCCGCGCGCGCAGCCGGGCTCACGGCACGCACGCGAAGCTCGCTCTTACGGAAAGCCGAAAACGACGAACTCGTTTTTGTGGCGCTCAATAATCCGGTGATGGCCGCGGCGATCGGCAAAGCACGCCAGACACTGACGCGGTTCCTCAATCTCGCGAAACATCCCGGGCCGACAATGGATGGGTTTGCGGTGAAAATCACGATCGCGTCGAGCGAGGGCGCGGAATTCGTCTGGATTCATCCATTTGCATATGTTGGCGAAAGGTTCATTGGCCAGATCAACAATACGCCGAGTTCGGTCGCCAGTCTGACCATCGGCAGCACGATTGCCTTTGACAGAGCGGAGATCGTGGACTGGATGTACATTGAGGCAGGGGTGATTAACGGCAACTTCACCGCGCACGCTATCCTCCGCGCCGCGCATCCGGACGACCGGGAGACGTTCAAACGCCGGTTTGGCCTGGATTTCGATTTCTGACGGCCCAGTGGTAGCCTTTTCCGACCGCCGCGCCATGTGACTGGCGCAACCATCCCCGAAAGCGGTACGTTATTGGGACACCATCTGAGTTCGGAGGCACGCCTATGGCGGAAGTCACCTACGAGATTGTCGAACACGACGGCGGCTGGGCCTACAAGGTCGACGGCGTTTTCTCGGAACCCTACCCGACCCACGCCGACGCGCTCGCCGCGGCGCAGGCAGCCGCCGAAGAACAGAGAGTGCCCGGTCACACCGAAACAATCGAATATGAAGATGAGAAGGGCCGCTGGCATACCGAGACGGCGCGCGGTTCCGACCGTCCGCGCACCAACATCAAGGACCGGGACTAGGGCAAGCAATTTCGTCACTATCGGGGGATTGATCATGCTTCGGTTATGCGTCCTGGTGCTCGGGCTGTTGCTCGCACACGCCATTCCCGTTCACGCGCAGAGTCTGCTGCCCTCCTCAAAGCCGACCATGCAGGATGTGGATCCAGGCGTTGACCACACCGCGCGCGATGCCGACCTCCCGCCGCAGCTGCGCCGGCAGTCGGTGTACTACCGAACTGAACAGCCGCCCGGCACGATCATCGTCAACACGGCCGACCGCTATCTCTACCTGATCATGGGGAATGGCGTTGCGCTGCGTTACGGCATCGGCGTCGGCCGCGACGGTTTCCAGTGGGGCGGAACGCAGAAAATTACGCTCAAGCGCGAATGGCCGGACTGGGTGCCGCCGCCGGAGATGATCGAGCGGCAGCCTTATCTTCCGCGCTGGATGGCCGGCGGCCCGGGCAACCCGCTCGGCGCGCGCGCGATGAATCTCGGCGCTACCGTCTACCGGATTCATGGCACCAATGCGCCGGAAACGATCGGCCAGGCGGTATCGTCCGGTTGCTTCCGGCTGGTCAATAGCGACGTCATTGATCTTTATTCGCGCGTGCCGGTCGGGACCAAGGTCATGGTGCAGCACCAATAGCTGCGCCGGACGCGCTCACTGCCATAAGCCAAATGACGCCCATTTTGCTTCAGGGATTTCCGCGCCGACCGTGTAGTGGAACGCAACGACGGTCAGGTGATCCGGCGTCGCCGTGCAGCGATAGGACAGGGCAAACCATTTTTTTCGGCTACGAAACGCACCGCCGGTGACCTCGAGCGTGTCGCCTGCGGCTTTCGGTTCGGCCATGGCATTCGCAACCGCGCGGTCCGGACGGAATTGCTTCGCCTCGCTGCGGATGCGCATCATCGCCGTGTAGTCGCAGAGCTGCTCGAGTCGTTCGGCGGGGGCGAGCATTTTGAGGCTGCGTTCGAACCGGTCATCAGCCGCCACGGCCGTCGCCACTGTGAAGGTCGCGGCGACAACCGCCAGTCCTAACGCACGCATACGACACACTCCCGTCTCTGCCGCCCGAGGCACCACGCCATTAAGGCGCGCGCATGGCGCAAGGGCAACCTATTGACATCAGCCTTTTCCCGAGCGAGCGATCGATCACGGGACCTGGTGTAGTGCGGCAATCAGCCGCTCACAGCGCCTTTTTATAGATGTTGGTCGCGTGCCCGCGGCCGCCTGCCACATTCGGATTAGTGTTGATGAATTGGTCTTCGGTCAGTTTGTCGATGGTCCTTTCCTGCAACTCCCCGGCAAAGTTCGGATAGGTGCTCGACACGATGTTGAAGGTGACCGTCCTCTTCGCTTCATCAACCTTGTAGGTGCCGAAAAGCGAAATGCTCCGGCGCATGATGGTCGCGTATTCCTCAGGTGTTCCGGTCAGTCGGTTATTGCTCGCGATCTTCGGCACATCGCTGGCGACATGAATCTGCGCGAATTGCCCTCCGGCCGTGAAGACCAGAATGCCTGTCGGCAACTCTCCGAAAGGAAAAGATTTTTTCCCGTCGGGAGCCACGACCTCGGCGATGACGAATTGCCAGGTGCCGACCAATTGGTCGCGCAGGCTCTTCTGCTGGGCAACCGCCGGCCCGATGGCCAATAACAGCGCAAGCGCGCCGATAATTCGGATGAATTCGCATGTCGTCCCCCAATCAAGTTGCGCGGCGGTGCCGCCGCATCAGGTGTATCGTGGATCACGATCAAGCAGCTCGATCGAGATTCCCTGTGGACCGCGCAGAAAGCAGACCTTTATTCCGGGCCGCGGCGAATGCGGTTCCTTGGTAAACTCGACACCTTTTTTCTTCAGATCAGCTGCTATGGCATCGATCCCAGACACCGCAAAGCCGAAATGGTCGAGGCCCTGATAGGGCGGCACCGGCGCAGCGCTTACTCCATCGCCGGGATTGACCTGGGCTATAAAGATCTTGGCTCCGCCGAGCTTGAGATCGACACGCGGCTTGCCCTGTTGCGTCGAGCGGATCACTTCGGCACCGAACATGCGTTCGAACCATTGCGCCGTCGCCTCCGGATCAGGCGTGCGCAGGTGAATATGGTCCCACGTGAAATTTGCCATTCGTTTCTCTCCCGATTTTTCGTCGCAATATTGCCGCAAGATTGGCCGCAAGACTTGGTCGCAAGCCTCGGCCGCAAGACTAGGACAGGCGGCGAGCGTCTCTGCAACGGCCATGTTGCCGATCCATCGATAAAACCTCCGGTTGATCCAGGTCAATGACACATCCTGATGGAGACCTAACCTGCACGAGGCAAGAGGAGGATGTCATGGGATGGGACTATTGGCCGATGCCTTTCTTCTTCGGACCGTTATTCATGGTTTTGATCGCCGTCGTGTGCATGGGCGCCATGATGGCGATGATGCGCGGTCGTCACAGAGGCAGCCGTGCGTTCGACGTTCTGGACGAACGCTTCGCGCGCGGCGAAATCAACCAGGCTGAATATGAGGAACGGCGGCGCGCGCTGCGCTCATGATGTGATGAGCAATCCATACCCCGCAGCGATCTATACCTGTCCGATGCACAGCGCGGTGCGCCAATCCGGGTCCGGCCCATGCCCGAAATGCGGCATGGCACTTGTGCCGGAAGGGACACGATTCGCGATCCTGCGGCACATGTTCTCAAGTCCAATGCACCTAGCGGTGATGGCGGTCGTTATGGTCGCAGTCATGGCGGCGCTCATGATGATGCTCGAATGACGCTGGCTCCGCCAAATCCGGAAGGCGGCGCCGCAGCGGATCAAGCGACAGATTTATGACATGCGCACGAGCTGCTCTGCGATAGTTGCCCACAGGCAGGATTAAGAGCGCGCATTTCTCTGCATGCGCGATTGCAATTTTGCTAAACGAGACGGCTGGGCGGATCGGGCGGGAATGGCAGGCAAGACCATACATGCGGCGGGCGGCATTGTGGTGCGCAACGGATCGCGCCTTCGGATCGCTGTCGTACAGCGCGCGAAAGACGAACTCTGGGTATTGCCGCGGGGAAAGCTCAAGCGCGACGAAAGCCCGATCGCAGGAGCGCGCCGCGAGGTCATGGAGGAAACCGGCCATCGCGTGCGCGTGCGCGAATTCCTCGGTGCAATCACCTATCGCGCGCGCGGCCGGCCAAAGATCGTGCAGTTCTGGCGTATGCAGGCAGAACACGATGCAAGTCGCGATGTCATGAAAGACATTGTTGCGGTCGACTGGCTGCCGCTGTCCGAAGCGGTCAGGCGCCTGAGTTATCCGCTCGAGAAATTGTTTCTCCGCAATGTCGGCCGAAGCGCGCTGCGGAGAACGAAGCATCGGTCGCGGCACAAGACGCGAAAGCGGACTTCCAAATCCAAATTGCGGCGCGGCGCGAAGGGCCGCCTCCACAAGTCCCGTCTGCGCCGCGCGGCGGCGTCCGGCGTGAGGGGCCGCAAGCATTCCGCGCATGCTGCTACACGCGCGCGCGCAAGCATCCTGCGGCGCGTACTCGGACGCCTGTCGCAGTAGGCGATTCCGGGGATGCCCGAATATTGCCGCAAGCCTTGCAAAAATTTAATCCGCAGAAGCAGGCCGCAGGCTCAATTCGAAAGGCCCTATTCATCCGCCGTTCACGC
>CAVPDI010000034.1:0-5014 GCA_963702605.1 uncultured Pseudomonadota bacterium
GGCATTTTTCATGACCAACGTGTCAGTATTGACCGAGGTCACGATGACGTTGACCCGTTGCCGAGCAAGATCCGCTGCAATCTCGGGCAGGTGCGTTACTCCGCCTTCGGCGTAACGAAACTCGATCCGAATGTTCTTGCCGTCATCCCATCCAAGCTCGTGGAGGCCGTCAGTGAAGGCCTTGTGCCACGGGGCGGCGGTAGAAGATGGAAATGGCGACAGAACCCCAACAATAGGGATGTCTGGCGCAGATATTGCCCGCGACGCGAACGCCAAGGTGAGCGGCGTGCTGCCAAGTAGCGTGATGAACTCTCGCCGCTTCATTCGATACCCTCGCCGGCGCGGCCGAGCAGCAAAAACGGTAAAGTCATGTCCCGGGTCTTACCTGCTTTCACCGACATCGCCCCCGCTGAGCCGGCAATGACTGTGATGGTATCGCGCCATCTCACGTAGTCCCCTCCAGAGCCTGACGACCCCGCCTTCCGACAATGGTTGGAGCCTGGCACTTTGCGACTGGGCGGTGCGCGCGAAACGGCGCGCAATCGACTCCGAAGGCTGATCGCGCCAATGTTCGCTGCCTTAATCGGACTATCAAAAGACACCTGGCCATATCACTCAATAATTTCGTTCGCTCGGATCAACACCGACTGCGAAATCGTAAGCCCAAGCGTCTTTGCGGTCTTCATATTGATTACAAGATCGAAGTCCACGGGCTGTTCAACCGGCAGAGAGTGCGCAGGCTCGCCCTTTAAGAGTTTGTGCACGTAATCAGCGGCGCGTCGATACACCACATTTAGATTTGGCCCATAGGCGATCAGTCCCCCGGCCACCGCGAAGTCTCTATAGATAGACACCACCGGGAGGGCGTGCTTTGCCGCAAGTTCAAGGATTTGGCTGCGACGTTTCGTAACCGCCCCGTCATCCATGACGAAGAGCGCCTCAGACCCAGCACGGGAGGCGATCTCGAAGGCATTTGCAAAATCGTTCTCATCGTGCACTGGAAGGCGCACAAATTTCAGCCCAATTTGTGCGCCTTTTCGCTCGACGTCGTCCACAATGAGGACTGCTCCTGCATTATTTCCCTGATATAGCGCGGCCATACGCGTGGTCTTTGGTATTATCTCATGAAGCAGTTCGACGCCCTTTGGTCCCAATGCGTCCGGCATAAAACTCAAGCCCGTGACGTTTCCGCCCGGGCGAGCGAGCGATGCGACAAGTCCCGATCTGACGGGATCAGCCACACGCATTATGACGATGGGGACAGTCCTGGTGGCTTTTTTAGCCGCCTGCGCAGCAGGCGTGTTGACGGCGACGATCACCTCGACCTTGAGTCGCATAAGCTCTTCTACAAGCGCCGGTAGTCGCTCATTGTGTCCGGCTGCATTTCGCAACTCTATGCTGACGTCACTCCCTTCGACATAGCCCAGCTTGCGAAGCTCGTCTCGGAATGTTTCGAGCAGATCCGGTTGTAAGTCCTGAGAAAGGATACCGACCCGGCGCGCCCGCTTTTGCTGTGCGCGAACCGCAACCGGCCACGCGACTGCACTACCGAAAAGTGCGACGAATTCGCGGCGTCTCAAGACCCAGCCTCCCGATCGAGGATAGTATCGACCCATTCCACGATACCCGTTGTGGTTTGCCATTGGTAGATGTCCGCTTTCCGCACAGGCGGACATCGCACGGCTTACTCGATCACCTCGTCCGCGCGGGCAAGAACAGCCGACGGAATTGTAAGGTCGATTGCTTTAGCGGCTTTAAGATTGATGACAAGTTCATATTTTGTGGGCGCATGTACCGGAAGATCGGCTGCCTTCGCGCCTTTGAGAATACGATCGACATAACCCGCGGCACGCCGAAACTGTTCAACCCGATTCGGCCCGTAAGAAATCAGGCCCCCGTCGATGACGTTCGAACGAAAACCAAAGATCGCAGGTAACTTGTAGCGAGTCGCAAGGCTGATAATTGCATCACGATAAATCGATACCGAAGCGCTGGGCGTTACAATCAGCCCTCTATTGGGGTAACCAGCGAAGCCCGCGAGAGCGCGTTCGATTTCTTTGGCATCTCGTGTGTCGACCGGGCGCACCTCTACACCAAGCGATGGTGCCACTGCCTGGATGGCGGCGAACTCGCCAATCCCGGCACGATTGGCTGCATCTCGAAGAACAGCGGCTCGCGTTATTCGTGGATCTACCTGCTTAAGAAGTTCTAGCCATTTCCCGCTGAAGGTATATTCGAACAGCATAAAGCCGGTAGCGTTACGGCCCGGCCGAGCCAGATCATCAACAAAGCCGCCGCCGACGGGGTCGGAAACGCGCACGAAAACAATCGGCAAGGTGCGCGTCACATGTTGCAAGGCCGCCACGCTCGGGCTGCCGCTCGCCAAGATGACATCCGGCGCAAGAGCAACCAATTCCGTTGCGTATCTTCGATCAAGGTCGACATTATTCTCGCCCCAGCGGGTCTCGATGCGTACATTATCGCCGTCCGCCCACCCCAGTTTTTGCAGGCCTTCCCTAAACGCAACAAGCCCAGCCCGACCTTCTTGGTCGTCCGGAGCTGTATTCATGAGGACAGCAATGCGTCGCGTGCGCTCGGGCTGCTGCGCCCGTGCCGCAAAAGGCCACGGTGCCGTTGCGCCAGCAAGAACTGTGATGAAGTCGCGCCGCCTCATTGCTTGCCTCCAAAACGCGCAAAGCGCCAAGTATCGGCTTAAACTAGAACACCGGAAGGAAAGCGAATAGTCCTCAAAGGCTGGGTGCCCACTTCGGGTCACCAGCGGACATGACTGAAGCCAGCCGATCCCATCTTCAAAAATTTTTGCAGGCATGGGCTATCGGCGGATTCGCGGCCGCGTGCGCGCGAGCATACCGGCAATGTAATGCCGTAAACGCCAGTCTCGCAGTAAACCTTCGATATGCGTTGGCTGGTTACTTCGCCACGCGCGTTTCGGCGCCGGAAAATGGGGCTTTCCGTCGATATTAAGATCTGCTTGCCAAATTGAATGGATTGTCTCGCCCATAATATCCGGTCGCGAAAGACTCTATCGCGTAATGAATTTTGCTCAGCCACCGCGGAGTATCGCCATGAGTGAAATTCGGATGTCCACCGGCACGACCACAGGGCTCAACGAACCTACGCGCGCTTTCCTGGCCCTCGGCATCTGGTTTGCCATGCTGGGCGGCTTGCTGGTTCTTTCCGCCCGCGGCCAGTCAATATTGATGACGGCAGGGCTCATGCTTGAGCTGACAGCCGCGTACTCCACGTTCCTATTATGTGGAAAACCGGATTGCCGGGCGTTCGTGCACGGCGTGCCTTACGCCTTCGCGCTTACAGGCGCGGCCTTCCTTTGTCTCGCCCCCGACTTTCGGAACACCGTCGCGGCTAGCCTTTCGTTCCTCGCGGTCACCGCGCTGATGCATGGATTCGTTGTCCGCGGCGCTCGCCCCGCGCCTGCGGAGAACGAAGAGACCGCGTATGCGGGAGCAGCCTGACCAATTTTGCCGATTCAATCGCTATCGTCGCGCGCGCAGCCGTGCGCGCGCATTGCTTCATTGAACAGACCGAATCTCGCCGGTAACGCATCTCTATGATTGTTACTTGCGCTGTGCCTGCGGCTCGCGCGTCAGATTTTTCGCGGCGAGCTCGTCAACATAGTCCTGCCAGTAGGCGGCGCGGTTGCGCCCCAGATCTAGCAAGTATTCCCAGCCAAAGATTCCCGTCGAATGCAGGTCGTCAAACACAAGCCGCACTGCGTAATTCCCGACGGGAAGCACCTCAATGATGCTGACGTCGCGTTTACCGGGGACGGTTTTTCGCTCTTCCGCAGAATGACCCTGCACTTCGGCACTGGGGCTTTTCACCCGCAAATATTCGGCCGGCAGATCGAAACGATCGCCGCCGTCAAACGTGACGGTCAACGTCTTTCCGCCTTTGTGCAGGCGCAATTCCGTCGGCCAGGCTTGCGTGTCGGTCATCAGTTCACAAACCTCACCGAGCCCGTCATGGCGAGATCGTAACCGCCAAGTTCGCGGGCGCGGGCCGCAAGTTCCTGCTTGTGCAGAAACTTGAGCAGCGCCTGCAAGGGCGGGTGGAAATAGTCGCGCTGGCGCATCACAAGGTCAAACGGCTCCCAGGCGATCGGGATGAAATCAAGCCCCGCCGCATTGGCGACCGCACGCGTGGCAATGCCGGTGTCGGCGCGGCCCGCGCGGATCGCCTGCGCGATATCGGGGCCAGTCGGGCAAACAGGCGTAACCGCGGTGAGTTCATCGAGCGATATTTTCGCCTGATGCAGCAACGCGAGCAACAGAAGCTGCGCACCCGCACCTTTCGGACGCATGGCAATGCGCGCGCGTTTTTTGCTCACATCGTCGATCGAGCGAAGCTTGAGTGGATTTTCGTTCGAAAGCAGAAATCCCTCCTCCCGGCGGCAGAACGCAATCATGACGGCATCCTGCAAGTCGTTGCGATCTTGCAATGCCGCAATGTTGGCGTCCGCATCGACGTCGTCGATGGCGTGCAGGTGAATTGCGGCAGCGATCGTCTCGCCGTTGCAGAACCGCGTAAAGCCCGCCTCACTGCCGAGCGCCAAAGTCGCAAGACCGGATCCGCTCTCCCGCAAGGCCCACTCGAGAAGCGGATCGTGACTGCCGCTGACGATCGGCGCGGCGTCCGGACGGGTGATCCCATCCGGGCGCGAAATGCTGGACGCGAGCCAATGATCGAGCTCCGCTTTGGGAAACAGCCACCGGCCGGTGATCTTCGTGCAGGGCACGGCCCCCTCGGCCACCATTTCATAGATCTTGCGTTCCTTGAGGCGCAAATAAGCGGCCGCCTCGGCCGTCGTGAACAGTTGCATGACGCCAACCTGCATTCACATGCACTCTTTTTAGGATGGCTAAATACTACAGAAATAACAAGGGAATGAGCATGCGCGCTGGCGGCGCAGAACCGGACGATACACTGATGTTCGCCGGCCTTGGCGCTCCCTAGGGGACTCGAACCCCTGTTT
>CAVPDI010000035.1:0-3351 GCA_963702605.1 uncultured Pseudomonadota bacterium
GAGCTGGAGGGAAAAAATGAGCCATCCCGTTCTTTACAGAGTTCGGCTCGTCGTCCGTCATGCCAATGTACAGCGTTCTGTTCCGGCGGCTCGCCAATATGTGCACAGAGGAGCTCATCGCCCGCGGCCCTGGGTCCCCGCTTTCGCGGGGACGAACGGATAGTAGCGTAATCCCATGAAAATCGTCGACAACTCCCCGCCAATCCTCTCCGCGCTAGACCGGCCCAATTCCTATATTGGCCGCTCGGTCCCTCGGCCCAATCTGCAACGCCTGACACAAGGGCGCGGACAATATGTCAGTGATGTCGTGCTCCCGCGCATGGCACACATCGCTTTTGTGCGTTCGCCGCATGCGCACGCACGCATCGTCAAAGTTGTCACGGAGGCGGCAAAGAACGCGACTGGTGTTATCGCCGTCGTGACAGGGGCAGAGATCGCGAAGGTGATGACCCCGTGGGTCGGCGTGCTCACGCATCTCAAAGGGCTGAAATCGGCGCCGCAAGCGCCCATTGCCATCGAGCGGGCATGCTGGCAGGGCGAAGCTGTCTGCGCCGTCGTCGCGCGCACGCGCGCCGAGGCGGAAGATGCCTGCGAACTCATCGACGTTATCTACGAGCAATTGGGTGCAATAACCGATCCGGAAACTGCACTCGACGCCGGGACGGCTGTGATTCATGCGTCGCTCGGTGACAATCTCTGCTTCGAGCGTAAGCTCGATGTCGGCGCAGTGGATAAGGCATTCACGGAATCCGACACCGTAATTGAAACCACATTCCGTTTCGGCCGCCACACCGGCGTCACCAACGAACCGCGCTCGATCGTTGCCGACTGGAACGAAGGCGAGCAGCGAATGACCGTTTACCAGGGCACCCAGGCTCCGCACATGATGCAGAACCTGTTCGCCAAGCATCTCGAAATCGCGGAACACCAGGTGCGCGTGCTCACCAAGGACGTCGGCGGGTCATTCGGAATCAAGGTACACACCTACGCCGATGAAATGGCGACGGTCGCATTGTCAAAGCTGCTCAAGCGCCCGGTGAAGTTCGTCGCTGATCGCATAGAAAGTTTCGTCACCGATATTCACGCGCGCGATCACCGTATCAAGGCAAAAATCGGAGTCAGCAAAGACGGCACAATCACAGCCTTCGAGATCGACGATTTGACCGGAATTGGGCCCTTCTCCGTCTACCCGCGTACGAGCGGCATCGAAGCCAACCAGATCGTCAATCTTGTCGGTGGCCCTTATGCCTGCCCTAACTATCGTGCGCAGGCGCGCGTTGTTTTTCAGAACAAAAATGTCATGTGTCAGTATCGCGCCGTTGGCCATCCAATTGCGACCGCGGTTACCGAAGGCCTGGTTGAGCTGGCCGCCGCCAGGATCGGCATGGACCCGCTTGAGTTCCGGCGCCGCAACATGATTTCGGATGATGCCTATCCCGCCCAATCGGCGGCCGGACTGAAATTCGAAAAGCTCTCGCATCACGAGTCGATCGCCCATCTTGATACGATGATGAATTACGCCGGGTTGCGCTCGGAACAGAAGAAGCTGCGTGACAAAGGCATTTACCGCGGGATCGGTTTTGCGAGCTTTATCGAGGTCACAAATCCCTCAGCCGCTTTCTATGGCGTCGGTGGGGCCCGCATCACGTCGATGGACGGCGCCACCGTGAAGCTGGACGCCCAAGGTGCGCTCATCGTGCAGACCGGAGTTACGGAACAAGGACAAGGCGCCGAAGCGGTCGTGGCACAATGCGTGGCGTCAGCATTCGGCGTGCCGATCGAAATGGTTCGCGTCATCACCGGCGATACCGACAATACCCCTTATGGCGGCGGCACCTGGGCTTCGCGCGCAGCCGGCATCGGCGGCGAAGCGGCGTGGCAGGCCGGCAAGGCCCTGCGCGCGAACGTACTGGCGGTAGCCGGCGCGATGCTGCAGGCAAAGCCCGAGGAGCTCGACATTCGCAACGGCATCGTCATCGATAAGGAAAAGGGCACCGAACGCCTGCCGCTCGATGAACTGGCGCGCGTTGCTTATTTTCGTCCAGACACCCTGCCTCCTGGATTTCAGGCCGAGCTGATGGCGACGCGCCACTATGTGCCACGCGCGTGGCCATTTGCCTTCACCAACGGCATCCAGGCGAGCTATCTGGAAGTCGACACCGACACCGGTTTCGTGAAGCTGCTCAAGCACTGGTGCGTGGAGGATTGCGGCACCATCATTAATCCGCAGCTCGTCGATGAGCAGATCCGCGGTGGCGTGGTGCAAGGCATTGGCGCGGCCCTGTTCGAGCATTGCCTCTATGACGAACGCGGTCAGCTCCTCAACGGCAACATGGCGGATTATCTCGTTCCGATGGCCGCGGAAATGCCCGACATTGAATGCGGTCACGTCGTTTCACCAACCGCCGACAGCGAACTCGGCGCCAAAGGCGCGGGCGAAGCCGGAACGGCGGGCGCGCCAGGTTCCGTGATGAATGCTATCAATGACGCGTTGCGCCCGCTCGGCGCGCAGCCGCTCACCGATATGCCGTTCACGCCCGATAAAATCTTGCACGCGCTAGGAAAGGTTTAAGGTGCCCGCCATTCCGGGCCGGGGCCAAGAGTTGCGAACCCGGAATGACGGCCGACGAAAATAATCAAAACTTGATCATATCGACCTTGGTCAGCGTCGTTTTCGCGGACACCACCGGCGCATTCATGAATGTGAAGACCGTGGAATATTCCGCGTAAGGGTCGACCGCCGACATGCCGTCGACCGGCACAATCACACCCATGCCGCGCGAAGCCGCGGCGCTCGCCGTATAAAGTACCGCTCCGTTCGCCGCAGTTCCGACCGCGATGACCGTTTTAATTCCTCGGTCTTTGAGCAATTTGTCGAGGTCGGTGTTCAAAAACTTGTCGATTCCTGCCAGCACATGCGGCTCGTCCGCCTGCGGGACCACGTCCTTGATGACATCGGCCGGCGTGGTGTTCGCGATGATTGAGTAGATGATCGCCACCTTGTGGGCGCGCGCCTCGGTCAGCAACTTCTTGACCGCCGGAATAGAGGCGATACAGCGCGGCCGCTTCCCGCGATTCTAGTTCATGAATCGAGCATCAACAGCGCGGTCGTCTTCGCGTCTACGGTCACCGGCTTGAGGGTCGGCGGCGGGGGCGCCTTTATCGCTGCCCACTCGTCCACAATATTATTGGCCTGTGCGGGCAGCGTCAGTGTGACCCAAGGCGGCTGCGATCGCAAACAGATTGCGTTTCATGAATATCCTCCCTGAATAAATGCTTTTTAGGCGGTTGTTGTAGCGTGAATCAAGCGCAAGCATTGCGTGTTCTGTCAAAGCGGCGATGGCACTTCTC
>CAVPDI010000036.1:0-44780 GCA_963702605.1 uncultured Pseudomonadota bacterium
GGACTTCGATACAATCCTGCATCGTTACAAGGGTTTCTTGGGTGTGATTGTCAATTACTAACATTGATTTCTTTCAGCTACCCAGCATTGATTGATTTAATCTTTGGAGTCAGCGGCTGCCGATATCGTCGCAACTGAGCCATTATTGTGCCGCCGAAATCGTGATTAAAAAGCGTATGCAAACCGCAATTAGGAAAATACCAAATGCAATCTCGAGGTATCGCTTCGGAAGCGCATGCGCGAGCTTTGCACCAAGCGGTGTAACAGGGTACTAATCGGCGCCATTAGCACGAATCCGATGAGAGAGACATAACCAATAGTAAAGCGCGGCATTGAGGATTCGTATGGCAGACCGGCCAATGCGTAACCAATCGTGCCTGCTATCGAGACGGGTACCCCGACGCCCGCTGAAATCGCGACGGCCTCGTGAATCGTTCGGCCGTAAAGCGTGAGGATTGTAGTTACGATCGCGCCGCCTCCGATCCCCATAAGCGAGGATAGGAGCCCGAGTACGAATCCGTAAGCTCGCATCGCGGTGCGCCCAGGCAATTCCGCGGCAAGCCGCCAGCGATCACGTCCAAAGAGCATCTTAGTAGCCAACCCCAGGGCGATGACAACGAAGGCTATTTTGAAAATTTCGGCAGGTGCAAAGGCTGCAAGTACCGAACCGACGCTAACTCCGATCACGGCTCGAATCGCCCAAATCGCAACGATGTCTTTTATGAGCATCGCCTTCGTCCGGTGGCTTAAATAAGAGCGGATTGTCGTCGGGACGACAATCGCAAGCGATGTTCCGATGCAAAGTTGCAGGCGTATATCCTCTGGCACCTCGAGAAAACGGAACACCTCGTAGAGGACCGGGACGATGATGGTTCCGCCCCCAATTCCAAAGAGTTCCTGCAAGAATTCCTGTAATTACCCCTCCTGCTCCGACCGCAATCGCAAGCCGAATCATCTCGCTCAGGTGCGGTTCAAGACCCATCATTAATTTGTCCGCGGGGCCGTCAGGCTATTTGGTAAACCATTGGACATCTTGTGTCCGACACTTCTACAGTAACGGTATGGTCGATTTGGTTGCAGGCGGGCGTTGGCATGCAAGTTTCGCGACGTCTAATCGAACTAATCGTATCGTCGGTTACATTTATCATAGGGGTAGCAATAATTGTCGACAGCGTTCATTTGGGAATTGGGTGGTCGAACAACAGCCCCGAGCCAGGATACTTCCCATTTCGCGTCGGCGTGATTTTGGCAATCGCAAGCTTAGGAGTCGCAATTCAATCCAAATTTGATAAATCGGCCCAGATCAACGACCCATTCGTTGTTTGGCCGCGTTTCAGATTGGTTTTGGCGGTTTTCGTTCCTACGGCACTATACGTTGTCGGAGTTGCGACCATCGGGATCTATGTCTCTTCGGCGCTTTTTATTGCCGGTTTCATGCTTGTGGCTGGGCGATTCAGTTGGCTCACCACGACGACAGTCAGCGTAGGGACCGCGTTCGTTCTATTCTTTCTATTTGAAGTTGAATTTTTGGTGCCCTTGCCGAAGGGGCCGCTCGAGGCCCTGCTTAACTTTTAGCTGCCAGCGGAGAGGCATTAGAGGTGGACCAAATCATTTCGTTGCTCCACGGCATGGAGATTGCCCTGAGTATTTACAACATCTGGTTGATGTTTCTTGGAATCATGCTCGGAATCTTGTCGGCGTGCTGCCGGGGCTCGGTGGACCAAACGGGGTCGCAATATTGCTTCCGCTGACTTTCACGATGCCACCGACCTCGGCCATCATCATGTTGTCGTGCATCTATTGGGGCGCGTTATTCGGCGGCGCGATCACGTCGATCCTGTTTAACATACCCGGCGAGCCATCGTCCGTGGCGACGACGTTCGATGGCTATCCGCTCGCCCAGCAGGGCCGAGCCGGCGAGGCACTAACAGCCTCTTTTAGCGGCTCTTTTTTTGGCGCGCTGGTCGGTGTGCTGCTCATTACGTTTCTGGCGCCGTTAGTCGCAAAATTTGCACTCAGGTTTGGACCGCCCGAGTTTTTCGCGATCTATTTGCTGACTTTCTGCAGCTTCATTGGCATGGGTCGGGAGCCAGCGTTGAAATCGATCGTTGCTATGATGCTGGGGTTCGCTATGGCCGCAATGGGCATGGATACCATGAGCGGGCAGATCCGTATGACCTTCGGTATCCAAGAGTTGATGCAAGGCATCGACTTTCTGATCGCGGTCATCGGATTGTTCGGCATTGGTGAGATCCTCCTGACGATGGAAGAGGGGCTCGCGTTCAAAGGAAAAAGCGCAAATCTCAATCCCAGGGTTGTAATCGAAACCTGGTCCCGGTTGCCGAAGTATTGGGTTACGTTGCTCCGTAGCTCGATTATTGGTTGCTGGATGGGCATTACCCCCGGCGGCGCTACTGCTGCTTCCTTCATGGGCTACGGAATAGCCAAAAAGTTCTCGCGCAACGGCGACAAGTTTGGAACTGGGCAGCTGGAAGGCGTCCTTGCCCCGGAGATTTCGGCACACGCATCCGGCACCAGCGCACTTTTGCCGATGCTGGCGCTAGGAATTCCAGGATCGGCCACCGCTGCGGTCCTGCTCGGCGGGTTACTGATTTGGGGGCTTGAGCCGGGTCCACTATTATTTGTCGAGCACAAGGATTTTGTGTGGGGGCTCATCGCCAGTATGTATCTCGGCAACATTGCCGGATTGATTATAGTGCTTTCAACGGTGCCACTTTTTGCAGCAATTCTGCGTGTCCCGTTTTCGATTATTGCGCCACTGATAATCATCCTATGCGCGATTGGCGCATTTACTGTGCACAACTCGCTCTTTGATGTGGCGCTGATGCTTTTGTTCGGAGTCGTCGGCTACGTCTTTAAGAAGCTCGATTATCCGTTGGCGCCGTTAGTGCTGTCGCTGGTTTTGGGTGATAAGGCCGAAGACGCGTTTCGCCAAACCATGTTGGCGTCGAAAGGCAATCTGTTCATTTTTGCATCTAATTGGTTGGTCGGCACGATCACACTCATCGCGCTACTGCTCCTGTTTTGGCGAGCGCTGACAATTTTGTGGCAAAAAGTCCGGCCGCGCGTGGGTCAGCCGGCCTCCTCGTGAGGCAATTCGGCACCAATCTTATCCGACGTGAAGTATTGCCGCACGAAAGCTGGTTGCGAAAAATGCGACTGCGTAGGATACTTAATGTCCTTTAGGATACTCCGTAGGCGAAACGCTCGATAGGGATTGTCATTATGTCAATCAGTGTAAATGTGCGTGCGATACAAAGCCTGCTCGCGATATCGAGTCTCTTTGTTTTCGGGTTTATCAGCCCATTCATACCCAGTGCTGTAGCCGCTTGGCAGCCGACCAAACCAATCACCTTTATTGTCACCGGAGGTGCGGGTGGCGGAGCCGATCAGATGGCTCGCCTCATCCAGGGCATTGTTGCGAAATACAAACTCAGCAATGAGCCCATGGTTGTCGTAATCGAAAATGGTGGGGGTGGTGGTCAGGGGTTCATGGACATAAAGAATAGCGCCGGCGATGCACACAGAATTTCTATCGTGCTTTCAAATCTTTATTCGGTGCCCCTTTCGACAAATCTACCGTTCAACTGGCGTGACACAACTCCGGTCGCGATGATGGCGCTTGATGAGTTTGTGCTCTGGGTCAATGCCCAATCGCCCTACAAGACGGCCCAAGATTACATTCAGGCTGCGAAGGCGTCACCAGGCGATTTAAAAATGGGGGGAGCCGGTTCTAAGCGCGAGGACGAGATTGTAACGGCAATGCTGGAACAAGCAACGGGAACGAAATTCACCTTTATTCCTTACAAAGGGGGCGGAGAGATCGCGACACAACTGGAGGCGGGCATATCGATTCTGACGTTAACAATCCGATCGAGCACATTGCGCATTGGCGCCCTGGCGGAGTACGGCCCCTTTGCGTCTTCGACAGTGACGAATGCCATTCAAAGACGAAAATCACCGACACGATGTCCTGGTACGATATCCCCACCTGCCAGTCGGCAGGGATCGACGCGAAGTATCTCATGTCCGCGCTATCTTGATGCCAAAAGGCGTTACCGCTGATCAACTCGATTATTATGTCGAATTATTGCGCAAGGTGCGCGAAAAACCGGAATGGAAGGATTTTGTGCTAAAGGGTGCCTATAAAGATGAATTTGTAACGGGCGCGGACCTAACGAAGTTTCTGGAACAGGATGAAAAGCGCCATATCGATATAATGAAGAAGGCGAATTTCCTGGCGACGAAATAAAAGGGAGCTAAGCCAGGTTGCGCGCCAATTATGTTTTTTTGGTCTCGTTTGCTCTGATGGGGTTCGGTCTAACTATTTAACCCCAGTAACTACAATGAGAACCTCAGCGTACTTTTTTCCCAGCGATCTTGAACGATGTGGGAGGTGCAAATCAAAATATAGAGTGTCGCCCTCATCCATCGGAAGAACTTTCCAGAAACTTCGACTTCAACGTTCCAGAAAGGACAAACATAAGCTCTTCGCCGACATGCTCAAACAATCGTTTGTCTCGAATTGGAAACGGCGGCAACGCATGATATAGCTACATCCGCTTATAGCGTTCAAAGTCGGCAATCATTTGGTAATTATAGCCGGACAAACTCCCCGGGCCGCATAAATGACCTGCGTTTGTCCTTTCGTACGAGCGAAACCGCATCGGCGTAGCCATCTTCGCCAAGCAACTGGTTAACGGTCAGGCCGAAGTTCTGCAGCGATACGCATGGCCATCGAAATAATGGCACCAAAAAGCCGCGCTCGATTTTTGAGACGAAACTCTTCCGTCAGTTTGATGCGGCAAACAACTCTTCTAGGTCATGTCTCGCTGTCGCCGAAGAAAATGTATGCGCGCACCGATACCTTGATTTGTTTCGGCTCCTCACATCAATGCCCAGGTAGTCAAACCGATTGGTGGTTGGCTCCGCGAGGTTTTGATTTGCGTATCCGCATGTAGCCTAAATGAATGGTGCTGTCGCGAAAAGAAGGTGCACAGCCGCTCGACGGCGACAACCTTACAGCATTTTCGGCACGAACAATAATTAGTAACCGAATATCTTATTCTGCAGCCTCTGAAATAGTCTCCTGATTGCCGGCCAGAAAAAGTTCATGGCGGCATCGACCCCGCCAATTTTGTGCGGGATTCCTAATACCTTCAATCCCATTTCGATAGCCGACAGAGTGCCAAGGATTGATGGCTCATTGAAATCGCCAAGATGTCCGATCCGGAAGACTTTGTCGGCCAGCCCCCCGAGCCCATTTCCCCAGGAGACGCTGTAGCGCTCGGAAACCTCCTTGCGCAGCCGATCGGCAGAGTGGCCATCCGGGAGACGCACCGCGGTTAGGGGACTGGAGTACTCAGACGGAATCCGACACTGAACGTCCAGGTCCCATTGTGAGACAGCGCGACGGGTCGCCTCTGCGGCTCGTTGATGCCGCGCAAATACATTCTCAAGATCCTTCGGCCCGTGCAATAGGTCGATCGCGACGCGCAAACCCTGCAGCAGATTTGTTGCCGGCGTATAGGGAAAATACCCATCATTGTTCGCGGCAAGCATGTCGTTCCAATCCCAAAAAGATCGCGGAAACTTGCTTGCCTTGTTCACGCTTTGGGCGCGCTTGGAAACTGCGTTAAAGCCGAGACCCGGCGGCAGCATAAGACCTTTTTGCGAACCGCCCACCGTGACATCTACACCCCACTCATCGTGACGATAGTCGATCGAACCGAGTGATGAAATCGTATCGACGAACAACAGAGCAGGGTGCCTTTCCTGATCGATGGCGCGGCGGACCGCAGAGATGTCCGATGTTACGCCAGTGGAGGTCTCATTGTGCACTACCGCGACTGCTTTAATTTGGTGTTGCCGGTCCTTCGCCAATCTTTCACCAACGCGACGGGCATCTACACCAGATCGCCAATCGCCTTCGATAAACTCAGGCTCAAGCCCAAGTTTGGCTGCCATCTTTTTCCAGAGCGTGGCGAACCAACCAGTCTCTGCCATTAGCACCCTATCGCCAGGCGATAATGTGTTAACGAGCGCTGCCTCCCAAGCGCCCGTGCCCGCCGACGGATATATGATGACCGGCTGTTCTGTTTTAAATATAGTTCTTATTTGAGAGAGCACGGTGCGGCCCAGCTCTCCGAATTCTGGCCCACGATGATCAATTGTTGGTTTGGCGATCGCGGCCAAAACGGGGAGGGGACAATTGGTAGCGTCCCGGGATTTGTAAAAAGTGACGACCGGACTTATACGTCATTCCTTCCCTCGAAAACTTGAGTTGGCTCGCGCCAGTGGTCGAGTTAACTGGATCAGCCGTAATCGACTGAGCTTCAATTTTATATGATCGCTTGGTCTACTCGCAGTGCTCGCCGGGCATAGTAGAAGAACGTAGCGGCAATCGCTCGCTGCTTGAGGCGATAGTCGTGTGCTTCCTGCGCCAACGCAGGGTCGATCGCCTGGATTTTGCCGGCGCTCATAGCCATCAGCTGCAAGTGTGCCGCTCTTTCGATGAAGAGCGCTAGCACCGCTGCCTCTTCAAGTGTCGAACACGCGGTCAGCTGACCGTGATGCGCAAGTAAAATCGCGCGTTTGTCACCAATTGCCTCGGAAATAATTCGTCCCTCTTCATCGCCGATTGGCGTGCCCGGCCATTCGGGCAACCAAGCGCAATCTTCATGAAACAAGCTTGTATCCATGTGCGCGACTGCAAGTGGCACGCCAATCATCGACAGTGCGGAAACATACGGCGCGTGCGTATGGGTAATTGCACCCACGTGCGGCTTCGCCCGATAAATCCACAGATGGAAACGGTTGGATGGATTGGGCATTCCTTCACCCTCGAGCACGTTCAAATCGTCATCAACCAGCAAAAGATTGTCGGCAGTAATCTCTTCGAGCCCGAGCCCGAAACGAAGCATGTAATAAGTATTTGGCTTTTCAGCGCGCGCAGTCAGTTGCCCAGCTAAGCCGGAATCATGACCGTCGGCCGCGAGCATTCGGCATGCGAGCGCAAGTTTTTGTCTCGTTGTCCACTCCGGCACTACGAAGTGCTTTTCCATGCGCTGCGTCGTTTGCTGATGATATTCAGTTTTGTCTCGGACGGTGATGTTCATGGCCTTTTCCTTGTTGCCAATTTACACGTTAGCACAGATGACACTCTGTGTCACGGGCTATCGGGCGCCCGCGATGACCCGAAAGGTGGTGCGGTGGCGCCGCAATTGCATCGCCGCTCATCGGCATGACTGGCCAGCTTGACACAAAGTGTCATTTACGAAAAAATTCAAAATCGCTTCTCCGAACCGAATTTATTGAGGAATCTATGGCCAAGTTCAAAGTCGCAGCTGTCCAGACCTATTCACTTGTAGACGGGCAAAAGACAAATCTGGAAGTGATTACCGGCAGTATACGTGAGGCCGCTGCCAAAGGCGCGAAGCTCATTGTATTTCCAGAATGCATGAACAACGGATACGTCTGGAACGATCGTAAGCACGCCAATTCAGGCAGCGACGAAATTCCGGGACGGTTTACCGATAGTCTTGCCGCGCTTTGCAAAGAATTGTCGATCTATGTTGCGATTGGAATGTCTGAGCGTGATGGCGAAGACGTGTGCAATTCGGCGGCCTTGGTCGGTCCCAACGGACTGATCGGAAAGTATCAGAAGAATTTTCTCTTTGACTTCGATCCGTTTTATTTTACCTTTGGCACGACCGGGTATCCGGTGTTTGAAACGCCGTTGGGACGTATCGGCATGTTTATTTGCGCCGATGCTCGCATTCCCGAAGGTGCTCGTATGCTTGCGCTCGCTGGCGCCGAATTCTTCTCCACATCACGAACAACACAACTCATGAGCAGCACGAACTTCATGAGCCTGTCCGTGCCCACGAGAATGAAGTGTGGATGGTCTGTGCCGACAAAGTAGGACAAGAAGAGGGCCTTACCTATCCAGTCACCAGCCAAATCTACCATCCAGACGGCTCGCTCATCAGTTCAAGGATCGCAACTCAACCGAGAGATTATTTACGCGGAAATCGACACCGAAGAGGTTGCGGCCGTGCGCCAGCGTGAGGATAGCCTTATGCGCGGACGACGGCCGCAGACGTATAAGCTGCTTAAGGAAAAGTATCGCTTCCTTGCCGTACGCGAAAATCGCCGAAACTCCGGTAATACCGAGTTCGTTAGCCGTCCTCGCCTCGCCCTCCCAAGTTTGTAATGTCGATGGCGACCATGCCGGTACACTGGCACGTGCATTGAAGAGAGCCGACGAGCTCGGCAAGGAGAATGCAAAGCTGATCGTATTCCCCGAATTATTTATGACCTCCGCGAACCCAACTGCAGCGCAGGCGAAACAATCCGCGAAGGAAACGGCCAAGGTTCTAAAGTCAATGGGTCCGATTGCGAAGCGTTGGGGGTCGCATATCGTCCTCGACCTCGTAGAAGAAGACGCTGGTGCATTTTATCACACCGTTTTTGTGATTGGCGCGAAAGGCGACGTAATTGGACGATATCGCAAGGTGCATCTTACCAGCAAAGAACGCGATTGGGCGCAACCTGGCGAGGACTACTGCGTCTTGGAATTGCCCTTCGGTAATCTTGGCCTCACGAGCGGTCACGAGAGTTTGCTTTTTTGAGGTGTCTCGAATTCTGAGTTGTATGGGCGCGGATGTTATTGCTGCGCCATCAAACTTTAGATCTGCGCGTGAGAACAACCTTTTCGCAAAAGAGCGAGCGCTCGAGAATAAAGTTTTTATGGTCGTGGCCAACCGCCCAGATGCGGAGTTTCCGGGAGGCAGTACGGTATATTTCCCAAACGCCGCGAGTTCTCTGAAGGCTGGCCGCGGGCAGGATGACTACGTGTTCTCGTATCTCAATCTTGCCTGGGCGCGCGACAAGCAAATCCGTCCTGGAACAGACCTTGTGCAGAACCGCAGACCGCAGTTCTATGGACCCATCACGGAGCCATTAACGGTCTAAGTTCCGAGCGATCTGGTCGAGCGCGACAACAGACGAGTTTGACGGGATGCGGATTGATATACATAGCCATTACATATCGCCCGCGGTTCTCGGCGAAATTGCCAGATCCGGCGACAAGTGCGGCACGCCCTACGAGGATCGTAAAGGATCTGGCATCTTCGTTCATACCCCCGAGCGGGCCTATGGGCCATTGAAGCCAGCATTTTATAATCTCGATGATCGCCTAGCCTTTATGGACGCTGTTGGCATTGACCGTCAGCTGTTGATGGCCCCGCCATTTTCTTTTCTCTACTGGTCAAATGCCCCCGAGGCCCACGATCTGATGCAACTTGAAAATGACGGGATTGCAGAGGCAGCACGGCATCCATCTGGGCGTTTTCTGGGCTTTGGAACGGTGATGTTACAGGACATCCCCGCGAGCCTTGAGGAATGTATTCGGATTAAGAAGCTTGGATTGTTGGGCGTCGAGATAGGTTCCAATGTTTGCGACGGAAATCTCAACGATCAGAGTTTGTTCGAGTTTTACGCCCGTCTTGAATCTCTCAACCTTCGTTATTGATCCATCCGCACAACGTGGCTGGCCGCGATCGAATGGGCGACTTTCATTTGCGGAACCTGATTGGCTTTCCGCTGGATACGACACTCGCAGCGGCGCAACTTATTTTCACTGGAGTGCTGGATCGCTTTCGAAACTCCGTATTTGCCTTGGTCGAGCTCGTGGATTTGCCCTCATTATTGGTCGTCTTGATGCCGGCTACCGCGCCCGGCCAGAATGTCGGAAATTCATCGATCGTGAGCCAAGTCAATATCTGCGCCGATTTTATTACGACACAATCATACATTCGCGTCGGTCTTCGAAATTTTTGATTGAAACCGTAGGCTCGGATCGGGTGATGTTTGGACTACAGATTTCCATTTGACATGAATTCGACGTCGCCCATCGATGAGATTGAAAGTCAGACCCAGCTTACGGGCGGACAATTCGCACAAATCTATGCGGGCGTTGCAGAAGAATTCCTGAGGCTTAGAAGTCGTAGGGCAACGAGTAAAACAAGCGTAGTTAGCCTCGCCAAGGATATGCGCATGGTCCAGTCAAACCCAACCGTCCCACGTGGCAGCCATCCAAGACCAAAAGTGTGGCGGGAAATCACGCAAAGAGCACTGGAATTATTTGTAGCGAACGTGACGGTTATTGCTTCGCCACCTTTTTTAAGAAACGAAAAATGGTCCATAATTTGCGGTGATGCGTCGCTACCGCATCCACGAATATCCAGACGCGCGGGCGGCCTGGCGCGAATTTCGAGCGATTGAGAACGCCGTCCTGCGCGACTTTGGCTTCCCGTCATGTGATTTTCATTCTGCTCGATAGCGAGGTCGCGGCTACAATTGTTGACCTTAAATCGTACCGTACCACTGTCGCCCGTGCTGTCGACGGCCTACGCTAAGCCGATATCCTTCCATTTGCGCAGGTTAACCCGACGGGTGTCGCGGGTTCGCGCCAATAGGCCTCATTCGGCTGTGATATTTGCGGCCGTGATCCATTTGCGCTGTTGCTCGATATCTTGCCTGAGAAACTGATCAAATTCCGCTACCGTTTTGGTAGTCGGATGGAAGCCAAGTTTGCTTTGCCACTCGAGCGAATCCTTAGAAGCAACGATAAGATTGATTTCCTTGTTCAGTCTTTCAACGATTGTTTTCGGGGTTCCAGCCGGGGCAAGCAGACCGATCCAAATCGTGCCGACAAACCCTGGAATTGTTTCACTCACCGCTGGAACATCAGGAAGCAGAGGGTCTCGGTTTAGCCCTGTCGTTGCTAATGCCCGCACGCTTTTACCCCGGATGCTCTCAAGCATCGTTGGAATTGCATCGAACATATAGTCAACGGAGCCGCCGAGCACAGCCGTGCGTGCCTGATCACTGCTCCTGAACGGAATGTGTTGAACTTTGATACCCGCTTCCGAGCGGAATGTTTCTCCGATGATGTGATAGACGCTGCCCACGCCCGACGTGGCGTAATTTAGTGCTCCGGGTTTCTCCTTCGCCGCATGAATTAGATCGGAAAGAGTTTTGAATCGGGATGATGGAGGTACAACAAGAACATTGTAGGCCACGTTGAATAGTGCGACGGGCTGCAAATCCGTCATCAGCTTATATTGTCTGTTGGATCGCAAAGTTTCATTAGCCGTTATCGTGTTTGATATTGCCAGAAGCGTATAGCCATCCGGTTCAGACTTTGCGACCGCAGCAGTGCCAATTGTGCCCGCCGCACCCGTGCGGTCCTCAACCACGATATTTGCGCCAAGCTTTTCTTGAAGCGTTTTTGAAATGTATCGCGCGACGACGTCCGCGGATCCGCCGGGACCAAATGGAACAATAATCTTGATCGGACGCGACGGCCAAGATTTGCGGACACGCGCGAGGTCTGCAGCGCGGCGACTGCTGATAGTGACACGTACGATACGAAATGACGCCTGCTCAACATATCGACCCCTCCTTGTTATCTCCTCTCGCGGAGACAGCGTATCGCAAAGGACACGATGTGTCACGCCTCGCTTCGATGTCTGTTTTTCAGGGGGAATGAGGACATGGTGCATGGCATGTCCGCTCCAGGCCCAAAGTCGACATAAGATCTTCACGCGTATGCCATTTCACCGCGCACCGCCGCAACTATTGACCGACTCATGACGTACGCATAACTTTTGGAATTGGAAGCACCAGGCGACGCGACAGCCGCCATTAACAACCAGCGACAGAGTGTCCCTCTGGCCAACGCTGACCAGAAGCAAGAACCAGCAAAAAGCTGAAGCGTTTCCGCACTCGTCTCGAATTTGCTCGTTACCAACGAGCAGTTGATCAGAACGTTTGGCCATAAAGGAAAGCAAATGGAATACGCCCTCGTTGCAGGAGTCGCCGAGAAGCCGAGCCGGGCCTGTTCGAGTCAATGCCCAGTTTGCGACGCGCCTATGATTGCAAAATGCGGCGAGCGAAGGATCAGGGCTTGGCATTGGGCCCATCGCGCAGCCCACACCTGTGATCCATGGTGGGAAAACGAAACCGACTGGCATCGCGCCTGGAAAAATCACTTTCCCGAAGAGTGGCAGGAGTTCCTTCAGCGCTCCGGCAGCGACGAAAAGCACGTCGCCGATGTCAAAACGCAAAGCGGGCTCGTCATTGAGTTTCAGCACTCACCTCTGCCGCAAGGAGAGCGTCTGGCGCGCGAGATCTTTTATCGTAACATGATCTGGGTGGTTGATGGGCGCAAACGCAAGCGAGATCGCGCGCAGTTTTTCGCCGCCCTCAAGGCAGCCGTTGTGGCCAGCCTTCAACCGCCGGTTATTGCGGTCTCCTTCCCGAGCGAAGTCGCGCTTTTGCGCGACTGGCTGGAGAGCAACGTTCCGGTGTATTTCGATTTTGGCGATAGTGAAGAGGGCGACGCATTGCGGTTTGATGCGCCGATCTTATGGCGCCTCGATCCCATTCGTCGAAATGGCGAGGCATACCTGACGACCATCGTGAAAGCCGGGTTCTTGCATGTACACCTGGAAGGGCCCTTCGAAAAAGGGTGCTCGGAGTCCGTTGCGGGGGCCGTGGCCAGCTGGTTGGCCAGACGCGATGCCCCACCACCACTACCGCTTCCACAATTCAAGAGATTTGGGGCGCGCCAGCAAAGGGCGCGGGCACGGGGGCGCTGGCGTCGTTAGCGCGGCGGGGAGGGGATTAGAACCGGGATACGCATAAGATCAATTTATGGAACGCCGGCGGTCACCGATCATCCAGGCAATATGCTCCTCGGGAAAATCTCGCCATAAATTCGAGCAAAAAGCGAAAAGTACAGCTCAAATCGCTCCAAGGTACGACCTCTCAACGTCCGGATTTTTCAACAACGTATCGCTAGCGCCCTCGAGCACAACTTTGCCGTTTTCGAGAATATATCCGTAACTTGCCAGCTGCAGAGCCTGTCTAGCGTTCTGCTCTATGAGCAAAATTGTAAGCTTTTCATTGTTAAGGACTGCCAAGGTCTTAAAAATTTCCTGAATGATAAGCGGCGCAAGACCGAGAGTAGGTTCGTCTAAAAGGAGAAGACGCGGACGTGACATGAGCGCGCGGGCAATCGCAACCATTTGCTGTTGGCCGCCACTTAGCGTTCCGGCGCGCTGCAGCCGACGCGCGGCGAGAACTGGAAACATCTGATACATCTGGTCAAGATCAGCCTTGATCCGATTCGTATCGTTGCGCACGTAAGCGCCTATGCCAATGTTATCCGCTACGGTCATTTGAGCGAACAGCTCGCGGCGTTCCGGAACCATCGCGATACCCAAAGATACAACCTTGTGCGCAGGAGTCTGATCAATTCGCTCACCACAAAATCGAATATCGTTTTTCGCGCTCCGATTGAGACCGACGATTGTACGCACAGTGGTCGTCTTGCCGGCGCCGTTTGCGCCGAGCAGGCAGACGATCTGGCCGTCCGGCACGCGGAGTGAAACATCTTTGAGGGCGTGAATGTGCCCATAGAAACTGTTGACGTTTCGAAGCTCAAGCATCAACGGTTCCTAGGTACGCGTCCAACACTCGTTTGTTCTGTTGTATTTCTGCCGGACTGCCTTCGGCGATCTTCTCGCCATGGTCGAGTACGACGATCTTGTCGCGAGAGTCCCATCACCAGGCGCATCGTGTGGCCGATGAGCAGGATAGCGATCCCGAATTCGCCCCTGATCCGCGCGATAATTTGCATTAGATTTCCTAGCTCAGCGGAGTTCAGTCCGGCGCCCGGTTCGTCCAACATCAGCAGCTGCGGCCGCGCTGCTAAGGCGCGCGCAATCTCCAACAAACGCTGATGGCCAAAAGAAAGACGACCAGCTTTCTCATAAGCCAACTTCCCAAGCCCGACAAAATCAAGCAACCCTGCTGCCTCAACGTGAGCCTCATTTTCTATTCGTCTACTGAAGGGCGTATTGAGCGCGTTCTGAAATAGGTTCACTGGCATTCGTGAATGAGCGCCAACTAGAATATTGTCGAGGACGGACATGTCCTTAAATAATTCCAGATTTTGAAACGTTCGGCAGATACCCATACGAGTCCGCTTATGGGCCGGCACGATGGTAATTTCTTGGTTGTCAAATTGAACAGTGCCGGTATTGGGAAGATAGATTCCGGATAACGTGTTGAAGAGGGTCGTCTTCCCCGCTCCATTCGGGCCAATTAACCCAAGAATTTGCCCGCGATTTATATTGAAGGAAACGTCACGGAGAGCCAACAGTCCGCCGAACATGACACTGACGCTGTTGATTTCAAATAATTTGCCCTCCTGCTGCTTCACCCGAAGCCTTGTGGCGAGCCCTGCACTCGGAAGGAAGGAGGCCGGCATACGGGCAGTCTTGATACGGATGCGGTTCGCTAACAGTCCGGCGATGCCATTCGGAAGGAAGATCAATAAGACCAGCAGCAAAAAGCCTGTGATGAAATCCTTATACTCAGCTGCGCCTCGGAGAACCTCGGGCAATGCCGTTAAGAGTATCCCGCCGATGATCGGACCAGACATAAAACCGGCACCACCCAGAATAAGCATCGTTACGTAAGAGATCGAAACGTTGAAGACGAATGCATCCGGATTAACGAACTGCGTCAGCCCGGCGAACAGGGCGCCTGAAATGCCCGCATATATGGCCCCAAGTGCAAACGCGAGGGTTTTGGCCATAGCTGAATCAATGCCCATAGCGCGCGCTGCGACCTCACTTTCCCGAATCGCAATAAATGCCCTGCCCTGCAGCGAGTAGACGATATTGCGAGTAACGATGAATAGCACCGCCGTAACGGCCACGATCACGAAATGAAAATAATAAGGCATGAGATCGAGGCCAAAGAAGGTAGGCACTGGGGTTGCAATACCGTTCGGCCCATTCGCAAGCTCGTACCAGTTTTGTAGAATCAAAACGACGACGAACCCGAACCCGAACGTCACCATCGAGACGTAGAGAGGACCCAGTCGCATCGCGGGCAGCCCAAGAAAACAGCCGAAAAGACCTGCGACAGCGCCGCCCGCTATCATTGCTGGCCAGAACGAAATCCCGAAATTGACCATCAGCAGGGCCGTCGTGTAGGCGCCGATCGCGGCAAAGCCTGCATGACCGAGCGAGATCTGTCCCGCGTATCCCATTGTTATGTTGACGCCCAGAACTGCGACAATGTTGATCAGCGCCGAGCTAAGGACGAAACGGAGATATTCCGGCAAAATGAATGGCGCAGCGATTAGCACTGCCAGCGACAACCCGAAGATGATGCAATTTCGGTAGCTCGTCATCGTCAGACGCGCCGCGCTTCTTGCCGTCCGAAAAGGCCTTCCGGCCTGAGCGTCAGCACCAGCAGAAGGACCACAAACGAGATCACGTCTTTCAGTGAACCCGAAATGTAGACGCCGGCAATGTTCTCTATAATACCGAGCAGAAAACACCCAGCGATCGCACCTGGAATGCTGGTAAACCCTCCAAGAATTGCACCGATGAATCCTTTGAGACCAATGATCCCCATGTCGGGAGTGATAATGATAAGCGGCGCAAGCAATATCCCGGCGGCTGCGGCTAATGCGGAACTTACCGCCCACGTCATTGCGAAAGTGCTGTTTACGCTGATGCCGACCAAGATGGCGGCATCGCGATTTTCCGATGTTGCCTCCATGCCTTTGCCGAGGCGCGTATGACGGAAAAACAACATGAAGGCGATGACAAAAAACAGCGATAAGGCCACGATGCTGATATTGATCGGCGTCAGAATAAGGCCACCAACAGTAAAGGGCGTCGCCGGGAACAACGACGGGAAGTGACTGACCTCGGAGCCACGAACGATGCGGACGGCCGCGCGGATCATCTGCGCGACCGCGACAGTGGCAAGAATCACGGTTACGACGGGCGCATTCCGCAGGCGGCGATAAGCGAAACGCTCTAGGAGTACGCCGAACAGACCGGTGGTCACGCAGGAGAGAAAGAATGCAATAATATAGGGCAGTTTCAAGTCCGTATAGAAATACAGCGCAAAAAATGCGCCGAGCATCAGCATCTCACCCTGCGCAAAATTTACTACTCGCGTTGCGCGATAGATAATGACGAATCCGAAGGCCTACGAGCGCATATAGACTGCCCAAAGTGATGCCGCTCACGAGAACCTGGCTAAGCATGGACTTTAAATCCCCGCATAACGAGGCTCGCAGGCGGCGTCACGGCGAGTAGAAGTCGCCGCCGTAATGGAGGAACGGCGACGGTCAGCGCCTATTTCTGTTTGGCCTTGAACGCCGGATCAACCTGCCAGCGCAAATCATCGCCGACCCGAATGATTGTTACCTTGTCCGTTCCTTCGTGGCTTTCCTTGCTGTAGGTGACAGGAAACGTAACAGTCGTATCGAAATTTTTGAGCGACTCCACTGCATCGATGAATGCTTCGCGAGTTAGATTACGACCTACCTTGCGCAATGCGGCTTCCGTGATCTTCGCTGCACCGTAAGCTGACATGTCGTATTCGGATGGACGTCCAGGCGGCAGCGCATTTGAGTGCATCTCCTTCAGGCGCTCTCGGTAATTCGCCATGCCAGGAAGTTGCGAAGTTTCTGGCATCTCCGGCATTGTGAACACCGACTCGAAACCTTTCGCCGCATCGCCGGCCCCGCGTTGGAACAACGGCGTGGCTGTCCCGCCGCCGCCAAACAACCTTGCTGTGAGTGCCAACTCCTTTGCCTGTCGCGTTATAATTCCAGCTTCGGCCGCGAACGAGAAAACCAGAAGGCCATCAGGATTGGCTGCCTTGATGCGCAAGAGCTGCGCGCTGAAATCCTGATCAGTCGCGTTATAGCGCTCGGCCGCGACCAGATCGAGATTGTATTTGCTCTTAAGGCGCTCCTTCATCGCATTGTAGCCGCCGACGCCGTAGTCGTTGCTGTTATAGATAATCGCCGGCCGCTTGATGTTTTCACCCTGCATCATCCAGTCGATGAGGCCAATCGCTTGGTTTTCTTCGTTTGCGTACACGCGGAAGATGTATCGCGAAAATGGCCGCATCAAATTCATATTGGAAGAGATTGAGGCGATGAACGGCACCTTTTCTTGCAGGATCAGTGGTTTCACAGGCAGGGTAGACCCGCTCGCGGACCCCCCGATTAGCATGAATACTTCGTCCTGATTGAGCAGGCGGCGGATTGCTGCTTGCGCCTCTTGCGGAGATGCTGCGTCGTCATATGCGATCAGCTTTAACTTGCGGCCAGCAATGCCGCCTTTATCGTTGACCTCCTTGACCCAGATATTCACCGCATCACGCGTGGAGTTTCCGAGCAGCGAAATGGGACCGCTTAGCGGTACCCACATTCCTAACCGGACCTCCGTATCGGTGACGCCTTTTTCTGCGGCTGCTTGCTGCGCCCCAAAGGCCAAAACTATGAGCGATCCGATCAAAGCAAAAACGGACGTTAAGCCTCTGAACTTCCCTGTCACGCGTGACATACTCGTGTTCCTCCTCATGCCGCGGGCAGAATAAATTCGCTATTCGATTACACGGTTTTCGCCAGTTTTATTTTCCCTTTGCCTTTTGGGAGTGTGGCTTTGGATTGAGCTTCCATAGCCGAGCCGTGTTCTTCCACATGATCAAATCCATTTCCTCGTCAGTAATGGGCTTGATACCTAGTTTGGGCGCGAGCGTTTTGAAGCTCCTGAACATGTCGGGAGCCATATGCGTGTGGGAATTTTCCGAGCCATATAACAACCGATCGAAGCCGCAAATGTCGCCGAAATCGCGGACTTTTCGCAATACCCTTTCGGCACCGAACCAACCCCAGTAGGCGACATCACAGTGGAAATTTTCCCATCTCGAGATGAGCGACATACACTCCTCGGTCCAAGGCCACGCCATATGGGCAACGATGACCTTGAGCTCCGGAAATTTCTCGCCGACCGGATCGAGAAGGTGCGGCAGTTGATACTTCATTGGCGCATTGCGCGAAGGCGTATATCCCATGTAAATCTGCATGGGGATATCAAGCTCGACAAGTTTCTTGTAAATCGGGAAAAGGCGTTCATCGCCCGGATCAAAGTGATCGTAAGAGGGATATAATTTGCACGCTTGAAAGCCGTGTTCCTTAACGCAGCGTTCGATCTCTTTCACACCGTCGGCAACACCGCGAAACGGGTCAACGCTGCAGGTTAAGGCGAACCTTTCCGGCGCTACCTTCTTAACTTCCAGCAGGTAATCGTTCGGAGTGTATGGGCCACTGTCATTCGGGAATACGCGCCGATGATCCGACGTCATGATGCACATCATGTCGACGCCAACCTGATCCATCTGCGACAACAGGCGCTCGCCTACAGACAGATTAGGGCGCTCATAGGTCCACTGATGAATGCCACCCCAGTGACGATACAATTCGGCGACCCACCACTCAGGATAGTGCTTGCCCAACTCACCGGCGTGCACGTGGCAATCGATAATCATGCAGGTCCCCTTCGTCCTATGTTACTATAATTAAGACGTTTCAAGTTTCCACCTATGGTACTTTGTGTCAACTGCTGATGCTGAATGGACGCAATGCTTGAACGACCGCTCAATAGCCAGCGTGATTGTTTGAATCACGAAGCGTAGTACATCGCAATCATCGTGCCCTCGCCGATGCAGAGTCACTCGTGTTCCCAAATCACGATCTTTCTCGCAAAGCCTTCCAAATTCGCTCCGATGTTGCGGGCATATTCAAGCGGGCTGATGCGTCTGGTGGAAGCACAGAGGCTATCGCATTCATTATTGCGCAGGGTGCAGCGGTCGTGCCGGATTCACCCGCGCCTTTGATACCTATAGGGTTGGTTGTGCAGGCAGCCGCATGACCTTCATCATGGGAACATCGCTCGCGCGCGGGGCCAAGTTGTGCCTGAGCCGACAATAATTTTGTATACTGATTTTTTCTTTTGCCAAACAACTCGCGTGACAAGATGATGATTTTATCCGATAATTCTTGCGGGGTAGGTCGCGGTGGGTGATACCGATAATTTGGGGTGAGCTCCACGCAAAACGAGCTGCGCCTTAGTTTGGCGAGCGTTTCGGTGGTTACTTCACCGCTAGATTATGAGCGTCGTCAGTAACATGGAGGCATGGCTCCAATCATTGTCTTGGATTACAGACCCGGTTGTCATCACGCGCCAATTTATGGCCGGACTGGCGAATGGCATGTTGCTATTTCTGGTGGCGTCTGGACTGTCGCTTATTCTCGGTCTCACCCGTATCATCAATTTCGCACACGGCTCGCTGTTCATGTTAGGCGCCTACGCCGCCTTCAGCGCAGTGGGCTCAAATGCGACTAATTGGTCGCGCTTTGCCGTAATGCTAGTCGTGTCAGGTCTTGCCGTGGCTGCGTTCGGCATCGGCTTCGAGCTGACTATATTACGGCGAATTTATCGCTCGCCTCAGGCGTTCCAACTTTTGGTGACTTTCAGCCTCGTTCTTATCTGCGGTGACACGGTCCGCCTGATTTGGGGTAAATGCAGAGCACGCGGTGTCCGAATTACCCGCGCAGCTCGAAGGCTACATCCGGCCCTTCGGCGTTACTTTTCCGGTGTACCGCCTGTTCCTGATCGGCACCGGAATCGTGGTGTGCGCGGGCCTTTGGGCGCTGCTTTACCGCACGCGCTGGGGAATTCTGGTGCGTGCGGCGACGGTCGATCGCGACATGTTGCGCGCGCTCGGCGTCGATGTCGGTAGGCTATTCACGACCGTGTTCGGGCTTGGTTCCGGTCTCGCCGGACTTGCTGGCGGTTTGGCAGCGCCGATCGTATCGATCGGTCCGGGACTTCACGCGCAAGTCCTCACCGATGCTTTTGTAATCGTCGCGATCGGCGGCATGGGCAGCTTTTTCGGGTCGTTTGTCGGCGCTCTTCTGATCGGCCAGGCTAACGCATTCGGCATTCTCATCTTACCACAAATGGCGATCGTCCTGCCATTTGCGCTCATGACAGTTGTGCTGGTGCTACGCCCGCGTGGCCTGTTCGGACGACGAGAGTGACCATGCGCAACTTGTTAGCTCTGCTCGGAGTCACGGTTCTGCTGGTGCTGCCACCGCTGGTATCGGATTTTTGGATCTTCGTTTTTATCCAGATCATCGCCTTCTCACTTTACGCGGTCTCTTTCAATCTTTTGCTCGGTTACGGCGGCATGTTGGCCTTCGGTTATGCCACTTTCTTCGGCCTCGGCGCATATGCGTTCGGGATTTTGCTGGTGAAGGTCGGCGCCGGCGTTTTCGTCTCTATAGTCGCAGCCCCGTTCGTTGCCGCCGCAGTTGGCGCGCTGATTGCCTATTTCTGCATCCGGCTGTCAGGAATTTATTTTGGCATGCTAACCTTCGCCTTCCAGATGCTCGCCTATTCGATCTTCCTGAAATCTTACGATTTTGCCGGTGGCGACGACGGGTTGCGAGGGCTGGTGATTCCCGGCGTGCTTGGTACGCCAAAGGGCATCTATTATTTCGCGCTCACGGTGGTTACGATTTGTCTTTTCCTGCTATGGCGCATCGTGCATTCTCCGTTCGGAATTGTGCTGCGCGCTCAGCGCAACAACGAGCGCAAGAGTTTGGCAATCGGCATCAATGTCGATTTTCACAAATGGAGTGCCTTCGTAATCAGCTCGTTTTTCGCGGGCGCTGCGGGCGTATTTTGGGCGATAGCCAATCAAAGCGTGTTTCCCGATTGGCTCGACTGGCGCGCCAGCGCCGTCCCTATCGTGATGACCATTCTCGGCGGTACCACAAGTTTTTCCGGTCCGATAATTGGCGCTGCTCTCTACGTCATGCTGCAGACCGTCTTGACCGGTTACACCGAATATTGGGCGTTATTCATGGGCGGTCTCATCCTCGTCGTCGTCATGTTAATGCCTCAAGGGGTCACCCATTTATTCGCGCGGCGCCAACATGGCTGAACCGATTTTTCATGTGCACGATGTGCATAAGAATTTCAATGGTGTGCATGCTGCAGCGGGCGTCGCACTGTCGGTCGAGAAGGGCGAATTCCGCGCCATTATCGGGCCGAACGGGGCCGGCAAGAGCACGCTATTCAATATAATCACCGGATTTGTCGTGCCCGATCGTGGGCGCATCACGTTTGAAGGCCGCGACATCACAGGGAAAACGCCGTACCGGCTGTTTCACAATGGCATCAGCCGCACATTCCAGATTACAAGCATACTCGCCGAACTCACGGTGCTCGAGAACGTCCAGGTTGCCCTGTTGTCACGCGACCGCAGGACATACAATTTGTTGAGCAGTGCATCGACCAGCTATCTCGACGAAAGCCACGCCTTGCTTGAAAGTGTCGGCCTCGAGGGTTTCGGCGGCATGCGGGCTGGCACTCTTTCGCACGGTGACCAGAAACGGCTCGAGCTTGCAGTAGCGATGACCAACAAGCCGAGGTTATTACTGCTCGATGAGCCTACTGCTGGCATGGCGGCGCGGGAGCGCCTCGAGTCGATCGGTATGGTTCATCGTATCGCTAAGCAATACGGGTTGACGGTGATCTTTACCGAGCACGACATGCAGGTTGTTTTTGCCGTCGCAGACCGGATTTCTGTTCTACATCAGGGCCGCATTCTCGCCGAAGGGCGTCCCGAAGAAGTGCGCAACAATCGCGAGGTGCAAGAAATTTATCTCGGAGAAGAGATAAACGTGCAAGGCCGCTATCAAGCTAGGTCATTGCAGTGAACTCAGGGAGGACAGAATGAGACAGCATCGAAGCGGGTATTTGACAGCGTTAGCATTGGCAACGTCGATGGGAACGGGCGTGGCGGTGGCGCAGCAGGCGCCAGTCCGCATAGGCCTGATCGACATGTATAATGGTCCCTTCGCTTTCCAAACCGGGCAGATCCGGCTCGGCTTTCAGATCGCCATCGACGAGGCCAACTCCGTCAGGCGGCGTTAAGGGCCGAAAGTTTGAGCTGCAGACAGCAGACATGGGGTTGAGCGTCGAGAAGGCCATCACCGAAGCCCGCCGCATGATCTCCAATAACGGCATGCATTATATCGTCGTGGGCAGCCATGCGGGTGCAGCGTTAGCTATCGGTGGTTTGATCAAAGGTCGCGACGATGTCTTCTTGCTTGGCGGCGTTGCCACCAGCAAGCATTTTACCGCCGAAGTCGGCGGCCCAATGATCGGCCGCTCGAATTGGAGCACAGTCGAGCTTGGCCGCATCATGGCCGAAAATATTAAATCGAAACAGGAAATTAAGCGCATCGCCACGATTGCGCCCGACTTCGAATTTGGCCATGACTTCGTCGATGACATAGTCGCAGCAATTAAAGCGGTACGCCCTGATATCGTGATCTGCGCGACAGGAGTGGCCGAAGATTGGTACGCTTGATTTCGCTCCACAAGTCACGGCGATCCAGGCCGCCAAACCGGACATGGTCGTGTCGGGGATCTTCGGCGGCGACCTCGTCAATTTCCTGAAGGCGGCGAAAGGGTTCGGCTTGTTCGACGGTGGCAAAGTGAAGTTTTTTACTCACGGTCTCGACCAGGTGAAGATGGCCTTTGCAAAGGACTCACTGCCGGACGGAACTCTTGTGAATCTTTGGTATCCCTTCTACGCAATCAATTCGCCAGAAAACACCAAGTTCGTCGCCGAAGTCGAGAAGCGTGGCAACAGTTATCCGGTCGGCTCTACACTGGTCGGATATATTGCGGGCAAAATGCTGACTACCGCGATCGTCAAGGGCGGCGACCCCGACCATGCTGCGGCGGCCTCCAAAGCCATGGCGGGGATGAGCTTCTCCACGCCGGTCGGCATGTCGCATGTGCGCGGCTGCGACAATGTCGCGGCATATCCATATTTCTTCGGCACCGTAAAGCGCGGGCCCGAATTTCCTGACGGAATCGGAGCGGTCGGGATCCACGCCTATGACCCGGCGCAATATGCCCGAACTTGCGCCGAGGTCCTGAAACTGCGGAAGAGCTAGTGTCCTTGCTTTTGGAGGTGACCGACGCCCACAGCTACTATGGATCGAACCATGTACTGTTCGGGGTCAACCTAAATGTCCGGGAAGGTGAAGTAGTCGTCCTGCTGGGCCGCAACGGCGCTGGCAAGACCACTACGCTGAAAGGCATCATGGGCGTACATCGTTTTCGAAGTGGAAGAGTCCGGTTTCGCTGCGAGGAAATCGGGATGCTTGAAGTCGGACGCGGTCTGCCGCACCGGACTGGGTTATGTCCCGGAGGACTGCCGCATCTTCAAAGGCCTATCGGTGGCAGAAAATCTAGAGGCGGCGCGTCGGCCGCCACGTGCTGGCCGCAGACCATGGGACGAGGAGCGCGTGTTTGAATTGTTTCCGATGTTGCGTGAGCATACTAAGCGGCGCGGTGATTCATTGAGCGGCGGGCAGCAGCGTATGCTTGCAATCGGCCGCAGCTTGATGGGAAATCCCGAGCTTCTACTGCTCGACGAACCGTCGGAGGGCCTGGCGCCCCTCGTGGTCGATCAGATGCTGGCGAAGCTGCGGCTACTAAAAGACCGCGGCGAGACGATCTTGATGTCGGAGCAGAACCTGAATTTCTCGCTCAAGATCGCCGACCGCACTTACATCATTGAAAAAGGCGAAATCAAATATGAAGGGCTTCCGGCGCAATTGGCAAATGATGAGTCGGTACGCAAAGCCTATCTCATGGTCTGAAGGGCATGGCACGCGCGTTGGAGACGCACATAATGAGTGAAGTCAAGCCAATAGTTCGACGCATTGTCACCGGACACAACTCTGCCGGTAAAGCGGTGGTGTGGATTGATGGGCCGGCTACTAATCACAAACGGCAGGCATCGGAACCTTCGACACATACTTCAACGCTGATATGGGTTACCGACCGGCTGCCGGCCGATATGCTAGGCGAGGAAGATACTGGTCAGCGCATTCTTGGCACCGCACCGCCCAAGGGCGGGTCGCGCTTTGCCGTAATCGAATTTCACCCGGTCGGGATCAAGACAAATCTGCATCGCACCGACACGATCGACTACGTCATCTGTCTATCGGGCGAAATCGACATGGATCTCGATGATTCCACAGTGCGGCTTAAACCCGGCGATGTAATGGTGCAGCGGGGTACCAATCATTGCTGGATCAATCGCGGGACAGAGCCGGCCCGCATCGCGGTCGTATTGGTTGACGGAACGCCTAAACGTACCGGATCGATCACCGGGGCCGGCCAAGCTTCGAGCTACGTGCACGCTACGACTGGCAGCAAACCTTAAAACGCTCCCCCAATTTGCAATCAAGTGCGGATTTAATCATGGCCACAACCAATCTCTGCTTCGTCAGTAACGATCGGATCCTCCTGCGCAACCGCGATCTGGTTAAAGACATAATGGGCCGGATGACGTTCACCGAGGCTTTCTTTCTTCTGCTAACCGGACGCGCCCCGACGCCCAGCGAAGCCCGCATCGTCGACACAGTTTTGATTACTCTAATGGAGCACGGTTTGACGCCACAGGCGATCGCGACGCGTTTAATCTATCTGTCGGCACCGGAGTCGCCTGCAAGGCGCTATGGCAGCTGGTCTCCTCGGCATCGGCGGCCAGTTCGCTGGAACTATGGAGGACGCAGCTATGTTGCTTGAGGAAATCGTCGCCGCCGGCGCGGATGGCGAAAAGACCGCTAAAGCAATCGTGAGCCGTTATCTGACGTCGAAAAGAAGCATTCCCGGCTTCGGCAATCGTCAGCACAAGCCGGACGATCCGCGCACGCCGAGAATATTAGCTGTCGCCGAGGAGGAAAACCTAGCCGGTCGTTATGTCGCCGCACTCAAGTTGCTAGGGCGCGAGGTTGATCGCGGCTACCAGAAGCACATCACCATCAACGCTACCGGTGCGATCGCGGCAGTGCTGCTGGAAATAAACATTCCGGCTTCAATAATGCGGGGGCTCGCGGTGATCTCACGTGCGGCTGGCCTGCTGGCGCATTTACGCGAAGAGCAGGAACTCACCAGCGGCGATAAATCTTACTCAATGCTGCGCACGGTTCTGTGCCCTATGCGCCGGCCGAGCAAAAAGAGGAACCACGCAAATGAGCATCCTGAGCGGCGTGCGTGTCCTGGAAGCTTCGAACTTCGTGAGCGGGCCCTATGCGTGCCAATTGCTAGCTGAGCTGGGCGCTGAAGTCATCAAGGTTGAAAACCCGAAGGGTGGTGATCCGTTCCGTAATTACACGCCTGACGGCTATAGCGCCGCGTTCTGCGCGCACAATCGGCATAAAAAAAGTATTACCCTCAATTTGTCTAACCCGGCGGGCGTTGAGGTTTTTCAGGCGCTTACGCGCAAGGTCGACGTACTGGTGGAAAATTTCCGCCCCGGGACGATGGATCGGCTAGGGTTGGGCTGGGAGCAGCTTTCGACCATCAACCCCAAACTGATCTATTGCTCTATCACCGGCTTCGGACCGGACGGGCCGTACCGGCATCGCCCCGCCTACGACACCGTGGTGCAAGCTCTATCTGGTCTGCTCAGCCAGTTCCTTGAACCTGACAGACCTAAAATTACGGGCCCCAACGTCGCCGACGCGGTAACCGGTCTCTATGCCGCCTATGGTGTGCTCGGCGCTCTGTACGAGCGGGAGAAAAGTGGGCGCGGGCACTTGGTGGAAGTGCCCATGCTCGATGCCGTGATTTCATTCGCTACTAATTCGATCGCGCAATTCTTCCGCAATGGACAGACGCCGAGCCCGTACCAGCGACCGGCGGCATCGCAATGTTTCGTGCTGCCGTGCGCCGACGGAAAGCTGATCTCGGTGCATTTGTCCACACCACCAAAATTTTGGGAGGCTTTGCTCCAGGCGATTGGGCGTCCGGAGCTCGCCGCTGACGCTCGCTTTGACAGCGCCGGACAGCGTATTAAGAATTACGATGTTCTGTTAGAGGAACTCGGACGCTCATTCGTAAAAAAGAAACAAACTGAATGGATCATTGCACTTGAACGTCTGGATGTGCCATTCGCTCCGGTTAACGATTTCGCAGCCGTGGTCGAGGATCCCCAAGTCAAGCATCTGGGTACGATCATTCAAATGGAACATCCGCGCATGGGTAGCGTGAAGGGTATCAACAGCGCGGTGCATTACGATCGCCAACGTGAAGTCAACCGCATGGCGCCGCCGATACTTGGTGAGCACAACGATGAAGTCTTGCGCGAAGCGGGATTTTCTGCCGTCGATATTACGCGTTTGCGCGAGGGCGGGGCACTTAATTCTTAGTGTTAGAGATCGCGCCGCGTGCCTTACGTAAGTTAATGCGCGCTGGTTTCTGGAAAGTCCGGCCTGGGCGCGGGGTAGGGTGGTGGGTCCGTCGGCCGGCCGCAAATTGAGCCGCCGAATCATCCTGCGATGGCGGAGCCAAAATCCGTCTCACTCACGTCCACCGATTCCATTCGGGAACACAGGGCGCGAGGCTCGGCGTATCTAATGCGGAACTAGCTGGGTGTTTGAAGTCGATTTATGCTGACTTCCATGAAAGATCTCGTTGTGATTGAGACTTAGAACTGCCGAAACGGTGGCAATCCGTCTTTGCATAATGCTTCTATAATTAGGATGATAGGTTCACCAAGAAATGCTGTGTGCCGCTCGCTTGGCTGGTAGACGAGCTCGGTATAGGGCCGGCCGCATGAATTCGACGCCGCCGCCCGAGACATCTCTCTCAGCATCGCTTACTGCGCTTGAAGCGCGGATCGCGCGCATTCGCGAGCCAGGTATATGGTGTCCCGCCCGAGCAGGTGGTGAACTCGTCGATCAAGATGAGATTCGAAACGCGCCAGGGCAGGCCCGAATTATTTCGCCTGCCGGAAACCAATTTCATCGATGACAAGGCGGGCAAACCGTTCGGCATCAATCAATTTATCGGCCAGCGCCCGATTGCCGCCCGTGGCAATTCCGGTAGCGATCTGAGATGCTCCAATGTACCACGATGAGCGGCGGGATGCGCCTTGGATTGATCGTCCATTATAACGGTCGTGGATATGAAGAACGACTGGAAGGTCATTTTCCCGCCAGGGAAATGAGGCTACCGAGTCTCGCGGGCCAAACGTATTTGTGCCACGTTGTGCATCGGAGACGAGCTCGTCGATGACCAATTCAAATTGCGAGACGCGGCAGAGATTTAAGCCGAACAAGAATGAAGGCGCTCCGTCGGAAAGTCGTACGTCCGGCAACGACAAGCAGGCGCCAACGAAAGATGGTCCATCATATTGCCACTTGCGTTGATGGACGTCCGCTTCCTCTTAGCATCGAACGATAGTCATTGTGGTTTTGCCGACTTATGGCTATATCTTCGAGAACGTCAAAGTTGTGCTCAATGGCGTAGTGGCAAAGCGCGCTAAAATGGCCCTTCGTTGTACCCAAGACGGACTTATTGTGGAGAACGGCGGCGATCGCGGAGGCATGTTCCTGCTCATGTTTACGCTGGGCGGTTTCGGCGGAGCTGCAGCAGTCATAGCCGCCGAGGAGATAATTGCATCTGATTCGAGTGGCGGCACCGCGTTCACGGTTAGCGAAATGGCGACGAAACATCACCGCCAGCCCGCCCATGGACAATTTGCCGACGTACACTAACGCGTGGCGATAAGATCAATCTCAACCAAAGCGTCTTTAACCAGCAACCCACTCGTGCCGACCGTGGTCCGGGGTGGCGGCACCTTGAAATATTGCTTCCAAACCTCGTCGAAGGCGGCAAAGTTCCTCAAATCCGTCATGAATACCTGGGACTTGACGACGTTATCGAGCGAGCTGCCGGCCGCCTCAAACGTCTGCGTGAGGTTCTCGAGAATGTAGCTCGTCTGCAGCTTGATATCGGAGCCATAAAACGGAAAGTTTGGATGCTTCCGCGCTTCTGTCGGCACCCCCGTTTTATAATCGCTGGCGATTTGCCCCGCCGCGAAAACGAAATTCCCGAGCGTGAACGCTTCGGAATAATTAGCAAGCGGCCGAGGCGCGCCAGATTTGATCACCTCGTGTTTGAGATCGGAACGCGGGACGTAGCCGATCAGATCGATCTCAACCAACGTCTCCCTGACTAACAGCCCCGTCGTTCCAACCGTCGTGCGCGGCGGCGGCACCTTGAAATACCGTTTCCAGACCTGATCGAAACCGGCGAAGTCATTCAAATTGGTCATGAAAACTTGAGCCTTGACCACGTGGTCGAGCGAGCTTCCTGCCGCCTCGAAAGTCTTCTTGAGGTTTTCAAGCACGAATTCAGTCTGGAGCTGGATATCCGAGCCATAAAACGGAAAGTTTTCACCGCGCCTGGCCGTAGCCGGCACACCGGATTTGAAATCGCTGGCCAATTGTCCGGCCGCGAAAACAAGGTCGCCCGCCCGCATGGCTTCGGAATAGTTTGCGAGCGGCTTGGGCGCGCCCGACGTGATGACCGTCGCCCGGCTTGCCCGGCATTGTCGCGATCAGGTCGATTTCGACGAGGGTGTCCTTGACCAGGAGACCGGTTGTACCAACTGTCGTACGCGGTGGCGGCACTTTGAAATATTGTTTCCAAACCTCATCGAACCCGTTGAAGTCGTTTAGGTCTGTCAGAAAGACCTGCGCCTTGATCACATGGTCCAAAGAAGTGCCGGCGGCTTTGAAAGTCTTCGCCATATTTTTCAAAATGTAGTCCGCCTGCAGCTTGATATCGGAGCCGTAGAACGGAAAATTCGGATGCTTGCGAGCCTCAGGCGGCACACCGGTTTTAAAGTCGCTGGCAAGCTGCCCGGCCGTGAAAACCAAGTCATTGGCTATGGAGGCTTCGGAATAATTCGCGAGCGGCCGCGGAACGTCTGAATTGATTACTTTGATACCCATAACGATGTCCTTTTCCTGAACGGTTATAGCGCGCACGCGGAAGTCGCGTGCGCGCATTTTTATTCGGCTTGACTATTGCTGAATCGGAATATCGCGGCCGTTAGTTTCCTTACCGCCGACAATCTTAACAACATGAGTTACCAGCAGCGGGTCGCCCTTTTCGTCAAACTTGAACGGACCGCGTGTGCTCTCGAAGCTCACTTTGCTCAAGGCATCGCGAATCTTGCTTCGGTCTTCGCTGCCCGCCTGTTCGATTGCGAGCAGCGCCATTGTAATCGCATCATAGGCTTCGGCATGATAGGCGTCCGCCACCTTGCCATAGGCCTGCTTGATCTTGGCGATGAACTTTTGCGCCGCCGGAATATTCGCGGTCGTCGCGCTGCTGTAGTGAGTCATATAGAATACACCATTCACCGCGTCGCCTCCGAGCTCAATGTATTTTGGAATCGCGACACCATCGCATCCAAAGCGAGGCAGCGTCATGTTCATTTGCGTGAACTGCTTTGCAACCAGCGCGCCTTCGGCGTAACGCGACCACTCGACGAGCACCTGAGCCGGGCTGGCCTTGATACGCCCAAGCTGGGCGGTGAAATCCAGATCGCCACGCGCGTACCTTTCTTCGGCCACGATCTCCAGGCCGTATTTCTGCCCGCCGGCCTTGAACGATTCAAAGCCGCCACGTCCGAAATCATCATTCACATACAGGAAGGCAACCTTCTTGGCGTTCGGGAATTTCTCGTGAATGAAGCCTGCGAGATCACCGGCCAATTTCGTGTCCGGTACAGGCGAACGAAAAACCCATTTGTTTCCCTGTGTGGTTATTTTTTGAGCCGTTCCGGACACTACGATCTGGGGTGTTTGCGACTGGGCGGCAATCTGAGAGGCCGCAAGGCTTGCAGGGCTACTGATGCTGCCAATCAGGATTGAGACGTTATCGCGGGCGGTCAGTCGCTTGGCGACATTAACTGCCTCTTCCGGTTTGCCGGCATCGTCAGCATAAACCGCCTCGATCTGCTTGCCACGAATACCGCCGGCGGCATTTTTTTCCTTGATGGCGAGGTCAACAGCCTCCTTCTCGGCAGCCCCGGTAGCGGCTGCATCGCCCGTAAATGGTCCAAACACTCCGATCTTGATTGTGTCGGCCATTGCGCCTGCGGTGACCAAAATCAGTGCGGAGGCAAGTAGCCCAGTTGTCACGAAACGACCTTTTAATCGAGTCATGTCCGTCCTCCCCTTTGGGTTAAGCACATTCAATTTAGAGACGTAGAGTCGCGACGTTCCTTATCGAGCTCGGCTTCCCAATCTTCGCGGCCGAGGTAGCTCGCCCAAACTCTGGGATTATTGAGAAGATTGGGCGCCGTGTCGGTGAGCACAATTCGACCTGTCTCAATCACGAACCCGCGCGATGCCATGCCGAGTGCAAGCTCGGCATTTTGTTCGACCAAAAGAATGGTCGCGCCTTCCTCGTGAAAGCGCTCAATGGCTTGCGCCACTTCTTCCACCAATCTAGGAGCAAGGCCCAACGAGGGTTCGTCCAATAACAGCAGCACCGGTTTGGCCATCATGGCGCGCCCGAACGCCAGCATTTGCTGTTCGCCACCGCTGAGCGAACCGCCCGCTTGCCGGCGGCGCTCCGCCAACCTCGGAAACAGACTGTACACATGCTCGCGCGACTGCTTTTCACTGGCTCGCGCCCGCACCGGGTATGCACCGACCCTAAGATTTTCCTCGACAGTCAGGCGCGGGAATACGCGCCTGCCTTCCGGTACATGAATGATTCCGAGTTCAACAATTTTTTCTGGCGGAAGACCGGCAATGGATGTATCCATCGAACTCGATCCTCCCGGCGGAGGGGCCGATCAGCCCGGAAATTGCCTTCAGCGTCGTCGATTTGCCGGCGCCGTTCGCGCCGATCAACGCGACGATCTCGCCGCTGCGGATGTCCATATCGACGCCGCGAAGCGCCGGAATCTTGCGCATAATCTAAATGCAGATTTTCAATGCGCAGCATGGCGCCGCCTCGACGCCCTCACGGCGTGTCTTGTAGATCGATTTCGTGCCGAGATAGGCTTCGATCACACCGGAATGATCGCGTATGTCGGCCGGGCTGCCGTCCGCGAGCTTCTTGCCGTAGTTGAGGACGGTAATGCGATCGCACGCGCGCATTACCACTTCCATATGGTGTTCCACCAGCATCACGGTAATGCCGAGATCCTGAATGCGCCGGATGAGGTTGACCAACTGACTTGCTTCTGCCCCGTTTAGCCCGGCGGCCGGTTCATCCGCCAAAATCAACTTCGGCCTGGCGACGAAAGCGCGCGCAATTTCGAGCAACCGTTGATGCCCATAGGACAGACTGCCGGCCACCGCGTCCGCGAAATTCAATAGCCCTACAAAATCGAGAGCCTCACGCGCACGATCCGCAATCTCTTTTTCTTCCACCTGTTGCGCGCGGGTCCGCAATCAGCGAAGGAAATACATCGCTGCGGGTGTTGGCATGCAGGCCCACCATCACATTTTCGATGACCGTCATCTCACGAAACAGGCGCAGATTTTGGAAAGTTCGCCGGATTCCCGCCGCCGCACGTGATTCCGGCGGCATTGAGCCAAGTTCTTTACCGTCAAAATTAATCGTGCCGCCTGTCCGGCGGATATGTCCCGAGATAAGATTAAGAAACGTCGTTTTGCCGGCACCGTTCGGTCCGATCAGGCCATGCACGTTGCCTGCTTCCACCGAAAGGTCCACTGCGTTGACAGCAATCAAGCCGCCGAACCGGCACGAAAGCTGCGATGTACGCAGCAGCGTTGTCACTGCTTTACCTCCGCGGATTCGACTGCTCGTCCACCGTCTGCACGAAAGCGTTGAACAAATCGCACCAGCAACATTGGAAGCCCCGCAATTCCGCCGCGGCCTACTCCCATTAGCACGACGACCAGTGCGCCGAATAGAATAAGCCGCAGTTCGCCTGACGAGCGCAAGAATTCAGGCATGAAAACGATGACAAGCGCGCCAATGACTGCACCCGGAAGGCTGCCTAGGCCACCCACCACAACCATGATTAGTATTTCGATTGATTTGTTGAAGGTGAAGTCATTGGGATTGAGATACCGCGCGTGATGCGCATAGAGGGAGCCCGCAATTCCGGCCGTAAACGCGGCAACCAGAAAGCACTTACTCTTATACCGGATGGTCGAGATGCCACAGGCCCGTGCAGCGTCTTCGTCCTGCGAAATCGCCTTAGTGCACGCCCGAACCGCGAATTCGAAAGTCTTTCAATCGAAAAATAGACCAGCGCAGCGACTGCCAAAATCAGAAAATACATGTCGCGCTCGGAGGTAAACTCAAAACCAAAGATACGCGGTGCCGGCACATTCAACAGGCCATAGCTGCCGCCGGTGGCCCAGTCTTCATTGAGCATGATCAGATAAACAATGATGTTGAATCCGAGTGTCGCCACCGCGAGACTTGAACTCGGCAGTTTCACGATCGGTACCAGTAAGAGACTGGATACTGCGGCTGCGCAGCCTGCTGCGAGAAATGCGAACGTGAACGGCACACCGAAACGTAAGGTCAGCACGGCAGAAACATAGGCGCCAATGCCGTAAAACGCGGCCTGGCCAAGGGATAGCAGCCCCGCCATTCCAACGAGAAGCTGCATGCCCAGGGCCAGAATCGCGCCGATCAGTGCAACGCCGAAGACATGCTGCCAGTAGGTGTTGGTTTGAACGAATGGCACGATTGCAAACACAACAAGTGCAAGAAATCTGATTGTGCCGGTTTGCATCGAGCTCAGATCCTGCGGCCCGCGCGCATGAAAATTCCTGATGGGAGCCAGCAACAGAATGGCGATCAAAACGACCATTCCGACCGCGTCTTTGTATGCTGTCGAAATCAGTACGCCTGAAAAAGTCTCAATGAGGCCGAACGCAAGTCCCCCAATCATCGCGCCAGTCAAACTTCCGAGACCACCAAGCGTCGCCGCCACGAAAGCCTTAATGCCAATCAAAAAACCCATATTAAATGAAGCAAAAAATAGCGATCCTAACAGCACACCGGCAGCGCCTGCCATCACGCCGGCAACTGCAAATGTGTAAGTGGTAGTTTTTTTTACGTTGATCCCCATAAGCTGGGCAGCTTCGCCGTCCTGCGCTGCCGCCTGCATCGCGATGCCGAGGCGGGTGTAGCGAAAAAATAATTGCAGGACTCCCATCATCACAAAGCCAAGCACCAATATCCAAATGAGCTGTGGTGAGATGGCATAACCGGCAATGTCGATGCCGCGCACGCGAAACAGTGCCGGATAGCGCAGCGGCTCTGATCCCCAAATGAGACGCGCCGCATTCTGTAGAATGAGGGAGACGCCCAGGGTTGAAATGACAATGTTGATGAGAGGCATGCGCAATGTGCGCAACGTACGGTAGACCGAAAGCTCGATAACCACTGCCGCGATGCCGCCACCAACCATTCCGACAAGCAGGACAAATACAAACGGTAGTTCGACCATCCAGATCGCGGACAATCCTGCCATTGCGCCGATCATCAACAACTCGCCTTGCGCGAAGTGCAGGATTTCTGTGGCACGTATAATGATCGTGATGCCGAGAGCAATCAGGCTATAAATGCAGCCGATCGCCAGACCGCCGATGATGCCTTGAATTAATTGTTCGGAGGACATCGCACTCCCACGGCACCGAGTTTGGTAGTGAACCATACAAAGGTGGGGGTGGGCAACAAATGAATGCCCGATTTAAACGCGGTCGCTAATCAGATTATTCCTCCATTGACGCCGACAACCTGACCGGTGATCCATCGCGCATTATCTGATGCCAAAAATCCGACCACGTCCGCGACGTCGTCTGGGCGGCCGAGCCTACGCAACGGCGTGATACCGGGCGCAGTTTCGCGCGAAAGCTGTGACACCATTTGAGTGTCGGTGGGACCTGGTGCAATCGCGTTGACTGTAACGCCGCGGCCCCCAAGCTCCTTTGCAAGTGTCTTCGCGAATTGCTCGATCGCCGCCTTGCTTGCTGCATATAGCGCGTGGCCGGCGCGGCCCTGCAATACCATGTTGCTCGAGACACCAATTATTCGGCCGTTATCGCGAATGGTTCGCGCCGCCTCACGAAAGATCAAGAAAGTCGCGCGGGCATTGATACCGAATATGCGGTCGTAGTCTTCCTCGGTTGTATCAATAATATTCTTGCTCAGGTTCACGCCGGCAATCGCCGCGACGATGTCGGGCGCACCGAAACGGCGTTGTGTCGCATCGAACAGCCGCGGCACGAAATCAATTTCACGAAGATCGCCCGGAAGCACCAAGACACGATCTACGGAGGCACCGATCTGCGCGGTCACCTCCTCTGCCCGGCCGTGCTCCGGGAGAAACGTGAGAACGAGGTTTGCGCCATCGATAAAGAGCCGTCTTGCAACGGCAAGACCGATGCCCTGCGAAGCGCCGGTCACGATTGCGATTTTTCCATTCAGCCAATTCGTCATCGTACTATCTCTGGTCAAGCTCACGCGCGTTCAGCTCATACGAGCTCGTTTGGTCCCAGCCAACCGCTTCGGAAGCTTTGGCGCCGCGCCCGTAAACTTTGCGGAAACCTCCGCAACTGATTTCCGTCGCCATTTATGCCTTGCCCAGCAGCTTAACGTATTTCTGACTATCGTTGCGCGCCCGCTCCCATTCGGTCGGCGTCAAGGTCACTTTATTCACGGCATCATTGCTACAGAATGTACTTGCCTTGGGGGGCTCGTGATCGACGGAGGCAGCGGCATATTGCTTTACGAAACTCGTTTGCTTGTCGATCTGTGAAAAATCCGTGTACCCGAGACCGTGCTTGATTAACTCAGCGGCAATCATGATAGCGCTCGTCATACCCACACCGAGTTCCACGTAGAGCTTGCCGTTCTTTCCGATCGCGAGTTCTGGGTGCTCCTTCAGGTGTCGCTCAATCGCTTCTTGAGGGTTGAGCAACATGAATTTCAAGCCTTCGAGTATGGCTGCTACGACATTATCGACCACCTCTCTGTTTTTCTCCAGATATTCCGTCCTCACGATCGTGTTTTGCCAATAGAACTGCAGGCCCACATCAGAGTATGGCAGCATTCTGAAGGGCATATTTTCGGAGACGAAATTCGGAATCGAACTGAGCCCCGTTATCAGGATAGCGTCGACGACACCTGACATCGCGGATTGTTCGAGAAATCTTGCTGTCGAGCTGCACAATGTTGAGTTTGCTGTAATCAACTCCAGCGAGCCGGCAATAGGCGGGAAGGAACGGCGTGTCAGCACTTGTCGGTGTCACGCCGACTTTCTTGCCTTCGAGATCCTTGGGTGTCCTGATCGGGTTTTTTTCGGGCACCAGCAGTCCGAGCGTCGCATCATAACCTTGCGTGGCCATCAGCCTGAGATTGATGCCTTTAATGATTGACAGGAGGATCGCGCCTGTCTGTGCTCCGCCTATATCGAACTGACCCGTCGATACGGCTTGGATGGCAGCGAGCGACCCAAATCCACGGGAAATGTCCAAATCAATGCCGCGCTTTTTGAAGTATCCGAGCTGCCGCGCAGAATAGATGAACGCATATTGTCCGGTCGGCAGCCACGACAAGGTGTAGCGGACGTTTACGGGCTGCGACAACGACGGGCGGGGAAACGACGAAGTGACCGCAAGCGCTGAAGCGCCAACTGCGCTCGTCGAAATAAATTTTCGGCGTGTGAAAAATGAAGGCATGGCACCCCTCTTCTTTTCTGTGTTGCTTTGATTATTTTTTTGCTCGCGTCCAATGTAACGCTGGACAACTTAATTTCTATGATTGCGTTCACAGTCTCAAGTCCCAGCATCGGCCAGGGAAGATGCAAAAAGCAATTGTTGGAATGTCATAACTTTTAAATTTTCACGGGAAAAACTCTAACTATCTTATTCTTTTGAGGCGGCTCAGCCGATCCGCAGCTTCGCCCTTTCTTTGCCTTGCCGCCTGCCATGGAGCTCCGCTTCATCGACTTGCCTCGGGCCTGACACGTCGTAGCGGTCAGAGCATCGCGCGGGAAGTCCCCACACGCAGTGCAACTGGCCGCGTCCGCTTTGGGTCAGAAGCGACCTGTGCGATGCAAAAGCCCATGTCTGCTTGGGGCCGGAAGCGGACACTGCGCATAGTCATCAATTCACCCGCTGCGCCGCCGGGAATTTCCACGTGCCGTTCAGGACTTCGGGGCGTGGCCGGTAGAGCCGCACCATGTAATGCCAGCCCGGCATGGTCGGCAGGCAGTTTGGAATATTGCCATCACATCCGCCGAACTGGATCGCGGCCGAGCCGTCCGCCCTTTTCTTCGCGGTGATGCTGTTGACTGAATAGGCATTATCGTCGTTCTTCTGAAGATGGCCCGCGGCGTCATAAACAATCACCGACCAAAAGGCCCGCACCGGAATCCTGGCAGGGACATTGAGTTTGTAGACGGTTGCTCCGTCATTTTTGGGCGGGGTGACATTCAGATAGATCGCGTCCTGATCGGGATTTCCACCCCAGGCGGACGCCGTCCCGATGAGATGCCTAACCGGATCGACCCCGGATCTCGTTCCAAATGCTTTTCTCAGGTCGGGCAGCGTGGCATTCAGAACAAGAAGGGCATCACGCACATTTTTCTGGCTGATGGGATCCCAATTCGGAACCTCAAAGCGGCCCGCGGCGCGCTGCAGGACGGTTGCCGCATCCTGCAAGGCATGCGCCTGTTGGATGTCCTTCGGATCCACCGGGTCCACCAATGTTCGAAGGGCCACAAAAAAGTAGCGGGTGCCGACATCGGATTTTGTGAATGTATAGGTGCCCGGCTGGTAATCGACTTCGTAAATGTAATGGTCCTCGTTGATCACCATCATGGACATGAACCGCTTTCCCGCATTCGGCAGCGTGATCTTGACCGGCCCGGCATCGAGATCGAACACCGCTTCCGAATAAAGCGTGTCGCGGTTCGGACGCACGCCGGTGCCTTCAAGCGGCAGCTCGCGCAAATGGAGGAACTTGCCGAACGCGCCGCGCTTGACGAAGAGCGCGAAATACATGTCGGTCTCGGCGCGATTGAAATTATCGACAGTGACCGGGATGACGTCGCGCTGCGGCGCTTGAGCGAGCGCAATGGATATGCTTGTCACGATGACCAGACCCGCGACGCCACATGCTCGACGGTTTTGCATGTTTTCGTTCCCTCTGCCGCCCTTCAGTGTAACAGGGCGAATTTTCCTCGTGACACTGGACCTTCGGCCAACGATTGGAAACTTTAACTTCGCCAATGTCCGCTTCGGGTCACGAGCGGACATGCCTACTTCTTTTTGGAAATCATAAGAGCATGCGCGAGAACAATGGGCGTGTTCGGCGTACCGTCAAGCTGAAGCGCATGTTCAGTGTAGGTGGCAACGCCGGAAGGTAACAACACGCCGGTTTGGGCAGAACGCGTGAAAATATGACGACATTTTCCAGTGTCTCGTTCAAACCAGTTTGGATCGTCGAAGGTGCAGCCTGATGGCACTTTCAGCGACGGTTTCGAAGACCGGCTGCAGGTCGAAGGCCGAACGGCTGATGACCTCCAGCACATCGGCGGTCGCGGCCTGCTGCGCATAAGCTTCGGCTAGCTCGCGTTCGCGCAGCGAAAGCGCGGCCTTGAGCTCCGCAACCGAGCCCTCGTCCGTGTTGCACTCCCCAACGACCGACATGCCCCTGCCCCCACGACGCGGAGCAGGCATTCTAACATCGCACCTCCGACGCGGTAAGTCGGGGTCCGCGGGCGTTCTTGCAAGCCGCAAAACAGCTTGAACGTGTCACCAACCAAGCCGCAGATATTTCGGACGTTTTGGATAACCGTGAACACCGGTGAACGCGAAGTGGTGCCCAGGCGCGGAAGTTGTCATTTCTCATATTTCAATGGGTTGCTTTCCCAACCATGCGTCAAACGTTCCATTGTTTTCTCTAGCTTTCTATCAACATTTCCCAAACTGACGGGATGCGGTTCCGCATTTCGGAATCAAACTAAATGTGCGCTATAGAGGCTGGAAATGGGCCTTAATACTGGAAGGGCACGCGGAAGGCCGAAAGGCGCAAGAAACAAGCGCACCAAAGAAATAATCCAACTCGGCCAAGCCGCTGCGGCTGTAATTGAGAATGCTATTCCCGATGCTTTTATTGGCGACGCGCATACGCTTTTGATGACCATCTATAAAAATCCTACTTTCGACATGGCGGTTCGATTGGACGCTGCGAAAGCTGCCGCGCCATATGAAAAGCCCAAGCTCGCCAGTACCGAGTTTAAGGGCGACCCCGACAAGCCCCTGCAGCACAAGCTCACCATTGAATTTGTCCGAGCCGGCGAAAAGTAGACCAAAAGCGGACATTCCATGCGGCAAGCGAGATGTCCGCTTTACCCTCGAAAGCGGACATGTGCAGCGCACGAGCTGATGTCCGCTAAGGGCCAATAGCGAACATGCACACTTACCACCTTTAGGGCTGCATCTAGGGACCTATCGCACGTTGCACTTCCCCGAGTGCTTGTTCGCACGCGGTCTTGTCGCCAGCGCTATCGGCGGCGCGCGCCCGCAACATGGTTTGTCTGACAGCCGCAACCGTTTCAGCCGACACCTCGCCAAGTTTTGCCTCGGCATCACCGATTGATCGCGGTGTCGGTTGAACGTGCGTACTGGCGCCCGCCTGGCGACCGGTTGGTCCGGCAGCAGCCATCGCGTGCACCTTGGCGTCGATGCGGGCCTGCATTTTGTCGATGTCGTCCGAACACGGGCCAGCGTAGCTCGCCGATATCGAAGCGGTGAACGCTATTACGCCGCACCGGGCGATATATTGATCCACGTCAAGTATTACCGGCAATTGATTGCCCGCTATCAATCATCATCAAAGGCCGCCTTTCCAAGGTGACCGGCCAGCCCGCCCCGGCGGCCGCTTCCTATAACTATGCGTCGCCGAACGTCACCGATGCGAAACAGCCTGCCAGCGCCATGAACTTCACGGACCCGCTGCAATTCTGGGAAATCTTCTCCGACGTCGTCAATGAGAACCCGCCGCCGAAGGATCAGGTGACCGGAGTATTGCCGAACTTCGAGCCACTGGGAATCAAATTAGGCAAACGCTGGGATCGTGCGAGTCTTGATCCCGTCGTGGTCAAGGCCATGGAGCGAGCCGCCAAGGACATCGGGCCGATGTTGAGCAACTTGCCATTCGGTCAGGTTGTCAACGGCTGGTTCATGCCCGCGCCCACGATTGGCAACTCGCAAACTGACTACCGAACCCGCGCAATCATCGCTCGGATCGGACTGACGGCCAACACGCCTCAGGAGGCGGTTTATTACCAAGGCACACTGGACAGTAATGGAGGGCAACTGACCGGCGCATCGAAGTATACGATCACTTTCAAGGAGACGCCGCCTTTTATCGCTCCGGGTTTCTGGTCACTCACCATGTACGACGCCAGCAACTATTACACCGTTCCCAATCCGATTAACCGCTACTTTTTGGGAAGCGATACTCCGATGAAAAAGAACACTGACGGGTCGCTCACTATCTACATCCAAAAAGACAGTCCAGGTGCGGATAAAGAGTCTAACTGGCTACCCGCGCCTGCGGGACCGTTCTTCTTGATCCCGCGAGCCTATGCGCCTGGTCCGGCCATGGTTAAATCACTGTCCAATGCGAAGGCCTACACGCCGCCTCCGGTAGTTAAAGTGGGACTGGCATAAACGCCATACCATCCGTTGCAGCAGAAGCGGGCGCCTCTTTAATGGGGGCGCCCGTAGTTCTTTTCATTGCCGTCTCCGGCGATTGGATGCCCGCTTTGGGTCACAAGCGGACATTTGCAGCGCAACAGCCCATGTTCGCTTTACTCTCAATAGCGACCGTGAAGGCAGATCCCCGCAAAAAGGCATGTCCGCTTTGCCCCGAAAGTGGAATTTGGCAGGCTAACAGGGCTAGGCGGACCCAATGGCGCAGCAACTGAAAGAGTTCGTTATCTCCGGCTTCGTGTTGGCGGTGGTGATCTTTTTCAATGTCTGGTTTTTCAGGTGGTTGTACCTGAAAGGCTGGCAACCGCTCATCTTCGTGCTGATCGGGATCGGCTGGCAACGGCTAAAGTTCTACGTTGCATGGCTGCGCTTCTCACGACGATACGACAAATTTCATGACTTTCTAAACTTGGCGGAACGGACACGCAGGAAGCCCGTTAGTGGCCTGCTCAACAAGAACAATGAGAACGAGGAGAGTGAGACACATAGGAAGCCATGACCGTAAAGCGGGCAGTCGAGGCAAGGCCCTGATGCCGCGCAGTTGTGCGGACTAAGCGAGGCCTCTGGTATCGGTATCAGGCTCGCCCGTTTTCTCCTCCCAGCGCGAGAATGTCCCGGGCTTATTCAAGATTTCGGTCTTGCTTGCGTTGGCTTCTTTCAGGTCTTCGCGTGCATCGTTGCGGTCGGTCTTGTTGATCTGTGCTTTCAGCACTGCCCGCATGTGCCGCGTCTCGACACAGATCACCGGCAAGCCTGTATCGGCCAGGGCACTGAACAGCCATTGCGACAGCGGCCCGGCTTCCAGTCCGATCCGTTTGAAGTGGTAAGCAGGGCTACTCAATATCTGCTGAAGAGCTTCAGGTTCGCTCGCTACCTTCACTTCCCGCACGATCCGGCCTGTGTCATCCACAATGCAGACGCTGGTCTGCTTGACCGATACGTCCATTCCAGCAAAATGGTCCATGCTGCGCTTCTCCTTCTGATGCTTGAGGCCGTTAGACGCGGACCTCGTTTCACCATCAGCCTGAAGCGCAGCACCCAAAATCTTCAGCTATCCACAAGATCGCCGGCCGATTACCCCATCTTTGGGTCACGAGCCGACATGTGCAGTGCAATAGCCGATGTCCGCTAAGTGCCAAAAGCGGACATCAGTTGTGATCTCCCGGACACGGCATCACTTCAACCGTCACATGGGATAGGCCAGTAAGCCCGCCTAGTCGTCTCTTGTAATGATCGGGCGCACGCGGCTCGTGGGTCACTACCGAAATGACCGCTGCGAGATGTCCCGGACCTAAACGCCACAAATGAAGGTCAGACACGCGGTCACTACCTTGCTCAAGTCGTGAAGCAATTCTTCGCGCCATTGCGGGATCGGGACAAACATCGAGAAGGACAGCGCCAGCGGAGCGGATAAGTGTCCATGACCAGCTTAGGATAACGACTGTCGCAACCAAGCCCATCACCGGGTCCATCCAGACCCAGCCAAACTGCCGACCTGCAACTAGGCCCACGATGACGAGGACTGATACCGCAGCATCCGCCATGACATGCACAAAGGCGGCTCGCAAATTATGATCACGATGTACCTCGCTGTTTCCATGCGGGTGGTCATGATCGTCGTGCGGATGATCGTGGGCGCGATGGTGTTCGTGAGCGTGCCCATGGTGATGGTCATGGTCGTCACGCAATAAGAAGGCGCTAAGCAAATTGACGCCCAAGCCAACCACCGCAATCGGGATGGCCTGATTGAAGGCAATTGGCACCGGACTAATGAGGCGCTCAACGCTTTCATAGCCGATAAGCAGTGCGATCATTGCCAAAGCTATCGCACTCGTGAATGCGGCCAAATCACCAAGTTTGCCCGTACCGAATGCTAACCGCGCATCATCCGCATAGCGTCTTGAATAAGTATAGGCCAAGGCCGCTATGAGAAGCGCACCGGCATGCGTGGACATGTGCAGACCGTCAGCGATAAGCGCGACCGAGCCAAACCAAAAGCCTCCGGTAATTTCCGCGACCATCATTGCGGCGCAGATGCCAATAACAGCCCAAGTTTTTCGCTCGTTCCGCTCGTGCGCGTCGCCAAGAAACACGTGCGAATGGCGAAAATCGTCAATCGAATGGGTGTGCATGTATTGCTCCACGAAGCTAACGATCTTCACATATAGTGGATAGAATGCTGTTTCTTCAATGTCCGCTAAACACCGTGATCAGACCTTTCTGGCAAGCTCTCAGAGCTTAATAACGGCGTCTATTTGATCATTACCCAGTTCGGCTCAAGGATCGGAAACGCAATCAAACCAATAACTGCCGTTGCCGCGATAAGCAGCGGATTGTTCACTTTCCAGCGGAAGAGAATGGCAAGTGACGCCGCCCCAATAAGGGCGGTCAGCCAATCACCGATGGCAATTTTCCCGAGCAGAATGCACGCGCCGAGGATGGTGCCAATAGCCGCCGCATAGGCGCCTTTGACGAAACCTTGCACATTCGGGTTGCTGCGGTGGCGTGCCAACAGCGGTGCGGCTACCAAAACTAAAATAAACGAAGGAAAAAAGATGCCCACGGTGGACACAAGCGAGCCCCAGAAGCCTGCAACCAAATAACCAACGAAAGTCGCCGTGATAACCACGGGCCCAGGGCTGATCATACCAATCGCAACAGCTATCAGAAACTGGCGTTGATCAAGCCAGTTATATTGTTGGACGAGACCTTGCTCCAAAAATGGCACGATGACGAGCCCGCTACCAAACGTGAGCGACCCAGCCTTAAGAAAAAACAGAAGGAGTTTGGTCAAGGTCGAGGTTGATGCGGTTGGTGCTAATTGTGCCAAAATCGGAGCGGCTACGATGCTTTGCAGCGTTGAAGTTGGCGAGCGTCGAAGAATTTTTCCGTAATAAAGAATTCCAACAATGCCAGCACAAATAAAAAGCAACGCGACTTCAGCTTGCAGCACAATCGTCACTACGAAACATATGACCGCAATCACCCACTGTATCCAGTCTTCCATCCCTAACTTCGCGAGGCGATAGCAGGAATGCAGTATTAAAGCGATAACCGCCGGACTCACACCGTAGAATATGGCTGTTACCGGTTTTAGATCTCCGAGATAGGCGTAAAGCGCGCCTAACGCCGCGACGATCACGAAATTCGGAAAAATGAATGCCCAGCCGCCGGCCCACGCACCCCAAAAGCCACCACGAAGGTAGGAAATGTAGATACCGACTTGGATCGCAAGTGGTCCTGGCAGCGACTGACAGATTGCGATGGCCTCACGCATTTGCTCCTTTGTGAGCCATTTCCGTTCAGTAACGAGTTCACGCTCCATTTGTCCGACAAGTGCAACGGGCCCCCCAAATCCGAGTACCCCGAGACGAAGAAAATAGACCACTAATTCTCCAAGCGGACCTTTTTCGGGATCAGTTGCAGTTGTCATAAGCGGCTCCTCTTCGGAATAGATTTCTTATTTTTGCCGACAATGCTTCATGCAGTGTCGTAATCAGTCTGGCAGGCGATCTTGGAGTGGGCCTTTATGCAGGCCCGCTGAAAGTCGCGACATTCCTTGCAGCTATCCGCGGCATGCACAGGACCGTGCGTGGTCAAACAGCCGATAAAAGCTAGTGAAACGACAACGATAATCCTCATACTGCTCTCCTTGAGACGCTGCCTGGCTTATCGGGAAATCCCGCCCGACAAAAACATTACCACCGCCGTCATGATCGCTACGGTGAACGCCAACAGAATGCGGGAAAAGGTCAGGCCACCTTGCATCCAAGCGCAATCATCTCGAAAAATCGAGTGTTGCGCAGCGCTTGGACGGTATGGGCCATCTGGCGGGGAGACTGCACTCTCCCCCGTAGATGTTCAAAAGTAGCAAACTCGCTCAGGACCGCAAGACGCCCGCGCAACGGATCCTCAATGTCCGCTTCGGGTCACGAGCCGACATGTGCAGTGCAATAGTCCATGTCCGCTTTGCCCTCGAAAGCGGACATGCCCCACGGCCAAAATCAGTCGGTCCAATCATCAAGCTGTAATATAAAATTTTGCAATCCTGTGCGCGATGTCCGGTTTACCCACGAAAGCGGACATGTGCAGTGCAGGAAGCCATGTCTGCTATGGGCCAGAAGCGGACATTCACTCGATTAGTTCATCGGCCCGTGAAAGCACCGAATATGGGATAGTAAGGCCTAACGCTTTGGCGGTTGTGAGATTGATTATCAATTCAAACTTAGCAGGTTGTTCAACAGGAAGATCAGTCGGGTTTGCCCCCTTGAATATCTTGTCGATGTAGTTGGCCGCGCGACCGGCCATCGCAAGGGCGTCCGGTCCATACGAAAAAAGCCCACCTTCCTTCGCCCATGCCCCCCATCCTCCGGCGAAGGGAATTCGGTTCGTCATCGCAAATTGAACGATCCTTTTTATATTCAGGACAGTTTGACGCGACGAGACGGCATAGATGGAAATCTACGCCCGCATCATTGGCCGCGCGGAATGCCGACTCAAAATCATCGGTACCGCGAACTTCAACCGAAAGAAGTTTCAAACCGAGCGCTTGTGCAGCGAGTTCGGCCGTCCCGTTGTTCATTGTCCGGGTGATCCGGATTCCAGAGAAAGGCTACTCTGGAGATTTTTGGCGCGGCCTCCTTGAGAAGCTCAAGCCGTTTCGAAGCGAGTGCGTCTTGTAAGAGCGTAACTCCCGTCGCGTTTCCGCCTGGTCGACGAAGGCTCGCGACAAGACCAAGTTGCTCCGGATCAGCACTGCTGACGAATACGAGCGGGATCTTTTCATCAACCTTCTTCGCAGTCGGAGCGACGTCGCCCCCTATGGCCAAAATCACGTTCGGCTGGAGCCCTACCAGTTGGCCTGCCAAAATTGGAAGTCGGTCAAGTCGGCCTTCCGCATATCGATATTCGATGACGATGTTCCGCCCTTCGACGTAACCCAAGTCACTGAGCCCACGACGGATTGCTGCCATCTGGGGGTCGCTTTGAGGGTTGCTGTACAGCAGGACACCGAGCCGCGGAATACTTTTGGGTTGGGCTAAGGTCGCAAAAGGCCATACGGCCGCACCACCAGCCAGAGTGATGAATTCGCGCCGCCTCATTGTCGCCCCTTAAGGCTTCAGGACGGGGCATCGTAGCAGCTCAAAGCGGCATTGGGAAAGTGCCCGCCAATGTCCGC
>CAVPDI010000037.1:0-6999 GCA_963702605.1 uncultured Pseudomonadota bacterium
TCAGCAGCTCGCGCGCGAGCGCTTCAGCGACGGCCGCCGGCACGCTGATCTCAAATCCGTCTTCACCCGTATAGCCGGATCGCGACACGATACAGTCTGCCGCTAAAATACTGACGGCACGAACGTCCATGAAGCGCATGCCGGCCGCGCCGGGAGCGATCGCGATGAGCGCCGTCTCCGCCATCGGGCCCTGCAGAGCCAGCAAGGCGCGGTCGGCGAAGCATTCGATGTCGCATTTTCTCCCGAGCGCTTCCCGAAGATAATTCTCATCGGCTTCCTTGCAGGCGGCGTTGGCCACGACAAGCATACGATCGTGCCATTCGTGTGATCATCAGATCGTCCCGAACACCGCCTTTGTCGTTGGTCAGAACCGCGTAACGCTGACGGCCGGTGGCGAGCCCGAGCAAATCAACCGGCACGAGCGATTCCAGAGCGGCGGCTGCGTCCGCTGCGTCCCCGCCGCGCGAACGGACGGCAAGCTGGCCCATATGCGAAACATCGAACAGGCCGGCAGCTGCGCGAACATGCAGATGCTCTTTTAAGATCCCGCTGGCGTATTGTACGGGCATTTCGTAGCCCGCAAACGGCACCATGCGCGCGCCAAGCTCGACATGCAGGTGATACAACGGCGTACGCTTGAGCGGAGCGGCCGCCTCGGGAGCCGCCGCTTGGGTGACGGTCATAACCGCCCCCGGAATATTTTGGTCAGCGTCGCGTCCGCATTTGTTCGCGGACGCGCGTGGCCAGCCCAGATGAGAAGATCGAGCATACGAGGCACCCTCGGTCCGGCCGGTATGGCCGGAAATGTGGTGCCCCCTCTGTCCTGATGCCTGAGAGCGTTATCCCGTCGGCGGGCGCGTGAGCGCCACTCTCCAGAGTGTCATGACCCTTGCAATTCTTGTGCCTGAGAGTTTCCGGGGCGGTTGCTCCTTCGGCGTCGGTCGAACCGATCTCTCCCGCAAGGGGACGTCCATAAAGCGCGGGCTAACTCCTTTCCTAAGGTCAGGAACATAGTAACAATAGCAAAGAGTCGCCCCTCTGTCACAGCGAATCTTCGACCCGCCGGGAAGGATAGCAATGCGCAGTCATGACAGCCTGCCGCGCCGATGCCATGATCTTCCGCACCGCCGGCGGCGGTCCTGTTCCTTTGGCGTGTGACACCCAATGTCAGTCGATACAAAACTAGGACCCTTGATCGGCAAGCGCCGGTCGATCCGCCGCTATCATGCGGTCCCGATCAGCCGCGCAGTGCTCGAGCGACTGCTGGTGGCGGCGACCCAGGCACCCTCCGCGCACAACCGGCAGCCATGGCGCTTCGCGATCATTGACGGCGAGCCCATGAAGGAAAAACTGGCAGTCGCCATGGGCGAACGTCTACGCAGAGATCGTACCGCCGACGGGGACGATCCGCAGGCAATCGAAGCGGACGTTGCGCGCTCTTTCGCCCGGCTCACCGAGGCGCCGGCGGTCATTGTGGTCTGCGTCGATACCCGCGACATGGATAAATATCCTGACGAACGCCGCCGGCACGCGGAATATCTCATGGCGGTGCAGAGCACTGCAATGGCGACTCAAAATCTTCTCCTGGCAGCGGAGCAAGAAGGGCTCGGCGCCTGCGTCATGTGCGCGCCGCTATTTTGTCCGGACGCCGTCGCGGATTCGCTCGACCTTCCGAAAGACTGGCAGGCGCAAATGCTCGTTACCGTTGGGCGGCCTGGCAATAACGGCAAATACCGTCCGCGTCGTCCATTGGCGGACATCGCCATCTGGCCGGCGAAGGACTAGCCGGCGAGATACGCGCTGCGAACATGCGGATTGTCGACCAGCTCGCGTCCGCTTCCTGACAAGGCCAGCGATCCCGATTCCAGCAAATAAGCATGATCGCACATCTCGAGCGCCGCCAGGGCGTTCTGCTCGACCATCAGCACCGTCGTGCCCGCGTCGCGTATGCCTGTGATAATCTCGAAGGTGACTTCGACGATGTTTGGCGCGAGGCCGAGCGATGGTTCGTCGAACATTATGAGCTTTGGTCGCGACATCAGCGCGCGGGCAATGGCCAGCATCTGCTGCTCGCCGCCGGACAATGTTCCGGCCTGCTGCTGCCGACGCTCGGCCAGCCGCGGAAATTGCTCGAACAGGCGGTCCATATCCTGTGCCATTTCGTGGTGATCCCGGCGCAGATAGCAACCCATCTCAAGATTTTCGGCGACCGTCATATAAGGGAATACGTGGCGTCCTTCCGGACAATGCGCGATGCCGAGCGAAAGAATCTTTCGCGCCGAGGCGTGCGTGATATCCATACCGTCGAAGAAGATGCTGCCGGCAGCGGCTGGCAGCAATCCGGATATGGCCCGCAGCGTCGTGGTCTTGCCGGCGCCATTGGTGCCGATGAGTGCAACGAGCTGACCGCGCGCCACTTCCAGCGAGAGGCCTTTTACGGCCGTCACCTTGCCATAGCGACAGACGAGGTCCCGAAGCTCAAGCACGCTTTTTCCCCTGTCCAAGATAGGCGCGGATGACTTCCGGATTGCTCTGGATTTCGGATGGGGCACCCTCCGCGATGATGCGTCCGTAATTGAGCACGACAATGCGATTGCACACCTGCATCACCATGGGCATGTCGTGCTCGACCAAAAGAATTGTAACACCCGAGGCACTTATTTTTTCCAACAGCTTGACGAAACGCGCGGTCTCGGCGTGATTCATCCCTGAAACGGGTTCGTCCAGCAGCAACATGGTCGGCTTCACCGCTAGCGCAAGCGCTACGCCGACGAGCCGCTGCTCGCCATACGGCAAGATACCGGCCGCCTCCCCCGCCCGCCGCTCGAGCCCTATGAAGCGCAGGATTTCGTTTGCCGCATCCGCAAGCTCGCGCTCGGAGGATTTCTCCCGGCGCGACTGCAGCAGCGTATCCCACAGGCTTGAACGCCCGCTGCAATGCAGGCCGGTGAGCACGTTCTCAAAGACACTTCTTTCCTTGAACACGCTGGTCCGCTGAAAGGTCCGGACCAGACCAAGCTTGGCAATTTCGTGCGGCTTCATGCCCGTCAGCCGATGTGACCGGTAGAGCACTTCCCCGCTGGTCTGCCGCTGAAAGCCCGTGATGACATTGAATGCAGTCGTTTTGCCGGCCCCATTCGGACCTATCAGGCCGACAATCTCGCCGCGCTTGACGTCGAATGTCATGTCCGAAATTGCAACCAGACCGCCGAAATTCACGGCCACATGCTCAATCGAGAGGATCGTTTCCGCCGACGCGCTCATTTCTGCGTCGTCTCCGCAGCAGCAGATGCCGCGTCAGCCGTCTCCGCGGTTTTGCGGCCTGAAAAGTAACCGCCGATCGCCGGTACAATCCCCCTCGGCAGAAAATAGACAACCAAAATCATCAGTACGCCATAGACGACCCATTGCAACTCGGGCTCGATCTCCATTGCACGAAGTATTTCAGGAACAAATCCGAACAAGGCTCCGCCGACAATCGGACCCGCCAGCGTGCCTTTCCCGCCGGTGATCACCATGATCACCATTGTCACCGTATAAATGAAAAGAAAGATGTCGGGGTCGACGATGCGAATGTAGTGGGCATAGAGCGCTCCCGCCATGCCGGCAATCGCAGCCGATACCACGGTGGCAAGGACCAGATAATGCGTCACATCGATACCGACCGATGTCGCAAGCGACTCGTTCTCGCGTAATGCAATCATCGCGCGCCCCGCGCGCGAATTGACCAGCCGCGCAATGACGATGTAGCAAACGACCGCTGCCGCCAGAACAAGAAGGTAGAACTCCGGCTTGCGCAGAAACGACAATTCGAATGGGCCCGAACCAAGCGTCAATGCCGGGATGTTGTTGAGAGCCATTGGCCCTTGCGTCAGCTCGACCCAATTGACCGCAACCAATCGCACCACTTCAGCGAAACTGATTGAGACGATGACGAAATAGGCGCCGCGCACCCGAAACGACAATTTTCCGATCGCATAGCCTGTTAGCCCCGCCACCGCGACCGCCGCCAACATCGCAAACCAGGCCGGCTTCGGTGCAAGCCCTACGGTGAATTCCGGCAATACATGGACCTGGAAGCCTAGTGAGACGAGTGCGCTCGTGTAGGCCCCGATCCCGAAAAACGCGACATGCCCGAGCGACAGCTGTCCGGTATAGCCGAGCAGCAGGTTAAGGCTCATGGCCGCGATGATGAATATGCCGGTCGTTATCAGCACATGCAGAAAATAAAAATCGTGCATCCACAGGGGGACCGACCCAAGAACACGCGACCAGAAGCCAGCCAAGGTATCGGGTCACCCGATCCGCTCCTTCTGCGCGAAGAGTCCGGTCGGACGCATCAACAGGATCAGAATGATCAGAAGGAAGCCCATGGCGTCGCGGTAGCCGGACGATATATAGCCGGCGCCGAGTTCTTCGACGAAAGCGAGGATAAATCCGCCGAAAGTTGCGCCGGTGATGTTGCCGAGACCTCCGAGGATGACGATGGCAAAAGCTTTCGATGCCGCGAGATCTCCCATCGTCGGCGTGACGACGAATACCGGACCAAGCAAGGCGCCAGCCGCTGCTGCAAGGCCCGAACCAAGCGCGAATGTTGCAGTATGGATGCGGTCGATGCGAATGCCCATCAACGCCGCCGTATCACGGTCCTGGAACGTTGCGCGCATTGCCTTGCCGAGCCGCGTGCGATTGACGAGATAATAGGTTGCCCCGATCAGCGCGAGCGCAATGATGAAGACATAGACCCGGTTCCAGGACACCGACAGTGGACCAAGAACCAGGGGATTTGCCGGAAACGGGCTATTGATCGACAGCGCCACTCCCGACCAAATGAATTGCTCAGTATTCTGCATCACGATCCAGGCGCCGATCATGACCAGCATTGTCGTATCGATATCGGCGCCGCGAAGCCGGTTGAGCAACAGCATCTCGATGGCAGCGCCCATCAATATGCCCATTGCCATCGCCAATGCGAGCGCAACGAAAAAATTGACATGAAAGATCATGACCAGCGCGTACATGCAGTAAGCGCCGAGAGCGTAGAGTTCACCATGCGTGAAGTTGACGACACGCATGATGCCGAAGATCAGCGTCAGGCCGATCCCAAGCAATGCATATGTGCCGCCGAGAATGATCGCATTCAGGAAGTGCTGAAACAGCTCGTCCAAGTCTTGGCGCTCCCTCTCGGGCCGCTATCAACGTGCAAGGGCACGAGCCTCCGAGCGGCGGCTCGTGCCCTGGCCGAGATGCATCTCAGAATGACGTCTTCACAACCTTGCCGTTGGAAATTGTCACAAGGTAGACGACAGGCACATTCTGTCCGCTTTCCTTGCCGGCCGGTCCTTCCTTGTTGAAGTGAATGTCCCCGTAGATGCCTTTCACTGTCACGCCCCAGAGGGCGGCGCGAATGGCCTCGGGCTCCGCTTTGCCGGCTGCCTTGATGCCGGCGACAGCCACATAGACGCCGTCAAAGCCGCGAAAGCCCTCGGTCAGTCCGCCGACGTTGTGGCCGCGTTTTTTCCATTCGGCCATGTAGCGTTTTGAAACGTCGGGGTTCTTGGTCACCTCGGGGAACCACGGAGGGAAGAACGCGGTGTGGTACGATCCGTTGGCAGCATCCCCCGCCTGTTCGATCAACTGGTCCGGTGAATTTGAGCCGCCGCAGGAAATGATGCGGACTTTCAGTTGCTGTTCCTTCGCCTGCTTCAGGATCAGCGTGAGTTGCTCGACCGCGGTCGTCACGAACAAAGTATCGCTGCCCGACGCCTTGATCTTCGCAAGTTGCGCCGAGAAATCGGTCGCCTTCGGATCCATGGTTTCCATAACGCCGACCGTGGCGCCATTGGATTTCAGCATGTTCGAATATTCGTTGGCCGAACCAATTCCGAAGTCGTTGTTGGTGTAGAGGAACGAGGCCTTTTTGATCCCCATCTTTTTGACCAGCGGCTGGAACGCCTTGGCTTCCATCGCCGAGGTCGGGCTGATGCGGAAGATATAGGGATTGCCGGAGGTCGTAATCTTGCCCGAAGAGGACGTCTCAACGATCATCGGCACCTTGTATTCTTCGAGCTTGGGCATCACCGCCAAGGTCAGCGTCGAACTCCAGGCGCCGATCAGCACCGGCACTTTGTCTTTTGTGATCAGCTTTTCGACGGTGCTCACCGCTTCGGTCGGGTTTGATTTATTGTCTTCGATGATCAACTGGATCTTCTTGCCGAGCACTCCGCCCGCCTGGTTGATTTCTTCTTCGGCGATTTTTGCGCCCTGGGCGACGTAATTTCCCGACGCCGCGAAGGCGCCGGTGAGCGGCTGTGTGACACCGATCTTGATCGTCTCCTGCGCGTTGGCGCCCGTAACGACAAATCCGGTCAAAAAGACCGCCGTCGCCATTAGTCCTGGAAGCTTCCTCATGTCCACTCCTCCGATACGCGTCGACGACGGTCGACGACAAGTTTCGCACAAATTCATGTCCACGCGCCCTGGACGGCGCGCATGGGGCCCAAATTCACATTCACTGCTGCCGAGAGATCGCGGATGCCACGCGAGGACACGCCGACAATAGACCATCGGGGCTCTTATTTGCTCGTGCGCCTTTTGCATTTCTGCTGCCAGCCCCGAACCCTGCACCGACCGCCCCCCGAAGTCATCCTATTTTTAGAATGTTAGTAAGGGCCCAAATTGCAGGCAAGCTCAAACTTTGCCCAAGATGTCGCGCTGCGCGGGATTTTTTCAGGCAGGTGCGGCCAGAGACCCCCTTGCGGGACGTCAACATTCAGGAACATTGACCGCCAGCCCCCGGCGCGACGTTTCCTTGTACTTGGACTGCATATCGGCGCCGGTCTGGCGCATTGTCTCGATAACCTGGTCCAGCGTCACACGATGCGAGCCATCGCTGCGCAATGCAAGCGACGCGGCATTGATGGCTTTCACCGCTCCGAAGGCATTGCGTTCGATACAGGGGATCTGCACAAGCCCCCCGATTGGATCGCACGTCATTCC
>CAVPDI010000038.1:0-4685 GCA_963702605.1 uncultured Pseudomonadota bacterium
ACGCAGCGGACGCAGCCGCCGCTCTGGAATCACTCGTGCCGGTTGATTTGCTGGGGCTCGCCACCGGCCGTCAGCGTTACGCGGTTCTGACCAACGACAAAGGCGGTGCTCGGGACGATCTGATGATCACACGAATGGCCGATCGAATGCTTGTCGTGGCCAACGCCGCCTGCAAGGAAGCCGACGAGAATTATCTTCGGGAAGCCCTCGGGAAGAAATACGACATCGAATGTTTCGCCGACCGCGCCTTGCTGGCACTGCAGGGCCCGATGGCGGAGACGGCCCTCATCGCGATCGCTCCCGGCGCGGCCGGCATGCGCTTCATGGACGTTCGTGCCGTCAGTATTTTAGCGGCAGACTGTATTGTGTCGCGGTCCGGCTATACCGGTGAAGACGGATTTGAGATCAGCATGCCGGCGGCCGCGCCGAATCGGTCGCGCGCAAGCTCCTGAATAGCCCTCATGTTGCGATGATCGGGCTTGGCGCGCGCGACAGTTTGAGGCTGGAAGCCGGCCTCTGCCTCTACGGTTCGGACCTTGACCCGGGGACCACGCCCGTCGAGGCGGCGCTCGAGTGGAGCATCCAGGCCAGCCGCCGGAGCGGCGGCGTGCGGGCAGGCGGTTTCCCCGGCGCGGCAATCATTCTCGATCAGCTCAAGAACGGCGCGTCTCGCCGGCGCGTCGGCTTGCGCCCCGAGGGCAGGGCTCCGATCCGCCACGGTGCGCCATTGTTTGCGGATTCGCAGTCTCGCGATTCCATTGGTGTCGTCACTTCTGGCGGCTTCGGACCGAGCGTCAATGCGCCGATCGCCATGGGATATATCAATTCCAGCCACGTCACGGCCGCTGCGCCGATCTGCGCCGAGCTCCGGGGCGAACGCGTGCCGGTCCGCATCACGAAATTTCCGTTCGTTCCTCCAAAATATAAACGCTGATTTAAAGCCGGGGAGACTACCCATGATGAAGTTCACGTCCGATCACGAGTGGGTCCTCGTAGACAAGGATTCCGCCACGATCGGGATCACGCCCTTTGCTCAGGAAAAGTTGGGGGATCTGGTCTTCGTTCAGCTGCCAAAGCCCGGTACCGTCCTCGAAGCGGGTAGCGCGGCCGCGGTTGTTGAATCAGTCAAGGCGGCCTCGGATGTCTACGCGCCGATCAAAGGCGAGGTCATCGAGGTCAACCATCAGGTTGCGGACGATCCAACCCTCGTCAACTCCGATCCGACGGGCAAGGGGTGGCTCTTCAAGGTCAAGATCGGCGACCGGTCTCAACTCGACAAGCTGATGGATGAGCCTGCGTATCAGAAGCTGATTGCTGATGCCCATTGAACGTATCCGTCGCGGGCACCCACCATGGACGCTGTCATGAAATACGAAGAACAAGTGCCGTTCGCGCGGCGTCATATTGGCCCGTCGCCGAGCGATGTGCTTGCAATGCTGGAGACGGTCGACGCTGCGAGCCTCAATGAATTGATCGGGCAGACAATTCCAAAGGATATTCGTCTGCGCGAGCAACTCGTGCTCCCTCCGGCGTTGTCGGAGCCTGAAGCTCTGGCGCGCGCGCGGGAGGTCGCGGCAGAAAACACAAAAATGACCTCACTGATCGGGCAGGGATACTACGGGACGGTGCTGCCTGCGGTCATCCAGCGCAATATTCTGGAAAATCCCGCCTGGTACACGGCCTATACGCCCTATCAACCGGAAATCAGCCAGGGGCGACTCGAAGCGCTTCTCAATTTTCAAACTCTGGTGGCTGACCTTACGGGTCTGGAAATTGCCAACGCATCGCTTCTCGATGAATCCACCGCTGCAGCAGAAGCCATGGCAATGGCGCAACGGATCGCAAATTCCGATCGCACGACCTTCTTTGTGGACGCCGATTGCCATCCACAATCCCAGGCGGTGCTGGCGGTGCGGGCAGAGGCGCTCGGCTGGAACGTTCAGATCGGCGATCCCATGCGCGATCTGGATGCCGCGAAAGTGTTCGGCGCGATCTTTCAGTATCCCGGCACGTTTGGGCACATTCGCGATTTGCGTGAGCCGATTGCGCGCCTGAAAGCAGCGAATGCGGTTTCTGTCGTTGCAGCCGATCCGCTGGCGATGGCGATACTGAAACCTCCCGGCGAGCTTGGCGCCGATATTGCCGTCGGATCCATGCAACGGTTTGGCCTGCCGATGGGATACGGCGGTCCACACGCTGCCTATATCGCGACCAAGGACGTGCATAAGCGCATGCTGCCGGGACGGCTCGTCGGCGTTTCGATTGATAGCCGGGGAAACCGCGCTTTCCGGCTGGCGCTGCAGACGCGCGAGCAGCACATCCGCCGGGAAAAAGCGACGTCGAATATTTGCACCGCGCAGGTTCTGCTGGCGGTCATCGCTTCAATGTATGCGGTCTATCACGGGCCGGAGGGGATTACGGCCATCGCCAAGCGTGTGCACAAGACCGCGGCCGTCCTGCGCAGGGGTCTTATGGCGATCGGCTTGACGGTGGAACCCTCGGAATTCTTTGACACGATTTCGATCGATGTAGGTGGTCGGCGCGATGCGATATTGCGAAACGCCCGTGCAGCGGGGCTTAATTTGCGCGACATTCCGCCGTCGCACGGCCTGTCGCGTATCGGAATCAGTGTTGATGAGACGACGACATCTGCAATTGTAGAGGCCATCTGGTGCGTCTTCGGCGACACGCCCGAGGCCGCGACGCGGCGAACGGCGGAACTTGCCGGCACGCCGGACGAAATTCCTGACGTGCTGGCGCGAAAAAGCTCATTCCTCGGGCATCCCGTATTTCACCAATACCGTTCGGAAACCGAATTGCTGCGCTACATGCGCCGGCTCGCCGACCGGGACCTTGCGCTCGACCGCAGCATGATTCCGCTCGGTTCCTGTACAATGAAGCTCAATGCGACCACCGAAATGGTGCCGCTTACCTGGCCCGAATTTTCCGATATGCATCCGTACGCGCCGCCGTCGCAGGCGCGAGGTTATGCGACGCTCATCACTGAGCTTGGCGCCACGTTGCGTGCGATAACCGGCTACGACGCAATTTCATTCCAGCCGAATTCCGGTGCGCAAGGTGAATATGCCGGGTTGCTCGCGATCCGCGCCTACCATCACGCGCGAGGGGAAACGGACCGTACCGTTTGTCTTATTCCCGCTTCCGCTCACGGAACCAATCCGGCATCGGCGCACATGGCGGGCATGGAGGTCGTGGTTGTCAGCTGCAACGGCGACGGCAACGTTGATGTCGATGATTTGAAACGCAAAGCGAGCGAGCATGCCGCCCGCCTGGCTGCCATCATGATCACCTATCCGTCGACGCACGGCGTGTTCGAGGAAGCGATTAGGACGATTTGCAATGTCGTCCACGACAATGGCGGACAGGTCTATCTTGACGGCGCCAACCTGAACGCGCAGGTCGGTCTGACGCGGCCGGCGGACTACGGTGCTGACGTCGGCCATCTGAATTTGCACAAGACATTCTGCATCCCACATGGCGGCGGCGGCCCGGGTGTGGGACCGATCGGCGTGAAATCTCATCTGGCGCCGTTCCTGCCGGGTCATCCGGAGTGGCGCGATGGGCCGTCCATCGTGGGGCCGGTATCGGCCGCACCCTACGGATCGGCGTCTATTCTTGTGATCCCCTGGCTCTATTGCCTGATGATGGGCGCCTCCGGTTTGAAGTCCGCTACCGAGATCGCGATCCTCAATGCCAATTACATTGCGAGGCGCCTCGATCCTCACTTTCCGCTTCTCTACAAGGGTGCCAATGGGCGCGTCGCCCATGAATGCATCATCGACCTGCGCCCGCTGAAAAATTCCGCGGGCATCAGCGTCGACGATATTGCCAAAGCGGCTCATCGACTACGGCTTTCACGCGCCGACGATGAGCTTTCCGGTTGCAGGGACCCTGATGATCGAGCCGACGGAATTGGAGTTCAAGGCCGAGCTCGACCGCTTCTGCGACGCGATGATTGCAATTCGAAAGGAGATCGAGGCAATCGAGCAGGGGCAGTCGCCCAGGGAAAGCAATCTGCTCAAGAACGCCCCGCACACGGTGCTTGATCTGGCGGATGACCATTGGCAACGGCCCTACACGAGATCGCAGGCCTGTTTTCCGGGGAGCGTCGCGCCGTCGCAGAAATACTGGTCACCAGTGAACCGTATCGACAATGCATACGGTGACCGCAATCTGATCTGCTCGTGCCCGCCGCTCGAAGCCTATCAGAGCGCCGCGGAATAGCCGTTCGGTTCGTCCCGATCGGTCAATTTTCGCCGCGATTTTCCGGAACGGGAAGGCCGGCAAGTGAAGCAATGAAATCTGCGACGACTTCGCCCAGCATATTGACGTGGCTGCGCATCAGCCGCTGCGCTTCGTCGGCATTGCCGTTGTCGATCGCCTTGATGATGGCTTCGTGCTCGGCCTGGGACTTTCCCATGCGGCCGGGTTGATATGTGATGTACCTACGATAAGGATTGACCCGATTCCGCAGGGCGCGGCTTTCCTGTTGAAGGAAACGATTCTTGCTTCCGATGAATATGGCTTCGTGAAACTCGTTGTTACTTTCGAAGAATCCCTCGAAATCCTGCTCCGCAATTCGCTTGCCCGCAAGCTTCTGGATTTGACGGAGCTGCTTTCGTTCAGCGAGCGTCATCCGCCGCGCAGACAGCCGCGCGCACAGC
>CAVPDI010000039.1:0-123909 GCA_963702605.1 uncultured Pseudomonadota bacterium
ACTCTTCCAATCTGGTCGCGGAACCTTCCGGGAGCCGAATGTGCTGCTTTATCAGCGTGATACGGGTGTCCGGCGCGTAAGAGATCGGTAATCAAGCAGTTATATACAATCCTAAGGAGTGGATCTCAAAACTACGCATGAACGGGTCCGATAAAAGACGCTGGTTCCGGGTCGCGCCACGGGGGCTTGTGCCCACGAGCGGTCGGCTGCTGTTGGGCCCGAAGACGATACCGATCGACTGCCGTGTCATCGATATGTCGGCGGGCGGTGCGTGCCTTGAATTGCCGCGGGCCCATGACCTGCCAAACCGGTTTGAGTTTCTCCACGGCAGCACGCGCCGGTTCTGTACCCTCGCATGGCAGCGCGGATACCGTATCGGGATCTCCTATGAGGGCACTATTCAGAGGTCTTCCGTGAGTGGCGGCCTGAGCCGTCCCAAGAGCGGCTCAAGCCTGCTGTCGCGCGACCGCTAGTTACCTCCGCGTCGCTCCAACCTTGTCAGCGAGCCCTCCCTTGGCTATGCCCGCCTACCGAGCGCGGCGAAAGGCGCAGGGGAACCAACCATTTACCACCGTCAGCTACGCCAGTTTCCGTAGGCGGGTCGACAGGGTAAACTCAAGACCTCTGATCGGGGACCGTGCGCGGGATGGGTGACGAGGTGGGTGGCAGGCTTACTGGCTTGGAGACTGGTGGTCGTTCCGGCCATCTCGCACATCTGCTCGTGCTTGGCATGAGTGGTTTGGCGCTCGCGAATTGCTCGAACGGCAATATGGCTGGCCGGATTGATCCGCGTTACGGCGTTGCAGCCAGCGCGCGCGCCGTGGAGCCAGGCCAACCCGTCCCCAAAGGCGGCGGCGTCTATCGGATCGGGAAGCCGTATCAGGTTGCGGGCCGGCTTTACGTCCCGGAAGAAAACATCAATTACACCGCGGTCGGTCTCGCCTCGTGGTACGGCAATGATTTCCACGGCCGTTACACCGCCAACGGCGAAGTCTTCGACATGAATTCGATATCGGCGGCGCATCCCACGCTGCCGCTGCCGTCCTATGCCCGGGTGACCAATCTCGCCAATCATCGCTCGATCATCGTTCGGGTCAATGACCGCGGACCTTATGTCGGCGACCGGCTGATCGATGTTTCGGTCAAGACCGCCGAACTGCTCGGTTTCTACGGCCACGGTGTTGCACGGGTGAAGGTCGATTACGTCGGACGCGCCCCGCTCGAAGGCTCCGATGATCGCAAGCTGGTTGCGACGCTGCGCGAGGGCAAGCCGGCCGAAGCACCCTTGCTGGTTGCCTCGAACAAGCCGTTTGCGCCGGCATATTTTGAGGGGCGGCCGATGACAAATTTTTCCGCATCGGGAGTTCCGTCGCCGCCCGATCGGCCCTATCGCCTCGGCGAGGTTGCGGGTGAATTGCCCGCGGTTCAGGCGCCGACGACCGAACTGGCCGCCGCAGCCCGGCCCCGTGTCTCCAATCCCGCAGTCCGTGGACCCGTTTATGGCGGCGCGCCGGTTGCATCGGCCATTTCGGCCTATGCGCCGGATGGCTATGATGGCAGGTCCGATGTTATGAGCGGCCGCGGCCTTTACTGAACCGCATTTTCTGGCCAGAGGTCCGCCGGACCGGTACAGCGGCTTTTTTAAAGGCAGTGCGCGGCGAGAAAGCCACGATGAAAGGCATCTGGAGCTATCCCTTCGTGCGGTGGCTGGCTGTGGCTGGCCTGGCCGCGCTGCTTTGCGCCGATGCCACCGCCAAGACAACAGCGCCGCACAGGATCGCGCCCGCGCCTGCGCACAAGAAGGAAGCACCAAAAAAAGACGCCACGAAAAAGGATGAACCGAATATCAGCGCGCCGCACGCGATCCTGATTGATGCGGAAAACGGCAGCGTCCTGTTCGAGCGCGATGCCGACCGCCTTATTTTCCCGGCGAGCCTCGCCAAGTTGATGACTGCGGAATACGTCTTTCATGAGATCAAGGAAGGCCGGATCAAGCTCACCGACGAATATTCTGTGAGCGAGAACGCCTGGCGCAAGGGCGGGGCGCCCTCGCATGGCTCGACCATGTTCGCGGCAATCAATAGCAAAGTGCCCGTCGACGATTTGCTGCATGGCATGATCATCCAGTCAGCCAATGATGCGTGCATCATACTCGCGGAAGGATTGGCAGGTGATGAAGCGACGTTTGGCGAAAAGCTCACGCAGCGTGCGCGAGAAATCGGGCTGCAGAAATCGGTATTCACGAATTCGAACGGGCTGCCGGATCCCAATGAGCAGGTGACGACGCGCGAGCTTGCGATCCTGGCGCGCCATATCATCCTGACTTATCCGGAATTTTATCCGTTGTTCGGTCAGGCCGAATACACCTGGAACAAGATCCGGCAGCAGAACCGCAATCCACTCCTGGGGTCGCTGAACGGCGCGGACGGTCTCAAGACCGGCTTCACGAAGGAGGCCGGCTACGGCCTGGTGGGCTCGGCGGTGCAGAACGGTCTGCGGCTGATCGCAGTCGTCAACGGCGTCGGCACCGCGAAGGAGCGCGCCGACGAAGGCAAGAAACTGCTCGAGTGGGGCTTCAGAAATTTCGAGCAACGCATTTTGTTTGCCGAAGGCCAGACGATCGGAGCGGCGAAGGTCTTTGGCGGTTCGAGCGGACGTGTGCAACTGGTGGCAACCGGCCCAGTACGTGTCATGCTTCCGAAGGCCGGGGGTGAAAAGCTCATCGCCCGGATCGTTTACACCGGCCCGATACCCGCGCCCGTGGCCGAAGGCACGCCGATCGGCAATCTCAAGGTATGGCGAAACGACAATCTGATCCTGACCAGCCCACTGAAAGCCGCCGAGAACGTCGGCAAAGGGAATATGTCGCAACGCGCATTCGATGCTGTGACTGAAATGATAATCGCGCTGTTCCGTGCCGGCGCCGAGCGGCTATGATGGCCACTCCGGCCGAGGCTGACGACGACCGATAAAAGGCACAGAAATTTGCGCGGACATTTCATCACCTTCGAAGGCGGCGAAGGCAGCGGGAAATCCACGCATGCGGCGACCTTGGCCCAGCGCCTGAAGTCAGCCGGACAGGAAGTCGTGCTCACGCGCGAGCCCGGCGGATCGACCGGTGCCGAGATCATCCGGCATATTCTGCTGTCCGGCATCGCGAAGCCTCTTGGTGCCGAGACCGAAGCGATCTTGTTCGCGGCTGCTCGCGATGATCATGTTCGCAATACCATTCTGCCCGCCCTGAAGGCCGGACGATGGGTCATCTGCGACCGCTTTATCGATTCAACGCGCGTTTATCAGGGCGTCCTCGGCAATGTCGATCAACGCCTCATTCGCAGCCTCGAACGCGTGACGGTTGGCCAGGCTTTCCCCGAACTGACTTTCATTCTCGATGTGCCCGCTCCGATCGGGCTGGCGCGCGCGAAAAGCCGCCGCGGCCAGGAAACGCCTGACCGGTTTGAGGCGGAATCGCTGGAGTTTCACGAGAAACTTCGCCAGGCCTATCGCGCACTTGCTGCGGAGGAGCCCAAACGTTGCATTGTCATCGATGGTCGGGCGCCACGTGACGTCGTGGCCGATCGCATCTGGTCTATCGTTACGGAACGGCTCAAGCCCCAACAGCTCGGGATCGCGGAGACGACGGCACCGTGAGCGCCGACGACGATGAAGAGAACTCGGCCAGACGCCCGCGCGAGACGGTCGCGCTGTTCGGCCACCGCGATGCCGAAACTGCGTTGCTCGATGCTTACAAAAGCGGACGCATTGCACATGCCTGGTTGATTGGCGGGCCGCCTGGAATTGGCAAGGCGACACTTGCTTTCCGTTTGGCGCGATTTGTGCTCGCCCACCCCGATCCTGCTTCGCCTGACGTACAAAACGCCAATTCACTGGCCGTTGAGCCGGATCATCCTGTTGCGCGCCGTATCGCCGCACAGGCGCAAGGCGATCTGCTGGTCCTCGAGCGCACCGTCAATGAGCAGACGGGCAAGCTTTATACGGTGATCCGGGTCGATGATGTGCGCCGTACCGTCACATTTTTTGGTTCAACGGCGGGCGAAGGCGGTTGGCGCATTGCCATCGTCGACGCGATCGACGAACTCCAGCGCGAAGGCGCAAATGCGCTTTTGAAAGTTCTGGAAGAGCCGCCGCAGCGATCCTTACTGCTGCTCGTCAGTCACGCGCCGGGGCGCGAATTGCCGACAATCCGCTCTCGTTGCCGGCGTTTGCTTTTGCGGCCGCTCGAAACAGAAGATGTCGTGCACGCACTTGCGACAGCAACTGGCCGCGACGCCGAGGACGCCAATCTAAGGCAAGCCGCAGAATCTGCAGAGGGAAGCCCCGGCCGTGCGCTCGGTCTTCTTGAGGGCGACACTCTGGCGCTGCGCCGGCGTATCCTCGACCTCTTTGCGCAGCTTCCCGATGTTGACGCACGCGCACTGCATGCGCTCGGCGATGCCATGGGAGGTACCGATCCCAAAACCCTGGAAGCCTTCATGGACATGGTCAATGCCTGGCTTTCGGAACGCCTGGGCCAAGGCGCGCAAGATGCGGCACGAAGTGTGCGTGTGGCGGAGGCCTGGGAGAAGGTCAATCGTGCCGCGCGTGACGTCGAAGCTTATAATCTCGAACGCAAACCGTTGGTGTTCTCGGTATTCGGCGCCCTGGCGGAGGCGGCGCGGAGCTGACCGGCGTTGACCGCGTGGGCAGTGTGGGCAATCGGGGGGTTCGCTCGGACCGTGCGTTGTGGTTGAATTTGCGCCATCACGTCACGAGCCAATATTGGGCCGCGCCAGAACGGCCACAAGCCCGGGGAGGACACCATGAGCTATAGAGCCAATCGCCGCCAATTTCTTGCCGGCGCCGCGGCGGACAGGCGCCGCAGCGTTTCCGATGCCTTCAATCGCGCAGAATGCGCCGATGAAAATCGGCTTGCTCACGGTCAAGACGGGGCCGCTTGCTGCGGGAGGTCAACATGCCGAGGAAGGCATCACGTCGTTCCTGAAAGAAAAGAACTTCACGCTTTCCGGCCGGAAAATCGAACTGCTCGTCGCGGATACCGGCGGTTCACCGGCCGGCGCCAAGACGAAGGCGCAGGAACTCGTCGAGCGTGACAAGGTCAATGTGGTGCTCGGCCCCTTCGCCGCATTCGAACTGCTCGCGACGCTTGACTATTTCGCGCAGGCCAAGATGCCGACGCTTGCTTTTGCGGGCGCAGAGGATGTCACACAGCGCAAGGGAAATCCTTATCTCACGCGTACGTCCTATACTTCGGCGCAGTGCCTCTATCCGCTTGCCGATTATCTGCACAACGAAATGAAGCTGAAGACGGCGAGCAGCATCGCCGACGATTTTGCGTTTGGTTATGAGCAAATCGGCGGATTCCAGCGCGTGCTTGAGGACGAAGGCGGGCGCGTCGTGAAGAAGCTGTGGTCGCCGCTCAATACGGCCGACTACGCACCTTACATTGCGCAAATCCCGGAATGCGATGCGATGTGCGTAGGGCTTGCGGGATCCAACCCGATTAAATTCATCAAGCAGGCAAAAGGACTTGGCATCAAGCAGCAGCTTGTCGGCGGCTCGACCACCGCCGACGACACGATCATCGGTGCCTATGGCGAGGAAGTCCAGGGATTGATCAATACCAATCCCTATTCACTCGACATCGACAGCGACGCAAACAAGCGCTTCATCGCGGCCATGCGGAAGAATTTCGGGGCGGATGTGCGCATCGGCCATTACGCCGCGTGCTTCTATATCGACGGACAGGTCATCGAAGCTGCGCTCGCCAAGACAGGCGGAAAATCTGACAATCCGGACGCGTTCGTCAAGGCGATCCGTTCCGTGACGCTTTCGGATACGCCGCGCGGTCCAATCAGTTTTGACGACCATGGCAATGTGGTGATCGACGTTTATGTGCGTCGCGCGGTAAAGCAGGGCGACAAGATGGTCAACAGGACCATCAAGACCTATCACAAGGTCAGCCAGTTCTGGAAAATGAACCCAACCAAATTCCTGGCCGAGCCGGTGTTCTCGCGTGATTACCCGCCAATGAAGGGCTAGGACGAAAGCGCAGCGCGGTCCGGTTCAGACGGCCGCGCTGCTGCCGCCTTCAGGCCGGATAGGAAAGGGTCTCAGGGCTCTTGTCCTTGAGGTATTGATCGAGCCCCCAGCGCTCGACTTGCGCGAACACTTCGTCGAATTCAGCGCGCGGCAGCGGCGTGTTGACGAACCGTTCTCCGCGGCCAAATTTACTGAAATCCCAAGAGTGATAGTTTTCAAATTCGGCCGGTACCGCTAGTTTCCATAGCGGCAGGTATTTTGGCAGATCCGCCTCAAGCGCCTGTTCGGCACGGTTGAGTGCGCGCATATAGCCGTGCACCACGCCGGCGGTCGCATTGTCGGGCACCCACCACAGCGTCTTGAAGCGATCCTCGATGATCTTGCGTAAGCCAAGCTGTTCAGCCATCGCGATCTGTGGCGGCAGGAGGCTTGCTGCCTCGACCTCACCGTCGAGCAAAGCCTTGAGCCGCGCGCCGAAGCCGCCGGTGTTGACCGTTTTGATATGCTCAAGCGGAAGATATTTCTCGAGCCGGTAAGGTACGTTGAAATGGCTGCCGGCGCGCATGCCGACGGAAACTGGAATGTCTTTCAGGTCTTCCGGTTTTTGGATTTTTGAATCCGGTCGCACGAAAATCGCCCACGGCAATTCGCCGTATCCTTCCGTGACCACGCGCCCCATGCCGGCGCTCGCATTGCAGATCGTGCCCCAGAGACACGCTCCCTGCACCACGTCCTGCTTGTCTTCGGTATAGGGGCGATCCTGCGGCCGCTGAAAATAGTCCAATCCCTTCCAGCTCGATTGGGTGCCGCGGAATGTCTTCCAGTCGAACTCGACATCAAGTCCTTCGGCTGCGAAAAATCCTTCCTGCATGGCAACAAAGTCATTTAGACCCATTCCCTTGGGGGCGACTTTGACCCAATTCATGCTCGTGGCCATGACAAAATCCTCCGGCAGATGTTTTTGGTTGACGGCCATTTACCACGAAACTGGCCGGGCAGGGTAGTGTCACGTGCCGGCGGCGCATGGCCCACGGTTCGCGCCCGTCGAGCGATCGGGTCCAGGGCTCCGCGCGTTCGACCAAATTTTAGGGAAATGCGAAGCAGACTGTTGCGGAACCGGCGGTAGTACGGAACCCATGAGCATTGCGAGCGCAATTGCGGTGTCGGGAATGGGCGTGGCAACGCTGCGGCTGAATATTGCCGCCGGAAATATCGCCAATTCCTTATCGGATGGTCCGCTTCAAGACGCCGCCAACCCGGAGAGTTTTCCGGCCGCCTATACGCCATTGCGCGTGGAGCAGGCCGATTTTGTCGGCGGAGGAACCACCGCGACCGTGAGCGCAGTGACACCAGCGACCGTCCCTAAATTCGATCCGGGCGCCCCGTTTGCCGACCGCAATGGGCTGGTGGCGGCGCCGAATGTCGATCTCGCAAACGAGATTGTGCAGACAATGATCGCACGCTACACTTTTGCTGCCAATGCGCAGGTCATCCGCGCCGACGCCCAGATGAGTGCGGCGCTGCTCGACATCAAAGCCTGACAAAGTTCGGTGAGCTAACCCTAATGGCCGCGCGTCGGCCGCGTCGGCATTCGGTGGAAATCGAGAATTTGATGCGCCGTCGACTGCCGTAGCCGATTAAACGACGGCATTGCCTGGTCGATGCTGGATACCGATCGCCGGTATCGTTTCGCGGCAAGCACCATGATGCTCCGCGTCGTCTCCCATGGAAGACCGATCGCCTTTGCCAGCACGAGCAGCAGCTGCGCGTTCGTATCGCGCAGATTTCCTTCGATGACCGAGGTCGGCACATTCGACATCAGCGAAAGCGAGGCAACCAGCTCCTCGAAACGGCTGTCGAGCGCGAACTCTTCGATCTTGGCGATATCCAGCTGTCCGGCCCGTTGCAATGATTCAGCCAGTACTTGCGCGGCTGCATGGCTCAGTGGCTTTCGAGCGGATTCAACCTGGATCCGGTCCGTGACCTCTTCGACGACCTTGGCGATATTAGACTTGGCGTATTTGCGTTCCGCTTCAAGCCGGGTTCGCACCGTCGCAGATGCCGCTTCCAGCAATTTGTCGAACAGCTGAGGAGGCAGATCGGGACGTGTGCCGACACAGGCAGCCAACTGGTCATCCCCCTTTGAGCGGGTGACCAGTGTATTGAAACCATTGCCGGAGAACCTGGCGCCGGCATTCTTTGCCGTACTCAAAACCACCTGTTGGTCGCCGCGCACAACCAGAACATCGGTCAACGCTTCAGGCAGAGTTTTTCTCCGTGAGATGGCGAGCAAATGCTCCTGGTTCTTGGTCCGCGCGCATTCGATGAGTGTTTCAGTATCCAGCCGCTCGGCCTGGGTGAGCACGGGAGAGGCAACTTCGATGATGTCATCGCATGCCAGCAGGCGGAGGATTTTAGGAGGAGCGCTCGCCACCGGACCAAGCCGTATCGCCAGGAGAGCCCGCGACGATTCCTCAATGGTCGTTACCAGGCGCACAAAGACATCGTCGATGAGGTCGACTTCCTCGTCGGAATACTGGTCGGACCCCACGAGAAAGAGGTCGGTGAGATGGCGCAGCATCGCTGAGCGTCGTTCGTCCGTACTGTTCGAAATCGAGCTATCGAGCTGCTGGATGAGTTCGAGCGGAGCGCCCATGGGTCCTGGGAAACCGTTCTGGTTGGCCACGGATCAGGTAATCTGCAAGTAGTTAATGTCCGTTTAGAGTGTACCCACGTTGGGTTTAGCAATTCGTAAAGAGCGATGGCCGATCGGAGGCGGCGCCAGAAGGCACTTACGGCATGTCGCCCGCGCGCGTCCCCATGCCGGGCAGGGCGCCATCCGTGCCGGAGCGAATGGGCACAGCGCGAAGGCCTAAATCCTATTGTTTCAACAGGCCACAATAGCGCTGCGTGCCGTTGTCCCAGCAGCCCGTTTTCATGCACATCGATTGACGAGCGCCGCAATTGGTCAAACAAAACGATATGGATGAGCCGGCAGGGCTCTTGGCGCAGTTTGCGATGCAAGTCTTCTGTTCGCCGCTGCAACGCATCGGGGTGGCAAAAGCGGGCCGCCAGCAGAGCAGGGTGAGCCCGACAATCGAAACCGCCGCGGCCGTCATTTTGCCGAGAGACGCACAAGGCCGAGAATCGTTCCCCTGCTTCATGATGACCTCTTAGGATCGCCCAGGGACCACCGCAAGACCGGCTGAGATTTGATACTGCGGGAATTTCAATCGCTTGCCCCGGTCGCTCTCGATTGATACCTAGTCCGGGATACGTCATGGCCGGGCTTTCCCGGCCATCCATGTCTTTGCCGTTTCAGCGTGACCGCATGGCCCGAAGCAGGAAATCAGCGACAAAAAAGCGCAAAAAGGGCACGGCGGCGCGGAAGCAAAAACGCGCCGTCGCCAAGCGGCCGGCCGTCCGGAAAACCGCGCGCAAAGGTAAAACAGCCGCGCCCAAAATCACTTCCCGCGGAAGGTCGAAGCGCTCCACGGCGCGTCCAAAAACAGCCAAGACGAGAACGAGCACAGCCAGGACCGGTGGGCAGAAAATCTCCGCCCCCATTGTCGCACCCGTTTCATCGTCAACGCGCGAGAAAAGTCCTTATTACATTACGACTGCGATTTCCTACCCGAATGGGCCGCCGCATATCGGCCACGCCTACGAGGCGATCGCAACTGATGCCATTGCACGCTTCATGCGGCTTGATGGCTACGATGTATATTTTCTCACCGGCACCGACGAGCACGGGCAGAAGATGCAGCAGACCGCTGCACGCGAGGGCCTGACTGCGCGGCAGCTGCGCGATCGCAATGTCCCGCGCTTTGAAGCCATGGTGAAACGGCTCAATTGCTCCAACGATGATTTCATCCACACGACCGAGGAGCGCCATCACCGCGCGTCAATCGCGATCTGGGAGGAGATGGAAGCGGCGGGTGATATTTACCTCGACAAATATGCCGGCTGGTACTCAGTGCGGGACGAGGCGTATTACGCCGAAGGCGAGACGCATGTCAACGAACAAAAACAGCGCATTGCCACAAAGACCGGCACGCCAGTGGAATGGGTCGAAGAGGAAAGCTATTTTTTCCGGCTGTCGGCCTATCAGCAGAAACTATTGGATCTTTACGAGCGCGTGCCTGATTTCGTGCTGCCGCGAGAACGATTGAACGAAGTTGCGAGTTTCGTGCGCGGCGGGTTGCAGGACCTCTCGATTTCACGCACGACGTTCGACTGGGGCGTAAAGGTTCCGGGCAATGCAGAGCACATTATGTATGTGTGGGTCGATGCATTGACGAACTACATCACCGGCGTCGGCTATCCCGATATCGCAAGCGAGAAGTTCAGGCGCTATTGGCCGGCCGCGCTGCATGTCATCGGCAAGGATATCGTGCGATTTCACGCGGTTTACTGGCCCGCCTTTCTGATGTCGGCTGGCATTGCCGTGCCGAAGCGCATCTTCTCTCATGGATTTCTGTTCAACCGCGGCGAGAAAATGTCGAAGTCGGTCGGCAATGTGATCGACCCCTTCACCATGGCCGACGCTTACGGCGTTGATCAATTCCGTTATTTTTTCCTGCGCGAAGTGCCGTTCGGTCAGGACGGCAACTATAGCCATGAGGCGATCGTCAACCGCATCAATGCCGACCTGGCCAACGATCTCGGAAACCTGGCGCAGCGGTCACTTTCGATGGTCGGCAAGGCCTTCGGCGGCAATCTCCCGGAGCCGGGAGATTTCAGCACGTCGGACACGACAATCCTGGCAGCGGCCGACGCCATGATCTCGGCCACGCGCGAGCATATGAAAACGCAACAGTTGCACCAGGTGCTCAACTGCGTCTGGGCGGTGGTGGCGGATGCCAATCGCTATTTTTCGTCGGAGGCGCCATGGGCGCTGGCCAAGACGGACCCGAGGCGGCAGGGGACCGTTCTGTATGTAACGGCTGAGGTGCTTCGGCAGGTTGCCATTCTGGCGCAGCCTTTCATGCCGTCGGCGGCCGCAAAGTTGCTCGACCTGCTTGCCGATTCCGACCGGCGAACGTGACTTTTCCGAACTCGCAGCAGGGCGGCGCATTAAGCCTGGCGTCACATTGCCGCCGCCTTCACCCGTTTTCCCACGTTACGTGGAAGCCGAACCCAAGGCCTGACATGTTGGTGGACAGTCATTGCCACCTCGATTTTCCGGACTTCGCCGCCGAACTCGATGCTGTAGTGGCGCGGGCGCGCGCGGCCGGTATTGGCCGCATGGTGACTATTTCGACGCGCGTTAAGAAACATGCCCAGATCCTTGAGATCGCAGAGAGATTTCCTGACGTATTTTGCTCGGTGGGAACGCATCCTAACCATTCACATGAAGAAACGGATATTGATGCCCGCGCCCTGATGGCCATCGCTCAACATCCCAAAGTCGTGGCGATCGGCGAGGCGGGCCTCGACTATTTCCGCAATAACTGCCCACGTGATGCGCAAGCGGCGGGTCTGCGCCAGCACATTGCGGCGGCACGAGAAACTGGTCTGCCGCTTGTTATTCATTCACGTGACTGCGACGCCGACATGGCTCGGATTCTCAAGGAAGAGAGCGGAAAGGGCGCCTTCCCCGCTGTGCTGCATTGTTTCACCGGCGGGCGCGAACTCGCCTTCGCCGCAATAGAGCTCGGGCACTACGTGTCGTTTACCGGGATCCTCACATTCAAGAATTCCGGTGCGTTGCGGGAAATTGCGGCGGCCCTGCCGCCTGACCGTATCCTGGTCGAAACCGATGCGCCTTATCTGGCCCCGCTTCCGTATCGGGGAAAGCGCAATGAACCCGCATATGTCGTCGAAACGGCTAAGGTTTTAGCTGAAGCGCGCGGCGTGTCAGCCGACGAGATTGCGAGCAGACAACCGAAAATTTTTTCCGCCTGTTCAACAAGGTGCCGCGCCAGCTTGCGGACGCGGCATGAGCTTGACCTTCACGATTCTGGGCTGCGGTTCGTCAATGGGTGTGCCGCGCGTTGCGCTGGGCTGGGGTGCCTGCGATCCGAACAATCCCAAGAACCGGCGGCGGCGCTGCTCGCTTCTGGTTGAGCGCGCGAATGCACAAGGCAATCGGACGCGCGTTCTCGTCGATTGTTCGCCGGACATGCGTTTGCAGTTGCTGGACGCTGATGTGGACTGGATCGACGGCGTTCTGATCACCCACGAGCACGCCGACCATACGCATGGCATTGATGATCTCAGGCCCCTGTATGTTCACAAGCGCCGCCAGGTCGATATGTATTTCGATGAGCCAACCGCGCCGCATGATCCGCTTGCGCTTTGCCTACTGCTTTGCGACACCCGCTGGCAGCGAATATCCGCCTATCGTCAGCGAAAAACGCCTCGAGGCTGGGAAACCGGTCACCATCAAAGGGCAGGGAGGTAACATCGACGTCCTGCCGGTGCTCCAGAACCACGGTGATATCGCGTCATTGGGCTTCCGGTTCGGAAATGTGGCCTACTCAGCCGACGTCAAGAGCTTGCCGCCTGAAAGCTGCACGGCGCTCGGCGGCCTCGACGTCTGGATCGTTGACGCGCTTCGAAGACATCCGCACCCGAGCCATTTCAATCTCGAAGAAGCCCTGGATTGGATCGCCAGGATCAAACCCAAACGCGCGATCCTGACCAACCTGCATACGGATATGGATTACGCGGCGCTCTGCGCGGAATTGCCGGCAAATGTCGAACCGGCCTACGACGGGCTGCAATTCACAGCTTAAGATGTTCAGCGCGCCCATGCCTGATCGTCCGAAACATTGCATTTTATCGATTGCACCGCCGGTCTCGTTGTTTCGCGCCGATGCCACAAGCCTTCATGGAGATATTCCATAATATGTCTTATGCGAATCGGACCTGCGTGGTCGCGGCCACCGGGTGCGTTTGCTATTGTCGCGCCGCGCGCATCGAAGCCCACCCCAGGCAGCCATCCCCATGAAACCGTCACGCGACATTTCGCGACTTCTTGAGATCATGGCTGCGCTGCGTACGCCAGGCTCGGGGTGTCCGTGGGACCTCGAGCAGAATTTCCGGACGATTGCGCCATACACACTCGAGGAAGCATATGAGGTGGCGGACGCAATCGCGCGCAATGACCTTATAGGGCTCGAGGATGAACTCGGCGACCTTCTGCTTCAGGTCGTGTTCCACGCGCGCATGGCCGAGGAACAAGGCGCGTTCGATTTCGCGGACGTCGTCGAAGGCATCACCACAAAGTTGATCCGGCGCCATCCACATGTGTTTGCCGATGCCGACGGCAAGACAGCCGAGGCTGTGGAGGGCCTGTGGGAACGGATCAAGGCCGACGAAAAGGCGGCGCGCGGCGACGAGGCGACGGACGGTGCGCTGGCGGGCGTGCCGGTGGCTCTTCCCGCGTTAACCCGCGCATTGAAGCTGCAGACCAAAGCCGGACGCGTCGGCTTTGACTGGAACGATCCGCGCGCCGTCCTCGCCAAGATTCGCGAAGAAGCCGATGAGATCGAGGCGGAACTCGACCACGGTGACCGGTCGCGAATTACCGAGGAAGTCGGTGATCTGCTGTTCGCAGTCGTCAACCTCGCCCGTCATTTTCGCGCCGACCCGGAGGGTATTCTCCGCGAGGCGAACTTGAAATTTGAGCGGCGTTTCGCCGCGATCGAGCGCGCGCTGGCTGCGCTTGGCAAGACACCGAAGCAAGCAAGCCTGGCAGAGATGGACGAGCTGTGGGACGAAGCGAAGGCGGCCGAGAAGGCCGCCTCCGCCCCTGAATGAACGACACAGCCCTATGCTGCGACCCGTCGCGCGCCGACGGGAGGTACGGGCTCCGGTTTCGATGCCGTGCCTCTAATGGCCGCGGCTGATGCGGCGCTCACCAGTGCGGCAAACACCACATAAGCGCAGAGATACCATGGCTGGTTGCCGTTCGCCGCGATCAGATAAGTAGCAACTATCGGCGTGATCCCGCTCGAGAAAATACCGGAGAATTGGTAAACGAACGAGATGCCGGTATAGCGCACGCGTGGATCGAACAAATCGCAGAACAGCGCCGCCTCCGGTCCGTAGCACATCGCGTAGATGATCCCGAACGGGATGATGATCGCGGCAAATATTGCAACGACGTTGCCGCTGCTCATCGCCCAGAATGCGGGAAAGGTCGAGATCGCGAGCAGAATGGACCCGATCGCGTAAGTCTTGCCCCTTCCCCACTTGTCGGAGAGTCCGCCGAACAGCGGAATGAAGAAGATCATCACGAAGGCCGAGCTGCATACGGCCCAGAGCGCCGTTGTGCGCGACAGGTGCAGCGTATTGACGATGTAGGAAATACTGAACACCGCGAACACATTGAAGAACACGCCATCGATGTAACGAGCGCCCATGCCCAGCAACACATTCCGCGGATACTCACGGATCATGTTAACGAAGGGGATCGCCACCTCCTGCCGTTGCGCCTTGAGTTTGGTGAATTCCGGCGTCTCCATGATCCGCAGTCGAATATAGAGTCCGACGATCACCAGCACGATGCTCGCGACGAAACCCACTCGCCAGCCCCAGCCAAGAAACTGCTGTTCCGGCAGGCTGGAGGCGACCGCAACCACGCCCGCCGACAGACATAATCCGATGGACAATCCGATCTGCGGCAAACTCGCAAACAACCCTCGTTTGTCCTCGGTGGCGTATTCGTAGGTCATCAGCACCGCTCCGCCCCACTCGCCCCCAAGACCGATGCCTTGCAGAACACGCAACACCAGCAGAATGATGGGCGCCGCAATTCCAATCTGTTGGTAGCTGGGCAGCAGGCCGATCAACACGGTCGCGGCGCCCATGATCATCAATGTCAGGATGAGCATGCTCTTGCGGCCGATGCGATCGCCGAAATGGCCGAAAATCACGCCGCCAAGCGGGCGTGCGACGAAGCCAACGGCGAATGTCGTGTAAGCAAGCAGAATCGAGATCAGCGGATCCTGTACCGGGAAGAACAATTTGGTGAAGACGATACCCGCAACTGTCCCGTACAGAAAAAAATCGTACCACTCGATGGTCGCCCCAATCAGACTCGCGATGACAACGCGTCTGAGGTCCCGATCAGATATTGCCGAATTTGCCATGGTTTCCCTGCCCCATTAATTTACCCGGGTTTTAGTTACCCGGTTTGCTCTCCGTCGTTTCCGGATATTTATGTTTCACCATCTCCGCATTCTTCGGGTCGGTTCGCACGCTTACCGCCAAACTTCCATCCGGTTGCATTTCACGCGACAGCACTTCCGAATGACGATAGAGCCAGCTTAGTCCCGCACCGTCGGAAGGATCGATCGACAAATGAAGCGTCTGTCGTTTTTCCCCGAGCTTTTCTTCGAGTGCGACGAGCAGATTTTCAATTCCTTCCCCACTTAATGCTGACACGAGTAGAGGCCGCCGTCGATGGTGTTGGCGCTCGGCTAAGTTGAAGAGGCGCCCGCGCGCATCCATGTCGAGACGATCAATCTTATTCCAGACCTCGATCAGGCGTGGATCATCTGCTGCAATGCCGAGTTCACCGAGTACTTTTCTCACGTCGTGAGATTGTGCTTCAAAATCTTCATGCGACATGTCGTGCACATGCAGAATGACGTCAGACTCGATAACCTCTTCAAGTGTCGCGCGGAAAGCGGCAACCAGCATGGTCGGAAGATCTGAAATGAATCCGACCGTGTCGGACAGGATAATCCGCGCGCCGTGCGGCAATGCCACGGCGCGCAGAGTCGGGTCGAGCGTTGCGAACAGCATGTCGGCCGAAAGCACCGACGCCGCGGTCATGCGGTTGAACAAGGTCGATTTCCCGGCATTCGTATAACCGACCAAGGCGACAATGGGATATGGCACGCGTTTGCGGCTGTCCCGATGGAGCTTGCGGGTTCGCTTGACCTTGTCGAGCTCGGACTCAATACGCGCAATGCGGTCTTCGATCACCCGCCGGTCAGCTTCAATCTGGGTTTCACCCGGGCCGCCGAGAAAGCCGAAGCCGCCTCTTTGACGCTCGAGGTGCGTCCAGGAGCGCACGAGCCGGCTCTTTTGATAAGTCAGATGCGCCAGCTCGACCTGCAAAGCGCCTTCCCGCGTGCGTGCGCGGCGGCCGAAGATCTCGAGGATCAGGCCTGTGCGATCAATGACTTTCGCATTCCAGGCCTTTTCGAGATTGCGCTGCTGGACCGGCGATATCGGGCAGTCCATCACTACAACCGACGCCGACAGGCTTTTCGCGAGGCCCGCGATCTCATCGACTTTCCCTTTGCCGATGTAGGTTGCAGGTCGAACATCGTTAAGCGTGACCAATCCAGCCTGCACCACAGTCAGGTCAATAGCCCGCGCAAGCCCGACCGCTTCTTCGAGACGCGCTTCCGGCGCGCGCAGACCTGCTGCGACGCGCACTGCCGCCTTGCGTGGTGATTCCTTGGTCCATGGCTCGATGACAATCGCGCGGCCTGTCTCCGCGCCCGGTTTCGCCGGGCCAAGGAGATCAGCTCGCTGTTCGCGGCGTCGTACTTCCAATTAGGGTTTGTCCCCGGCCGGTGGTTCTTCGGCGCCTTCAAATAATTGGATCGGATGTCCGGGCATGATGGTCGAAATTGCATGCTTGTAAACAAGCTGGGAATGCCCGTCCCGTCGTAACAGCACGCAGAAATTATCGAACCAAGTCACCACGCCCTGCAATTTCACCCCGTTCACCAGGAAAATAGTGAGAGGTATTTTGCTTTTTCGGACGTGATTGAGAAAGGTATCTTGCAGATTTTGCGCACGATCGGCTGCCATGGCCGTTTTTCCATTTTTGCTCGCGTCTGATGCGCGAGACCTTCTTTGCCCAAGTCCTTCCGCATGCAAATTGAGGAGCATGCGCCACTTTGCCCCACGCAGAAGCGGTGCGAGGCCCGGGAAGCCACTATTAGATGGCAGCAATTGTTCCGGCGCAAGCAGAAGTTCACCTATCCGGGACTAAGGCGTTGAAAAAAAAGATATTTCAGTGCCTTTTCCAAAGCCGTTCGGCTGTGTCCCGGACGCTGGCCTACGCGCTTATTTCAGCGTGCTGGTGATAGTCGCGCCGAAGAGCGATCGCGATCAATCCGGGCGCGCCATTGCCGATCGGCCGCCCATCGATCCGCACGACCGGCAAAACGATCTGGCTTGCGGACGTAATAAACGCCTCACGCGCGGCGTATGCTTCTTCAACGGTAAAGGCACGTTCTTCAAAAACGAGACCGTGAGCCTTTATCACATCAAATACGACAGAGCGTGTGACCCCGGGGAGGATGTCAGGCCCCAAGGGATGCGTGATCAATTTGCCGTCGCGGCTGACGATCCACGCGTTGGATGATGCGCCCTCCGTGATGCGGCCTTGTGCATCGAAGAGCCATGCTTCGTGGGCACCTTGTTCGCGCGCGGTCTGCTTTGCCAGGACGTTGGGCAGCAACGATACCGATTTGATATCAACCCGCTTCCAGCGCGTATCCGGAACGGTGACAACAGCGACACCTTCCGTGGCCATTGTTTTGAGCCTGGCCTGATCGGTGTTGCGTGCGGTCACAATCAGAGAGGGCCGGGTTTGCGATTTTGGAAAGGGAAAATCCCGCCGCGCCACGCCGCGCGTCACCTGCAGGTATATAATTCCATCTCGTACACGGTTGCGGCGTACCGTTTCGCGCAGCACAATCGCCAGCGACGCCGAGGACATCGGCCTGGCCATGCGCAGTTCCTTGAGTGAACGATCCAGCCGTGCCATATGCCGGCGTTCGTCGACCAGGCGGCCTCCCCTCACCTCGCAGACTTCATAGACCCCGTCGGCAAATTGGTAACCGCGATCCTCGACGGCGACCTTGGCATTGTCGTGCGATAAATAGCGGCCATTGACATATGCGATACGCGACATGAGCGGCTAATCGATCCCGAGCGCCTTGAGTTTGCGATGCAGCGCGGAACGCTCCATGCCTACGAATTCCGCAGTACGCGATATGTTGCCGCCGAAGCGGCTGATTTGGGCAACAAGATATTCGCGCTCGAAGACTTCGCGCGCATCACGCAATGGCAGGCCCATGAGCTGCTCACCGCCGTTGCCATTCGGCATGCTTGGTACCATCGAGCCGACGTCGGGCGGCAACATGCTGGCATTCATCACAGCGTCCGGATCCCCGCCCGCGAGTATCATCAGCCTTTCGATATTGTTGCGCAGCTGCCGTACATTCCCCGGCCAGTCGTGCGATTGCAGCACAGCCATCGCGTCCTCGCCGATGCGCCGCTTCGGCAAGCCGGTCGCTTGCGAAATCTGGTCCATGAAATAGTCGACGAGATCCGGAATATCCTCACGCCGTTCCGCGAGCGGCGGCACGCGAATTGGGACGACAGCAAGACGATGGTAGAGGTCTTCGCGGAACTTTCCCTCTGCAATCAAGGCCTCAAGATTGCGTGCGGTCGATGACACAATGCGGACGTCAACGGCGATTTTTGTACTGCCGCCGACGCGCTGGAATGTCTGGTCAACGAGTACTCGTAATATCTTGTTCTGCGTTTCGCGCGGCAGCTCCGCCACATCGTCCACAAACAGGGTCCCGCCGTGGGCTTCCTCCAGTGCGCCGGGTTTCCGGCCTTCCGTCCCATTGGACTGATCGACACCGAAGAGCTCAATTTCCATACGCTCGGGCGTTATTGCCGCCGCATTGATGACGACAAACGGGCCATTGGATCGGCCCGGATTGCTGATGAAGCGTACGAGCTGAAAGTTCCTTCCCCGCACCCGATGGTCCGATGACCAGCACGCGGCTGTTTGTGGGGGATACGCGTTCAATCGCCTGGCGCAGTTGGCCGATTGCGGCGGAACGGCCGATCAGGGTCGACGGGACCGGCGCAAGCTGCTTGAGTTGTTTGACCTCACGCTTGAGACGGGAATTTTCCAGCGCCCGGTCGGCCACCAGCACGAGCCGGTCGGCCTTAAACGGCTTTTCGATAAAGTCATATGCGCCGAGCTTGATGGCTGCGACGGCGGTCTCGATATTGCCGTGGCCAGAGATCATCACCACGGGAAGCTCGGGATGTTCCGACTTCAGCGACCTCGAGCAGTTGCAGGCCGTCGAGCTTGCTGCCCTGCAGCCAGATGTCGAGGAATATCAAGCCGGGCCGGCGTGCAAGCACCGCCGCGAGCGCGTCGTCGCTGTTGCGCGCGGTGCGGGTGACATAGCCTTCGTCCTGAAGAATCCCAGCTACCAGGTCGCGGATATCGGCCTCGTCGTCGACAATCAGGATTTCTGCGGCCATCGGCTTACCTGCTCGCCGTCTTGGATTGATCGGATTTGGACTGTTCAGATTTGGGCTGGTCGGACTCGGCAGTATCGCTCTTGCCGGCTGCCGCAAATCTCATGCGCACCCAGGCACCACGTTGACCCGCGATCTTCTCCGCTGCATCACGCAATTCGATGCTTCCGCCGTGCTCCTCGGCAATACGGCCGACAATCGCCAGGCCAAGACCGGTGCCCTTTTCGCGCGTAGTGACATAAGGCTCGAGCAGACGGCTGCGGTTTGCCTTGGGCAATCCGATGCCGTTGTCGACGACATCGATCACAATGTCCGCCACATCGCGCGTGGCATAAACGTGAATGACGCCCTTGCCGAGTTCTGCCGGCGGCACGGCTGCAATCGCCTCGGTTGCATTTTTGATAATGTTTGTGAGTGCCTGCGAAATAAGCCTGCGGTCGAATCTTGCCGGCATGGGATCTTCGGAAACGTTGGCATCTATCGTAATTTCCGAATTCCCGACACGCATCAAAAATACCGTCTGTCTGACGGCATCGGCAACATCTTCGGACGAGATCACAGGCTTGGGCATTCGCGCAAAGTGCGAAAATTCATCCACCATCCGGCGGATATCATCGACTTGGCGGACAATAGTGTCCGTGCATTGTTCGAAGACACCGCGGTCTTCGCCGATCATTTTTCCGTATTTTCGGCGTAGACGCTCCGCCGAAAGCTGAATGGGCGTGAGCGGGTTCTTGATCTCGTGAGCAATACGGCGCGCCACATCCGCCCAGGCCGAAGTTCGTTGAGCGGCTACCAACTCCGTTATGTCATCGAGCGTCACTACATAACCACGGTCGGAGTCACCTGACTGTTCGCTGGTGATACGAACGGACAGGTTCCGTTCGCGGCCATTGCGGTTGATAGTGATCTGATCCTGAGTGTGCGCGCCAGATTTCGCCGCTGTCATGATATCGGCCAGTTCTGGCAGAATTTCGGCCAATGGCTTGCCAAGCGCTTCACTTTCAGTGCGGCTCGTCAATTTTTCGGCAGAGCGATTGAGAATACTTACGGCACCGCTTCCATCTACACCGATGACCCCGGCACTTGCGCCGGCTAGAACCGCTTCCGTAAACCGACGCCGGCTATCAATGAGATCGCGCGCATGCATGATGTCGTCACGTTGTGTTCGCAATTCTTGCGTCATGCGATTGAACGTTTCGCCAAGTTGAGCGAGATCGCCTTCCGCCTGGCGGATCGGCACTCGTACGTAAAGATTTCCGGTGGAGATGGCATTTGCGGCACCAATCAGCCTGCGGATCGGCGCAACAAGCCTGTTGGCGAAATTCAGGCCAATCCATACGGCCGAAAGGAGCACGATGAGGGCGATTACGGTATACATCAGCGCGAAGGCGACTTGCACACCGACGCGGCGCGCCTCCAGGGCGGCATACTCGCTGACACTTGCCCGCGTTGCTTGCAGTTCTGGCACGACGCGCGGATCGAGCAGCCGTGTCAAATAAAGGTAGTAATCGTCGAATTGATCAAGCTTCACGATAGCCGCGACATAGTTGGTGTCGGGCAGCAGAACGATCTGCGGGTCGCTACTCGTAATGTGAGCTAACGCATCGCGCGGGGGCAATGCGAAGGTCTGGCTGACATTGATCTCGCCGCGCGCGATGACTTGCAGGTCCTTGTCGAGCACGATGGCTGCGGCAAGCCCACGAACCGAGGCCTGGAATGTAAGGTATTGACGAAGCTTGGAGGCATCCTGGTCGAAGGCCGTCTTGTTACGCGCAATTTCGAATGCCATCGCCATGATGTCGGAACGAACGGTTTGCGCGTTGTCGCGCAAATAGGCCTCGGCGACGATCAGGGAATTTTCAATTGCAGCGCGCGTACGTGTCGAAAACAGGCGATCGAGTCCGCGATCGAGCGTGACGCTCGCGACAATCGCCACCATGATCGCCGGCGCGGCGGCGATAATCGAAAAAAGGCCGACGATCCTCACATGGAGCCGCGCGGCGGCACGCCCTGTGCGGCGCGCCTGCACAACCTGCCAGACTTCGCGGACAATGATGGCCAGCAACAAGATCACCGTTGCCGCATTCACCATCAGCAAAGTCACAACGACGTAATGTGTTGGCGACAGCGGTGTCAGGTCGGCGAGGACGACGAACGTAATGAACGCGGAAAGCAGGGCGAGGCCCACGACCAGCGGTCCAAGGACGCGCATTTCGCCACGTTTGGTGGGCGCACCGGCAAGCGCTGTTTCGGCTGAAGCGGCCTGTTCGATGCTCATGAACCCCTGGCGGCAGAAGTCAGGGTGGCGGACACCCCGATGGCATGGATGGCTGAAAGGGGCTCTCAGGAGCCCCTGTCAGTCACTGATGCTTTTATACAACAATGTTGCCAAATTGCGACAAATCCGCGGCGCAAGGCAAATTTAGGGCTGATCGCGCAGGCTAGCTGCCGCCTCTGAAAATCAGGATGTCGAGGTCACGGATTTTTTTGCGAAGCGTATTGCGATTGACACCCAAAAGATCAGCCGCCCGGATTTGATTACCTCGCGTTGCAGCGAGCGCCGCTGTCAGCAGCGGATATTCGATTTCGCGCAGGATCCGATGGTAGAGGCCTGCTGGCGGCAAGCCGTCCTCAAACTCCGCAAAATATGATGCGAGATGGCGTTCTACGGCTCCACTGAGACTGTCGTCTGCACGCCCCTCACCACCCCCAACCGGAAGGGCTGGCTGCGCCAACTCCGCCTCGATGACCGCGGCGGTCAGCGTTTCCTGGGGATAAAGAGCCGCCAGCCGACGCGCAAGATTTTCCAGTTCTCTCACATTGCCAGGCCAACGATGACGTTTAAGCCGTTCAAGCGCCGCCTGGTCTATTTGCTTTGGCGGCAATCCTTCGCGCTGGGCCTGCGCGAAGAAGTGTCTGATGAGGTCGGGGATATCCTCCGTGCGTTCTCGCAGCGGCGGCAGACGCAAGGGCACGACGTTGAGGCGGAAGAACAGATCCTCGCGAAACAAACCCTGCTGGATCAAAAGCCGCAGGTCTTTATTCGTTGCCGCGATGATCCGCACATCACTCTTGATGGGAGTACGGCCTCCTACTGTCGTGTACTCGCCCTGTTGCAGCACGCGAAGCAAGCGTGTCTGTGCCTCCATAGGCATGTCGCCGATCTCATCCAGGAATAAGGTGCCTCCCTCGGCTTGCTCAAAGCGCCCCGCACTTCGGGCGTTCGCACCGGTAAAGGCTCCCTTCTCGTGTCCGAATAATTCTGATTCGATCAGGTCACGCGGAATTGCAGCCATGTTGATCGCGAAAAAAGTACCCGTGCGGCGCTTGCCGTAATCATGGAGCGCGCGTGCGACCAGCTCTTTTCCCGTGCCGGACTCACCTGAAATCATGACCGTCAAGTCGGTTTGCATGAGCCGGGCCAGCACTCTGTAGATTTCCTGCATTGCCGGCGATCGGCCAACAAGAGGAATTCCCTCAAACTCGTCATTTTTTGCAGCAGTTGACCGAGGCTCCTTGGGTTCGGACAAGGCGCGGCCTACGATGGCAATGAGCTCCTTGAGATCGAAGGGCTTCGGCAAATATTCGTAGGCCCCACGCTCCGAGGCGCGAATTGCGGTCATGAACGTGTTCTGCGCACTCATTACGACGATCGGCAGGTCAGGACGCGTCTTGCGAATTCGAGGAATGAGATCGAAGGCATTTTCGTCCGGCATGACGACATCCGTAATAACCAGGTCGCCGTCACCTTGAGCGATCCAGCGCCAAAGTGTTGCGGCATTCCCGGTTGAGCGCACCTCATAACCGGCCCGCGAAAGAGCCTGGTTGAGGACGGTCCGGATCGCGGCATCGTCGTCGGCTACCAATATGCTTCCGGTTGGCATGTCTTATCTCACAGGCTTGTGGACCGGCATTGCGTCGTCGCTTGTTTCACCGTCACCACTGTAGATCGGCATCAACACCCGGAAGACCGTGCGTCGTGGCTGAGATTCGCATTCGATGATCCCGCCGTGATCGCCTACAATCTTCGCGACTAAGGCGAGACCGAGTCCGCTCCCGCTCTGCTTCGTGGTGACGAAGGGATCGAACAGATGCGGCATGAGGTCATCTGGCACTCCGGGTCCATTATCCTTCACGCAAAATTCGAGCGGAAGCGAAACGCGCGTCTTACTGCCCGGAACCGATAGCCGAACGCCGGGGCGAAAGGCTGTAGTCAGCTGTATTTCTCCGTCGGCTGCTGGTTCGCCGATGGCTTCCGAGGCATTCTTTATGAGATTCAAGAACACCTGCACGAGCTGGTCGCGGTTACCGAGAACCGGTGGCAATGATGGGTCGTACTCCTCCGTGAATTTGATCTGTCGACCAAACCCGGATTGAGCCAGCCTTTTTACGTGATCGAGAACTATATGGATGTTGACCGGCTCGCGATCGATAGGTCGCTCGTCGGCAAATACTTCCATACGATCAACCAGCTTCACGATGCGATCGGTCTCATCACAGATGAGCTTCGTCAGCGGCCGGTCTTCGTCGCCTGCGGATTGCTCGAGAAGCTGTGCGGCTCCGCGAATGCCGGATAAGGGATTCTTGATTTCGTGGGCCAGCATGGCCGCAAGGGCGATTACCGAACGCGCCGCGCCACGGTGGGTCAATTGGCGATCCATCTTATCAGCGATCGTACGCTCCTGAAGCATGACAACGACGTGGTCAGAATACTCGGGCAAGGGCGCCACATAGAGATCGACTAGGCGTTCACCCGGATTGCGAGGTGTAGCGAGATCGACTTTGTATTCATTGACTGCGGCACCGCTGTGCCGCACCTGCTCGACCAGCGTAAGCAACGGCGAGCCGAACGGGATCAAATCGCGCAACAGATAGCGGCGCAGCATCGGGGTCGACGCCTCAAAAAATTGTTCGGCGGCGACGTTTGCGTCGGCAATCTTCCCGCTTGGCGACACCATGATCACGGGATGAGGCAATGCGTGAAGCATCGCGTCGGCCGCCGTATTGACAATCGCCGACGCCGCCTGTGTGCGAGTCATGCGGCAAACCTCCACGCAAAATCCTCGAAGGCTTCGGAAAGAAATCGCCGCGCGTGGGCCGGCTCCTCGGCGGTCAAAACGCGATTGCGATGGGTCTGGAGCTGTTCAGGTTGTGCCCCCACAGTTGCAGCAGCGGAATCAAGTGCCCATCCGAGATGCTTTCGCGCATGCCGCCGGCCGATTGCGTGACCATGATGATGGAGGATCTCGTCGTAAAGTGCGTCAATCAGTTCAAATTGAATTGCCAGCGATGGCGCCTGTTCAGGCGTGCCGGTCGGCGTGCCCCGGGCAATTTGTCCCGGCAGCCATGGGCGGCCTTGGACAGCCCGCCCTATCATAACCGCATCCGCGCCTGACGCCGTCAGTGCGCTGATCGCGTCCGCATGGGAGCGAATGTCGCCATTGACGACTACCGGAATTGATACGGCATCCTTGACCGCGCGCACGGCATTCCAGTCGGCAGAGCCTTTGTAAAACTGGCAACGTGTACGCCCGTGGACGGTAAGGAGCCTGATGCCCGCGGCTTCGGAGCGCTGCGCGAGTTCCGGCGCATTGATAGTCGAAGCATCCCAACCAAGACGCATTTTCAAGGTGACCGGCACGTGCACAGCGGAGACGGTGGCATCGATCAGGCTCAAGGCGTGATCGACGTTTCGCATCAGGGCCGAGCCGGAAGCGCCATTGGTGACCTGTTTGGATGGGCACCCCATATTGATGTCGATGATGTCGGCGCCCTGGGCTTCGGCTATCCGGGCCCCTTCCGCCATCCATGCAGGCTCGCATCCCGCAAGCTGGACAACGTGGGTATTGATGCCCTCGCCATCGCTTCGGACGACGGCCTCGCGCTCGCCGCGCGCAAGCCCGGCGCATGCGGTCATTTCGGACACGACCATACCGGCACCCAGTCGTTGCGCGAGACGCCGGAATGGCACGTCGGTAATCCCGGACATGGGGGCCAAAAGCACCCGGTTCGGTACCTGTACCGCCCCAATACTCAATGGACCCCTCAAAAACCCTGGGGTCCCAGAATGTTTCGTTGATATGCCTATCATTTAGGCGGCCCCTTCAAATGCACAGAGTTTAGCCAATTCCTTGGCAGGTGCAAGTGCTGCACCGCAATAAGGTGTTTATTTCTCACCGAAGATCTCTTGCCCACGCGTTTTCGCTGTACCCGGAACGCGCTAAAGGCAAAGAGAACCTGGGAGAAGGAAGAATGGTCGAAGTCGCCGCTGTTGTAGTGGCCGCAGGTCAGGGCGTGCGGGCGGGAGGCGATTTGCCCAAGCAGTTCCGCGAAATCGGCGGCAGATCGCTGCTGCGGCACGCTTTGCTGAAATTCGTGGAAAACCCCCAGGTCGATGCAGTGCAGCTCGTCATTCGCGCCGAGGACGGCCCGCTCGTCAGCAAACTGACCGGCGATATCAATGCTCTCCCGCCGGTGTTCGGTGGGAGGACGCGGCAAGCCTCGGTGCGTGCGGGACTCGACGCGCTTTTGTCCCGCGCGCCCGACATCGTCCTCGTCCACGATGCAGCCCGTCCTTTTGCCAGCGCCGAACTCATCGCGCGCGCAATCAGCGCTGCAAAAAAATCAGGCGCCGCTATCCCGGTGCTTCCGGTAACGGACACCATCAAGCGCGTCGATGCAGCGGGCGCAGTCGAGGCAACCATCGACCGAGAATTGTTGCGCCTCGTACAGACACCGCAGGCATTTCCGTTTCAGACCCTGCTGGACGCGCATCGGCGCGCCGCGGCCGCAGGCCGTGACGATTTCACCGACGATGCGGCACTTGCCGAATGGGCGGGCATCAAGGTGAGCATTTTTGCCGGGGAACCCGACAACATCAAGCTCACCACTCCTGAGGATTTTGCCCGCGCCGAGGTCCTGCAATCTGCCGCGATTGGCGATGTGCGCATCGGCTCCGGGATGGATGTGCACGCTTTCGGACCGGGTGACCACGTCACGCTCGGTGGCGTTCGAATTCCGTACACGCGAGCTCTCACCGGACATTCCGACGCCGACGTCGTTTTGCACGCGCTCACCGATGCCGTTTTCGGCGCGCTTGCGGAAGGCGATATTGGTGTGCATTTCCCGCCAAGCGACCCACAGTGGCGGGGCGCATCGTCCGATCGATTTCTCGCTTTTGCGGCAGAACGCGTGCGGGCGCGGCGCGGACGTATTGCGAATCTTGATGTCACGGTCGTTTGCGAAACGCCCCGTATCGGCGACCACCGCAATCCTATGCGCGCGAATATTGCGAGGATCGCCGGCATAGACATCGAGCGGGTTGGCGTGAAGGCCACAACCAGTGAGAAGCTCGGATTTACAGGGCGCGGTGAAGGTATTGTGGCCTATGCCACGGCAACCATACGCATGCCCTGGTGCTGATATGCCGGAGAAAACTGCCATTGATGCCGCCAAGGCGCTTCTCGATATCTGCTTGCGGAAGAAACTTACCGTCGCTACGGCCGAGTCCTGCACCGGCGGCCTGGTGGCCGCCGCGATCAGCGAGATTCCGGGCTCGTCCGCGGTTCTCGATCGCGGTTTTGTCACCTACTCCAACCAGGCTAAGCAGCAGATGCTGGGCGTGACGCCGGCCACGATCGACGTCTATGGGGCCGTCAGTCACGAATGCGCGGACGAAATGGCAAAAGGCGCTCTCGCCCACGCGTCGGTGGACCTCGCAGTCTCGATTACCGGTATCGCAGGTCCGACCGGCGCAGTGCCGGGCAAGCCGATCGGCCTCGTGTTTTTTTGTGCGGCATCCCGCAGCGGGCGGGTCATCGCCCATGACCAAAAATTTGGAGATATCGGCCGCGCGATGGTGCGCGAGAGGTCGGTATTGCAGGCATTGGCCATGTTGCGCGAACTCGCCGAGAAAGAAGAGCCGCAGCCACCTGCCGGCAAGAGCTGATCTTGTTTAACGGCCGCGGAGCCGCAATCGGCGTCCCCGCCCTCAAACCTCAGGAAGTCCTGCCTACCTGATAGCATCTCGGGTAGCGAACAAGCGTCTACCCCTTGCTACGCCCGTAGACCTGATCGGCACGCTGCTCGAATGCCCCTGCAAAGCGCCGGAACGCAGTTTCAAACATCGCGCCCATCAACATCGCCAGCGCGCGGCTGCGAAATTCGTATTCAATGAAAAATTCGATCTCACAGGAGTCCTTGTCGACGGCACGAAATGCCCAGCGGTTATGCATCCGCTTGAAAGGTCCGTTGAGGTATTCAACAAAAATTTTGAAATTGTCTCGATCGAGTGTCACCCGGCTCGTGAAGGTCTCACGCACGATCTTGTATGCAACGGTCATGTCCGCAACCAAAACAATTGCTCCATCTGCTGAAATCTCACGACTTCGGACCTTGAGTTCGCTGCAAAGCGGTACGAATTGCGGGTACTTTGCGACATCAGCGACCAGATCGAACATGTTCGAGGCAGCGTGGTGGACGCGGCGCTTCGTCTGAAATTGCGGCATCGATCGCTAAGTTGCGGCGCCACGCGCTGCCTTGAGGCGCGCAAAATCGTCGCCGGCATGATGCGACGACCGCGTCAAAGGCGAAGCAGCCACCATCAGGAACCCCTTCGTATATGCGATGGTTTCAAGCGCCTTAAACTCGTCCGGCGGAACAAATCGTTTCACCTCATGGTGCTTGCGGGTCGGTTGGAGATATTGGCCGATAGTGAGAAAATCGACCCGGGCCGAGCGCAAGTCATCCATCACTTGCAGCACTTCGTTCCTCTCTTCGCCGAGACCGACCATGATCCCCGATTTGGTGAACATATTGGGGTCGAGTTCCTTGACCTGCTGCAAGAGCCGCAACGAGTGGAAATAGCGCGCTCCGGGCCGCACCGTGAGATAGAGCGATGGCACCGTTTCCAGATTGTGATTGAACACGTCCGGCCTCGCCTTCACGACAATTTCGAGAGCGCCGTCCTTGCGTAAAAAATCCGGCGTGAGCAACTCGATGGTCGTTTGCGGACATGCCGCGCGGATGGCTGTGACGGTGTCGGCAAAATGCCGAGCGCCGCCGTCCGGAAGGTCGTCACGGTCAACCGACGTGACAACAATGTGAGCGAGCCCGAGTTTGGCTGTCGCCTCGGCAACATGCGCCGGCTCGTTCGGGTCGAGCGCAGCCGGAAGACCGGTCTTCACATTGCAGAACGCGCAGGCACGTGTGCAGGTATCACCCATGATCATGAATGTTGCGTGCTTCTTGTCCCAGCATTCGCCGATATTCGGGCAGCCGGCCTCTTCGCAGACGGTGTGCAGCCCATTCTCGCGCATCACCTTCTGGGTGGCGAAATAGCCGGGCGACACCGGCGCCTTGACGCGAATCCAATCCGGTTTCCTCAAGATGGGCGAATCCGGCTTGTGCGCCTTTTCCGGATGGCGCGGGCGTGGGTTATTAATGAGGTCGACGACGACAGCCATGTCACCTACTTACGGCTGCCGGGGGGTTGCCGCAAGGTTGCCACGACGCGTGCTATTACCGGCTAGGCGCGCCTGATTGTCCGCCAGATCAGCAGAAAAACGATGGCACCAACCGTCGCGCTGATAAGTTCGCCGAGAAATCCGGGCTTTATCGCCAGTCCGAGCTGGTCAAAAAGAATACCGCCGACAATTGCACCAATGAGGCCCACCGCAAGATTGTGCAGAAGGCCGCCTCGGCCTCCGAGGATTTGGCTGGCGAGCCAGCCTGCGATCAGACCGATGACGATCCAGATCAGTATACCCATGGCACTTCCCCGATTTGAAATTCCATACCGGCGGAAAATCTATACAAAACCGCGGCAAATACGAGCGCCCGGCGCGGCGGCCCTCGACGCTAAAATTCCCTAGGCCGTTTTGGGCGGCATGCGCTGGCTCGGCGTTGAATTGGAAATATTCAACTCGTCGTCGTTCATATCGACGCCGATTTCGGCAAACAGCGGCGTCGAGAGATAGCGTTCCCCGGTGTCAGGAAGCATGCATAAAACGGTCGAGCCTGGCGCCGCCGTTCGGCAGACGTCCAACGCGCCGGCGAACGTCGCGCCGGCCGAAATCCCAACGAATATCCCCTCTTTCCGTGCCAGTTCGCGGCTCCACTTCATGGCGTCGGGGCCGGCGACCGTGATAATTCTACTGATGACGCCCATGTCGACGGCGTCGCCTGTGATTTTCGGAATAAAGTCTGGACTCCAGCCTTGCATCGGGTGCGGCTTGAATGCCGGATTGGGCTTGGCCGGCGATCCGTCCGGGTTGCGTTCCTGCTTGGATCCACTCGAGAGCATCGGTGCGTCAGCAGGCTCGCATACGACGATTTTTGTCTCTGGCCGTTCCTTCGCAAGAATACGCGCAACGCCTTTGAGCGTACCGCCGGTACCAAATCCTGTCACCCAATAGTCAAGCTGCTCGCCTTTGAAGTCATCTATGATCTCGCGCGCGGTCGTGCGTGAATGAATATCGGGATTGGCCTCGTTCTCGAACTGACGCGTCAGGAACCACCCGTGCGTTTTCGCCAGTTCGGTAGCTTTTTCAACCATGCCCATACCGCGCCCAGCAGCCGGCGTGAGGACAACCTTGGCTCCCAGAAATCGCATCAGCTTGCGGCGCTCAACGCTAAAGGTTTCAGCCATCGTGACGACCAATGGATATCCCTTTGCTGCACACACCATCGCGAGCCCAATGCCGGTATTACCGGATGTCGCCTCGATCACCGTCTGACCGGGTTTGAGCTGGCCCGATTTTTCCGCAGCGTCGATGACACCAAGCGCGAGCCGATCCTTAACCGACCCGAGAGGGTTAAACGCTTCAATCTTGACGAAGAGATTCACTCCCTTGGGGGCAAGCTTGTTGATGCGAACAACCGGTGTGCGACCGATCGTCTCGAGAATGCTCGCAAACTTTGCCATCACTCGACCCCCCTTGCGGTTTAGATATTCAATGCGCGTCCGTATGCATCCAAAACCGCTTCCTTCATCATCTCGGACAAGGTCGGATGCGGGAATACGGTATGCATCAGTTCTTCTTCAGTGGTCTCCAGGTTCATCGCAACGACGTAGCCTTGGATCAGTTCTGTTACCTCGGCGCCGATCATGTGAGCGCCGAGCAACTGCCCGGTATTTTTCTCAAAAATGACCTTCACGAGACCCTGGTCCTCGCCGAGCGCAATCGCTTTTCCATTGCCCATGAACGGAAACCGGCCCACGCGAATATCGATTTTCTTTTCCTTGGCCGCTTGCTCGGTCAGCCCAACGGACGCGATTTGCGGTGAACAATAGGTGCAGCCGGGAATCATCGCCTTGTTCATCGGATGCGGATTGAGACCCTTGATCGCCTCGATGCAAACAACGCCCTCGTGTTCGGCCTTGTGAGCGAGCATTGGAGGGCCCGCAACGTCGCCGATCGCATAAATGCCCGCCACGTTTGTCTTGTTGAATTGGTCGACGGCAATAATCCCACGCTCGGCTTTCACACCCAGCTTTTCAAGTCCAAGATTCTCAATGTTGCCCACGACACCGACCGCTGAAATGACTCGCTCGACAGTGAGCGTTTGGGTCTTGCCGCCGTCTTCAATGGTGGCCACGACGCTGTCGCTTTTGCGATCAAGTTTCGTCACCTTGGCGCCGGTGTAAATCTTGATTCCCTGTTTTTCGAAGCTCTTGCGGGCAAATGTCTGGATTTCGTGGTCTTCGACCGGAAGAATCTGCGGCAGAACTTCGACGACGGTCACTTCCGAGCCAAGCGTGCGATAGAAAGACGCGAACTCGATACCGATGGCGCCGGACCCCACGACAAGCAGCGATTTCGGCACACGGTCGGGAGCCATCGCCTCGAAATAAGTCCATATCAGTTTTTTATCGGGCTCCAGGCCGGACAGCACGCGCGGTCGCGCACCCGTGGCAATGATGATGTGTTTGGCTTGATATTGGCCGGCGCCAAGGGCGCCTTTCGGCGCTTCGTTTTTTGCGGGTTTAACGGTCACCTTGCCCGGCGCCTCGATCGACGCTTCACCCCAGATGACGGAGACTTTGTTCTTTTTCATCAGGAAGCCGACGCCGTCGTTCAAGCGCTTCGACACCGATCGAGAACGCGCAATCACCGCTTTGGCGTCATAACCGACATTGTCGGCCTTCAGCCCGTAGTCCTTGGCATGCTGCATCGCATGGAGGATTTCGGCCGAGCGCAACAGCGCCTTGGTCGGAATGCAGCCCCAATTAAGACAGATGCCGCCGAGATAGTCGCGCTCGACGATAGCCGTCTTAAATCCGAGTTGGGCGGCGCGAATGGCGGCAATATAGCCGCCGGGGCCGGAGCCAATGATGAGGACGTCGAATGAAGTATCCGCCACGCCGGTCTCCGCTCATGGGTTGCTGGCGTCTTTCGTGTCCCATACGGAGCCGTTTCAATCAAGCGCCGCGCCCCATTGAATTGCAGGGCTTTCGGGAATCTAATTCCCGACAATCGCTGAGACTAAATATGGGGAGCCGGCGCCATGCCTGCGTTGATCGTTCGTCTTGTTGCATTTCTAGCGCTCATGCTGGCGCAGGTGAGCTGGGCAAGTGCTGCCGAGGTCAAGGTATTTAGCACAGTCGGCGTAAAAAGCGTCCTTGAGGAACTGATCCCGAAGTTCGAGAAATCGAGTGGCCATAAGTTAAATGTGAGCTGGAGCACGGCGGCGCTTTTGACCAAGCGCGTGGAGGCCGGCGAGCAGGCCGACGCATTGATCCTGATCAAGAGCAATGTCGATACATTACTCAAAGCAGGCAAGATCGTACCCGGTACGGTGACGACATTTGGACAATCGATTTTTGCAATCGGCATAAAGTCGGGCGGACCGAAGCCCGATATCTCCACTCCCGATGCGTTCAAGAAGAGCCTGCTGGCTTCGAAGGGCGTGAGCTATTCCAATCCGGCATCCGGCGGCGCGAGCGGCGTCTATATTGCAAAGCAGATCGACAAGATGGGCATCGCCGAGCAGTTGAAGGGCAAAACAAAATTTCCGCCGTCCGGCGGTTTTTCCGGCACGCTACTCGTCGGCGGCGACGCCGATATTGCGATCCAATCGAAGCCCGAACTTCTTTCGGTTGCCGGCGTCGAAGTGGTCGGCCCGCTGCCCGGCGACATGGCATTCACCGTGATCTATGCCGGTGGAGTCCAATCGGGCGCCGCACAGTCCGACGCGGCGAAGGCATTTGTCGAATTCTTGAAATCGCCGGAGGCACAAGCCGTATTCAAGGCGAAGGGATACGACCCGGCCTGAAGGCGCAACTTCCTCTAGAAGGACGTCGTGTGCCGGTCCGCTCGACGCTTGCGGATCCACCATTCCAGCCCGACCAGGGAAATGAGGATCAACACCGCGCCATATGCAATCGGCTGCCAGATGTTGCGCGATAGTTGCTCGCCGGAGCCGAAGGCGGCGTCAATGATGTCCTGACCGAGCGGGTTGAGAATGGCGGCTGCGCCGAGCAGCAAGGAAATCCACGGCCATCGGGTCAAATTCACACCACCATCATTACCGGATTTTCGATCAGTTGCTTGAACGCGCCGATGAGCTCGGCCCCGAGCGCACCGTCAACCGAGCGGTGATCGCAGGACAGCGTCACACTCATGATGTGCGCGACTTCCAGCTTGCCATTGCGCGCAACGGCCCGTTCCTCCCCTGCGCCAACCGCGAGGATCGTCGACTGCGGCGGGTTGATGAGGGCGGTAAAATCCTTGATCCCGTACATGCCGAGATTTGATACTGACGAGGTGCCACCCTGATACTCGTGCGGCTTCAGCTTGCGGGCACGAGCGCGGGCAGCCAGATCGCGCATTTCATTGGAAATAATGGACAGCGATTTAGTCTCGGCATTTCGAACAATTGGCGTGATCAGCCCGCCGGGCAAAGCGACAGCAACGCCGATGTCGGAATGTCTATGCTTGAGCATGCCGGCATCGGTCCAGCTCACATTTGCCGAGGCACGCGCTGAAGTGCGAGCGCAAGCGCCTTGATAACAAAATCGTTGACCGAAAGCTTGTATGCGGGCTTTCCATCCTTGTCCTTAGGCGCCGCTGAATTAATTTCGTCGCGTGCGGCAAGCAGCCTGCCTATGTCGCAATCCATCGTCTCATAAAAATGAGGGATCGTTTGCACCGATGCGCTGAGCCGTTGTGCAATCGTGCGGCGCATCCCGTCGTGCGGGAGAAACTCGTAGCTGCCGTCCTCGTAAAGCGCACGGATCTGTCGGTCGGACAGACTTGCCGCAATTCCTGCACCACCGCTGGTCGCTGCGGTTTCAACGCGCATCCCTTTGCCGGATCTTGCAGCCTCGATATCGCGCGCGATCACGCGGCCATGCGGTCCTGAGCCCTGCACGCGATTGAGTTCAATTCCCGCTTCCTTCGCGAGACGACGCGCAAGAGGAGACGAGAAGATGCGATTAGAACCTGGTGCAGGGGTTCTTCCACCCAATTCCTTCGGCGGAGACATTGTCCCGACAGAGAGAGGCGAAGAACTCTGCACGCGCTGAGGAATAGTGCCTGCTCCTCGTTGGGAAGTGGGTTGAGGTGACGGCGGCACTGGCGCTGTGTTCTTCTCCGGCGCTTTGGACGCCGCTGACCCGGCCGCGCTTGCCGCCGCCTTCACGTCCTCGCCTTCGCCGGCAAGAACGGCAATCACCGAATTTACCGCGACATCCTGGGTGCCCTCCGGCACTACGATCTTTGCAAGCGTGCCCTCGTCGACCGCTTCATACTCCATGGTGGCCTTGTCGGTCTCGATCTCGGCGATGACTTCGCCGGATTTGACCTTGTCACCTTCCTTTTTAAGCCAGCGCGAAAGGTTGCCCTTCTCCATCGTGGGCGAGAGCGCCGGCATGAGGATGTTGGTGGGCATTGGTTCGGCCTACCGGTAACAAACCGCCTTTGCGGCCTCGACGACCTCGGCGACAGACGGCAATGCCAGTTTTTCAAGGTTTGCGGCGTAGGGCATCGGAACGTCCTTGCCCGAAACCCGCAAAACCGGCGCGTCGAGATAATCAAAGGCGCGTTCCAGAATTCTTGCGGCGATCTCGGCACCGACGCCGTTTTGCTGCCATCCTTCTTCCACGGTCACGGCACGGCCGGTTTTCTGCACCGAAGCAATGATTGTTTCGGTGTCCATCGGCTTGAGCGTGCGAAGATCGATGACTTCCGCATCGATGCCCTGGCCGGCTAATTCCTCCGCTGCTTTGAGGGCGTAGGTCATCCCCATCGACCAGGCGATGATCGTTACGTCCCTGCCGGGACGCGCGATCTTTGCCTTGCCAATCGGCAACACGAAGTCCTCAAGTTTCGGTACCGGCGAGGAGTGGCCATACAGAATTTCATTTTCGAGAAAAATCACCGGGTTTGGATCACGGATTGCGGCTTTTAGAAGTCCCTTCGCATCAGCTGCCGTCGATGGGGCAATCACCTTCAGCCCCGGAATGTGCGAATACCAGGCCGAATAATCCTGGCTGTGCTGTGCCGCCACCCGCGCTGCAGCCCCATTCGGCCCGCGAAAGACGATCTGACACCCCATCTGGCCGCCCGACATGTAAAGCGTCTTTGCCGCCGAATTGATAAGTTGATCCATCGCCTGCATGGCGAAATTGAACGTCATGAATTCGACAATAGGTTTGAGCCCGGCAAGGGCGGCGCCAATTCCCAGGCCCGCGAAGCCATGTTCGGTGATCGGCGTATCTATTACGCGTTTGGCGCCAAACTCCTGGAGCAGCCCCTGCGTGACTTTATAGGCGCCCTGATATTCGGCGACCTCTTCACCCATGACGAACACGTTCTTGTCCCGGCGCATTTCCTCAGCCATCGCATCGCGAAGTGCCTCGCGCATAGTCATCGTGACCATTTCTGTCCCCTGGGGAACAGCCGGGTCATCCGCAGGCTGAGTTGATGGCGACTCTGGGGCTATTGTCGGCTTTTGCGCTGGTACGTCCTGTGTCCTTCCATCCTGCGTCTGGGCCTTGGCCGGAGTGGTGGACCCGGCGGCTTTTTGCTGCGGGGCAGGCCTTGATACATTGATGGTGGCCTTGTCTTCGCCCTCGCCCAGAATGACTGCGATTGGCGTATTGACCGCAACGTCTGCCGTCCCTTCGGGTACGAGAATTTTCCCGAGCGTTCCTTCGTCCGCTGCCTCAACTTCCATTGTTGCCTTATCGGTTTCTATTTCGGCAATAACATCGCCGGACTTAATCTTGTCGCCCTCTCGCTTGAGCCATTTGGCAAGGTTGCCCTTCTCCATCGTCGGCGACAGCGCGGGCATGAGGACTTCGGTGGGCATGGCGCGATTGGGTTCCGGAAAACAACGATCAGCGGTAAACGTCGTGATACAGTTCGGCAGGATCCGGCTCGGGGTCGTGAGTGGCAAATTCCGCAGCCTGGTTGATCAGGTCACGCACCTCGCCGTCGAGCTTCTTCAGGGCGTCTTCCCCCGCAAATTTCCTCTCCAGAATTCGGTGGCGCGCCATATCGATGGGATCGTGGTGCGTACGAACTTCATCCACTTCTTCGCGCGTACGATACTTCGCCGGATCCGACATTGAGTGGCCGCGATATCGGTAGGTCAGCATTTCCAGAATATAGGGGCCCTTACCCGACCGGCACCATTCGGCTGCTTTGTTTCCAGCCGCATTTACCGCGCGCACGTCCATTCCATCGACTTGTTCGCCCGGAATATTGAATGACAGGCCGCGCCGCGACAGGTTCACTTCGGCAGAAGAGCGCGTAATGGCAGTGCCCATCGCATAACGATTGTTTTCGATTACGTAGACGACCGGCAATTTCCAGAGCTCTGCCATATTGAAGCTCTCGTAGACCTGCCCTTGGTTTGCTGCTCCGTCGCCGAAATAGGTGATGCTAATGCTGCCATCGCCCGATAGTGATTGGCAAAGGCCAGGCCGGTGCCGAGTGGAACCTGGGCTCCGACGATGCCATGGCCGCCGTAAAAACCTTTCTCGACGCTGAACATGTGCATCGAGCCGCCCTTGCCTTTGGAATAGCCATGCGTCCGCCCGGTAAGTTCGGCCATGACGCCTTTAGGATCCATTCCACTCGCGATCATATGTCCGTGGTCGCGGTAACCGGTGATGACCTGATCACCCGGTTGCAGCGCCATTTGCATGCCCACAACAACCGCTTCCTGTCCAATATACAGGTGGCAAAATCCGCCAATCAGACCCATGCCGTACATCTGGCCAGCCTTTTCTTCAAAGCGGCGGATAGTCAGCATTGAGCGATAAGCGGAGAGTTCCTGCTCCTTGCTGAACTCGGCAAGGGGTTTGGCGTCTGTGCTCGGGGTTTTCTGGGCGACCGCCATTGGCACTCCCTGCGAAAGCATCCGGCAACTGTATAAGGGCGTCGGTGAGCTTTCCGGAACCCCAATAGCTTAAATCTCCCCGCGGCGAAAGCGCGAGACCGCCACGCGGAATTGCGCAAAACGCTCGGAAATTGGCTGAAAATTTCAAGACGCGCGGTGGAAAACGCCGCCGCGGTTGCTAGCGTGGATCGAGCAACAGGCTCAGATCGCGCGGGTCGACGTAGCCAAGCAGGGTCCGAGCCCGTTCATCCAGCATGTCCGGATCGATACGATCCGCACGGAGCAGAGATACCCGGCGTTCCCACACGGCCCTCTCGGCCTTGAGCTTGTTGAGTTCGACTTTCAGGGACGTGAGTTGTTGCTCAAGGTCCTGCTGTGCGCGCAAACCATGGTTGCCGGTAAAGGCATTCGCGGCGAAATAGCCAATGAACAGCGCGGCAAAAGTGTAGAGGCCAAGCACGGTCAGAAACGTGCGCCGTCGTCGATGGGTGACCATGCAGGGAAGATGAGCCAAGCCAGTTAAGGGTGTTTTAATGCGCCCGCCCGCCGCGCGTAGTGCCGAATTCGGCTCGCGGCCAAATTAGGCGTGGCTCGCCGAATCCGGACAAAGTTTCTGTAGCTAAATCCGGTGACGAATTTCGTTCAGAAGGAAATTTCCGACTCGCTTCCCACGGTTGCGCAAGACTTTTAGCAATCCCTGGTCAACAAAATAGGTCAACAGAATGGAATCGCGTGTCTTTACGCGATTGTGGACGGGATCGGCCGAGTGCCAAGTGTCGTTGCCGACCGCAAATGCGTATCCGGTATTGGGAGCAAAGCGCATCTGCGTCTTCTTGGGCATGGAGCCGTCCGGCAGTCTTTCGTGAAAAATAGTGCCGATGTCGGTGTTGGCGTCGTCTTTCGGCAGATAGAGTTGAACTGTTATTCCTTTCCAGCGCGTATCGGTGTGCGGCGTGATCAGATAGCCGGGAATATCGCGCGTCAAAATCGGAATGGGGTACATGCCGACTTTGGCAAAGTCTTTGCCGAAACGTTTCGAGAGCCCGGGCGCCAGTCTTCGAATAAAGGCCTGCTTGACCACGTCCGAACAAAGCGCGCGGCCGACAATGTCCCACAATGCGCGTTTTTCTGGCGGCAGATTGCGGATGTATTCCGGAAAGAGGTCGATCTTGACCCGCGTATGTGTACCGTCCTCAAGGTCGTGGCCTTTGCTGCGTCCATGCATTGGACGGTAGTCGGACAATTCAGGCATGAGTGCGAGAATTTGTCCGTAAGTGTCTTCGGGGAAAACCCTATCAAACTCGAGATGGAAGAATGGCTTTTCTACAGCGCGAGCGCCCTCTACCAACTCCGCAATGAAGTTGGCCAGGCGATCAGCGGATCGTCGACGGTCGTAATTGGAAAGCGTCGTAGTCTGGTCCATTCGGAGCACTCACTATCGGGTTGCGCCGCCAATTTGCGGCGAATTTGCGGTCAAAGGCAAGACACCGAACGCGCCAATTTACCGTCCTGCCTTAAGAACATCACGGCCGGCAAATTTCGCCTGTGCACCAAGTTCCTCCTCGATACGCAGAAGCTGATTGTATTTTGCGATCCGATCGGACCGGGCAAGTGATCCGGTCTTGATCTGCCCGCAATTCGTGGCCACCGCGAGATCGGCAATCGTCGAATCTTCGGTCTCGCCGGATCGGTGCGACATTACCGCGGTGTATCCTGCCTTATGCGCCATTTCGACAGCTGCGAGAGTTTCCGTGAGCGTGCCGATCTGATTCACCTTGACGAGAATTGAATTTGCGACCCCATCCCTGATGCCCTTCGACAGGCGTGTGACATTTGTGACGAAGAGATCGTCGCCGACCAATTGACATTTACTGCCGATCAATTCGGTGAGCGCCTTCCAACCCTCCCAATCGTCCTCGGCCATGCCGTCCTCGATCGAAACTATCGGGTAGCGCGCGGCAAGATCGCCGAGATACCTCGCCTGCTCCTGCCTCGAACGCTTTTTCCCCTCGCCGTCGTAGACATAGACACCGTCTTTGAAGAATTCCGTCGCGGCACAGTCGAGCGCAAGCATAATGTCTGTGCCCGGCTTGTATCCCGCCTTGGCAATCGCCTGCATGATGAAATCAAGTGCGGTCTCTGCCGACGTCAAATTCGGCGCAAAGCCGCCCTCGTCCCCGACATTGGTATTCAGGCCAGCCGATTTCAGCGCAGCCCGAAGGGTATGGAATATCTCGGCACCGGCGCGCAGAGCTTCGGCAAAACTCACGGCCCCGACCGGCATGATCATGAACTCCTGGAAGTCGATCGGATTGTCGGCATGTACACCGCCATTGACGATATTCATCATCGGTACCGGCAAGACACGCGCGGCGGTGCCTCCGACGTAGCGGTAAAGAGGCGCTTTTTTTGAAGCCGCCGCAGCTTTGGCAACCGCGAGCGAAACGCCAAGAGTGGCGTTGGCGCCGAGCCGCCCCTTGTTGGCTGTACCGTCAAGTGCGACGAGCGTCTCGTCGATCTTGGCCTGCGCTTCGGCGTCCATGCCACCCAGGGCGTCAAATATCTCCCCGTTGACGCCATCAACTGCCGTGCGCACGCCTTTACCGCCGTAGCGGGTTTTGTCTCCATCGCGGAGTTCGACGGCCTCGTGGGCGCCAGTGGACGCCCCCGACGGAACCGCGGCGCGGCCAAGAGAGCCGTCCTCCAGCAGCACGTCGACCTCAACGGTTGGGTTGCCGCGGCTGTCGAGGATTTCACGGCCGATAATGTCGGTGATGGCAGTCATGATCTATCCGCGCTGATGACAATGGGCTTCTACAGGATCGAGAACCCCCTTGTCATGCCCTGCAAAAACCGGGCATCCAAGAATGCACGAAACTAACGGAAAACCCTTATGGGACGGAAACCATTGCAATTAGGGCGGCGCGCCCAGATTCCCACTTCGCCGGAAAAGGCGGTCCTTGACCGCGTGCAAAATCCGCATGTCGGGACGAACTATGTCGCGCGTTTCACCGCTCCCGAATTCACCACGCTCTGCCCTATCACCGGTCAACCGGATTTTGCCCATTTGGTGATTGACTATGTTCCAGCGCGCCATCTTGTCGAATCGAAATCGCTCAAACTGTACCTCAACAGCTTCCGCAATCGCGGCGCTTTCCACGAAGACTGCACGGTCGCTATCGGCAGAAAGCTGTTTGCGCTCCTAAAGCCGAAGTGGCTGCGCATCGGCGGCTACTGGTATCCACGCGGCGGAATGCCGATCGATGTGTTCTGGCAGGCAGGCCGACTGCCGAAAGGCGTGTGGGTGCCCGATCAGGGCGTCGCCCCTTATCGTGGACGCGGCTAGACTTTCGGGTCCGCTCGCTGCATTCGCAATGCGCAGATCCAGCCGGTCGCGGCCAATGCAAATGCGCCGGCGATCAGGACCGGACCGATACTGCCACGCGTCATTCCCGCGCCGTAGACGACCGGTCCGATCGCCTGCCCAAGGAAGAAGAACAGCGAATGCGCGGCAGTCGCCGACCCGCGGGCCGAAGGTGCAAGTTCGGTCACGTAGACCTGAATGCAACCATGCAGCAGATAGAAGCCGAAGCCCAGCAACATGAAATTCACGAACTCGGCCGGCCACGGCATCCGCAGTGCGATTCCGACCAGACACAAACCCATCGTCATGCCGCCGGCCGCCATGAGCCATCGCTCACTGACATGTGCGACGAGCCATGCCACCATGAATGTATAGACGACTCCACCAATACCAAATCCGGCAAGGACAATGCCTGCGATCGACGCGTGCCCTTGTCCCTCGATGCGAAGCAGGACCGCCATGTACGGAAACACGCCAAACATAAACACCGCCTCTACGAAGACCGCGCCGAAGCAATACTTCGCTAGTGGATTACTGAAGACCGCACGATAATTCGGAATAAATGTCGAGAGATCAAACTGACCCCGCTTCTCGTTCACGCTGCGAAAGCCGGGTACTGCGACAGCGAGTGCGACCAGATCGATCGTGCCCGTAACAAAGAAAACTCCGCGCCAGCCGACGAGATCGCCGATGATGCCCGCACCGGACGCACCAAGCAGATTGCCGCTCATGGCAGCAAACAGCAGGCGCCCGATGGCAACTTGCCGCTGCTGCACAGGGACACGATCGCCCGCGACTGCCAGCGCAATCGGAAAAACGCCGCCCGCCGCGATCCCCGCAATAATACGCAACGCCATTAAAGTCTCGAAATTCGTTGCCAAGCCGCATGCGATCGTGGCGACGCCCACGACAAGCATGCACAGAGCGATCAGCCGTGTTTTGCTGAACATGTCGGCAAGCGCGCCCAGCACCGGTTGGATCAAGGCATAGGGCAATGTAAACCCAGTAGATAAAAGCGCGGCCGTCGCGGGCGTTACGTTCAGGCCGTTCGCGATTTGCGGAATGACCGGATCGACTGAGCGCATGAATAACGTCGTCGCAAAGATGACGAACGCCATGAGATTGAGAGTGCGGCTCATACTAAATAAAACTGCGCGCGATTAACGCTTTGCCAATCCATCAAACTCAAGCAGCGTGCGCAGCAGTGGCTCCATTTCTTTCAGCGGCAACATGTTGGGACCGTCGGATGGCGCCTTATCGGGATCCTGGTGCGTTTCGATGAATACGCCCGCGACTCCTACGGCAACTGCCGCACGCGCAAGCACCGGCACGAATTCGCGCTCGCCACCCGACTTGTCTCCACGTCCGCCCGGCTGCTGCACAGAATGAGTCGCATCGAAAATTACGGGTGCGTGGGTGGTGCGTTTCAATATCGGCAACGCACGCATGTCGGAGACAAGCGTGTTGTATCCGAACGAAACGCCACGCTCGGTGACCAGGACATTGCGGTTACCCGCGCCGGTAATTTTCGCGACGACGTTGGTCATGTCCCAGGGTGCAAGAAATTGGCCTTTCTTGACGTTGACGGCCTTGCCGGTTTTGGCCGCCGCGACGAGAAGATCCGTCTGCCGGCAGAGAAAGGCGGGAATTTGCAGTACGTCGACCGCCGACGCGGCCTGCTCGCATTGTGAAGGCTCGTGCACGTCCGTGAGTACGGGGACCTTCAGGCGTTCCCGGATTTCGGAAAAGATCGGTAGCGCCTCATCTAATCCCAATCCGCGCGCTGAATTGAGTGAGGTACGATTGGCTTTGTCGAAAGAAGTTTTGTAAATGAAACCAATCCCCACGCGCTCCGCGATCTCCTTCAACGCGGCCGCCATTTCCAGGGCGTGCGCTTTGCTTTCCAATAAACACGGCCCGGCAATCAGCGACAGCGGCAAATGATTGCCAAAGCGCGCCGCGCCCACGGAAACGATCGGATTTGGTCCCAGACTCAAGCGTTAAATCCCTCGCGGGCCGGACCATGAAGCGGCGAGGCGCTTCGGTCAACGGCCCATTGGCGCTCCATTCCCTGCGGTTAGACGAGGCGGCTTTGTTCGACCGCCGCACCGATAAATGACGAAAAAAGAGGATGCGGCTCGAACGGCCGCGATTTGAGCTCGGGATGAAACTGGACACCGATGAACCAGGGATGATCTTCGTATTCGATAATTTCCGGCAAGATGCTATCGGGCGACATGCCGGAAAAGCGCATGCCACGTTGCTCCAGACGTCCTTTATATGCCGTGTTGACCTCGTACCGATGGCGGTGTCGCTCGGAAATTTCGGTTGCGCCATAAATCTGCGAGACGCGGCTTCCGCGGGTCAGAACTGCATCATATGCGCCGAGCCGCATTGTACCGCCGAGATCGCCACTTGCGGTACGCCGCTGCAATTCATTTCCCTTCAGCCATTCGGTCATCAAGCCAACCACCGGCTCCGACGTTGTGCCGAATTCCGTGGAATTGGCCTTTTCGATACCGCACAGATTTCGTGCAGCCTCGAGGACGGCCATCTGCATTCCGAAGCAGATGCCGAAATATGGGACGTGGCGCTCGCGTGCAAACTGTGCGGCCTTGATCTTTCCTTCTGCACCGCGCTGGCCAAATCCGCCGGGCACCAGAATGCCGTTGACGTGTTCGAGAAAAGGAGTCGGGTCTTCGTTCTCGAATACTTCGGATTCGATCCAGTCAAGATTCACTTTCACCTTATTTGCGATTCCACCATGCGAGAGCGCCTCGATGAGAGATTTATAGGCATCTTTCATGCCGGTATATTTGCCGACGATCGCAATGGTGACATCGCCTTCGGGATTGCGCACTCTTTCATTGATCAAGCGCCAGCGGTCGAGTTCCGGCGGCTGTTTCGGTTCGACCCCAAACGCGGCCAGAACTTCTGCATCGAGTCCTTCGGCCGAATAGGCTTCGGGAACCGCATAAATGTTATCCACATCGCGCGCCTCGATTACTGCGTTTTCACGCACGTTGCAAAAAAGCGCGAGCTTGCGCCGCTCGCTTTCTGGAATGGGTCGGTCGGTGCGGCAGAGCAGAATATCGGGCTGAATACCGATCGATCGCAGTTCCTTAACCGAATGCTGGGTCGGCTTTGTCTTGAGTTCGCCCGCGCTGGGAATAAAGGGAAGCAACGTGAGATGTATGTAAACCGCGTGCCTGCGTGGCAGATCATTTCCGAGTTGGCGGATGGCCTCGAAGAACGGCAGGCCTTCGATATCACCTACCGTCCCGCCGATCTCGCAAAGCACGAAGTCAAAGCCATCGTTGCCCTCGCGGATGAAATCCTTGATCGCGTTGGTAACGTGAGGGATTACCTGGATGGTGGCACCGAGGTAGTCGCCTCGCCGCTCCCGGGTGAGAATGTCCTGGTAAATCCGACCGGTCGTGATGTTGTCGTGGCGCGTCGCCGGACGTCCTGTGAAGCGCTCGTAGTGGCCGAGATCGAGGTCGGTTTCGGCGCCGTCATCCGTGACGAAAACCTCGCCGTGCTGGTAAGGCGACATCGTGCCGGGATCGACGTTCAAGTAGGGATCGAGTTTACGCAGCCGGACCTTGTATCCGCGAGCCTGAAGGACCGCGCCGAGCGCCGCCGAAGCAAGACCCTTGCCGAGTGAGGAAACCACGCCGCCGGTGATGAAAATATACCGCGCCATGGGACCTAACCTCTAACCCCTCCGAATCGATTCGACGAGTGCGAATTCCTCAAAGCCGACTTGCGCCTGTGCGCGGTCCGATAAGTAGCCAGCTTTCCAGGAAGTTGCGACACGATTTGCATGGTTTTCTCGAACTTGCTCCGGCTTTTCCCACAACTGCGCACCCACAATGCTGAAGGGGCCGGATTTCCCGGCCCCTGAGCGTGATTTCATTTCGACTGCGGCACCTGCGGACCCGATGGGGCCGCTGGCGTTGCCGGCCCCGACGGAGGTGTTCCGCCTCGCAGCTGATTGAGCAAACCACCCCCGCTTCCGAGTGGTGCAGGCGCACCCGGCGCGGCGGGAGCACTCTCGCCGCCTTGCAGTATCGACGTCGGCTTACGGCCGATACCTGCAAGAATCGAGAGCAGGAGGCTCGTTACGAAGAACAACCCGGCCAGGATCGCGGTTGCGCGCGTCAGGACGTTGGCGGTGCCCCGGCTGGTCATGAACCCGCCAGCCGATCCGATCCCGAGCCCGCCTCCCTCCGAGCGCTGCAGCAAAACCACGCCGATCAGCGCAAGGACAAGCATCAGGTGGATGACGATAATGACGTGTTGCATCAGTCGAAAATCCGTTCAAACCAAACCACTCCGGGCTTCCGGCCCAGGCGGCGCCATCTGGCAATATAGGAATTCGGCGCGGTCTCTACACGATCGTTACCGAAATTTCCACCCTCGCCGCTCCTAGCGGTAAACCGCCGCAATACCGAGAAAATCGACAGCTTTCAGGCTTGCGCCGCCCACCAGCGCGCCATTGACGTCCGGCATTGTCAAAAGGTCGCGGGCATTCGATGGCTTTACCGAGCCGCCATAAAGGATACGGATCCGCGCCGCATCGGCAGAAAACCGCGCTCCGAGGCGATTGCGGATAAAGGCATGCGTTTCCGCCACGTCGCGGGGAGTGGGCGTGAGGCCAGTTCCAATGGCCCAGACGGGCTCATAGGCGACAACAAGTCGTGCGGCTGTCGCACCGTCCGGCAACGAGCCATCAAGCTGGCGGCCCACCACATCCATCGTTTTACCGGTTTCGCGTTCCGCACGCTGTTCACCGACACAAACAATTGCTAGCAAGCCGGCACGCCATGCCGCCTGCGTCTTCGCGCGCGCCATGGCGTCGGTCTCAAAGTGATCGGCGCGCCGTTCGGAATGACCTATGATCACGGCGGCGGCACCGGCGTCGGCTAACATCTCCGCCGAAATATCGCCGGTGTGGGCGCCGGAGGCCTCGGTATGGCAATCCTGCGCACCGATACGCACGGTGGAGCCACGCGCGGCAGCCGCAAAAAGTGCGATCAGGGTGGCAGGCGGGCACACCATGAGTTCGGCCTTCCCTGCGAGCGCGGCCGCTCCGGCGACAATCTTGGCAAGCTCGCCCGCCGACGCGGCGACCCCATTCATTTTCCAGTTGCCCGCAATCAGCGGAATTGTCCCGGTTGCCGCCATCGAAATCACCTTTCAGCGTGCGGTTATCAGACCCGCATTTCCAACGCCAGTACACCCCCACCGAAAGCCGATCCTTCTTGAGTCGCAAGGAGTTGGCACCTATGGTGCGCGCCGTGCGCATGGGCTAGACAAACCCAGTTATCGGCTCAACACGCATCGTAGGTCACGAAAAAAACACGCATGCTTCGCGGTATCCACAAAGCCTCCTCAACGTGGCTCGGCAAAGGTCTCATGGCCGGTGTCATGGGCTTTCTCGTCATCAGTTTTGCGATCTGGGGCATCGGCGACATTTTCCGCGGATTTGGTCTCAATTCGGTTGCAACCGTCGGCAGTACCGAAATTTCGATCGAGCAGTTCCGTCAGTTCTACAATGAACGCCTCCAACAGTTGGGGCGTCAGGTCGGTCGGCCGATCACGCCCGATGAAGCACGTGCCCGCGGTCTCGATCGCCAACTGCTTGGCCAGCTGATCGCGGAGACCACAGTCGATGAGCAAGCCAAGCAACTGCATTTCGGACTTGCGGACGCGGAAGTCGCCAAACGCATAACGTCCGACCCGTCTTTCCGGGGACTCAATGGCCAATTCGATCGTACTCGCTTCGAGCAAATCATCCGCCAGGCTGGATTTACCGAAGGGGCGCTTTATCGAAGATCAACGGCGTTCGATGCTTCGCAAGCAGATTGCGCAAAGCGTGACCGGCGATCTCAAGGTACCGACTGCCGCGCTGGCTATGCTCAATCAATACCAGAACGAAAAACGCAAGATCGAATATGTCGCACTCGGTCCCGCTCAGGCCGGCGATATTCCGTCTCCGACACCTGAGGTACTGAATAAATATTTCGAAGAACGCAAAACCTTGTTCCGTGCGCCCGAGTACCGAAAGGTCACGCTGTTGCCGCTCGCGCCGACCGACCTTGCGAAAGCCGGCACGGTCACCGATGCGGACGCCAAGGGATATTTCGAACAGCGCAAAGCGAGTTACGGAAAACCTGAAAAACGCGAGATCCGGCAGATCGTTTTCCCGAACGCCGAAGACGCCGCTGCGGCCTACGACCGTATTACCAAAGGCGCAACGTTCGACAACATCGCCAAAGAGCGGCAGCTGAAAGAGTCAGATACCGACCTGGGCATGGTGACCAAGGCGGACATCATCGACCCGGCGATCGCCGATGCCGCCTTTGCGCTCAAGCCCGGTGTCACGAGCGCGCCGGTGAAGGGTCGGTTCGGTACTGTGCTGTTGCAAGTGAGCAAGATCGAGCCGGGCGAGGAAAAGACCTACGAACAAATGGCTCCGGAAATAAAACGGGAGATCGCGGAGAGTCGTGCCAGAACTCAAATCGGGACTTTGCGCGACAAGATTGAGGATGAACGGGCGGCCGGCTCGACGCTCGCAGAAACCGCAAAAAAGCTCGGACTGAAAGCCATCTCCATTGACGCAATCGATCGATCCGGGCGGGGACCGGACGGAAAACCGGTGACCGGTTTGCCGCAAGCTCAAAATCTTATCACCTCACTTTTCTCAAGCGACGTCGGTGTCGACACGGATGCGCTCCAGTTGCCCGACGGGGGATATCTCTATTATGACGTAACCGGGATCACACCGTCGCGCGAGCGTTCGCTTGACGAAGTGAAACGCGAAGTCACGGAGCGTTGGCGGGATGATGAAATCGCCAAACAGCTCCAGACAAAATCCGACGATCTTTTGGGCAAGCTCAAGGCGGGCACCTCGTTTTCCCAGGCCGCGAGCGGGGCCGGCCTCAAAGTGCAGACCGCGGCAGATCTTCAGCGCGGAAAGGCGGCTGGTTTTGTGCCGGTAAAAGTCGTCGAAGCGGTATTTCGAACACCAAAAGGCTCAGCGGGCAGTGCCGAGGGCGAGAAGGAAACGGATCGCTTCGTCTTTCACATCATCGACGTAACCGATCCGGCCTTCGATCCCGCCTCCGCACAGGGCAAGGCGATTACGACAACTCTGGAAAATTCCTACTCCGACGATCTTGTCAGTCAATACATCGGGCGGCTCGAAAATGATTTCGGGGTGAGCGTCAATCAATCGACGCTAAACCAGATTATCGGCGGCAGCACGCAGCAATAAATTATCCCATGCAGATCGAGCCGTCGGAAACCGTCTTCGCCGAACATTACGGGCGCGGCGCGGCGCAGGTCGTATGGACCACCCTGGTTGCCGATCTCGAGACTCCCGTCTCAGCCTACCTGAAGCTCGGCAGCGGCAAGCCAAGGAGTTTTTTACTTAAATCCGTCGAAGGCGGCGCCGTGCGGGGTCGTTATTCGATCATTGGATTGGAACCGGATTTAGTCTGGCGAGTAAACGGCGTCAAAGCGGAGATCAACCGCACACCTCGTTCCGGTCCAAATGCATTCATCCCCTGCCCGGAGCCGCCACTGCAGGCCTTGCGTGCCCTTATTGCCGATAGCCGGATTGAATTGCCCGACAGCCTGCCCCCGATGTCGGCCGGCGTTTTTGGCTATCTCGGCTACGATGTGGTGCGCCTCATGGAGGAACTTCCGCCGCCGAATCCGGATCCCATCGGCATTCCCGATGCGGTGCTTGTTCGTCCCACCATCATCGTTGTTTTCGATGCGGTAAAGGACTCGATCACGATCGTCACTCCCGTTCGCGCGGAAAAGAACACCGATGCAAAATCTGCGCTGGCGCAGGCCGTCGAACGGCTTGCTAGCGTCGTTGAAAGCCTCGACCGTCCGCTGGACAAGTCGCTGGCTGGATTTGATGCGGGCCCAATCGACGTACCGGCAGCATCAAATACAGCGGCCGAAGAATTCAAATCCATGGTACGCAAGGCCAAGGACTACATTGTCGCTGGCGATGCATTTCAGATCGTACTATCGCAGCGCTTCGAGGCGCCTTTCAGTCTGCCGCCGTTTTCGCTCTACCGCGCACTGCGCAGAACCAATCCATCTCCTTATCTCTATTTTCTTGACTTCGGTGACTTCGCGATCGCGGGGTCGAGCCCGGAAATCCTGGTCAAAGTATCCGGTGACGTTGTCACCATTCGGCCAATCGCTGGCACGCGCCACCGCGGCGCCACTTCGCGCGAGGACAAAGAGCTGGAAGAAGAACTTCTCGGCGATCCGAAAGAGCGTGCCGAGCACCTCATGTTGCTTGACCTTGGCCGAAACGATGTGGGCCGGGTTGCCGCGATCGGGACTGTCAAAGTCACGGATCAGTTTTTCATCGAACGCTACAGCCACGTCATGCACATCGTGTCCAACGTGGAAGGCAAACTCGGCAGCAACCACGATGCGCTCGACGCGCTTGCCGCAGGGTTTCCCGCCGGCACAGTTTCCGGCGCACCTAAGGTCCGCGCTATGCAGATCATCGATGAGCTTGAGAAGGAAAAACGTGGCCTTTACGCCGGTTGTGTAGGCTATTTCTCCGCGGCCGGCGAAATGGATACGTGCATCGTATTGCGCACCGCTTTGATCCAGAACGGCAAAATGTACGTACAGGCTGGTGCCGGTATCGTCGCCGACAGCAATCCTGATTTTGAACAGCAGGAATGCATCAATAAAGCCAAAGCGCTGTTTCGGGCGGCCGAGGAAGCGCGCCGCTTCGCAAGCGCAGCCAAACGCGGCCAGTAACCACCGCGAAGGTACATCCTTGACCCCCCTCCGGGCCCACCGTAAACCCTTGGCAAAGCGGTGAAACATGGTCGTCCTGATCGACAACTACGACAGCTTTACCTTCAATCTCTTCCATTATCTGGCAGGGCTGGGGGCGGAGGTCGTGGTGCATCGAAATGACAAGATCACAACTGCCGAAATCATGGCGTCCGAACCGGATGCGATTGTGCTGTCGCCTGGCCCTTGCACGCCGAACGAGGCTGGTATTTGCCTCGATCTCATCGCCAACGCCGCACCTAATCTACCGATCCTTGGCGTTTGCCTGGGCCATCAAGCCATCGGCCAGGCTTTCGGTGCTAAGGTGGTCCGCGCAGCGCCCGTTCACGGCAAGGTATCCGAGATCAATCACGCGGGTACCGGGATCTTTCTCGGTATCAATGGGCCGCTGAAAGCAACACGCTATCATTCTCTCGTCGTCGATCGCACGAGCATGCCGCGCGACCTTCTTGTCAATGCCGAGACCGACGATCGCTTGGTAATGGGTCTGATGCATGCGAAATTCCCCGTGCACGGTGTGCAATTTCATCCTGAAAGCATTGCGTCGGAGCATGGGCATCTGATGCTGAAGAATTTTCTTGATGTTGCTGCGGCGTGGAATGCCGAACGTGGGCGCCGCGTGGCGGCACCGCGCAGGGCGGCACCGCTGCACGCAGGGACTTGAGACGCTTGTCATGGCCGACGATTTCAAAGCGCTCATCGCCAAGGTTGCGACCGGTGCGAGCCTCACCCGTGAGGAAGCTGCCGGCGCGTTTGATCGCATGATGTCAGGCGAGGCTACACCTTCGCAGATGGGCGGCTTGCTGATGGCTTTGCGCGTGCGTGGCGAAACAGTGGACGAAATCACCGGCGCGGTTACCACGATGCGCGCCAAAATGCTCGGCGTAAAAGCGCCGCCGGATGCAGTGGATGTTGTCGGCACGGGTGGTGACGCGTCTGGTTCTTTCAATATCTCCACCTGCGCGGCATTCATCGTCGCGGGCGCGGGCGTTCCGGTAGCAAAGCACGGCAATCGCGCACTGTCATCGAAGTCGGGTGCCGCTGACGTTTTGCAGGCGCTCGGCGTTAAAATCGAGCTCGATGCGGATCAGGTCGGAACGTGCATTCGCAATGCCGGGATCGGCTTCATGTTCGCGCCGGCGCATCACCCGGCAATGAAAAACGTCGGCCCAACGCGCGTCGAACTCGGCACCCGGACGATTTTCAATCTGCTCGGGCCGCTGTCGAATCCAGCCGGCGTCCGTCGGCAAATGATCGGGACGTTTTCGAAACATTGGGTCGAGCCGATGGCGCAGGTATTGAAAAACCTGGGCTCGGAAAGCATCTGGGTGGTCCATGGCTCCGATGGCCTCGACGAAATCACCACGGCCGGGTCTACCAGCGTGGCAGCTCTGGAAAACGGCGTCATCCGCACCTTCGACATTACTCCCGACGACGCAGGCATGAAACGGTCAAAGCCCGATGCCTTGCGCGGTGGAGACGCCGAGTATAACGCGAAGGCCTTGCTCGACGTGCTCAAGGGCAAACAGGGGCCCTTCCGCGACGTATCTGTCCTCAATGCCGCCGCGGCGCTCATTGTTGCGGGGAAAGCGAAAGACCTCAAGCAAGGTGCTACATTGGCGGCGAAATCGATCGAAAGCGGCGAAGCCGAAGGCCGGCTTGATCGCTTAATTGCAGTGTCCAACGCCGCAGAGGCGTGAGAGCACATGGTGGACATTCTTGCCAGGATCGAAACTTATAAACGCAGAGGAAGTCGCAGCGGCAAAGCGTGCACGTCCCTTCGCGGATCTCGAGCGTGATGCGAAGGCTGCATCCCCCACGCGCGGATTCCTGAGCGCGATCGAAAAGCGGATCGCTGCGCGGGACTACGCCCTGATCGCAGAAATCAAGAAAGCAAGCCCGTCGAAAGGTTTGATCCGCAGTGATTTTGACCCGCCCGCTCTCGCCAAAGCCTACGAGGCCGGCGGAGCCGCTTGCCTTTCGGTCCTGACGGACACGCCCTCATTCCAGGGGAAGCCTGAATTCCTGACCGCCGCCCGGGAGGCCACGAAATTGCCGGTGCTGCGCAAGGATTTCATATACGAGCCTTATCAGGTCGTAGAATCGCGCGCGCTTGGAGCCGATTGTATCCTCATTATCGTTGCTGCCGTCGACGACGGCGCCGCTAGGGAAGTAGAAGACGCTGCGTTCAGCTATGGCATGGACGTATTGGTTGAAGTTCACGATGAAGATGAACTTGCCCGTGCTCTCAAGCTGAAATCACGCCTGATTGGCATCAATAATCGCAATCTGCACAGCTTTGAGACGTCCCTTTCCGTCAGTGAACGCCTTGCGCCCAGGATTCCTCGCGAGCGCATCGTCGTCGCCGAAAGTGGGCTCAATGTGCCCGCCGATCTGGCGCGCCTCGAACGTATCGGCGTTTCGACATTTCTGATCGGCGAAAGTCTCATGCGGCAGCCCGACGTTACGGCGGCAACACGCGCCCTGCTCAAGCGCGAACCCCGCCGTGCCACTGCGGAGTAGGAACAAATGGCGCGGCGAAAAAAACTGGCTCCCCGCCGCAGCGAAAAGGCCGGCAGCGCACGTCCAGGGGCGAAAGTCCTACCTGTTTCGAATTCGAAGACCAATACAAAATCAGAACGCGGGACTAATCCAGAAGCCGTCGCCGCAACGCTGGCCGCAGCCGCCCTCACCCATATCGACCAGCGCGGGGAAGCCCGCATGGTCGATGTCTCTGAAAAGGGCACCACCGAGCGAATTGCTATCGCGGAAGGGCGCGTGCTTATGCGCAAGGAGACCCTCGACCTCGTTCTCGAAGGCAATGCAATGAAGGGCGATGTTCTTGGCGCCGCACGTCTGGCCGGCATCATGGCTGCCAAGCGTACGCATGGACTGATCCCGCTCTGCCATCCGCTTCCCCTGACCAAAGTTGAAATCGACATCAATCCGGAACACGCCCTGCCCGGTTTTCTCGTGCAGGCGACGGTCAAGGTCACGGCCAAGACCGGCGTGGAGATGGAAGCGCTGACCGCCGTGTCGATCGCGTGCCTGACGATTTACGACATGGTCAAGGCCGTAGAGCGAGGGATGCATATCGAGGGTATCCGCCTGCTGCACAAGAGCGGCGGCAAATCGGGCGAGTGGCGCGCGGAGTCATAGCCAATGGCCCTCATGCCGGTTGCGGACGCATTGCAACGGGTGTTGGCCGAGGCGCACCCTTTGCCGGGTGAACGAGTGGCACTCAATGATGCTCTTGGCCGTGTCCTTGTTGAGGATCTCGCAGCTCTCCGCACTCAGCCTCCGGTGGCCGTTTCTGCAATGGATGGATTTGCGGTACGCGGAGTCGATATCGCAAAAGCGCCCGCGACACTTAAAGTGATTGGTGAAGTTGCCGCCGGCCACCCATTCCCTGGAGTGGTCGGACCAAATCAGGCCGCGCGGATTTTTACCGGCGGCGTCATGCCCGCCGGCAGCGACACGGTCGTGATCCAGGAACTTACGACCCACACCGGCAGACTCGGTCGTTGTTCAGAAGCCCGCTGCCCTGGGCAGAAACGTTCGCAATCAGGGGATCGACTTTGCGCAGGGCCAGATTCTTCTGCGCAAGGGGCGGCGCCTCACCGATCGTGATCTCATGCTGGCTGCGGCGATGAACCACCCGCGCTTGCAGGTGCATCGGCGCCCAAAAGTGGCCGTGCTGGGTACTGGCGACGAACTGGTATCACCCGGGCAGATCCCGAAGCCCGGCGAGATCGTCTATTCCAACGGTTTTGCTCTGACGGCACTCGCGCGCAATGAAGGTGCGGAAGTACATGATCTCGGGATCGCGCGTGATCGAATCGAGGAGATTGCTGCGGCGGTGCGCCGGGCGCGGGAATGGCAAGCCCATGTCCTTGTCACGTCCGGAGGCGCTTCGGTTGGAGAACATGACCTCGTACAGCGAGCACTTGCCGCTGAGGGGCTGGATTTGTCGTTTTGGCGCGTGGCACTTCGCCCCGGCCGGCCGATGATGCACGGGCGGCTAGGCGGCATGCAGGTGCTGGGCGTGCCCGGAAACCCCGTCTCCTCGTACGTATGCGCGTTTCTTTTCCTCGTGCCACTGCTCAGGTGCCTCGCCGGCCGGTGCGATATCCAGCCCCAACCTTGCGCTGCGCGCCTGGGTTGCGATCTTCCGGCCAATGACGAACGTGCAGACTATTTGCGGGCGACCCTTGCCGAAGGTCCTGACGGCTTTGTGGCTACTCCCGTGCCTTCGCAGGACAGTTCCCTGATGGCTCCGCTGGCCCGGGCCGATTGCCTGCTGATTCGGCCACCCCATGCCCCGGCCGCAGCCGCGGGTTCAGACTGTGTCATCCTTAAGCTAGGCCTTTAGCCGCCTTTCGAGTTTTTCACTCCAAATTAAACAGTTGCGGAACACATATCGAACAGATAGTGTCCGTTCATGATTTGTTTCCGGCTTGGTCCATCTTTTTTGGGGTCTAGCCCGACGGGGAGAGACAGATGCTGACCCGCAAGCAGTTCGAGCTCCTGCGTTTCATCCACGAGCGCCTGACCGAGGCCGGCGTCCCGCCATCCTTCGACGAAATGAAGGACGCACTCGACCTCCGGTCGAAATCCGGTATTCACCGGCTCATTACGGCGCTTGAGGAGCGTGGCTTCATCCGCCGGCTGCCCAACCGGGCGCGCGCCATCGAAGTGATCAAGCTTCCGGATTCGGTTGGCCATGGGCTCGGCTCGGTCCGCTCGCGTGGCTTTACGCCCAGTGTGATCGAGGGTGACCTTGGCCGCGTCCGCGCCAACTCTGAGGATGACGGTGGCCGTCCGGTGGCCGTTCCCGTGATGGGCCGCATCGCGGCCGGCACCCCGATCGAAGCGATCCAGACACGCAGCCATGTCATCAATATGCCGCCCGATCTTCTTTCAGCCGGCGAGCATTTCGCACTGGAAGTGCGCGGCGACAGCATGATCGAGGCAGGAATACTCGATGGCGATATTGCGCTTATCCGCAAATCCGAAGCAGCCGACACAGGCGACATCGTGGTTGCGTTGATCGACGATGAAGAGGCAACCCTCAAACGTTTCCGGCGCCGTGGTGCATCGATAGCGCTCGAACCAGCAAACACTGCCTATGAGGTGCGGATCTTGCCACCCAATCGCGTCCGCATCCAAGGTAAGCTCGTCGGACTGTTCAGGCGATACTAGTCACCCGCGTCGAGGTCTTCGGCGCGCGGTGTCACTTCAGGTGCTTCTTCCCGCCCGCGATGTTCGGGCGAGTGCCGGAGTAGTTGAAGGTTTGCCTGCTGGCATCCTGCCGACTTGTCTGCAACGTGATGCGTCCATGGCCGATCGTAACCGGGTGCCGCAGTCTCGGTGCGTTCGAACGTGCCGCCAGTCCGGCGCAAGGCGACTGCGCCGTAGGTTTGCCACGCATTGCGGTCAACCACGAGCGAATGCATGACCGTGGCGCCTCCGCTGGGTGACTACAACAGTCGCACGCGCGCAATCCTCCGCGAAGGCTTCGACCGACAGGACCATCGAGATCAGCCTTCCGTCAGCGAGCTTGCCGACGCAACCAATTGCGTCACATGTCACGTTGTTGCTCAGGCTCGGATCTTTTGGCGTGCGCGGGTCGGCGTCGGCGGCAAGCCATTCCTTAATGGCAAAGGTGTCGCGGCCGCTGTGGAGCACGGAGAGACGTCCGTCATGGGTGCGAAATGCGCTCGACTGCCCATCACTTGCGATCAATACATCGGGACGCGGCGTGAGGACCGCCCATAGTATTGCGGCGGCGGCCGTAAATGCGCCGCACCACCTCAGCGGCGTACGCAACAGACAGATTGTGAGCAGGCCTGCCGTTCCAAGCAAGCGGGCCGGTGCCGAAAGCCTGGATACGGCCCAAGGCGCCGGGCAGGCTCGTGACCCACAACGCGACCAGGTTCATCCAATCGATGCCGTAGCCCCATCAGACGCCAGAATAGGGCGTCGAATCCGAACGGCATGGCCAATACGCCTAAAATGCCCATGGGCATGACGACCGCCGAGACGACCGGCATTGCGAGCAGATTGGCCAAAACGCCATAGGGTGCCAGTCGATGAAAGTGGTAGGCGGCATAAGGCGTGGTTGCGAGACCGGCGACTAAGGAGGCCAGAAACAGGCTTCCAATTTCACTCAAGCCCCAGAGCGCGATGCGCATGCCGACCGAACTGTCCCGGTCAACATGCCAGGGTAAGCCATGCTGGTAGGCGGCAATCAATGCCAGAGTTGCGGCGAACGACATCTGAAAGCTCGGATGCACAATGGCCTGTGGCGCAAGCAGCAAGACAGCGAGTGCAGCAACAGCGATCGTCCGGAACGTCAAGGTGGGGCGATCGAATATTACGCCAACGAGCACGATCGCAATCATGATATAGGAGCGTTGCGTTGCGACTTCGGAACCCGAAAGCAGAAGAAAAAACGTAGCTGCGAAAAGCGCCGTTGCTGCGGCCCACTTCTTGATCGGGTAGCTGTTTGCGATCGCCGGGATCAGCGCAAGTACGGCGCGGATAACAAAGAATACGATGCCGGCAATGACCGCCATGTGATAGCCGGATATCGACAAGACATGCGCAAGGCTCGACACATACATGGCGTCGTTAACTGGTGTCGATATCGCATCGCGCTTGCCGGTGATGAGCGCCGACGCGATCGACCCGTCGTCGCCGGGAATTACCAAGCGGATACGTTTGTCGATCGTCTCGCGCATATCATCGAGCGCCGCCGCGTATCGCAACCACCATCCCTTCGACGCGCGCGGGGGCGTAACCTTGATGGCGCCGAGCGCGTAACCTGAAGCGCCGATCTGCTGGAAATACATGTCGTGCGCAAAATCATAACCGCCCGGGCGAAGCGGCTGCATCGGCGGCGACAGATGGGCCTTGAGTTCGACAAAACTTCCGACCGCAGGCGCGGTCCCTTTGCGCACTGCCACCCGCACGCGGGCCGGCGCTGGCGATACTTGAGGCGCTTCGAACCGCTCGACGCGAATGACAATCCGGTCGCTGCGCTCCCTCTCCTCGCGAGTTTCAACAAACCCCGCCAGCGAAACGGTCGACAAGGATGACTGCAATATCGGATGCGCAATGCGCGCCGTCTGGAGGGTTGCAGTGGCAAACCCGGCACTGATTGCAGCAACGGCAAGAGCCATCGGAAATCCGATCGGACGCCGCCTCGCCCCGATCGCGATCGCAATGCCGCCGGCACAGAACATGGCAGCAGCCCACCAGGCGGGTTCGCGATCGGCGGTGAAATAACCCACAATCCCAAGGCCGAATGCGACCGGCAACCATGGCATCAGTCGCCCAGGCGCGACCTCCGCCAATACCCATCGCGACAGCAGACCGCGGAGCTGATCTGCAGCACCGGCAAGGCTCTCGGGCAGCAACAGGCCCACGGGCGACCTGGTGGCGTCGCTACCCGGGGCCCAGTCCGGGCTCCAAGACGGAGCCCAAGCCTTGGCCCTTGCCTTGGCGCGGGCGCCATTGCTTCCGTTCTGGGTACTCTGCCGGGCCAAGGCGCGGTGCGCCTCCCGACGCCACCTTTACAACCTGGGAGATACTAACTCATCCACAGGTTGTGGCTACAGGTTCGTATTACCCTGTGGCTTTCTCCTTGGCCCCCAGTTCCTTGGCCCAGGTGTCGCGCAAGCCGACCGTCCGAATGAAGACGGGCTTTTCTGGCGTGCCGTGGCGGTCAAGGCAGAAATACCCCTGGCGCTCGAACTGGACCGGCTGCTCAGGTTTTGCATCGACGAGTGCGGGCTCAAGCCGAGCCTGCGCCAGCATTTCCAGCGAGTTCGGGTTAAGATCGGCCGCGAAATTCTCTCCCCCGCTCGGATCGGGTTTTGTGAACAGCGGATTATAGAGGCGCACCTCTGCCGGCACGGCATGTGCCGCCGACACCCAATGAATGGTCGCCTTCACCTTGCGGCCGTCGGGCGCATTGCCGCCGCGTGTCGCCGGATCGTAGGTGCAGCGCAGCTCGGTCACTTCGCCTTTGGCATTTTTCACGACCTCGCGGCAGGTGATGAAATAGGCATAGCGCAGCCGCACTTCGGTGCCGGGCGAAAGCCGGAAGAACTTCTTTGGCGGGTTCTCCATGAAGTCTTCCTGCTCGATGAAGATCTCGCCGCTGAATTTAATTTTCCGGCTTCCTGCAGCCGGATTGTCCGGATGGTTGACAGCCTCCAGTTCTTCGACCTGTCCCTTCGGATAGTTCTCGATCACGACCTTGAGCGGCCGCAGCACCGCCATGTGGCGCAACGCTTTTTTGTTGAGCACCTCACGCACGGAAAACTCGAACATTCCCATGTCGACGACGCTGTTCGCCTTCGCGACGCCAATGCGTTTTATGAAATCGCGGATCGCTTCCGGCGGAACGCCGCGGCGCCGCAAGCCCGCGAGCGTCGGCATGCGCGGATCGTCCCACCCGCTCACATGGCCGTCGCGCACGAGCATCGTAAGCACGCGCTTCGACAATACTGTGTAAGTCAGGTTTAGCCGGGCGAACTCGTGTTGGTGCGGCTGCGAAGGCACCTTCAGGTTGGCGATGAACCAGTCGTAGAGCGGCCGATGATCCTCGAATTCGAGCGTGCAAATCGAGTGGGTCACGTGCTCGATCGCGTCCGACTGACCATGGGCATAATCGTAACTTGGATAGATTTTCCACTCCGTGCCGGTGCGCGGATGATTAGCATGCAGGATCCGGTACATCACCGGGTCGCGCAGGTTGATGTTGCCGGATGACATGTCGATCTTAGCGCGCAGGACCCGCGTGCCGTTCGGAAATTCGCCGGCGCGCATGCGGCGAAAGAGGTCGAGATTCTCGTCAACACTGCGGTCACGGAACGGGCTGTTCTTGCCCGGCTCAGTCAGCGTGCCGCGGTTTACCCGCATTTGTTCGGGGTTCTGGTCGTCGACATAAGCCTTTCCGGCGCGGATCAGGTCCTCGGCCCAGGCGTATAACTGCTCGAAATAGTCGGACGCATGGTAGAGGTGCTTGCCCCAATCGAAACCGAGCCAGCGAACATCACGTTCAATGGCATCAATATATTCCTGCTCTTCCCTGGCAGGGTTGGTGTCGTCAAAGCGCAGGTGACAGCGCCCGCCGAATTCCCCCGCGATCCCGAAATTTAGGCAGATCGACTTGGCGTGCCCAATGTGGAGATATCCGTTCGGCTCAGGCGGAAACCGCGTAACAACGGCTTTGGCGCGCCCGGCCTCGAGATCGGCCTTGACAATGTCCCGAATGAAATCGTGGCCCACCTCCGCAACTGCCGCCTCGCCCGATGTCATGCCGTACGGCCTTTTTCTGATTGCGCATTTGCCCGAACGGCATGTCGCGTGCGGCCTATGTGCCAAATTCGGGCTTGCGGCTCAAGCCGCGTTTCTTTTGCTTTAAGTTCACCCCCGAAAGGCTAAGCAAAAAGCCCGGCGTGAACCGGGCTTTCATCGTTGGCAATTTCGACCTCAACGATTGTGTGCCGAAAATGGGAGGTGGCGCGATTCGTATGGCTATCTTTCGCTATTTTGCCGAAGTGCCGCCTCGACTGCCGCCACTGCCGCCCCGGCATTGCGGCCGATCGAGCCACCCGGCCGCCTCCAACGGTCGCTCTACCGTTCATGATGTCGTTGTAGTTGACATGAGCGGTACCCGCGAACTCCGCAGCGGAATCCGAATAGTGAGGCGGATACACCGTGACCGTCCCTGGCGATCCTTTACCCGAGCTTCCCGTCGATGCTTTACCTTCGTTCGCATGCTGGTTGGCGTATCCGTCGTGAGCTTTTTCATTGTAATGGACGCAGCGCGAGTTAGTAATAGTGCGCATATTTGAACAATTGCTGCCGCCACCTTCGGGAGTGGCATCGTCAGCGAAAGCCGCAACCGGCATCGCCGCGGCCATGACTGCGGCACCGAATGCGACGAGTGCCAACTTAATCGACGTTTTCATCGAACTTTTCCTTTTAAGCCTTGGGCCTAGCCTGGCGGTCTATCGGCCACCGATGAGCACTTCGCCCCCTCAACGACGAGCGAATGACGAATTTAATCCTGCCGCCTGAACCCGATGTGAATGACGCGCGCAGAATTGAGCGATTTGCGTCGACGTTTGAAATTTTGTCGTTGTAGACCGCATGTAGTGTCAGTTTTGACCCAACTTATGGCATGCGCGTGCATGCCTCGCGTCGGGTACTCGATCCAGGATTTGAAAACGGCAAAAGCCCGACGCAAGTTCGGGCTTTCGTTGTTATGACTTTTGCAGTTGCCCCACGGCCTCGCCGTGAGAAACAGGTCGTCATCTGATGCTCTAGCGCGAAGAGTGCCTGCCGCCGCTGCCGCCTTGGCCAAGCTTCGTATTCGTTGAGGATGAATTTATTACCGATGCACGCCCAAAGCCGACGCCGTTGATGATCGACCGTTACCGAAGTGGGAGGATTCGCTTTGAGAAATCCCTTTTCCGACTGCTGGTTTGCCCATCCGTCGTGAGCTTTTTCGTTGTAATGGACGCAGCGTGAGTTCGTGGTCGTTCGAACATCGGAGCAATTGTTGCCACCTTCGGGGGTGGCGTCGTCAGCAAAAGTCGTAAGCGGCATGGCTGTGGCCATCATTACGGCAGCGAATGTGAGGAGCGCCAGCTTAATCGACATCTTCATCGAATGTTTTCCTTGCAAGTTCATGGGCCCCGCCTTGCGGTCCGTCGGCCACCAATGAGCACCTCGCCCCCTCGACGACGAGCACATGCGAACTTAAGCCTGGCGCATGAACCCGATGTGAATGGCGCGCGCAGAATTTCTCTTCTTGCGATGATCTGCGAGCTTTGTCGTTTGCGGCCAAATGCGTTGTCACTTTAAGCGGGGCACTGTGACGCTTCGCGAAACTTCGAATGAGCGCTCAATTCGAGAACGGAAAACAAAAAGCCCGACCTGAAGTCGGGCTTTCGTGAACACGTTGATGGGATCGTCCCGCCGCTTTCGTCCCACAGCGGGATCGCCCATTGCAGCCGATTAACGTGACGAGTGCGCGCCGCCGCTGCCGCCCCCGCCGGCGCGGGGCCGGAGATGTGGGGGCCACTGCCGAACGAACCTCCCCAATTTACATAGTCGCCGTTGTTGGCTGCGCTTGCCGCCCGCTTGAGTGCGTCTAATGGAGGGAGATCGGTTGGATAAGGCTTCGGTATATAGGCGTTCTTCGCTTGCGACCCCGCACCTGCTCCCGATTTTTGTGCCTGCTGATTGGCCCATCCATCGTGAGCTTTCTCGTTGTAATGGACGCAGCGCGAGTTAGTTAAAGTACGAATGTTTGAGCAATTGCTGCCGCCACCTTCCGGAGTGGCATCATCAGCGAAAGAAGCAAGCGGCATCGCGGCAGCTATGGCTGCGGCACCGAATGCGACGAGTGCCAACTTAATCGGCGTCTTCATCGAATCTTCCTTCCAAGTTCGTGGACCTCGCCTTGCGGTCTGTCGGCCACGATAAGCACCTCGCCTCCTCGACGACGAGCACCGACAAAACTAAGCCATCAGCATGAACCCGGTATGAATGCCGCACACAGCAACATTTGATTTACTCCGATGATTGAATTTTGGCGGTACAAACCAGATGCAATGTCGCCTTGCACCGCATACCGTGACGCTCGCTATAAAGCTGTGATACAGAGCTAACGACATCAGTCCGAAACTTGGCCAATTCTTTCCCGCACATGACCTCGACAGTCGTCACCCGATTTGCCCCCTCGCCGACCGGCTTTCTCCATATTGGTGGCGGCCGCACCGCACTGTTCAATTGGCTATATGCGCGCCGGCACGGCGGCAAAATGCTGCTGCGGATCGAGGACACCGACCGCGAGCGCTCGACCGCTGCTGCCATCAACGCGATCATCGACGGGCTGACATGGCTCGGCATCGCCTGGGACGGCGAGATCGTGTTCCAGTTCTCGCGAGCGGCGCGGCATCGCCAGATTGCCGAACAGCTTTTGGCGTCCGGCCACGCCTATCATTGCTATTGCAGCCCCGACGAACTCACAGCCATGCGCGAGAAGGCCCGCGCCGAAGGCCGAACGCGCCTTTACGACGGCCGTTGCCGAGACCGCGAGCCGAAGAGACGCGCCAGCGGGCGTCAAACCGGTTATCCGGCTGAAGGCTCCACTGACAGGGGAAACTATTGTCGAGGATCAGGTCCAGGGGCGCGTGGTCTGGCAGAACGAAAATCTTGATGACTTTGTGCTGCTCCGCTCCGACGGCACACCGACCTATATGCTGGCGGTGGTGGTGGACGACCACGACATGGGTATCACCCATATTATCCGCGGCGACGATCACCTCAACAACGGCGCTCGGCAGACTCAAATTTATCAGGCACTTGGATGGAGCGTGCCGATCATGGCGCACATTCCGCTTATCCATGGACCGGATGGCTCCAAGCTGTCGAAACGACACGGCGCGCTTGGCATCGATGCCTATCGAGCCATGGGATATCTGCCGGCGGCGATGCGAAACTATCTCGTGCGGCTTGGCTGGGCGCACGGCGATCAGGAGATCTTCACGACCGAGGAAATGATCGCCGCTTTTGACCTGCCGCAGATCGGGCGTTCACCGGCACGGTTCGACTTCACCAAGCTCGAAAGTCTTAATGGCCACTACATCCGCACCAGCGACGACGGCGACCTGATAGGGTCTATCGAACAGCTGTTGCCGCACATCGCCGGGGGTCAGGAACTCGCCAGCAAAATGACGCCCGCGCTCCGCGCCAAATTTCTGGCGGCCATGCCGGGATTAAAGGAACGAGCCAAAACTTTGGTCGAATTATTCGAGGCATCCCAATTCCTGTGGGCAAGTCGTCCTCTCGATATCAACGAGCAGGCCAAGGCGGTTCTCACCGGCGAAGCAAGAACATTGATTGCCGCGTTGTTGCCCGAATTGGAGGCGGTTCCCGAATGGAATGCGGGCTCCGCAGAGGCCGTGGTAAGACCGTATGCCGAGCGTGCCGGCCTAAAGCTTAGGCGCGGTGGCGCAGCCTTTGCGGGCGGCACTGACCGGCCGCACGACCTCCCCGCCGATCTTCGATGTGCTGGCCGTGCTGGGCCGCGACGAGAGCCTGGCACGGCTGCGGGACCAGGCCGCGGCATAGGCCTTTCACCTCAGGTAAAACGCCCGCCGGACACCTATATTCCGCATAGTTACTTCACCATGCGCTGTCTTGCAGCGCACACTTGAATGGGATACGCACGAAGCGGCTGGCATCCATTAACGCCTGACCCGGCGTCACGCCTGACCGGCCACACCGTTTCTACGCGCACCGCTCGCGGCCAACTCGAGGGCTCGACCATGGACGCCAAGACCAGCGCCAAGAACAAGACCGGCACCCTGACGGTCGGCAACAACAATTGGGACATGCCGATCTACCCCGGCACGATAGGTCCCGACGTCGTCGACATCTCGAAGCTTTACAGCGCGAGTGGGATGTTTACCTACGACCCGGGATTTACCTCAACCGCGAGCTGTGAATCCAAGATCACCTATATCGATGGCGACGAGGGTATCCTGCTTTATCGCGGCTATCCGATCGACCAGCTCGCCGAGCACGGCGATTTTCTGGAAGCCTGCTATCTGCTGCTTTATGGCGAATTGCCGACCGGCGCCCAAAAGGCCGACTTCGACTATCGGGTGAGTCGTCACACGATGGTTCACGAGCAGATGAGCCGCTTCTTCCAAGGTTTCCGCCGTGACGCCCACCCCATGGCCGTAATGACCGGTTGCGTCGGCGCACTTTCGGCCTTCTATCACGACTCTACCGACATCTCCGATCCGCATCAGCGGATGATCGCCTCAATCCGGATGATCGCGAAAGTGCCGACGCTTGCGGCGATGGCGTACAAATATTCGGTCGGCCAGCCTTTCGTATATCCGAAAAACGACCTCGACTACGCCTCGAATTTTCTGCGCATGTGTTTTGCGGTGCCCACCGAAGATTACCAAGCCAATCCCGTGCTGGCACGGGCAATGGACCGGATCTTCATTCTGCACGCCGATCATGAGCAGAATGCGTCGACCTCGACTGTTCGTCTTGCAGGATCATCCGGCGCCAATCCTTTCGCCTGTATCGCGGCCGGATGTGCATGCCTTTGGGGTCCTGCGCATGGCGGCGCAAATGAAGCCGCACTCAACATGTTGCGCGAAATCGGCTCAGTCGACCGGATCCCCGAATTCATCAAGCGCGCGAAGGACAAGAATGACTCCTACCGCCTGATGGGCTTCGGCCATCGCGTCTACAAAAATTACGATCCGCGGGCCAAGATCATGCAGAAGACCTGCCACGAGGTCTTGACCGAGCTCGGGATCAAGGATGATCCGCTTCTCGACGTCGCCATGGAACTCGAGAAGATCGCGCTGCATGACGACTATTTCATCGAGAAGAAGCTTTACCCCAACATCGATTTCTATTCGGGCATCACACTCAAGGCGATGGGATTCCCCACCACGATGTTCACGGTGCTCTTTGCCGTCGCCCGCACCGTCGGCTGGATCGCGCAGTGGAAGGAAATGATCGAGGATCCGCATCAGAAAATCGGTCGGCCGCGCCAGCTATACACCGGTGCCACGCGCAGGGACTACGCACCGATTTCGCGGCGCAAATGATCTGCGCTAACTGACCCTTGCCGTTTGTTTTGCCGTTGCTTTTGCCGTTGAGCGCTGCAGCCGTGGCCCCGTCATAGCCCCATTGCACATAAATTCCAGCCCACGTAAATCCGCCTCCGAACGCCGCAAGCACCATACGATCCCCGCGTTTCAATTTTGGCTCGTAGTCCCAAAGGCAAAGCGGAATGGTTGCGTTCGTGGTGTTACCGAACTTCTGAATAGTGACCATAACCTTTTCCATCGGCAGGCCCATTCGTTCGGCGGTCAATTCAATGATGCGCTTGTTAGCCTGATGAGGCACCAGCCAGTCGATCATGTCTGCGCGCAAATTATTTCGCGACATGATTTCGCCGGCCACCTCGGCCATCTTTGCAATGGCAAACTTGTAAACCGCCGCCCCTTCCTGATGCACGTAATGCAGCCGTTTGGCTACGGTTTCTGCCGTAGGCGGCATCCTGCTGCCGCCGGCCTTCTGATGAAGGTGAATCATTCCGGATCCGTCGGAACGAATGAGGGCGTCCATGATGCCGAAACCATTTTCGTCCGGTTCCAGAAGTACCGCGCCTGCCGCGTCGCCAAAAAGCACGCAGGTCGCGCGGTCGGTGTAATCGATGATCGAGGACATCTTGTCCGCCCCGACCACCACGACCTTGCGTGCCGTACCATTGGCGATGAATTGCGATGCGATCGTAAGGGAATAAAGAAAACCCGAGCAGGCGGCTTGCACATCGAAACTGCCAATGTTGCGCATCCCTACCATTTCGCAAATCATGTTGGCAGTGGACGGAAATTGCATGTCCGGCGTGGTCGTTGCGCAGATCAGCAGATCGACGTCTTCCGGCCGGGTCCCGGTCTTTTGCAGCAATCCGCGGACGGCCTCGGCAGCCATGTGCGAGGTGCCAAGGCCCTCACCTTTCAGAATATGCCGTTCTTTGATGCCTGTGCGTTCAGTGATCCACGCGTCACTCGTGTCCACCATGCGGGCCAAGCTCCGCATTTGTGAGCAAATCGGGCGGCAGATAGCCATGGACAGCAGTAATCGCGGCACGTGGGGACAGGGTCAAAGGATGGAATCCGGTTTCTTACAATGACATACGCCTATCGGACCGGTGCGGGCAAGCTAGGCTACCGGCAGCTCGCGCCGGACCTCGATCGTGTGCGGTGGTCCGCTCCGGCTTTCGGCGCAGGCGAGAACGATCGCAGCAGCCCTGTCACTGGGCTTCGATTTTCCGACCTCCATGATGGCATCCAGGCGGGCAAACGCGTCGATTTGCCGTTGCCGCGACGGCGATTCATTCATAAGCGGCAAGTAGTGCCGTGGCCAGGTTATGCGCGGTGCAGTCGCGTTGGAGGAATTCAGGCACGATCGTCTCCTTGAGAATTAAATTCGCGAGAATTACCGACGGCACATGGATGAATAGCCGCGCGGCCAATTCCTCGATCAGCGCCACTTTGTAACCGGCAACCATTGGTACACCCGCAAGTGCCAATTCCAGCGTCGATGTCCCGGATTTCGTCAGCGCAACCCGTGCGGTCCGAAATGCTTCCTGCTTTTCCTCAGTATCGGTTACTACGCGGCCAGGAACGGCCCACGATCGGATTTCCGCTCGAACATTGTCCGCAAGCCGCGGTACCGCCGGTATTACAGCTTCAATGGCACCATACTGCTCGGCTAGGCGCGCAATCGCCGACCCAAAAACGGGTGCCATCCGTCGTATCTCGCCCGCGCGACTTCCGGGCAAGACTAGCACCAGCGGAGGGTTCGCTCGCCGCAATCGGCTTTCGAGCTCATTAGGCCGGAACTTTCCAACACGCTCCGCGAGCGGATGGCCGACAAAGCTGCACGGCGGCCCCCCGAGTTTCTCCATGGCATCCGGCTCAAACGGCAATAGCGCCATGACGTGGTCCACGTAGGGACGCATTTTGACGGCTCGGCCTGGACGCCAAGCCCAGACTGACGGGCAGACGTAATCGACGATCGGGATGTGAGGTGCGCGTTCGCGCACGCGTCGAGCCACACGATGCGTAAACTCTGGACTGTCGATGATGACGAGAACATCCGGGCTCGCCGCTACAATCGCATCGGCGGTTTCGCGAATACGGCGCAGGATCTTCGGAAGGCTTGCAGGAATTGCCGCAAAACCCATAAGTGCGAGGTCGCCAAGCGGATAAAGACTTGGAACACCTTCATCCGCCATCGCGGACCCGCCGACACAGGAAAATTGCGCGCGTCCTTCGGTTCGTTGCCTGATTGCGGCAATCAGCGCCGCACCGAGCCGATCACCCAACTCTTCGCCCGCCACCAGAAACACATGCGGGGTCATTGTTCGCTTCCGGATCGAATGCCAACAATAAAGATGCCGGCGCGATCGGCTTCATTCACCGCGCGTTCCGCATCTGCAATAACCGTCTTTCCGCCAACAACCGCAATGCCCGCCAGCTTCGCCTGTGCGACGGCGATCACGGTATTGGGCCCGATCGACGGCAAATCAAAACGGTGGTCTTGTTGCGGTTTCGGCGCCTTCACGAGCACGCCGATTCCTCCAGACACACCAATGCGGCCACTTGCGCGCAGTTCGGCAACACGCAACAGCATCTGATCCGTACCTTCGGCCGCTTCGACCGCCAACACACGGTTTCCGGCAACGACAACGGCCTGACCCACGTCAAATGCGCCCGTGACACGTAGATAATCAAAGCCGAACGCAATGTCTCGTCGATCGCTTTCCGAAGGCTCGATGCGGCCAAGACGGCCTTCCGGAACAAGAATTTCGGGGGCCACTTCATGCGCGCCGAGCAACCGGAAGCCCTGATCCTCGACGATCCGGCTGACGCCCGACAGAAGGTGATTATCGCCGCCTCGATAGGCATGAATAATGCGCGGCAACAGCATGAGCGCTTTCAGGTCAGGCCGAAGTGCCCACAAACTTGGCCGCACCAGCGATCCGATGAACACTATATCGCGACAACCGGCCGCATGTGCCAGCCTCGTAAAAGCACCAAGTTGGCCGACACGAAGCCAGTGATGCCGGTAATGCGCGACAAGTTGCGGGTCGGCGTGGCCGCGAAGCGCGAATAGCACGACACTTCGCCCGCGTTTTGAAACGGAATCAGCCACCGCCAAAGGCAATGTGCCGCCACCGCAAATAAGCGCGAGTGGGCCGTCCATATCTAACGGCTGCGGCCTGACTTATGCGTCCTCGCCGCCTCGCTGCGTTTAACCGCCATCGTCAACGGACGTTTTCCGGCACGGATGAACTCGATGATTTTGCCGATATGCTCGTCGCTTGCGTAGTCCGCGGCGACCCGATCGATTCGTGCGCGAAACTCGCCCGCGCCGAAAAACAGCTCCTGGTATGCCAGGCGCACGCGATGAATGTCGGCTTTCGTAAGGCCGCGACGTCGCATCCCGATCACATTGAGACCGATAAGATCAGCCAAAGGTCCGTGAGCCATTCCGAAGGGAATTACGTCCGCCCGAACGCCGCTCAAGCCGACGATCATTGCGCCTTCGCCGATTTCGAACGAATTGCCTAACGGCCGACGCCACCTCCAAACACGACGTGATCGCCAATCGTCACGTGACCGGCCAGCGCCGTGTTGTTTGCAAAGACAACATGACTTCCCACTTTGCAATCGTGCCCGACGTGCGAACCGACCATGAAGAAACACCGGTCGCCGACTTCGGTGACGCCGCCGCCGTCTTCAGTGCCTGTGTTCATCGTCACGTATTCGCGAATATCGCAGTCTGCGCCAATCACAAGTCGAGTCGGCCCGCCCCGATAACTGAAAGACTGCGGAGGAGAACCAAGCGATGCAAAGGGATGGATCACCGTCCGCGGCCCAATAGTCGTATGGCCCGTGAGATTGACATGTGCAATCAATCGGCAGCCCTCGCCGATCCGTACGTTCGCGCCGATCGTGCAGTACGGGCCGATCAGGACGTCTTTTCCGATGTCCGCCCCAGCCGCGATCCGGGCCGAGGGATCGATCATATGTGCGCTCATGTGTCGGAAAGCATGGCGCCAACCTGCGCCTCCGCCACGATCTGACCTGCAACTTTTGCTTCGCCGCGGTACCACCACATCGACTTGCGCCGCGTAATGCGGTTCATGTGGTACTCGATCGTATCTCCCGGCCGCACCGGCTTGCGAAACTTTGCCTTGTCGATTGTGAGAAAAAATACCGAGCTCGGCTGCGCGCCAGTTGCCGCAATGCAGAGCACTCCGGCCGTTTGAGCCATGCCCTCGATCATGAGCACTCCAGGGAAACACCGGGTTGCCGGGAAAATGGCCCTGAAACTGCGGTTCGTTGATTGTCACATTCTTGATGCCGATGCCGTGCTCGTCGCCGCGAATATCGATGACCCGATCTACCATCAGGAACGGATAGCGATGTGGCAGCATTTTGAGAACCTGGGCAATGTCGGCCGCCTCAAGGCTCGTCACGATCTTGTTCATGACAGATGCCTCACTCCTCGACCACCGGTCCAGAACTGCCTTTGGGCTCTTTTCGCGCGAGCCTTGCGAGCGCGGTCATCTCACGAAACCATAGTTTGATTGGCTTGGCTGGCGTTCCGCCCCATCGCGCGCCTGGAGGGACATCGCTGTTGACAGCGCTGAGAGCGGCGATCTGCGCGCCCTCGCCGACCGTAACGTTGTTGTTCAGGCCAACACGCGCGCCCAGCACGACAAAGTCCTCGAGAGTAGAACTGCCTGAAATTCCCGTCTGTGCAACGATAATACAATGCCTGCCAATGCTGACATTGTGACCTACCTGAACCAGGTTGTCGATCTTCGTTCCCTCCCCAATGACGGTATCCTTGATAGCACCGCGATCTATGGTCGTTCCTGCGCCGATCTCAACGTCATCTTGTACGATCACGCGGCCCACTTGCGGCACTTTGAGATGGCCTTTTCCTCCCATCACAAATCCGAATCCATCCTGACCAATCTTGCAGCCGGGATGAATAATGACCCGATCGCCGATCAATGTATTGGAGATCGACGTATTCGCACCGATCGACACAATCTCGGCCGATCCGTACGTCAGTGCCGACGACCGAATTCGCGCCAATCACGGTCCCGCTGCCGATTTCCGCGCCCGCACCGACCACCGCACCGGGTTCAACGGTTACACCTTCTTCCATCCGCGCATTTGCGTCGATATGCGCGCCGGAACGTTCGCCAGGTGCCACAAGCGACGATGGCCGCAACGCATCGGGAAACAGTGCGCGTGCCACTGTCACGAATGCCTTATAGGGCTCACGCACGACCAAGACGGCGACACCGCTCGGCAATTCTTTCGCGAGTGCGGCGGTGGACACGCATGCACCGGCATGTGTTGCCGCGGCTGCCGATGAGAAGCTCCGGCTGTCAAAGAATGTCAGATCGCCCGGCCCTGCGCGATCAAGCGGAGCGATATTGCTGATGCGCATCGGCTTGGTAATGGCAGATCGCAAGGTCGCGCCCGTCAGAGCAACGACCTCATCAAGCGTGAGCCCCGGGGATTTCCGCAGGAAAATCGGCTCGCTCATCCTGGTGGAGCCTGTGTGGTGCCACGAAGTGCCGCCAAAGTCAGAACTTGGTGCCGCCACTAAACCGGAAGAACTGCGTGCGGTCGCAGACCTCGCCGCCGCCGACTATAGCCGCGCAATATTTTGTCAGCGGGTAGGCGAGATCGAATCGCAACGGGCCAAGCGGTGAATCCCACAGCAGACCGACACCGACCGACGTGCGTATCATCGACGGGCTGTCGAGGCCGACCTGCAGCGTTTCACCGGTCACATCTCCAGCTCGTCGGACCTTTGTAGCTCCACAAGGAGCCCGCATCTGCGAACGCCGCGACTTTGATCCCGATATCTTTCGGCAGGAAATACAGCGGCGTCTGCGCCTCAAGGCTCGCGCCCCAATAGAGCGAACCGCCAAGAGCGTCATTGGTCGTTCCAGGAGTCAAATCGCGCGGTCCGATACCGGCAGGCGCAAAACCGCGCACGAGGTTCGGGCCCATCTGGAAATGGTCGAGCATCCGCAGGTCTTTGTCGCCCCAGCCGCTGACATTGCCCGCTTGCAACTTGATGACGCTCACGACGTCCGAGAATACTTCGTAATATTTACGCGCCTCTACCTGCGTCCGGATGAAATTCACATCGCCGCCGACGCCCGCAAAGTCCTGCTTGATCTCGGCGTACAGGCCACTGGTCGGCAACTTGTTGTTGTCGAGGGTATTGTACGAAAGCGTATAGCCCACCAATGAAACATTCACGGCGCCTGCCGCCAGTTCCTTGCGAACAGCCAGACGAGGCCTCGCCGTCGGCAGAACATCCACCCGGAATGTCACCGCGCCAGGAACGTGCGTGTTATCGCCCGGGAAAGGCGGGCTCGGCGAAAACAGCGGTGTCATGCCCGAAAACGCAGTTGTTGAACTGGTCGGGTAGCGTGATCTTCTGCTGGTAGAATGAATAGCGTGGCTGGAATGCTATTTCTTCGGTCAGCGCAAAACCGAGACGCAGATTGGTGCCGATCGTCTGGGAATCGTAGGAGACGTAATTGTTTGCGAGATTTTGCCGCGCAAACAGGTCGATGCCGCCTGCCATTCGATAGCCAAACAGGAAAGGTTCTACCAACGAGAGATCGAAGCCTTTGACATACTGGCCATAAGTAAATCCGGCCTTCGCATATATTCCGCGGCCCATCAGGTTGCGGTCAGCAATACTGACCTCACCTATCAGGCCGTCCGCGGTCGAATAGCCGCCCGAAATCGAGAACTCGCCAGTTGGCTGCTCTTCGACGTCGACATTGACGACCACGCGATCAGGGGCAGATCCTGGTTCATTGGTGATTTTAACGGTCTTGAAGTAGTTCAAATTCTTCAATCGACGTTCGGCGCGATCGATCAGTGCCCGATTGTAGGCGTCGCCTTCGCCGAGATCGAATTCCCTGCGGATCACATAGTCGCGCGTACGCGTGTTGCCGCGAATATTGATGCGCTCGATATAAGCTCGCGCGCCTTCCTCGACGACAAATGCCAAATTGATGGTTTTGGTCTCAAAGTTGCGATCACCGCGCGGCCGCACATTGGCGAAGGCATAGCCTTGCTTCGCCGCCTGGATCGTCATTGCCTCGACACTCTTTTCGACGAGGTCGGCATTGTAGACGCTTCCAGCGCTGAGCTTGATCTGGCCGCGGAGCAGCCCCGGATCGATGGCGCGGACGTTCGAAATCACATCGACAGTACCGACGCGATATTGGCTCCCCTCGTCGATCGTGAAGGTGACGACAAAGCCCTTCTTTGCGGGATCATATTCTCCCACCGCCGAAACGATGCGCACATCGGCATAACCGTGCTTGAGATAGAACCGGCGCAAAAGATCGCGGTCGGCTTCGACACGGTCGGGGTCATAGATATCGGTGGTCTGAAGAAAGCTGAGGAAATTGCTTTCCGATGTCTTGATCACATCCCGGAGACGACCCTGCGAATATGCATGGGCGCCGATAAAGCGTATGTCCTTGATACCGGTTTTTTCGCCTTCCTTGATTTCAAAAACCAGATCGACGCGATTGTTGGGCAGTTCGATGATCTTCGGATCAACTGAAACGTCGAAGCGGCCGCTGCGATGATAGATCTCGATGATGCGCTGGACGTCGGCCTGGACGGTGGGCCGGGATAGCGTGCCGCGGGGCTTGGATTGCGTTTCGGCCTGGAGTTGCTCGTCCTTGGCCTTTTTGTTGCCTTCGAAAGCGACCCGATTGATCACCGGGTTTTCCACCACCGTGACCACGGTACGGCCGCCGGAATGGTTGATGCGCACGTCGGCGAAAAGGCCGGTGGCGACAAGGGCCTTGAGCGCCTCATCTTCCTGCTCGGGACCCAGCCGGCCACCAGGGCCAGGCTTGAAATATGAGCGGATCGTGTCGGCTTCGACCCGGCGGCTGCCTTCAACGACGATAGAATTGACCGTCTGCGCGGCCGCGACGCCCGAGGACGCAATGGTCGCCCAGCCTGCACCGATAAGGATGCCGCCGAGGATTAGGCAGCTAACAGCCAATCCCCGAACTACCCGCACACAAATTCCCATGCGCTACGCGCCCTTATGATCCATGCGGCCGCCCCCACTGCGGATTCGACAGACGGTCCGGGCTGGCATAGGCAGACTTTTTACAGCGTTTTTTATGCGCTGCAAACAAACTCCCACCCGAACTTTCCCTTTTCCCTCAAAAAGTTGCCCGTCAGCAACGGTTCAGGATGTGGCCAAGTGGAGGATGTCATTAAAGGTTGCAAATATCATCAACATCACGACGATCGCCAACCCAATCCGGAACCCAACCTCCTGCGCCCGGTCGGATAGTGGCCGACCGCGAATCGTTTCTATCGCATAGAACAAAAGGTGACCACCATCCAAAAGGGGGATGGGGAACAGGTTCAAGAGGCCGATCGAGACCGAGAGCACTGCCGTAAGGTGCATCAGCGCCGTAAACCCGGCTGAGGCGACCTGCCCCGAGACTTGAGCTATCCGGATCGGCCCACCGAGCTGATCGGCAGCTTCGCGGCCCACAAATACGCCGCTGATATAGACAAGTGTGCGGTCGACCACGAACCAGGTCTCCTGGGCACCCATGACAACAGCGCGCAAGGGGCCGGCTTTTTCTGTCTTGACATCGCCCGGCGCCATGGAACGGCTGATGCCGAGGACACCAAGGCGATGAATATTGCCGAAATTGTCCTTGATTTCCTTCAGTTGCGGGACGGCCTTAAGCGTGACGGGCACGCCTCCGCGTTCGACTTCAACTGCGAGCGTCTCGCCTGCACTGATGCTGACGACGCGTTGCATGTCGGAGAAACTCTCGATTTTTTCGCCGTTGATCGACAGAACGAGATCGCCCGGCTGGAAACCTGCAGCTTGGGCAGCACTACCGGCCTGAACCGTGTCGACACGCGCACTCGTGGTCTGTTTGCCAACGGTCGCAAAAATGGCCGCAAAAATGGCAATCGCCAGGACGAAATTGGCCATCGGACCCGCCGCAACCACCGCCGCGCGCGAGGCAACCGGCTGGAAGATGAAACTGTCCTTCTTTTCAGCGTCCGTCATCACCGCTGCGGCGGCCTTATCAGGCGCGCTTGCGGCATTATCATCGCCGAAGAACTTTACGTAGCCGCCGAGCGGAATCGCCGAAAACTTCCAGCGCGTCCCATAGCGGTCGTTGAAGCCGGCGATTTCGGGACCAAATCCGATCGAAAAGACGAGCACCCTGATTCCGCAAAAGCGGGCCATCAGGAAATGACCAAGTTCGTGGAAGAACACGACGATGGTCAGGACAAAGAGGAAGGGCACTATATAGCCGACGACACCGCCTCCAAATGCACTCAAGCCCCCCATAATCTCACTTACCATTGCGACCCTCGTCCCGCCCTTGATGGGCTACGTCGACCCGAAACCAGCCTAGGATGCCTTTACGGCAATTTCGGGCAAGAGGTCCCGGGCCATGCTTCTTGCAATATGGTCAATAGCGATAGCTGCATCGATTCCAGCCGGTTCCGCCAGTAGATCGCGCTTAGAAGCCCTATCGAGCGTTGCTTCTACAAGCGCGGTAATCGCGGGAAAGCTGATCTTGCCCGCAATGAATTCACCCACCGCGACTTCATCAGCCGCGTTAAGGATTGTCGGCGCCGCCCCGCCGGTTTCGAGCGCGCGCCTGGCCAACGCCAGTGCCGGAAACCGCTCGAGATCGGGCGCCTCAAAGGTCAACTGGCGCAGTCCGGCAAGATCGAGCCGCGCCGATGGTCCATCAATGCGCCGTGGCCACGCGAGACAGTGAGCGATCGGAATGCGCATATCGGGTGACCCGAGCTGCGCAACAACCGACCCGTCGGTGAACTCAACCAGCCCGTGCACTACGGATTGTGGATGGACCAGGACATCGATCTCGGATGACTTGAGCGCGAACAGATGATGCGCCTCGATGATCTCCAGTCCCTTGTTCATCAGCGTCGCGGAATCCACCGTCACCTTCGGTCCCATCGACCAATTGGGATGCCGCAAAGCCTGTTCCGGAGTTGCAACCCTGATTGCGTCAATTGACCATGTGCGAAATGGTCCGCCCGACGCTGTCAGGATCGCTCGCCTGACGTCCGCACGATGACCGGCGCCTAACGCCTGGAATACGGCATTGTGTTCGGAATCAACCGGGAGAACCGTCGCGCCCGAGCTTGCCGCTTTGCGCATGAAGAGATTGCCCGCGCAAACGAGGCACTCCTTGTTCGCGAGCGCCACTGTTGCGCCTCGCTCAATTGCGGCGAGTGTCGGTTTGAGGCCGACAGAACCGCTGATCGCGGCCATCACCCAGTCGGCAGGCCGCTGCGCTGCTTCCATCAGCGCATCTTCGCCAGCCGCAGCCTCGATGCCCGAACCCGACAGAGCGGACTTGAGATCCTGATAGGCGGCCGGATCAGCTACGACCGCATGCCGGGCCCGCACTTCGCGCGCAATCTTGCCCAACGCTGCTGCATTGCGGCGCGCACTGATCGACTCGACACGATATCGCTCCGGCTCACGCTTGATCAGGTCAACGGTGCTGGCGCCGATCGAACCGGTCGCTCCAAGGATAGTGATCCCGCGCACGCCGGTGGCTGGTTTCGCGTCCGAGCGGACAGCATTGACGGCAGTCATGTACTCACCATATCAGCAACCCACGCGCAGGTGCAGCGTATCCGCCGCGCAGCAATCCCACCACACATCCCGCAAGTGCTGCAGCCCAGAACCCGTCGAGCCGGTCCATCACGCCGCCATGACCAGGAATAATCTGGCTTGCATCCTTGGCATCGAATTGGCGCTTGACCCAGGATTCGAAGAGGTCGCCGAATTGCGAAGCAATCGACAAAAACAGCGCAAGGAGCGCAATCGCAAGCTTGTTGAGCAGTCCGAATTGTGTGGCGACGACAACCGCGACCAGGACAGCGGCGAACGTACCTGCGATGGCGCCTGACCAGGTTTTTTTCGGGCTGACGGCTGGAAGCAATTTTGGGCCTCCGATGGTTCGGCCCGCAAAATAACCGACGACGTCGGTCGTCCATACGATCGCAAACAACATCACGATGGCAGCAAATCCATACGCATCATCGGACCGCAGACAGACGGTGCGAGGAGCATGACGCCCCCGTAGCCGACACCTGCGGTTACCCACACCCGTTTCGCGGACGGAGCAAAAATCACAGTCGCGAAGCGCGCAGAGTCCTACCATCAGCAGCGCAACGATCGGACGGCCGAGCCAGGACATGAAGTCGGCAACCATGATCGCTACGGCGGATGATAAAAACATCACCCGAAAGCCTCGGCCCGACCACCAACGTTGTCCATTCCCAAAGGACGATGATTGCAGCCACCCCCCAGAACAGCGCGAATGGCCAGCCGCCGACCCAGGCTGCAACAGTGCCAGCGGCGCAAGCACCACTGCGGAGAGAATGCGCAGCACGAGATTGTTCGCGGGCATTCGCACGCCGGATTTTCCGGCACTTGAAAGTGGGTCAACACCGACCACCGGCTCAGGATCCGGTTTTCGCAACCAGCCCGCCGAACCGCCGCTCGCGCTGCTGATATTCGCGAATTGCGGATTTCAAGCGCGGCACGGTCGAAATCGGGCCAATAGGTCGGAACAAACACCAACTCACTGTAGGCGGACTGCCAGAGCAGGAAATTCGACAAACGCTGTTCTCCGCTGGTGCGAATAATCAAATCGGGATCGGGAATGTCGGGTGCATCAAGGAAACCCGCAAAACTTTCCATGTCGATATCGGCAACCGTCAAACGGCCTTGCACGACTGCCTCGGCAACCCTCCGCGCGGCACGGACGATTTCCTGCCGCGCGCCATAATTGAAAGCGACAACCAATGTAAGGCCGTCGTTGCTTCTGGTGAGGTCTTCCGCCTCGACCAGCAACCTTCCGATGTCGGGATCAAGTCCCACCCGCTCCCCGATCACGCGCACGCGCACATTGCTTTTGTGCAATTCGGCAAGATCGTTGCGCACGAAGCGCCGCAGCAGGCCCATGAGTTCGCCGATCTCGGTCGCCGGCCGCGACCAGTTTTCCGCGCTGAACGAGAAAATCGTGAGAATCTTTATGCCGATCTCGCCGGCGGCGCGAACGGTACGCCGCAACGCCTCAACGCCGCGCCGATGCCCCTCCGCGCGCGGAAGTCCGCGCGTCGCCGCCCAACGGCCATTGCCGTCCATGATAATGGCAACGTGTCTCGGCACATCAAATGCCGCCGTCCCATCACTCGCAATATCGGCCTCGGGCATAACGCGCGACCTCAGACGGTGAGGATCTCCTTTTCCTTTGAAGAGAGCATATGGTCGATTTCGGCAATCCCGGCGTCGGTTGCCTTTTGAACGTCGCCGGAAAAACGGTCATGGTCGTCTTTGCTGATCTTGTGGTCCTTCTCCAGCTTTTTGATGACGTCCATTGCGTCCCGGCGGACATGCCGAACGGCGACACGCGCGGTTTCGGCATATTTGTGGGCGATCTTCACCAATTCCTTGCGCCGCTCCTCGTTGAGCTCCGGAATGCGAAGCCGGATTGTTTGTCCCTCGGTTGCCGGAGAAAGTCCCAGATTGGAATTGATGATCGCTTTTTCCACGGGATGCACCAGCGAGCGGTCCCAGACATTCACCGAAATCATCCGCGGCTCCGGCACGCTGACGGTCGCCACCTGGTTGAGCGGCATCTGCGCGCCATAGGCATCGACCATCACCGGATCGAGAAGATGAGCTGAGGCGCGCCCGGTCCGCAAACCCGACAGCTCCGTTTTCAGCACGGCACTGGCGCCCTGCATGCGCCGCTTGATCTCGTTCAAGTCATGCGTTGCGTTTGTCATTGCGATTCCCCCGACCTGCCTCCTTCACCTTAAAAGCGGCGAGTAAGAACCCGCATTTTGCATTCGCGCTCGTGTTAACCGACGACGGTCGCGCGTCCCTTGCCGCGCAGCACCGATTCTATCGCAGCTTTTTCCGCGATCGAGAACACGATGATAGGGATACGATTTTCGCGGGCAAGCGCGAAAGCGGCCCCATCCATCACCCTGAGATCCTTTTCGAGCGCTTCCTGGTGGCTCAGCCTTTCGTATCGCTTTGCCTTGGGGTCTTTCTTGGGGTCGGCGGTATAAACACCATCGACATTGGTCGCCTTGAGCACGGCCTGGGCTTCGAGTTCGGCAGCCCGCAGCACGGCCGTCGTATCGGTCGTAAAAAACGGGTTGCCGGTTCCCGCCGCCAGCAGCACGACACGGCCCTTCCCGAGGTTCTTCATTGCGCGCTTGCGATTGTACGTTTCGCATACTGCGGTCATCGCCAAAGCCGACAACGTACGTGCCTCACAGCCCGCACGCTCAATGGCCGCCTCCAGCACCAGGCAATTCATCACGGTCGCCAACATGCCCATCGTGTCGCCGACCGGCCTCGGCACGCCGCGCTCGGAGACCTCCACGCCGCGGAAGATATTTCCGCCGCCAACCACGACACCAAGTTCGACGCCAAGTTTTGCAGTCGCCGCAAGATCTGCGGCGAGGCGTTCGACCATCGCCTGATCGATACCGAAACCTTTCGAACCGGTGAGCGCCTCACCGGACAGCTTGACGATGACGCGCTTGTAGGCGGGATTGCTCATGACCGGCGATCCTTTAAGTCGAGCGTGTTCGACTCAAAATCCAACCCACTATAGCGAAAGGACGGCCTGCGAGCCGCCTCTTGCATCACTTTTGCCCAGCCGCAGCCGCAACTTCCGCGGCAAAATCGCTGTCCTGCTTCTCCACGCCTTCGCCGAGTCCGAAGCGAACGAAGCCGGTAATCTTGATGGGAGCACCGACTTTGCCCTCAGCTTCCTTTAGTGCCTGCGCCACGTTTTTCTTGTCGTCGTGGACATAAACCTGCTCAAGCAACGTCACTTCCTTGTAGAAGGTTTTAAGGCCCAACTCGACGATCTTCTCGATCACGTTAGCCGGTTTGCCCTGCTGCTTGAACTTGTCGGCAAGCACATCCTTTTCGCGCTGGATGACCACCGGATCGAGACCGGATGCATCGAGTGCCTGCGGATTTGAGGCCGCGACGTGCATGGCAAGGAGACGGCCAAGCGCAGTGAGCTCGTCCGTCTTGCCGGTGGACTCCATGCCGACCAGGACGCCGATGCGGCCAAGACCGTCGGTCACTGCACTGTGCACATAAGAGCCGATCACTCCCTTGCCGACCGAGAGCGTTGCCGCGCGCCTCAAACTCATATTTTCTCCGATCTTGGCGATCGTGTCGTTGATCAACTCGGCCACCGTGATCGAGCCGGCCTTGGCGGCCTTGATCTTCTCGACGTCGTTGCCGACCGACAGCGCGACATCGGCGATCATTTTCACGAGACCCTGAAACAGATCATTGCGCGCAACGAAATCGGTTTCGGAGTTGACCTCCACAACGACGCCTTTGGTGCCTTGCACCCGGACGCCGATAAGCCCTTCGGCAGCGACACGGCCGGCTTTCTTGGCCGCCTTTGACAGGCCTTTCTTGCGCAGCCAATCCTGCGCCGCCGTCATGTCGCCGTTCGTTTCGGTAAGGGCGCTCTTGCAGTCCATCATGCCGGCGCCGGTCAACTCGCGCAGTTCCTTGACCATTTGTGCGCTGATATTTGCCATTGAAGTTTTCCTCGATTGGTCATGTCCGGCCTTGGACCGGGCACCCACGCCTTATTCGCTATGCCAAACCCAGGTCGTAGGTGGCCGGGACGAACCGGCCACGACAATGATAATCATTCGGTCTCGGCGGTGAGTTCTTTCGCCTTGGCGATCCAGCCCGGAACGCGGCCGGGCAGACCGACTTCTTCGCCGATATTGTGCGCGGCCTTTTCATTGAGCTCCGCAATTTGCGAGAAATGGAAAATGCCGAGATCATTGAGTTGCTTTTCGATTGCCGGCGACACGCCAGGCATCTTTTTAAGATCGTCGGCAACGCCGCGCGGCCCGGGCAACTGCTCGAAGCCAAGACTGCCGCCTGCTGGTGCGGCCGGGATCGGCTCGGCCACGATCGGCCGTTCCGCCGCTCCAACGTCGACGCCCATCTCGCCCTGCGCCCGCGAAATTCCATCGATCGCAGCCTTGGCGATGAGATCGCAGTAGAGCGACACCGCGCGGCTCGCGTCATCGTTGCCCGGCACGACATAAGTGATGCCCGCCGGATCGCAATTGGTATCGACAACCGCGGCCACCGGAATGTTCAGGCGTTGTGCTTCCTTGATCGCGATGTCTTCCTTGTTGGTATCGATCACGAACAGCAAGTCGGGAACGCCGCCCATGTCCTTGATGCCGCCGAGTGAGCGATCGAGCTTGTCGCGCTCGCGCTGCATCGTGAGGCGCTCTTTCTTGGTGTAGCCACCGGTCTCGCCGGAATTGAGGATTTCATCGAGCTTGCGCAGCCGCGAGATCGAACCGGAAATCGTTTTCCAGTTGGTCAGCGTGCCGCCGAGCCAACGGGAGTTTACGTAATACTGCGCACTGCGCTTGGCCGCGTCGGCGATCGAGTCCTGCGCCTGGCGCTTGGTGCCGACGAACAGGATGCGGCCGCCCTTGGCGACCGTATCGCTGACCGCCTGCAGCGCGCGATGGAGCAAAGGCACGGTCTGGGCGAGATCGACAATGTGGATATTGTTGCGTGTGCCGAAGATGAACGAGCCCATCTTCGGGTTCCAGCGGTGGGCCTGATGGCCGAAGTGAACGCCAGCTTCCAAAAGCTGACGCATTGAAAAGTCAGGGAGCGACATAAATCTTCTCCGGTTGATCCGCCGCGGACAGTTGTGAGCCCATTTGGGCCACCGGACGGCCTTTTTGACCCATTGTCGGGGCCTAAAGCCATGCGTCCGCGTGAGTGATGCAGGGGCTTATATAGGTGCGATTTCCAGAACGCAAGGTATGGCAAGGATTTAGCGCAAGGCATTACCCTTGAGCATCAGTCGCGCGTTGCTTCAGGAGGCACGGCTATGCCTTTCTAAGCGGTGAGCCGCGGCCGTCGCCCGATTGGGGTCGTCATTCCGGGACGGCGTGGCCATAGGCGCATTTGCGCGTGTCTTCGACTATGGCCGGGCCCGGAATCAAGACGCGCGCTCCGCGCATCGGTTCCGGATTCCGGGTTCGCGCTTTCAGCGCGACCCGGAATGACCAGGATTTTCACTTGTCAAACAGCCCATCAGGCCTGCCTGTACGTCGCAAGCCAACGCTCCGCACCCTGTTTCTTTGCGGCGCCGGGTACGCCGTCGTTTTTGCAGGAAACCGCCGCCCGTCAATAAAAGCCGAGGGAGCGCGGGACGCCAGGGGTCCTGATGGACCCACGGGCCTCGTTTGCCTCGCGGCAATCGAGGTATGCCGAAGCCGAATGTGCCTGCCTTTGGCTTTTTGCGAAGCTGTGACAGGGCACGGCCGCAAGTCCGCCAGTTCCCAGGGCGTCCCGCGCGCGGTGTTTATGAGGCTTGCTCCGCATCCTCCCCGGTGGTCGTCCGTTCGTTCAGGGCAGGCTCTCACCCGCCCTGACACTCCACCGAATGAGACCCGGGCACTCGGCCGGCGCTCTTCTGACCAGAGAACCGGCCTACCGGCCGTCAGGGGCCTCGGCGTGCGGCGAGCACGCCGGGTCGCGGGACGCGGCTTGGACCGCCGGGTGGGAACACTGCCGTCGCATCTTCGACGCCCCATTCCCGGCCACCGCTCCCCGCCCCGCGTCTGGAGACGCTGATCAGACACCCCTCGGTAACGAGGCGGGATGCAACAGGCTTATAGTCCTATAGGAATTAAGTCAAGCCCCGAGGCCCAATTGGCCACGACTTCACAGCCGCCATGGCCGGAACAAGTACGGGCATAGATGAGTGCATTGCCGGACACAAAAACTCCGCTCACCCCCGCGCATGCGGGGGTCCAGGGCGACAACGATGGTCCTGCAACCTGCTTCTGGATCCCCGCTTCGCGGGGATGAGCGGAAAGCTGCAAAGCACCGGATCCCCGCATAGGCGTGCGAAAGCACGCCGTCCTTCGGACGGCTAAGCGCGGGGATGAGCGGATGTGCAGAGAGCGCGCACCGCCTCTCCTCGGTCATAGCCTGGCTTCTCACCACGCCGTCATGGCCGGAACATAGGCCAGCCACGCGACGCCGGCGCGATTGATTGCCGCGGCACGAACAATCCGCAGGACCCAGCGTTGACCAGCATTGCACCCGCATCGCGCCGATGCGCGCTGACGCGCAGTATGCGGCGGAGACAAGGAGCTCGTCATGGCCACACATTCGGTTCCGGATCGACATAATCGGCCGACGAACGACGAACTGCATCCCTTTGTCTATCGCGCGATCATTGGGTTGACGATCTGGCTCGTGCTGTCGATCTGGTTTTTTTTCAGCCGTGGTCCCTATACCGGACTCGACGCCGGCGTGATCACATTTTTCTTCTTTGTACTCGTCGGAATTCCCGTCCTCATCTGGCTGAGCTGGCGCCGCAACACCACCCTCGATGAGCAGCACGGCTACGTCGCGCCCTACCGCGAATGGACTTCGCACGCATTCGCGACCTGGACCGGCGGGATCAGCGGCCGCGAAGCAGCGGCGCAAATACTGTTGCCGATCGCCGCGGTTGCCATCGGCATGACCGTCTTCGGCCTCGTATTTCTGTTCGCCGTGCCGCGGGTAAGCTAAATTTCAATTCCAGACAGCAGGCTACCCGCAAAACAGGGCAATTAAATCTCTCGTGCCGCGCTACGAATACGCCGGTCCTTGCGCAGTTTGGCGCTCGCCAACTCGTCTCAGGAAGGCCCGCGCCGGCTTTTCCAAAAAATAGTAACTCGGGATCGAGCACAACACGACAGTCGTGGCCGCAAAAAATACCATCGCGTAAAGATGAGCCGCGAAGAACGGCAAATTCACAGCGCCTCGACCTGCACCACGCCCGGCACGGCTTTGATGGCGCCGGCGATCTGCGGGGAGACCTTGAAGCGGCCGGGCAATTTCACTTCGACCTCGGCGCCCTGTTTGAGCAACAAGACAACACTCACCTCTCCATCGCCGTTCGGCTTGGCTGACCGCGGAACAATTTCCAGCCGCTTTGCCACGGCCTCGAGCGGCGCGCCGTCGCGCAGGAATACGCGCAGTCCCTTTTGCAGATTGGCGGCGGCATCATCGAGCGGCTCCGCCGACTGAATGCGCGCGCGCACCTCATCTCCCTGTACTTCGGCCGACAGGAACAGCAACACTGCATTGCCCGGCTCCAGCAGATCGCGATGCTCTGCCAGGCCTTCCGAAAAGATCACCGCCTCAAAATGCCCGCTCGGATCGGATAGCCCGATGATCCCCATTTTACTTCCCATTCGCGTGCGCCGCTCCGTGCGCGCGACGACCGTCGCGGCGACACGTCCCGCAGTTGCGCCTGCCTTCACCGCGCGCGCGAACTCGGCCCAGGGCTGCACCCGCAATTTCTTCAACACCGCCGCATAGTCGTCGAGAGGATGACCCGACAGGAAGAAGCCAACCGCTTCATATTCGCGCCGCAGCCGCTCCGCCGGCAGCCACGCCTCGATCTGCGGCAGCACGATCTCCTCCCGCGTCGTCCCGCCGCCGAATAATTCGCTCTGTCCGACGACCGCCGTATCATGGCTGCGTTGCGCGCGTGCGAGCACAATATCGACAGCGCCGAATATGCGCGCACGGTTTTTCTCGAACACGTCGAAAGCGCCGGCGGCCGCGAGGCTTTCCAGCACGCGTTTGTTGACGGCCCGCGGATTGATGCGCGCGGCAAAATCCGCGAGATCGGCGAACGGCCGATCGTCGCGCGCGGACATGATCGCCTCCACGGCTTGTCTGCCGACGCCCTTGAGCGCCGCGAGCGCGTAGATGATCGTGTTGCCGTCGACTTCGAAATCCACCGCGGAACTGTTGATCGACGGCGGCTCAACTTTGATACCAAGCCGTTCAGCTTCGGCGCGGAATTCCGCGAGCTTGTCGGTGTTGCCCATATCGAGAGTCATGGTGGCGGCGAGGAACTCGACGGGAAAATTCGCCTTCATATAAGCGGTTTGATAGGCGACCAGCGCATAGGCCGCGGCATGGCTCTTGTTGAAGCCATATTCCGCGAAGCGCTCGAGCAGATCGAAGATCGCATCGGCCTGATGGCGTTCGACGCCCCGCTCGACCGAACCGGAGACGAAGCGCTCGCGCTGGGCCTGCATCTCCTTGCGGATTTTCTTGCCCATGGCACGACGCAGGAGATCGGCCTCGCCGAGCGTGAACCCGGCGAAAATCTGCGCCGCCTGCATCACCTGCTCCTGATAGATGATGACGCCGAAGGTCTCGCGGAGGATTGGCTCCAGCTTGGGATGGATGTAGTCCGGTTTCTCCATGTCGTGCTTGCGCGCACAATAGGTCGGGATATTGGCCATCGGACCGGGGCGATAGAGTGCAACCAGCGCAATGATGTCCTCGAAACGGTCCGGCCGCATATCGAGCAGCGCGCGGCGCATCCCCGCACTTTCCAGTTGGAAGATCCCCACGGCCTCGGCACGCGCCAGAACTTCGTAGGTCAGCTTGTCATCCAACGGAATCGCCGAAAGATCGATATCGATACCGCGGCGCTTGACCAGCGCAACCGCGGTTTGCAGGACCGTGAGGGTTTTGAGACCAAGGAAGTCGAACTTCACCAGCCCGGCCTGCTCCACCCATTTCATATTGAACTGGGTCACGGGCATGTCCGATTTCGGATCGCGGTAGAGCGGCACCAATTCCGACAGCGGCCGGTCGCCGATCACGATGCCGGCGGCGTGCGTCGACGCATGACGATTGAGGCCCTCGAGCTTCTGCGCGATGTCGAATGCCCGCTTGACCACTGCATCGCTGTCGCGCTCTGCCTGCAGCCGCGGTTCGCCCTCGATCGCCTGCTTGAGCGAAACCGGTGCCGCCGGATTCTGCGGGACCAGCTTGCAGAGCTTGTCGACCTGGCCATAAGGCATCTGCAGTACCCGGCCGACATCACGCAGCACGCCGCGCGCCTGCAGCGTGCCGAATGTAATAATCTGCGCCACCTGATCCCGGCCGTAACGCTCCTGCACGTAGCGGATCACCTCGTCGCGACGGTCCTGGCAGAAGTCGATATCAAAGTCCGGCATCGACACGCGCTCGGGATTAAGGAAGCGCTCGAAGAGGAGGCCGAAGCGGATCGGATCGAGATCGGTGATGGTAAGTGCGTAAGATACGAGCGAGCCCGCGCCCGAACCACGGCCCGGACCAACCGGTATGCCCTGCTTCTTCGCCCATTGGATGAAGTCGGAAACGATCAGAAAATAGCCGGGATATTTCATACCGGCGATGACGCCAAGCTCGAAGTCGAGTCGCTCACGGTACTCATCGACAGTATGCCCCTGCGCGACACCGGCCGTGGCAAGGCGCTGCTCGAGCCCGGTTTCGGCGCGCCTGCGCAGTTCGCTCGCCTCGTCGAGAGTCTTGCCGCCATCACCGACCGAGAAGCGCGGAAGAATGGGATGGTGCGTGCGCGGCCGGAACGCGCACCGCTGGGCGATCTCTACAGTCGACGCAAGCGCCTCCGGTAGATCAGCAAAAAGATCAGCCATTTCGGCGCGGCTCTTAAAGCGATGCTCCGGCGTCAACTGGCGGCGGTCACTTTCGGACAGCAGCCGGCCTTCCGCGATACAGATCAGCGCATCGTGTGCTTCATGGTCCTGCGCGCCGGCAAAATATGGCTCGTTGGTAGCAACCATCGGCACACCCTTGCCGTAGGCGAGGTCGATCAGGAATGGCTCGGCACGGCGCTCAAGGGGCGTGCCGTGGCGCTGCAATTCGACGTATAGCCGGTCGCCGAAAAGTCCGAGCAGCGCGTCAAGCCGCGTCGCCGCAACATGGCTCTGGCCGGCAGCGATCGCGCTATCAAGCGGACCGCCCGGACCGCCGGTCAGCGCAATGACACCCGCAGTCTCGCCTTCCAGCCACTCAACCTTCAACCGTGGCGGCTCATTGGATGGCGTATCGAGGAACGCCCGCGAGTTGAGCCGCATCAGGCTGCGATAACCTTCGGCATGCGCGGCCAGAAGCACAATACGCGAGCGCTCCACCTGGACGTTGCCATTACGCGGCCCGTGATCGCTGTCGCCGAAATCAACAGCGAGCGCACAGCCGATAATCGGCTGTATGCCGACGCCGGCGAGTTTTTCAGAGAACTCCAGCGCCCCGAACATGTTGTCGGTATCGGTAAGCGCCAATGCCGGCTGGCGGTCCGCCTTCGCCAGCTCGGCAAGACGCGCAATGGTGAGCGCGCCTTCGAGCAGCGAATAGGATGAGTGCACGTGCAAGTGCACGAAATCGAGGGCGGCCATGTCGTATACTTGGGTGATTCTTGGTGATTCCCGGTCACACCCAGAGTGGGGACTGCGCGCCGTCATGTCCATCGATGCCTGACGGCAGCCGTCCATCTTTCCCCGTCATCCTTAGAGGCAACCTGCGCCCGCCCCGTATGGCGTCGCCGGGCCTTCCTTGTAACGGGTTCAGAGGTTCCCCAGCACCTGGGTCCAAATCGCGATCATTCCGACGAACAACGACAGCGACGCAAGCGCGGCGGCCTCCTGAACAACGGTCTTGAACATGGCTTGTCTCCCCTGAACAGACAGTGAACATAGTTCAGCCTTTGTTCAAGAGTCAAGGGCTGGTCTTGAGGCCGATCTGTTCGCCCGTAACGGGAAATAGCACGTGCGATCAATTAGTTATGGGCAGTGGATGCTTCTTCGTGAGGGGTATGCGGCAGGAGGCTCGGCCACATCAGCATCGCGCCTCTTTCGGGCGCGCCGACAAACCGCCCCGTGTTGAAATGATTCATTTGCGAGAATGAGGGCTCAAGCATTCGCGCGCCCGGGCGCGGATTGTACCGCCGCAAATTGTCAGATCCGACACCTTGCCCGCGAACCAGGTCGGAAAAAGCTGAACCAATTCAGGCCGACGATTTCCATCCTCCCTCGACACCCGCGCGTTGCCGGCATCGAAGTCAGAAATCATCTAATTTAAATCGACAGGCTAATCCAGTTCCAGCAACTTTCCGTCACGCAATGTCACGCGCCGGTCCATGCGGGCGGCAAGATCCATGTTGTGCGTGGCGATGACCGCGGCGAGCCCGGAAGCGGTCACCAGTTGCGACAAGGCGCGGAAAACATGTTCTGCCGTGTGCACGTCGAGATTTCCCGTCGGCTCATCGGCAAGCAGCACACGCGGCGCGTTGGCAACCGCGCGCGCAATCGCGACGCGCTGCTGCTCGCCGCCGGAAAGCTCCGAAGGCCGGTGATTGAGCCGCGCGCTCAGGCCCAGATAATCCAACAGCTCGATCGCCCTCGTCTTCGCTTCGGCGCGCGTGAGGCCGCGAATCATCTGCGGCAGGAGCACATTTTCCAGCGCGGAGAATTCCGGAAGCAAATGATGCGATTGATAGACGAAGCCGATCTCGTTGCGCCGGATTCGGGTGCGTTCATGATCGGCCAGTATCGCGGTCGAGCGGCCCTCGATATAGACATCGCCATGATCGGGGTGCTCAAGCAGCCCGGCGATGTGCAACAGCGTGGATTTACCCGCACCTGAAGGCGCCACCAGCGCCACCGACTGCCCCGGCCAAAGCGCAAGTTCTACCCCGTTGAGCACATGCAATGTTTCGTCGCCCTGTCGGTAATGACGTTCGACGTCGTGCATGAACAGGATCGGAATATCCTGTTCCGCCCGAGCTTGCGGCTGATCCGGCCCCTCGTTTGGCTCTTGCTGCTGCTGGACCATTTCCACCGTGGCCACGGAATAGGCCTCACTCATAGCGCAGAGCCTCCACCGGATCGAGGCGTGCAGCGCGCCATGACGGGTATAGCGTGGCCAGCAGTGACAACATGAGCGCCATGACGACAACTGCCGTCGTTTCTCCGGAATCCATCTCGGCCGGCAGGTGCGACAGGAAATAAAGCTCGGGCGAGAACAATTCGGTGTTGGTGAGCCAGGACAGGAACTGCCGAATGCTCTCGATGTTGAGACAGATGACAATACCCAGCAGGAAGCCAACCATCGTGCCTACCACCCCGATCGAGGCGCCGGTGATCAGAAATACGCGCATGATCGCTCCCTGCGTCGCCCCCATGGTACGCAGTATTGCGATGTCCTGGCCTTTGTCCTTTACGAGCATGATCAGGCCGGAGACGATATTGAGCGCAGCCACAAGCACGATCAAGGTCAGGATCAGGAACATCACATTGCGCTCGACCTGGAGCGCGTTGAAGAACGTCGCATTACGCTGGCGCCAATCGATCATGAAGATCGGCCGCTGGGCGGCGTCCTGCACCGCCTTTCGGTACCGATCAACGCGATCGGGATTGTCGGTGTAGATCTCTATCGCGGTTACATCACCCGCGCGATTGAAATAGGCCTGCGCCTCCTTGAGCGGCATGAACACCATGGCACTGTCGTATTCGGACATGCCGATCTCGAATACCGCGGCAATCTTGTAGACCTTGATGCGGGGCGTTGTGCCCATGGGCGTCACCGCGCCCCGCGGCGCGACGAGCGTGATGTTGTCGCCGGACCGCAGCGAGAGCTGATCTGCAAGTCTGCGGCCAATGACCACACCCATATCCTGGTCAAAGCCTTTGAGCGTGCCTTGCTTGATATTGTTGGCGATCGACGGAAGCTTTTCGAGGTCCATCAAGCGAATGCCGCGAATCAATACGCCGCCGGCGTTGAACGGCGATGAGGCCAAGGCCTGACCTTCCACGATCGGTGCGGCGAGCCGGATGCCTTTGACACCGGCCACACGCGCCGCCACTTCTTCCCAGTCGGTGAGCGGTTTTTCCAGCGGCTGAATGAGCAAATGGCCGTTGAGACCCAGGATCTTGTCGAGCAGCTCCTTACGGAAGCCGTTCATCACCGCCATCACGATGATCAGAGTCGCAACGCCGAGCATGATGCCGAGGAAGGAAAATCCCGCGATGACGGAGATGAATCCTTCCTTGCGCCGCGCGCGCAGATAGCGCACCGACAGCATCCATTCGAACGGGGAAAAGGGCCGCGTCCCGTTGGGCTCGGTCATCAATGGGTTCCCACGCTCGACTGTTCACATGATTCTGGCGGATTCGTGCCGGAGACGCGACCAAAGTCCTTGCCAACACACAGGATTATTGCACTGGCGCGGCTTGCGAGGGTGAAAATCGAAGATGTTGTCCCAAGATAGTTCATTGGGCCCCATCCGGGAGCCAGAGCGAGCGACGGCGGCTCCCCTTGCACCCCAGCCGGGCCGGGACCTCGGAATGGCGAAATATCACCGTGCCAGGAGATCGAGCGCTGCCGCGGGACTCATGTTTTCCCTTCTTCCGTCGGCGCGCTTTTTGACCTCAACCTTGCCCTCGGCAAGGCCGCGTGGCCCAACCAGCACTTGATAGGGAATCCCAATCAGGTCTGCGGAAGCGAATTTGGCGCCGGGTCGTTCGTCGAGGTCGTGGTAGAGCACCTCGATCCCCTTGGCACTGAGCCCGCGATAAAGCTGCTCGCTGGCGGTATCCGTGTCGGATGAGCCCTGCTTGAGATTGAGGATCGCCACCTTGAATGGCGCGACCGCTTCCGGCCAGATGATACCCGCATCGTCGTGCGAAGCCTCGATGATGGCGGCGACGAGACGGCTCGGCCCAATCCCATACGACCCCATGTGTACCGGCACATCCTTGCCGTCCTGGGTGGTCACTACGGCCTTCATTGGCTCGGAATATTTGGTGCCGAAATAGAAAATATGGCCCATTTCAATTCCGCGCGCCGAGACCTTATGTTCGGCGGGCACTTTAGCGAAGGCCGCGGCATCGTGCATGTCGGAGGTTGCGGCATAGTGCGAGGTCCATTGGCTGACGACCGCCTGCAGCCCCTCGACGTCATCGAAATTGACGTCGGCCGGCGGGACCGACATGTCGAGATAATCCTTGTGACAAAAGACTTCCGATTCACCAGTCTGCGCCAGAATGATAAATTCGTGCGAGAGGTTTCCGCCGATAGGCCCTGACTCGGCCCGCATCGGGATCGACTTCAAGCCCATGCGCGCGAAAGTCCGAAGATAGGCGACGAACATCTTGTTGTAGGAATGAGTCGCGCCGGCCTGATCGAGATCGAACGAATAGGCATCCTTCATCAGGAATTCACGGCCGCGCATCAGGCCGAAGCGAGGGCGCACTTCGTCGCGGAATTTCCACTGGATGTGATAGAGGTTGAGCGGCAGGTCCTTGTACGATCTGCAATAGGCCCGAAAAATTTCGGTGATCATTTCCTCGTTTGTCGGGCCATAGAGCATTTCGCGCTCGTGCCGATCCTTGAAGCGCAACATTTCCTTGCCATAGGCCTCATAGCGCCCGCTTTCCCGCCACAACTCGGCCGGCTGGATTGTCGGCATCAAAAGCTCGATGGCCCCCGCGCGGTTCTGCTCCTCGCGTACGATCTGACTGATTTTCTGAAGCACCCGGAAGCCAAGGGGAAGAAATGCGTAAATGCCGCTGGCCTCCTGCCGCATCATGCCCGCGCGCAGCATCAACCGGTGAGAAACGATCTCAGCCTCTTTCGGCGTTTCGCGCAAAATCGGGAGAAAATAGCGGGACAGGCGCATGGATACCTTCATGGAATTCGAAATGGGATTCGACGTCGACCGGCGAGTGAAAGCGGATCGGCCGCCAAAAGACAAGCCCGGCGGGCGGGCGGGCAACGCCGGTCAGGACGCGGGCTTACAGACTGAAATGCTCAAAAGCCTTGAGCTTTTCGAGATTCTTCATGACGGGGAACGATATCCATGCACGATCGCGCAGGTGAGGAATACGTGAAATGTCCATCGATTGCGCGAGCTTGCGAATGTAGAAAAGCTCTTCCTTGGACTGGAGATTGAATTCGCAGAACTCGACCCTTCCCTCAAGGTACGCGGCGTCCGAAATTTCGTCGTTGAAGCGCGCTTTCCATGATGAATCCTGCGGCGATACGTCGAGACCGGCGCCCTCTCCAAAAGGAATTTTCGATCGATCACGGATTGCTGGCGGCAGCTGGCCTGGATAGAGATCATACAAGTCGCGCAGCGCCGCTTTACCGCGAGGCAATCCACCGACCTCGCGCACCAGGGCGTCCGCATCCACATTCAGTGCGTATCGAACCATCGACGGATCGAGATAGGGTTCGCGCGTCTCCACTTGATGGCGCATCGAGCACCGATCGACACGTTGCAGGCTGACGCGATGCATCAGCGCGAGGCATTCGTCCCGAACCGGCCGCCCGTCGGTATCACTTTCCATGAAAGCCACCTCGAGTGGAGGGTATCCGCAGAACAACTCGTCGGCGCCCTCCCCGCACAAGGCGACGCGGAAACCGTCACGATGCATCTGTTCGGCCGCGAGCAATGAGCACACCGCTCCGCGCACGAGATTCGGTTCGAATGACTCGGTGACTTCGACGACATGGCCGATAGAAGAAAACACTTCGTCGCTGTCGGGCTCAAACGGGACCAGTCTCAGGTCGAAGCCGGTGCGCTCGGCATATTCGGCTGCAAAGTGGTAATCCGGCGCGCTTTCGCCACCGACGAAATAGCCAGGTGCCTCCGGACGGAATTGGCGTGCGTAGTGGGCGACCAGGGTGCTGTCGATGCCGCCGCTGAATAGAGTTGCTACCGGCAGGCCTTCCGGCAGCCGCAGCCGCACGGCCTCGCGCAACAGGCGATCGAGCACGCGCGGGTCATGGCGCACTGGAGCGTCGACCCGCGGGTAGATCGGCGACTTGAATCGCGCGCAGGTCTTGCGCGAAAGCGCGTAACCCGGGGGCAGCAGCAGCACATCGCCCACCGGCACGGTCTTGAGCAGCGGCCGCATCTCCGAGCAGAACAGAAATCTGTCGCCGGCTTGAATGACGTAAAGCGGCTTGACGCCAAACGGGTCGCGGGCGGCAAGAAATTCACCATTTGTCAGGTCGAGCGCGACGAAAGCATACATGCCAACGAGGCGCTCGAGTGCGCGGTAGCCCCACACTTGCAGCGCATTCGCCAGAACCTCGGTATCGGATTCTGTTTTGAACTCGACGCCAAGAGCGGCAAGCTCCTGGCGCAATTCGCGGTAGTTATAGATCTCGCCGTTGAAGGAAACCGCGAGACGCCCGTAGAATGACATTTGCGGCTGGACGGCGTGCTCGGCGTCGACAATGCGCAGCCGCCGCGTCGCCATCGCGGTGTCTTTCCGGGGGGCTACGACGGGGTCGGTCACATCGCCGCGGTGCAAAATGCCCTCGATCAAGCTCCGGACTGTTTTCTCGGCGTCGGGCCAATCGATCGCAATCGCAATGCCGCACATTCCGAGCCCCCTGATTTTTCGGGCTTTTTTACCCGTTCAAACTCGGTTAACCATAGAGCCCAAAGAGTGAAATTTGGCTTAATCGGGCCGACCAATACCCCGTTCCCGGCACGGATCGGCGCGCGGACGTCAGGCAAACAAATCGATTTTTTCCCCACAACACGCATTTTTTCGGGAATTAATCGCAAGACGCAGCGTCTAAATGTTGGTAGAGCGCGGTCAGGCTGCGAGGAGAACATGCGGTCACTGGGCAGAAGGGTTCTCGGCGTTGTGGCGATCATGGCGATCGCCCTGCACACGACCCTTTGGGGTGTGGTGGCGGGGCATGCCGCAGCCGGAACCCCGGTCGATCCGTTCTCGGTCATCTGCCACAGCGGTGCCGCGACCGAAACCGGCGATCAGGCCCCTGCCGATCCGCCAGGCTCGCCGGCGCATGCTTGCGACCACTGCACGCTGTGCGGCACGGCCGCAGCGCCGCCGGTGCCTGACAGCGCCTCGGCAGTCAGGCTTCTGCCGACGTGGCCGCTGCACGTATTGTCGGCGGCCCCGGCTGTTTCTCGCAACGGAATTGCCGTCGGATCGACCCGCGCCAGAGGCCCTCCAGCTTCAGCTTGACGTCCACGGCCGCCGACACACGCGCGGCCGTGTCAAATCGTCAATGCAATCCTGGGGATTCCCATGCGCAAGAATTCATGGCCGCTGGCCATGCTCGCTGCCGGTGCGGCGGCGTCCGCATCAATAGCCTACGCACACGAGATTGTCGGCAATCGTTTTTTTCCCGCAACGCTTGCGATCGACGATCCCGGCGTCAACGACGAACTGGCACTGCCGACAGTCGGGCTAACCAAGACTGGCGACGTTCCGTCATTCAAGCAGCTCGACATTTCGGGTGAATTTTCAAAACGTATCACCGAGGACTTTGCCGTGTCCTTCGCGCCGGCCTGGTCGCGACTCTACCCCCCCGGCGGCCCGGCGATGACCGGCGCGCGCGGTTTCCAAAACCTCGAGACCACGTTCAAGTATCGTCTCTACAAGAACCCGGAGCATGAATTCGTGCTGTCGGCCGGCCTTGAAATCGAATGGGGCGGCAGCGGTGCCCAACAAGTCGGCGCCGAACGCTTCACGGTCTACACGCCGACGCTCTACTTTGGAAAAGGCTTCGGCGACCTGCCGGCCGATTTGAACTGGGCCCGCCCCTTCGCGATCACGGGTCAGGTCGGCTATTCAATTCCCGGAGTTTCGAAGACGACAAGCGCCGTGACCGACCCCGATACCGGCGAGCAGGACACAGACACCGAATTCAACCCGCGCGTCCTCAATTGGGGTTTTTCGCTCCAATACAGCATGCCCTACCTGAAATCGGCGGTGATCGATCTCGGCCTGCCTGACTTCGTGAATCGGCTGATCCCGATTGTCGAAGCATCAATGCAGACGCCGGTCTCCAACACCTTCAGCTCCGGCACCGTGACAACAGGAACAATCAATCCCGGCCTGATCTATGTCGCTGACACGTACCAGGTCGCACTCGAGGCGGTGATCCCAATCAATCGTCAGAGCGGCAGCGCCGTCGGCATTGTCGGGCAGTTGCACCTGTATCTGGACGATATTTTCCCGAAGACATTGGGCCGACCGGTCTTCGCAGACAACATCAACACAGGGAGGCCGAGCTTTGGCCGCTAGTCATGCGCATTTTCATCACAACAATCACTTTTCTCCTGTCCGCTAGCGGCGCCTTTGCTCATGCTTTTCTGGACCACGCAAGCCCGCGGGTCGGCAGCACGATCGCATCGGCACCGAAAGAAGTGGTGCTCTGGTTCACACAAAAACTTGAGCCCGCTTTCAGTTCAATCACGGTACAAAACGCGCAGGGCTCGGCCGTAACACTCGGCAAAGCCGCTGTTGGCGGCGACGGTACGCAATTGCGTGTACCGCTGAAAACTCTGCCGCCTGGCACTTACAGGGTCATGTGGCAGGTCCTGTCGGTGGACACTCACCGTACCCAAGGCGACTTCAGTTTCAGCGTCAGCCGCTAGAAAACCTTTGATAATTGAGGGAGACTTCTTATGCAGTTTATGTCGTTGATGAAATCATGTGCGCTCGCGGTTCTGGCGCTCGCCGCCGCCTGCAACGGACCGGCATCAGCCCAGGAAGTTAAAGCCGGCAATCTCGTGCTCAGCCATGCCTGGGCGCGAGCAACACCGCGCGGCGCCCAAGTCGCCGGCGGCTACCTGACCATCGAAAACACGGGAACAACTCCGGACAAGCTCCTGAGCGGATCGAGTGACGTCGCAGGGCATATAGAAGTTCACGAGATGGCAAAGAAAGGCGACGTCATGACAATGCGGCCGGTGAGCGGGGGCTTGTCGATCGCACCCGGCCACTCCGTCGCTCTTGTGCCGGGCGGCTATCACCTCATGATAATGGGGCTGAAAGCGCCGCTCAAGGAAGGCCAAGCGGTGCCAATCACACTGCAATTTGAAAAGGCCGGAAAGATTGTTGTGACGTTCGACGTCCGAGGCCTTGGTGCAACAGGTGCAGGCTCCGCGCCAATCGAACACGCCATGCCCGGAATGCAAAAGCCGATGCAGATGGCTCCGGATCACAAGATGTGATCGCGTCGCAATTCCGACCGGCGTAGCTCGTGATAGACCCACTCATCCTGGCGCGCGGCGTGCAATACTCCGCGACGTTGCTCGCGGGCGGCACGGTTGCCATGATTTGGCTGGTGGCCGAACCCGCGGGCCGTGCGCACATTCCGCCCGGCTTCGTCGCCCTCCGCCGGCGGCTGCTCATTGTGGTCTGGTTCGCGCTCCTCGCGACGCTCCTGTCGGGGGTGGCTTGGCTTACGCTGCTGGCGTCCGACATCGCCGATGCATCTGTTGCTGAAGTTATCTCCCCGCAGGGCGCCACCTGGCCACTGTTGTTTGATACGCATTTCGGCATCGTTTGGTGCGCCCGGTTCGCGCTCACCGCACTACTCGGTGTCCTGGTGCCTTGGTCATCTGCACGGAGTTTGCAACTTGCCGCGGCGGGTGCCCTGACGGCGCTGCTCGCATTCGCCGGTCACGCGGGAGCGACGCCGGGATTCGGCGGCGACCTTCATCTTATCTCCGACATGGCACATTTGCTTGCGGCCGGAGCGTGGCTCGGCGGCCTCCCCGCGTTTTTTCTGGCGCTGGGTGCGATGCGGGACGCGACAGAAAAACGTTCGCACGATTTCATCGTCGCGGTAACGCGCCGGTTTTCGACCCTAGGCATTCCGTGCGTGGCAATTCTGCTGGCCAGCGGCTTTGTGAACAGCTGGTACCTGCTCGGCGGTCCACGCGATTTGTGGACGACGGGTTATGGCCGCCTCGTTGCGATCAAGATCGGCCTGTTTGCCGCGATGACAGTGATTGCGGCCTTCAACAAATTTTTTCTGACCCCGCGGCTGCCCGATCGGCCGGCGCTGCGTGACCTGCGGCGCGGCAGCATCGCTGAAATCTGCCTTGGGCTAGGTGTGCTTGCCGCCGTCGCCGTGCTCGGATTGATGGAGCCCACAACCCACGTTCACTCCGATGCGTCGGCAATCCCGCCGGACGCAGCGTTCGTGCATATCCACGACCCCGCAGCCATGGCGGATGTCACGATCGAACCCGGGCGAGTCGGGTGGGCATCGGTGACCATACGCGTTTCACGCGAAGATTTTTCGCCCTACCCGGTAAAGGTGGTGAAGGTCTCGCTCGGACCGCCGCAACATGCGGGAGAAAGGCTCGAGCAGACGGCAACGGAACAACCTGATGGAACCTGGATCGTTAATCGCGTCAAGCTTGCGCATTCGGGCATCTGGACAGTACGCGTGACTGCAATAAACCAATTGCAAGAAGTGATTACCCTCGATGCTCCGGTTGTCATTGGACGCTGACGTGCAATTAGTCGTGACAGCATCGGGTCGATCAGTTAGCGTGCCGTCACCCGTGAGAGCGGATGCCGGCAAAGAACCGGCTCCAACCTGCGGTCCAAGTCTTGGGAGGGAAGCAAGTCCCGGCGCGTTAGACGCAGCCGCCCCGGAAAAAGCATTACAAGCGGGGAAAGGGACCGATCAATGTGACGAGCAGGGCTTTGTGCCCTGCTCTTTTTTTGCCGCGGTTGCGCGCGGACCTAGCGATGTGATGGCCCCGAGATGGCCATCAGCAGATCGTAGGGAATAAGCCCGCGCGTATAGACGATATAGAGAATTCCGAAGATCACGGTGGCGAAAACCGTGGTCCAGCCGAGTTTGCCCCAGACCCGATGGATCGCGGGCGCACCCGGATCAGTACCGGGGGCCACCTCGCCACTTTCCTCCTGGTTGCGGGCACCCCACGGCAGCACCGCGAACAGCGTCAGCCACCAGACCAGGAAATAGATGGCGATAACGGTAGTGGTATTCATGATCACGCCTCTTCAAGTTCGACCAGCGTGCCGCAGAAATCCTTCGGATGCAGAAAAAGAACCGGCTTGCCGTGTGCACCGATCTTCGGTTCGCCATCACCCAGGATGCGTGCGCCTTGCGCCTTGAGCTTGTCGCGTGCTGTGCGGATATCGGACACCTCGTAGCAGACGTGATGAATGCCGCCGTCAGGGTTTCGCTCCAGAAATTTTGCAATCGGAGAGTCCGGACCCAAAGGTTCAAGCAACTCGATCTTCGTATTCGGGAGCGTGATGAATACGGTCGTCACGCCGTGATCCGGCTGGGCAACCTGCGCTGAAACAGCGGCCCCCAGCGTGTCGTGATAAATCTTCGAGGCTTTGGCGATATCGCGCACTGCAATGGCGACATGGTTGAGACGACCGATCATGACATTTCCCGTTTACCTAAATCGCCTGTAGCCGGCCTGAGCAAAAAAGACGGGCATCGGACAAACCCGGTGGCTGCACCATCATACCGTCAGCACGTGCACATGGCACATGGGCTTCTTGCCCCAGCGCTGCACGATCGCAGCCCGCACCGCACGGCGGACAGATTCCGCAACCGCATCGGGATCGCGCCGGCGCCCGCGCGGCAACGATTCAATGGTTTCCAGCACGCCATCATGCACCGCGTCGTGCATGCTGCCGCCGTCGCCGGCGCGCTCCGGAATACCGATCAAATCAAGCAAAGGACCGTCCAGCAACTCACCTTTGTCGGTCATGGCAATTGCGATTGAAACGACCCCGCAAAGCTCAATCGCCGGCGATCGGCGACCGTGCGCGCATCGGCTTCGACCAGCAGCGTCCCATCCTTGTACATGCGCCCGGCCGGCACCTCGTCGATGATGCGCGCCTGCGGCGACAGTTGCACAAGGTCACCATTCCGGCATTGCACGACCTCAGGCACCCCGCAGCGACGGGCGAGCGCGGCGTGCTCATGCAAATGCAGGGCTTCGCCATGCACCGGAATGAGAACCTTCGGCTTGACCCAGCCGATCAGCTCCTCGAGCTCGGCACGACGCGGGTGCCCCGATACATGCACCATATGCGTCCGATCGGTTATGATCTCGATGCCCTGTTCGATCAGCAGGTTGATGACGCGGCCGACCGCCTTTTCGTTGCCCGGTATTGTTCGCGCCGAATAGATCACGCTGTCGCCTTGCGACAGCGTCACCTCCGGGTGCTGGTCTTCCGCGATGCGTGACAGCGCGGCGCGGGGCTCGCCCTGGCTGCCGGTACACAGAGCCACGACCTTGTTGGGCGGAAGGTAGCCATACGCATCGACGGGTCTGAAATCCTGTACGCCGTCGAGGTAGCCGGTCTCGCGCGCGATCTGCACCACGCGCTCCATGGCGCGGCCGATAACCACCACCTCGCGGTCCGCCGCCCTGGCGGCGTCGGCAACCGCGCGCAGGCGCGCGACATTGGAGGCAAAGGTTGTCACTGCCACGCGGCCGCGAGCGTTCTTTACGATCCCGGCGATCGTCCTGGCGACATCGGCCTCTGACGGTGAACGCCCTTCACGTATCGCATTTGTGGAATCGCCGACGAGCGCCAGGCAGCCTTCCTGGCCCAATGCGCGCAATTTCTTTTCGTCCGTCGGGTCGCGAAGGATCGGCGTCGGATCAATTTTCCAGTCGCCGGTATGGAGAATGGTGCCGACGGGCGTGCGGATGATGAGCGCATTCGACTCAGGGATGGAATGCGCCATGGTGACAAGTTCAATGTCGAACGGACCGACATTGAACCGGCTGCCGAGAGCAACAATGGTGACCGGGATCTTCGGTGCGCGCGGCTCGCTCGCGCATTTGGCTTCGAGCAGCGCGGCGGTAAATGGCGTGGCAAAGAGCGGCACCTTCAACCGTGGCCATAAATCGATGAGCGCGCCGAAATGGTCCTCATGGGCATGGGTCAGCACGAGGCCGGCAAGGTTCTTGCGCTCCTCGACGAGGTAGCGGATGTCGGGGAGGATCAGATCGACGCCGGGCAGATGCTCCTCTGCGGCAAATGACACGCCGAGATCGACCGCGAGCCATTTGCGATGGCGCTCATCGCCGAGGCCATAGATCGACAGGTTCATGCCGATCTCGCCGACGCCGCCAAGCGGCGCAAAAACCAGTTCTTGTGCCGGCGCCATGATCAGTGCCCACCAAAACCGAAGACATCGCCGGCCGTCACCGTTGCAACGCCGCCGGCCTGCTCCAACAGCAGGCGTCCTGACTCATCGAGGCCCTGAAAACGGCCTGACAATCTCTCCCTCGGGCAGCCGAACCCGGAGCGTATCGCCGAGACCGATTGCGCGCTTGAGCCAATCCGCGCGAATGGCCGAAAAGCCGCGCCCACGGTCCCACTGGGCAATGCGGCCTTGCATCGATTCTGCGAGCCGCCCAAGCAGCGCTGCCGGATCGACCAGCGCGCCGGCCTGAGCCAGGTCAGTCGCGGGATACGCCGTCTTGTCGGGATGCCCCGCGCAATTCACGCCAATGCCGATTGCGACCGAAAAAACCGGGTCGCTTTCGCCTTCGATGAGAATGCCGGCGACCTTTGCCTGCCCTATCAGGATGTCGTTCGGCCACTTCAACTTGAGGAGCGGACCAAGCTGCGGAGCGCAGGTTGAAATGGCATCATGGAGCGCGAGCGCCGCAACAAATGAGAGCTGCGGAGCCTCTGCCGGCCGCGCGGGATCGCTCAACAGAAGCGTGGCGTAAAGATTGCCGGGCGGCGATATCCATTCGCTGCCGCGGCGGCCGCGGCCGGCCGTCTGCGTCCGCGCGGTGATCCACAACGGGCCGCGTTCGCCGGCACGCGCAAGTGCCAGCGCCTCGGCACTGGTCGAGCCGAGTGTCTCGTAGGCTATGTGCCGGGCCCCCGCCAGGCCCGTGGCTTCGCGGTTCATCTCGTCATCGCTTCAGAACAGCGACTTTGCGGCAACCGTGGCAGCACCGACCAGGGGCGCCGGGTAGGCAAAGAAAAGAATGTTCACGAGGCCCGACACCCCGAGAACCAGCCGCAACAGCCCCGGCATGCGCTCGAACGACCGCACCGGTTCATCGAAATACATGAGCTTCACGATCGCGAGATAGTAATAAGCGCCGACCACGCTGGTCAGCACGCCGATCACCGCGAGCGTAAAGAGCCCGGCCTTGATGGCGGCCAGGAATACGTAGAATTTCGCGAAGAAGCCCGCGAGCGGCGGAATGCCTGCGAGCGAAAACAGCAGCACGGCAAGGAAGAACGCCATGGTCGGATGCGTGCGGGAAAGCCCTGCAAGGTCGCCGATATTCTCAACGAGCTTGCCGTCACGCCGCATGGACAGAATGACCGCAAATGTGCCGAGCGTCATCGCTACATAGATGGTCATGTAGACGAGCACGCCCTGCACGCCCTCCGGCGTTCCGGCCGCAAGCCCGACCAGCGCGTATCCCATATGCCCGATGGAAGAATAGGCCATCAGCCGTTTGAAATTGCGCTGCCCGATCGCGGCAAAGCTGCCAAGCGCCATGGACGCGATCGAGACAAACACCACGATCTGCTGCCACTCATGGGTAATGCCCGGAAAGGCGACGACGGTGGCGCGTGCGAAAATGGCGATGCCGGCGACCTTGGGCGCCGCCGCGAAAAAGGCGGTGACCGGCGTCGGCGCGCCTTCATAGACATCGGGCGTCCACATGTGAAACGGCACCGCCGAAATCTTGAAACAGAAGCCGACGAACAGGAACACCAGTCCGAAGATCAGCCCGACGCTGGCACCGCCACTCGTCGCTTTTGCGATACCGGCGAAACTGATTGTTCCGGTAAAGCCGTAGATCAGCGATGCCCCATAGAGAAGCATCCCGGACGACAGCGCGCCAAGAACGAAATATTTCAATCCCGCCTCGGTCGACCTGACATTGTCGCGGTCCGATGCCGCGATGACATAAAGCGGAAGGCTCATCAATTCGAGCCCGAGATAGAGCGCGATGAGATCAGATGCCGAGATCAGCATCAGCATTCCCAGCGTCGCCAGCAGGAAAAGCGCGCCATATTCGAACTTCTGCTGATTTTCGGCCGTGAGGTAGTCGAGCGAAAGCAGTAGCGCTCCGCCCGACCCGACGAGCGTCAACGCTTTGAGAAAGCGCGCATAATCGTCGACCAGGAAACTGCCGCCGAACATGGCATGCGGCCCGGGAGGTACCGCGCTCAGGGCCACGCCGACCAGCAGCAAGACGATGACACACAGACCGTTGATGAACGCCGCGCTGCGTTCGCCGATCATTACACCCAGCATCAGCATCAGCATGGCGCCGCATGCAAGCGCGACCTCCGGCAATACGGGGATCAGATCATGGAGGACAGGCAGATCATTCATCGGGCGACACTCCCAGCCCGCTCGGCCTGCGCGAGTTCTCCCTCGGTCAGCGCCGGATGCGCCGTGGTTTTGGCCGCCGCGGTCTTTGGCGACGCGATCGCGTGGTTATAGTTCTCGAGCAGTTGCGCAACCGAAGCCGCCGACATATCGAGCACGGGCTTCGGCATGACGCCGAACAGAATGGTGAGCACGACCAGCGGCGTAAAGATGAGGGTCTCGCGCCAGCCGATGTCGCGGATACCCTCAAGCGACGGCTTGAGGTTGCCGAAGATCATTTTCCGGTAAAGCCACAGGGCGTAAGCCGCCGACAGAATGACGCCGAGCGTGGCGAGCGTCGCAACCGGCGTATTGATCCTGAACGTACCGATCAGCGCCAGAAATTCGCCGATGAACCCCGACGTGCCCGGGAGCCCGACATTGGCGAGCGTGAAAACCATGAAGACAAACGCATAGAGCGGCATGCGATTGACCAATCCGCCGTAGAAGGCGATCTCGCGCGTGTGCATGCGGTCGTACACTACACCGACACATAGAAATAGCGCGCCGGACACAATGCCGTGCGAGATCATCTGGAAGATGCCGCCGGCAACGCCCTGCGCGGTCGCGGCGAATATCCCCATGGTGACAAATCCCATATGGGCCACGGACGAGTAGGCAATCAGCTTCTTCACGTCCTCCTGCATCAGCGCAACGAGCGACGTATAAATAATGGCAACAACCGAGAGCGTGAAAATCAGCGGCGCAAATTCATGGCTCGCGGCGGGAAACATGGGCAGCGAAAAACGCAGGAAGCCGTAACCGCCCATCTTGAGCAGAATAGCCGCGAGAATAACGGAGCCGGCGGTCGGCGCCTCCACATGCGCGTCGGGCAGCCACGTGTGGACCGGCCACATCGGCATCTTCACGGCAAATGACGCAAAGAATGCAAACCATGCCCATTTCTGCAGGCCGAGCGGAAATCCGTGGCGCAGCAACACGGCGATATCGGTCGTGCCGGCATCCCAATACATCGCCATGATGGCGAGCAGCATCAGCACCGAACCGAGCAGCGTGTAGAGGAAAAATTTGAAGCTCGCATAGACGCGGCGAGGCCCGCCCCACACTCCGATAATGAGGAACATCGGGATGAGGCCACCTTCGAAAAACAGATAGAACAGCACCAGATCGAGCGCCGAGAAGGTGCCGACCATCAGCGTTTCCAGCACCAGGAAGGCGATCATGTATTCCTTCACGCGCGTCTGGATCGCCGTCCAGCTTGCGATGATGCAGATCGGCATCAGCCCGGTGGTGAGGATCACGAACGGCAACGAAATGCCGTCCACCCCCATATGATAGGAAGCAAGGCCCAACCAGTTGTATTTCTCGACGTACTGGAATTCCGGCGAGCTCGCATCGAACCGCCACACCATCACCAGCGAAATGGCGAAGGTGACAAGCGTCGCCCACAACGCAATCCAGCGCGCCGTACCTCGCGCAAAACGTTCGTTGCCGCGCACAAGAAACACGATCAGAAGCGCGCCGAACAGCGGCAGGAACGTCACAAGGGAAAGAATGGGCCAGTTGATATTCATCATCGTACCGCGAACATGAACCAGGTTATGAAAGCCGCGGCGCCAATCAGCATCGCAAATGCATAGTGATAGAGATATCCGGTCTGCAGCCGCACGACGTTGCGCGTGACATCAAGCACGCGCGCCGACACGCCATCCGGCCCAAATCCATCGATCAGCCAGCCGTCGCCGCTCTTCCACAGCAGGCGGCCCAGCCGCTTGATCGGACGAACAAAGATCACGTCGTAGAGCTCGTCGAAATACCATTTATTGAGCAGGAACCGGTAAAGGAAATCGTGCTGGCGGGCGAGTTCGACCGGTATGTCCGGACGCCGGATGTAGAAGTGCCACGCGATGAGGAAACCGATCACCATCATCACGGTCGGCAGGATCTCGACCTGAAGCGGGATGTGATCCATGTCCTCAAGCACGCTGTTGCCTTTGGCAAAAGTCAGCGACTCGCGGAAGAAGCCCTCGACGCCATGACCTGCGAAGATCTGATCGAAGGGAAAGCCCGCCACGATCGAACCGGCCGCCAGGAAACCAAGCGGGATGAGCATCACCATCGGGCTCTCGTGCGCGTCCCGCCAATGCTTGCGGTCATGCGGCTCGCCATGGAACGTCTTGAAAATGAGACGCCAGGAATAGAACGACGTCAGCAGCGCCGCCGCGACCGTACAGATAAAAGCGTACAGCGCCATCGGATTTTTGCCGACAAAGGCCGCTCCGATGATCGCATCCTTCGAGAAGTAGCCGGCGGTGAGCGGAAAACCCGTGAGCGCAAGCGTCCCGATGATCATCGTGATGTAGGTATAGGGGATACGATCCTTCAGCCCGCCCATGTGACGGATGTCCTGTTCATGATGCATGGCGTGGATCACCGAGCCCGAGCCGAGGAACAGGAGTGCCTTGAAAAACGCATGCGTGAACAGGTGGAACATGCCGACGGAATAGGCGCCCACCCCCATTGCCACGAACATGTAGCCAAGCTGAGAACAGGTCGAATAGGCGACGATGCGCTTGATGTCGTTCTGCACGAGCCCGATCGTGGCGGCGAATATCGCGGTGGTCGCGCCGATCAGGGTCACGAAGGCCTGCGCATTCGGCGCAAGCTCGAAGAGCGGCGATAAACGTGCCACCATGAACACGCCGGCCGTCACCATCGTCGCGGCATGAATCAGGGCCGAGACGGGCGTCGGGCCCTCCATGGCATCCGGCAGCCAGGTGTGCAGAAGGAACTGCGCAGACTTGCCCATGGCTCCCATGAACAGGAACAGGCAGGTGATTGTCAGCGCGTCGGCCTGCCAGCCCAATAAATTGATCGTCTTGCCTGCGAGCGACGGCGCTTGCGCGAACACGGTGTCGAAATCAACCGCACCGGTGAGCATGAAGATAGCGAAGATACCGAGCGCAAACCCGAAGTCGCCGACACGGTTGACAACAAACGCCTTGATCGCCGCCGCATTTGCCTCCGGCTTGTGATACCAGAAGCCGATCAGCAGATAGCTTGCGAGGCCGACGCCCTCCCAGCCGAAGAACAGCTGCACAAGATTGTCCGCCGTCACCAGCATCAGCATGGCGAAAGTGAACATCGACAGGTAACCGAAGAAACGCGGCCGGTACGGATCCTCGTGCATGTAGCCGATCGAATAGAGATGCACGAAGGCCGAAACCGTGTTGACCACGACCAGCATCACGGCCGTGAGCGTGTCGATGCGCAGCGACCATTCGACCTTGAGGTCGCCGGCCGTCATCCAGGTGAAGACCGGTACCCTCATGTCGTGGTGCGAAAAACCAACATCGACAAACGCCATCCATGACATGACCATCGCGATCATCAGCAGCGTGGTCGTAATCAGTTCCGCCGTACGCGATCCTGCCGCCGCCGGCGCGTGGGCTTCCTCCTCGTGATGGGAAGAATGGATGACAGCGCCGCCGTGCGCGCCGGGCCCGCCGTGAAGCTGGCCGTGACCGGGCACGCTGTCTTCTCCGGCTGGCGCCGGGCCCTTGCCGGGAAACCGCGCCCGCGCGCCGGCAAGGGCAATCAGGCCGGCGAGAACGGCGCCGAGAAGGGGAAGAAAGACGATCGCCTGATACACGCCCTCACCCCTTCATCAAATTGATGTCTTCAACCGCGATCGAGCCCTTGCTGCGGTAGAAGACGACGAGAATTGCCAGTCCGATCGCGGCCTCAGCCGCCGCGACGGTAAGCACGAGCAGGGCGTAGATCTGTCCGACGATGTCGCCAAGATGCGTCGAGAACGCGACGAGATTGATATTGACCGCGAGCAGGATCAACTCAATCGACATCAGAATAATGATGACGTTCTTGCGGTTGAGAAAAATCCCGAAGATCCCGAGCGTGAACAGGATCGCCGCGACCGCGAGATAGTGGCCAAGGCCGATGGTCATAGATTGCTCCCCAGCCCCTGGCCGGAGCGCACCTTGACGATCTCGATCGAGGCGGAAGGCCTGCGCGCGACCTGCTCGGCAATATCCTGGCGGCGCACGCGCACGCGATGCTGCAACGTCAGGACAATCGCGCCGACCATGGCGACCAGCAAAATCATGCCAGCCGCCTCGAAGAAATAGACGTAGCGCGTATAGAGAACGAGCCCGATCGCCTCGGTATTGGGAATATTCGCAGGAATCGGCGCGGTGACCGCCTGCGGAATACCGGGGCCAATCACCCAGGTGAGAGCCACGAAGAGCAACTCGCCGACAAAGATGCCGCCAACCAGCATGCCGACGGGCAAATATTGCAGAACGCCCTGCTTGAGCTCGGCAAAGTCGACATCGAGCATCATCACGACAAACAGGAACAGCACCGCGACCGCGCCGACATAGACCACGATCAGGATCATGGCGAGGAATTCGGCCCCCATCATTACGAACAGCGCCGCCGCGTTGACAAAGGCGAGAATGAGAAAAAGCACCGAATGCACCGGATTGCGCGCGGCAACCACCATGATCGCGCTCGCCACGCAAATCCCGGCAAAGAGATAAAAGAACAGCGCGACGATGATCATCGATGCTGACCCTTCCCATCATTCCGGCCGAGCCGCACAGGGGCGAGAGCCGGAATCCATAATCCAGTGCGGTGGTTATGGACTTCGGGCTCGCGAGCTTTGCTCGCGTCCCGGAATGACGGCTGATTTTGATCGCACCTCATCCCATCACCTGTATGGCGCGTCGAGCGCGAGATTCTTGGCGATCTCGCGTTCCCAACGGTCCCCATTCGCAAGCAGGCGCTCCTTGTCGTAGTAGAGTTCCTCGCGCGTTTCGGTTGCGAATTCGAAATTCGGTCCCTCAACGATCGCATCGACCGGACAGGCTTCCTGGCAAAGCCCGCAGTAGATGCACTTGACCATGTCGATGTCGTAGCGCGTCGTGCGGCGCGTGCCGTCGTTGCGGCGCGGGCCGGCTTCGATGGTGATCGCCTGCGCGGGACAGATTGCCTCGCACAGCTTGCAGGCGATGCAGCGCTCTTCTCCGTTCGGGTAACGGCGCAGCGCGTGCTCGCCGCGAAAGCGTGGAGAGATCGGCCCCTTTTCGAAAGGATAGTTCAGCGTTGCCTTCGGCTTGAAGAAATAGCGCATGGCCAGCACAAAGCCGGTCACGAACTCCATCAGGAACAGGCCTTTGGCCGCGCGATCGAGTCTCATCGCATCCTCACTTCACTGCGCCTGCCGCGAGTGCGCCGTATTGGATGACAGCTGCGACGATCACAACCATGGCAAGCGAGAGCGGGAGAAACACTTTCCAGCCAAGCCGCATGAGCTGATCGTAGCGATAGCGTGGAACCATCGCCTTTGCCATGGCGAACAGGAAAAACATGAAGAACGCCTTGAGCGTGAACCAGATCACGCCCGGTACCCAGGTAAATGGCGCATAGGGTACCGGCGACAGCCAGCCGCCGAGAAACAGGATGGTCGCCATGGCGCACATGGTCCCGATGGCCACGTATTCGCCGAGCATGAACATCATATACGGGGTCGAGCCGTACTCGACCATGAACCCTGCGACAAGTTCCGATTCCGCCTCAACGAGATCGAAGGGAGGCCTGTTGGTCTCCGCCAGTGCGGAAATGAAGAACACCACGAACATCGGAAACAGCGGCAGCCAGTACCAGCCGAGCAATCCGTACGGGCCATCCTGTGCCTTGACGATCGCCGACAAATTCAGCGAACCGGCACAAAGCAGCACCGTGATGAACACGAACCCGATCGAGACTTCGTAAGAGACCATCTGCGCCGCCGAGCGAAGCGCGGCGAGAAACGGATATTTCGAATTGGAGGCCCAGCCGGCCATGATGACGCCGTAGACCATCAGCGACGAGATCGCGAAGATGTACAGAACGCCGACATTGATATTGGCGATGACCCAATTCGTGTTGACGGGAATGACAGCCCAAGCCGCGAGCGCCAGGACGCAGGTGACAAGCGGGGCCAGCAGGAACACGCCCTTGTTGGCGCCGGCCGGGATCACCGGTTCCTTGACCACGAATTTCAGCAAATCGGCGAAAGACTGGAAAAGGCCCCACGGGCCAACCACGTTCGGGCCGCGCCTGATCTGCACAGCCGCCCAGATCTTGCGGTCAGCCAGCAGGATATAGGCGATGGCGACCAGCAGGATGACAAGGAGCATCACCGATTGCGCGACGATGATGATCAGCGGCCAGATGTAATCCCAGAAGAATTCCATCGCCCTACTCCGCTGCCGTCTTGGCGGCTGCGTTCGCCAGCGCCGAGCATTCGGCCATGATGGCGGAGGCGCGCGCGATCGGATTGGTGAAATAAAAGTCACCGACCGACGATCTCAAATGGTGTTTTCCGGGCGCGCCCCCGAGCATTGCAAGTTTTTTGATCGCGGCGGCATCGCCGGCGGCAATTTCGTCCACGCGCGCAAGGTGCGGATGGGCGGCAAACATTTCCCGTCGCAGTGCCGCAAGTGAATCATACGGCAATTTGTGGCCGAGTTGGTCGGAGAGCGCACGCAGGATTGCCCAATCCTCGCGTGCGTCGCCGGGCGGGAATGCCGCCCGGTTGGCCATCTGCACCCGTCCTTCGGTGTTCACGTAGATCGCCGATTTCTCCGGATAGGCCGCGCCAGGCAGGATGACATCGGCGCGATGCGCCCCGCGGTCGCCATGCGTGCCGATATAGACAACGAAGGGCCCCGGCTCGACTTCGACTTCGTCGGCACCGAGCAGGAACAGGACATCGAGATCGCCCTTCGCCATCTGCGCGGCGGTGAGGCCGCCGGTGCCCGGCACGAGACCAAGATCGAGCGCTGCTACGCGCGAGGCCGCGTTATGCAGCACCGAGAACCCATTCCACCCGTCCTTGATCGCTCCAAACTCCACCGCAGCCTTCGCCACGAGTGAGGCGACAGCCGCACCATCTTCCCGTCCGAATGCGCCGGCACCGACCAGAACAAGCGGCCGCTCTGCCGCCCCGAGCGCTTCGGCAAACTTGCTGTCCGCGAGACCGGCGAGTGTTTCGGCACCGGCGCCAAGATAGTCATACGCGTAGGTCAGATCGGCCTTCTCGCCGATAAGCCCGATCGGGAAGTTGCCGAGCGCGCCAGCGCTTGCGGATGCGCGCATTGAGGACCGCTGCCTCGCGGCGCGGGTTTGATCCGACAATCAACAACGCATCGGCGCGCTCGATGCCGGCAATCGTTGCGTTGAACAGATAGGTGGCTCGTCCCCACGCCGGGTCGAGCGTCGACCCGTCCTGGCGCGCGTCGATATTGGCGCTCCCAAGCCTTCCCATCAGGTCCTTGAGCGCGAACATTTCCTCGGCACCAGCAAGGTCCCCCGCAATCGCGCCGATCCGTTTGCCGTTTGCAGCCTTGACCTTGTTGACAACAAACGCGAACGCTTCCTTCCAGGACGCGGGCTGCAGCCTTCCGTTGACGCGAACGTAAGGCTGATCAAGCCGCTGCGTGCGCAAGCCATCCACCACGTGCCGGGCTTTGTCGGAAATCCACTCCTCGTTCACATCTTCATTGGCGCGCGGCAGAATACGCATCACCTCACGTCCGCGCGTGTCGATGCGGATTGCCGATCCGACGGCATCCATGACATCCACCGACTGCGTCTTGCCGAGTTCCCAGGGCCGCGCCGCAAAGGCATAGGGTTTCGACGTAAGCGCGCCGACCGGGCAAAGATCGACCACATTGCTCTGGAGCTCGGACGTCATCGCATGTTCCAGGTACGTCGTAATTTCCATATCTTCGCCGCGGCCGATGGCGCCCAGTTCGGGCACCCCGGCCACTTCGGTGGAAAACCGGATACACCGCGTGCAATGGATGCAGCGCGTCATGATCGTCTTGACCAGCGGGCCGATATATTTGTCTTCGACTGCGCGTTTGTTTTCCTGATACCGGCTCGCATCGACCCCGTAAGCCATTGCCTGGTCCTGGAGGTCGCACTCCCCGCCCTGGTCACAGATCGGGCAATCGAGCGGGTGGTTGATCAGCAGGAATTCCATCACACCTTCGCGCGCCTTCCTCACCATCGGCGTCTTGGTATTGAGGATTTTCGGCGAACCGTCCTTGTTCGGCGGCAAATCCTTGACACCCATGGCGCATGAGGCCTGCGGCTTGGGAATGCCGGCAACTTCGATCAGGCACATCCGGCAATTTCCGGCGATCGACAGGCGCTCGTGGAAGCAGAAGCGCGGGATTTCCGCGCCCGCAGCCTCGCAGGCCTGGAGCAATGTAAACTCCGGCGGAACATCGATTTCTTTGCCGTCTACAATAACCTTGGTCATTGCCCGATCTTCATCTCGTTCCGTCCGCCGCCCGCTCAAATTTCCCGGTGCGAATGCTCGCCACACCAGTCGTCACGCTTCGTCGTCGCCCAGGACGGATAATGGCGGCTGTGATCCGGAAGATCGACAACGAATGCCGGCGGCGCACGCCGCCGGCACTGGCCGAGAATTGCCCGTTCGCGCACCGGTTCACTCGCCGATCCTTCCGCAGCCGGCCACCAGTATTTGCAGTCGCGGCAGGTTCTTGTTTTCCCAAGACATCGCCTTGCTCCACAGGTTGCAGTCCCAAATCCAGCGCCGTCATGCCGCGTCCTCACTCGGACTTTCACAACGCGCTGTCTTCCAAAGACGTGCCCCTGAAAGGCTCTCCCAGCCGAATGCTCGATCGCTCGGCCCGTTTGCCCTGAGATGATCGAGCCGGGAAACGCCTTCCGCCAGATAGGGCCGATGACCGGGCGCCACCCACCACATCACCAGTGGCGTTTCAATCGGCTCAAACCATTCCCGCCGCCTGGCGTAAAATCTTCGGTGCAGCGTTTGCCAAACAAACCGCTCGAGCGCCTCGACATTCTCCCAAACGGTAAGGTTGGGAAGAATGCGCGGATCGTCGTAGACCGTCATGTTCATTGCGTGACCGCTATCGTCCTGCAGCCGCCAGACGAATCCGTCGATCTTTTCGGCAAGCGCATTCACCCGTCCGACATTGTCGGCGAATTCCGCCATCCGCGGGTCGCTGAGCGGATAGCGAGTCCGCGCGATGTTGAACTGGGCGAGGTGCCTGACTTCGGTCATCGCCATCACTCCGCCGCCACCGCATCGAGCGGCTTTGGATCGCGCACACCTTGCGCGTCAGCATTACGCGTGTATTCGTCGATGCGTCGCTCGATCTCGGGCCGGAAGTGGCGCAGCAATCCCTGCACCGGCCAGGCTGCGCCGTCGCCGAAGGCGCAGATCGTGTGACCCTCGATCTGCTGGGTTACCTGCATCAACATGTCGATTTCGCGTTTTTGCGCGCGGCCTTCCGCCATGCGGGTAAGCACGCGCCACATCCAGCCCATGCCTTCACGGCATGGCGTGCACTGGCCGCAGCTCTCGTGCTTGTAGAAATACGAAATGCGCGCCATGGCGCGGACAATATCCGTCGACTTGTCCATGACGATCACGGCTGCGGTGCCGAGCGCCGATTTCTTGTCGCGGCAACCGTCGAAATCCATCAAAAGCGAATCCGCCCAGTCCTTGCCTGCCGGCACCAGCGGCATCGACGAGCCGCCCGGGATGACCGCAAGCAGATTATCCCAGCCGCCGCACACGCCGCCGGCATGGGTTTCGACCAGCTCCCGCAGCGGAATGCCCATGGCCTCTTCCACATTGCACGGCTTTGCGACATGGCCCGAAATGCAAAAGAGCTTCGTGCCGGTGTTGTTCTGCCGACCAATGCCGGCAAACCACGATGGGCCGCGCCGCAGAATGTCCGGCACCGCCGCGATTGATTCCACATTGTTCACGGTCGTCGGACAGCCATAGAGACCGACATTGGCCGGGAACGGCGGCTTGAGGCGCGGTTGGCCTTTTTTGCCTTCGAGGCTTTCGAGCAGCGCGGTCTCCTCACCGCAGATATAGGCGCCCGCCCCGTGATGAACGTAGAGATCGAAATCCCAGCCGTGCACATTGTTTTTGCCGATGAGCTTGGCCTCATAGGCCTCATCGACGGCGGCCTGCAGACGCTCGCGCTCGCGAATGAATTCGCCGCGTACATAGATGTAACCGGCATTGGCGCCCATGGCGAAGCCGGCGATCAGGCAGCCTTCGACCAGCAAATGCGGGTCGTGCCGCATGATCTCGCGGTCCTTGCAGGTGCCGGGCTCGGACTCGTCGGCATTCACGACAAGATAATGCGGCCGGCCATCCGATTTTTTCGGCATGAACGACCATTTCAACCCGGTCGGAAAGCCGGCGCCGCCGCGCCCACGCAGGCCCGACGCCTTTACGTCTTCGATTACGGCATCGCGGCCTTTCTCGAGAATAGCCTTCGTTCCGTCCCAGGCGCCGCGGGCGCGCGCGCCTTTGAGGCCCCAGTCGTGCTGGCCGTAAAGGTTGCGAAAGATGCGGTCCTTGTCAGCAAGCATCGCTCACGCCTTTTCCTTCAACGTGGTCGCGCCGCCGACCGGCGCCGATAATTGCCGGTCGATCTGCGGGCCCGGCTTTGCTTTTTTGCCTGCGGCAAGATCGTCGAGAATTTTCCCGAAGCTGCCCGCCGTCAGGTCTTCGAAATAGTCGTAATTGATTTGCGCCATCGGCGCGTTGACGCAGGCGCCCAGGCATTCGACTTCGACCCAGGAGAATTTGCCATCCTTGGTGACCTCACCCTGGTCGCCGATGCGTTTGCGGCACACTTTCTCGAGATCATCAGCGCCCCGCAGGCGGCACGGCGTCGTGCCACAAAGCTGCACATGGAATTTGCCGACCGGTTGAAGATTGAACATCGTATAAAACGTCGCGACCTCGAGCGCGCGGATATGTGCCATGCCGAGAAAATCGGCCACATGACGGATCGCTGCTTCGGGCAGCCAGCCGCCTGCCTGCTCCTGTGCGCGCCACAGCAAGGGAATGATCGCCGACTGCTGGCGGCCATCCGGATATTTGGTGATTTCTTTCTTCGCCCAGGCAAGGTTGTCCTTGCTGAAGGAAAATTCCTTCGGCTGTATTTCGGGCGGCGCGAGACGGCGAACGCTCATCGGTCGACCTCCCCGAACACGATATCGATCGAGCCGAGGATGGCCGACACGTCGGCCAGCATGTGGCCGCGCGTGAGGAAATCCATGGCCTGCAAGTGAGCGAACCCCGGCGCTCGAATCTTGCATTTGTACGGCTTGTTGGTGCCATCGGCGACGAGGTAGACGCCAAACTCGCCTTTCGGGGCCTCGACCGCCGCATACACCTCACCGGCCGGCACGTGATAGCCCTCGGTATAGAGTTTGAAATGGTGGATCAGCGCCTCCATCGAGCGCTTCATCTCGCCGCGCCTGGGTGGCACGATCTTGTGGTCATCGACGGTCACCGGGCCCTGTCCGGCCGGCGACCGCAGTTTTTCGACACACTGCTTCATGATTTTTGTCGACTGGCGCATTTCTTCCATGCGGATCAGATAGCGGTCGAAACAATCGCCGTTCTTGCCGATCGGAATGTCAAAATCCATTTCCGAATAGCACTCGTATGGTTGCGACTTGCGCAGGTCCCATGCCGCTCCGGAGCCGCGCACCATGACGCCGGAGAATCCCCAATTCCAGGCATCGGCAAGGCTTACGACACCAATATCGACATTGCGCTGCTTGAAAATCCGGTTTTCGGTGAGCAGTGCATCGAGATCGTCGACCACTGTCAGGAACGGATCACAGAAAGCATGGATGTCGTCGACGAGCTTCGGGGTCAGGTCCTGATGCACGCCACCGGGACGAAAATAGGCTGCGTGCATCCGCGAGCCGGACGCGCGCTCATAGAAGACCATGAGCTTTTCGCGCTCCTCGAAACCCCAAAGCGGCGGCGTCAACGCTCCGACATCCATTGCCTGCGTGGTGACGTTGAGAAGATGCGACAGCAGACGCCCGATTTCCGAATAAAGCACGCGGATGAGCTGCGCGCGCCGCGGCACCGTAATGCCCAGCAGTTTCTCGACTGCCAGGCAAAACGCATGCTCCTGATTCATCGGGGCGACATAGTCGAGCCGATCGAAATACGGGACCGCCTGCAGGTAGGTCTTGTGTTCGATCAGCTTCTCGGTGCCGCGGTGAAGCAGTCCGATGTGGGGGTCGACCCGCTCAACCACTTCGCCGTCAAGTTCAAGCACCAGACGCAGCACGCCATGCGCCGCCGGATGCTGCGGGCCAAAGTTGATCGTGAAGTTGCGAACCGCGGTTTCGGCCATTTTCAATTCGCTACCACAAGCTCCGCTAGTCGCGGACTTCGCCTTCTCGGCAACTTTGGCATTGAACTTTTCCCACGCAACAACGACGCGCTCGTGACGTCCTTCGCCGATCAGATCCATCCCGTCATGAGCGCTGACTTTGAACACGACCTTGCGGCCTCGGACCTCCAGAACTTCCACATCGACCGTGACCGTCATGCCCGGCGGGGTTGCCGCCAGATGCGAAACATCGACATGGGTGCCGAGGCTGCCCTCGCCCTTATCAAGGTGCTCGTTGAGCAATTGCGTGCAAGTCCATTCCATCAATACGATCATGAAACCGGTCGCAAAGACCTTCGGCATGGCAGCAATAATCGGCGACTCCGGATAGGTATAGGGCACCGTCTTGTTTTCCGGCACTTTGTAGGAAAACGAATGTTTGAGCCCGGGCTTCAGGGTCGGCTTCATGCTCAGGACCCCTTGCCTTCGGTCTTTGCCTTCTCGTCACCCGGCAGCACGTAGTCCGTGCCTTCCCACGGCGACAGAAAATCAAAGCTGCGGAATTCCTGAGCGAGTGTCACCTTGTCGTAGACAACACGCTTCTGTTCATCGTCCCACCGAACCTCGACGAACCCCGTCAGCGGAAAGTCTTTTCGCAACGGATGGCCTTCGAAGCCATAGTCCGTGAGGATGCGCCGCATGTCGGGATGCCCGGTGAACAGCACGCCGTAGAGGTCGTAGGTTTCGCGCTCGAACCAGTCGGCTCCGCGGAATACGTCGATCAATGACGGCACCGGCGTCGTCTCATCGGTCGCGACTTTGAGCCTGATGCGCTGATTGAGGCGCGGTGACAGGAAATGATAGACGACGTCGAAACGTTGCTCGCGCGAGGGCCAATCGACCGCCGTCACGTCAACGATATTCACGAACTGGCAGGCCGGATCGTCACGCAGAAATGTTGCGACTTTGACGATGTCTGCGGCTTTTGCGCTGACAGTCAATTCGCCATGCGCAATCGTATAGCCTGCGATCGAAGCGCCGAGCGCGTTCTTGATTGTTTGCCCAAGCCGGTCGAGCGTGTCGTCCACTGCCGCAACTCCGTCTAGCGTTCAATCGTGCCTGTGCGGCGGATTTTCTTCTGCAGCAGCATCACGCCGTAGAGCAGCGCTTCCGCAGTCGGCGGGCACCCCGGCACGTAGATGTCGACCGGCACGATGCGATCGCAACCGCGCACGACGGAGTACGAATAATGATAGTAACCGCCGCCATTCGCACACGACCCCATCGATATGACGTATCGCGGCTCCGGCATCTGGTCGTAAACCTTGCGCAGCGCAGGCGCCATCTTGTTCGTCAGCGTACCGGCAACGATCATCACGTCGGACTGGCGCGGCGACGCGCGTGGCGCAAATCCAAACCGTTCGGCGTCGTAGCGCGGCATCGACATCTGCATCATCTCGACCGCGCAGCACGCAAGTCCGAACGTCATCCACATCAGCGAGCCGGTACGGGCCCAGGTGATAAGATCGTCGGCGGCCGTGACAATGAAATCCCTTGTCGGCAAGGTCAGCGTTCATGCCGTTAAAAAAGGAATCATCCGCACCGACCGGCTTGCCGGTCCGCGGATCGAGAATTCCCTTCGGCGCGGGTGCGACCAGGCTCATGATTGCCGTCAATCCCATTCCAGCGCCCCCTTCTTCCACTCATATATGAACCCGACGGTGAGAACGCCAAGGAACACCATCATCGACCAGAACCCGTAGAGCCCGATCTTGCGGAAGACGATCGCCCAGGGGAACAGGAAGCTCACCTCGAGATCGAAAATGATGAAGAGAATCGCCACCAGGTAGAACCGCACGTCAAATTTCATGCGTGCGTCATCGAATGCGTTGAAGCCGCATTCGTAGGCCGACAGTTTTTCCGGATCCGGCTGCTGGTAGGCGACGATGAAAGGAACAATCAGCAAGACAAGGCCGATCGCGAGCGCGACGCCGACGAATACGACAAGGGGAAGGTAATCCAGCAGCAATGCGCTCATCGGCGACGACCTCAAGCGTACAGTCCCGCTTTACCTGATATACGCCGGCCTGGACTGTTCGGCGGCCGAACGGCGCCGGTTATCCCGCACAAATTGGCCCTTACTTCTTTGAATAGCCTCAGAGGCGGTGCGGCCGAGGCTTAGCGCAGCATACAGGGGGTGGCAAGCCGACCCCGGGCGGCATCCACGAGCGAAAAAGTCACATTTGACAGCCCGTCGGCCGCGCTTCGATAGTCGCCCCCCGGGGGACGGCAAATCGATCCTGAGGTCCGCGCATGACGATCCTGCGAGTGCTGTTCGGCGTTTTTGCGCTGGTCATGTCGGCTCTGGCTGCCGGCCCGAGCGCCGCTGACGACTATCCTTCGCGTCCGGTCAGATTCGTCGCGCCGTTCGGCGCTGGCGGCCCGACGGACGTATTCACCCGTATCGTCGCGCAGGAACTGCAAAAGGCCCTGCATCAGCCATTCGTGGTCGAAAACAAGCCCGGCGCCGGCACGACCATCGGTACCGAATATGTGGCCAAGGCAGCCCCCGATGGTTACACGCTGCTGATGGTCTCCGGCACACAGACCGTCAATGAGACACTTTACACAAGCAAGCCCTATCACTTGATGCAGGATCTGGTGCCGATCTCGCCGCTGATCGACAGCGACCTTGTACTGGTGGTGAACCCGTCGGTACCGGCAAAAAATCTGAACGAGCTTATCGCACTGGCAAAAGCCAAACCGGGATCGCTGAATTTCGGCTCGTCGGGTCCGGGCTCGAACTATCACATGGCGGCCGAGCTGCTGAAGAACCTGACCGGCATCGACATCGTGCACGTGCCCTACAAGGGTTCGACCGGGATGCGCACCGACATCCTGAGCGGCCAGATCCAGATATTGTTCGACAGCGTCCCGACCATGGCTGCATTCATCAAGGACGGCCGCGTGCGCGCGCTGGGAACCTCCGGCACCGCGCGTTCCGCCATTCTTCCGAATGTGCCGACGATTGCGGAGGCCGGCGTTCCCGGGCTTCCAGGCCACATTATGGGTCGGATTCATGGCACCCAAAGGAACGCCACAGCCGATTATCGATCTGCTCAACCGCGAGATCACCAAAATACTCAAGCGCCCGGACATCAAGGCGTCCTGGGAGCAGCAGGGCGCGACACCGCTCACAATGACCCAGCCGGAATTTGCCACCTTCATGCAGGCACAGGTCGACAAATGGGCGAAGGTCATCAAGGACAATCACATCACGCTGATCAAATGACGCGTGACGTGCTGAACCGAAACCACTTCTCACTCCCATCAGACGAGCGAACCAAACAATGAATGAAATGGCGAAGCTTGCGATCAAGGGCGAGGATCATTGGACGACGAAGAGCGGCGGCGTGAAGCTGTTCCTGTTCGAGAAATGCGCCGGCGACCCCGCCAAAAGCATCGGTACAATTCTGTTCGTGCACGGCTCGTCCATGGCCTCACAGCCGACATTCGACCTCCAGGTCCCGGGCCGTCCCGGTTCCTCCGCCATGGATCACTTTGCCCGGCTGGGATTCGATTGCTGGTGCGTGGATATGGAGGGTTACGGCCGATCGACCAAGGACCGCGACAACAACGCTCCAATCTCCCAGGGCGCCGACGACTGTTACGCCGCCGCCCTGTATATCCAGAAGCTGCGCGGAAATCGTCCTTTCCTGGTCTACGGTATTTCCTCCGGCGCGTTGCGCGCCGCCATGTTTGCCGAGCGTCATCCGGAAATGGTTGCGCGCCTCGCACTCGATGCCATGGTGTGGACAGGCGAAGGCTCGCCAACGCTGGAGCAACGCCGGAAGAGATTGCCGGAATTCCAGGCGAACAATCGTCGTCCCATCGACAAGGCCTTCATTCATTCGATCTTCGATCGCGACCATCCCGGCACCGCCGAGGAGAAAGTGATCAATGCTTTCGCCGATGCCGTTACTGCGCTCGACACCTCCGTGCCGACCGGAACCTATGTCGACATGTGCTCGAGGTTGCCCGTGGTAAACCCGGAGAAGATTACGGTGCCGACGCTGATCATGCGTGGTCAATGGGACGGCATCGCCTCGATCGGAGACCTAATGAAGTTCTATGCAAGGCTGCCAAACCCGGACAAGCAGTTCACGGTCATGCCGGGCATCTCGCACGCAAGCTTCCAGCAGAAGAACTACATGCTGGTCTATCACATTCTTGCAAGTTTCTTTGCGCAGCCGGAGCCAGTGTATCGGGGCTAGTAGTTGTCATGGCAGGGCTCGTCCCAGCCACCTCGCTCAGGGACGCCCGGCGGTGTCATGCCAAACGAGTCACCGGGACAGGTCCGGTGACGACGGAACTTAAACTCCAAGCTTGTCGGCCAGTTCCGCCAAATCCTTCGCGGCGAAATCCACTTTCACTGTCGGCGCGCGCTCACCCGTGTTGGGGCCGTATTCATCCGTCCGGGAGGTGTGGGCCGTATGCAGGCCGCAGGCCGCGGCGGCCGCAAGATCGTTGCTGTGCGCGGCCACCATCATGCACTGGTCGGGCTTGAGAGCGAGCGCCTCGCAGGCGGCGAGATAAACGCGCGGCTTCGGCTTGTAGTCCCGCCACTTCCGCGCCGAGAATGGCGTCCCAGGGAAATTCATTCCGTCGCGCGAGGTCAACCATCAATGCAATATTTCCGTTCGACACCGGCGCGAGCAAAAAACTTTTTCGCAGCCGCTTGAGAGCGCCCGGCACATCGCTCCACGCATCGAGCCGATGCCAGGACAGCGTGAGCTCGTGCAGCACGTCGTTCGAGAGATTGCGCAGGCCGAACCGCGGCATGAAACGTTCGAGGTTGCGCCGGTGCACCACATCGAGCCGGCAAAACGGAATGCGGCCGGAGCGGACCTCCTCCATGCCCGGCTGATATTCGCCCCGCCAGGCGTCGGCAAAAGCGAGCCAGTCGAGATCGTAACCAAGTGGCTTCAAGACCCTTTCGGCTTCCCGGGCAATCGATGTTCGCCAGTCGACCAAGGTCCCGAACACGTCAAAAAACATCGCCCGAACGGAGGTCATGAAAGTGTCCCGGCACCAAAGTCCGAGGCCAAAGAGTCTCGGTTTGGCGACCCAAAATCATGGCCGAAATCTTGGCCAAAATCCCAGCTAAGTCATTGAAAAAATGGCGGGAGCGACGGGACTCGAACCCGCGGCCTCTGCCGTGACAGGGCAGCGCTCTAACCAACTGAGCTACGCCCCCGCGGGCGTTTGGACGAGTTATAGGCGGCTCAACGCATAGTCAAGGTAAACACCTGAAATTACGAAAAAGCCTTATTTACCGCGAAGAATCGATGGTCAGACCGCCCCCGAATCGTCTATTCCGGGCGGCGTGTTTGGCGCTTCGCCAAGCTCAGGATTCACGAGGAGGGTCCACTGATGGCAATGGTTCCTGGAAAAGCTCCGACACCGCCGACTGTCACACTGAAGCATCTCGCCGCTGCATTGGCAGAAACGCACGAGATGTCGAAGAAGCAGGCGGAAACCGTGCTCGGCGATCTCGTCGGTAACATAGTCAAGCATCTGAAGAAGGGCGAGCGAATCCGTATCGGCGGCCTCGGCATTCTTCAGGTCCGCAAGCGCGCCGCTCGCATTGGCCGCAATCCCGCAACCGGCGAACAAATTCAGATCAAAGCCAGCAAGAAAGTCGCATTCCGCGCTTCAAAAGAGCTGAAGGAATCGATTTAACCACTACCTGCCTGACCCTCCGGGGATTAACGGCAGGCGCGGAGCAACAAGCTCCCGCCTGCCGTTCCGTTTTTGCGGAACCTGTTTCACGGGCATCGCTCGATCGGACAAGGTTAGAAGTCGTTGCGTCGATCGGTTGAACTAACCGACCTCAACGGACATTCGCCGTTGGCGTACAATTGCGAAAAGGTTATGTCGCAAAAACGCGTACAGCGTAGCTGATTGGAAAATTGCCTTAGTTGGCAATAAGGCACCTTTCATGGGCATGTACGTGCAGGTTGCCGCGCGTGCACATCGAAACGAACGCGCTGCCTGCACAATCGGCTATATGGACTGCATGATGCCCTGAAAACACGCGTTCAGATTGAAGCAGGCACTGATGGCTTGACGAAGGACGGGCGCGTCCTTCCCATCGATTGGTACCTCTGGAAACCCGTTCCGCCGCAGGAAAACCTGCGCCCGCAAAATTGCGGAGCTGCCGCCAATACTCAGGGCCTCCATCATGTCATCGGCCGCATCTGCAAAACGATGCAATCGCGCGAGGCTGCGGGCACGCTCCGCCAACAACTTCGCGCGGTCGGCGTTTCCTAGCGCATAGTGCGGCGTGCCATCGACTATCGCCAGCAGTGAATTCAAATCCTTGACAGCCGGTTCGTCCTGCTGGGCAAGTGCATAGGCTTCTGCCCGCGAAACCAGCAAAATATAATTTTCGGGATCGAGCACGAGCGCGGAGGAAAAATCGGCCGCGGCCGATTGCGGCTGTCCGAGAGCGAGGAATGCCTGCGCACGCTGCACAAATAACTCGCCGCTCGGCTTGTGCTCGATGAGATAATTGAAATTCGCGAGCGCGACTCGATATTCGCGTGACTTCATCAGCAATTGCGCCGCCTCTTCGCGAGCGTAGAGATGGCTTGGATGTTTTTGGACCACCGCCAGGAATTCGCGCAAGGACTCAGTATCTGCAGGCCTGTACTGCAGAAGTTTCGCGTAAGTCGCGTGTAGGTCAGGATCTTCAGGGGCCTGCTTCCTCGCCAGATCCAGGTCGGCCTCCGCACGGGGGATGTCTGCAAGCGTCAGCGAGATGCGCGCAGACAAATGTCGCGCCTGCAAATCCTTTGGGTCGATGGCGAGGATCGCATCAGCCTCTGAGCGAGCCCTCTTGAGATCCTGCATATCGATGAAATACCAGGCGCGAGCGAGATGGCTCGCGATCTGTTGTGCCTGATTGCCGCCTGCCGAAAGCTGCGGCTCCGGACAGGGCGTGCCGCTATGACTTTTATTGGCAACCAGGCATTTCGTGACGCGCATCTTGATAGGGCCAGCACCGGCATCCGCCTGCTTGGCGTTGGGATCCATGGCACGCGCATCGGCGGCTGCAATTACTGTCAGCGCGGCGACGCAAATCAGCGTTCGCAAGCACACCATCACCAGCACCGCTCATCCAGCATGCAAGCCTGCGCCGCGTCGCGCACGGCCGAGCTTGCGTCGCCCCCGGCGACGGAGGCTGCCAATATCCGAATTCCTTGAAGACCTTCAACTTCGTCCGCAGAAAGGTAGGATCCGTTGAAAACGCCTTGAGCGCGTCATTCTGGGCGGCCTCGGGATGATGAAGTGCGCGCTGCGCCAATGCGCGCCACCAGTCAGGAAATCCCCGGTCTGATCCGGTCCCAACTCAAGCGCACGGGTAAAAGATGCGACCGCGCGCTCGTATTCATTCGTACCTGTAAATATCAAACCTTGAAGCTCGTGAAGTAAGAAGAAATTCGGATCGTAGGAGAGCGCCTTTTCGACATCGGCCTTTGCACGGTCGAGCTGAGAACGGTCGATGTGATACCAACCGCGCCATCCGTACGAAAAAACGCCCGGGTCTGTCTGAACAAAGTCATCAAATGCTTTTATTGCTTCTGGATAGCGGCCCATTGCCTCAAGCATTGTCGCGCGCTCAAGACGTGCGAACGTGCGGTACGTTATGTCTTTACCGCGAAACTCCGTGAACTGCGTGTCCAGGTCACTTGTCGACAACGCAAGTAGATCCGCAAGCTCACGAAGACCCTCCCGCTGGGCATTGATCGCCATCCAATACTGGAAGCGATTAAACCTCGCGTCGACATCGTCAGGCTTGAGCGCGATCGCCCTGTCAAAGGCGGTCTTGGCCATTTGGTAGTCGCCGCTAGTCAACCCGATCACGCCTAAAATATCGAGTGCCACGGCGTAATCGGGATTTATCTGCAATGCCTGTTTGGTAAGGACAAACGCAGTTGGATAGTCGCGCTTGAAAAAGGCAGCCGAAGCCCGCCGCGCAAGCGGTTCGGGATCTCGCGGTACTAGGTTGATGGCGTCATCAAAATCACGAATGGCAGCGTCGATATCCTTTCTCATGTGTTCGGCACGGCCGCGCGTAATCAAGGCACGCGCCCTGTCAACATCGCTTAGATCCGCGCGATTCAAAACGATGGTGCAAGCCTCAATAGCCCTGCTTCTGTCATCGCCAAATTTCGGAACTGCGCAGCCCGCCCAATCGACAGATGCGCCCAGGGCCGGAAATGAAACGCCCAAAACTACGAGCGCGTAAACCAGAACCCGACAAAACAAGACGCTCATGTCGCAATCCCCTGACTTGAGGTGCAGATCAACCTCATTCGGGCCGCAACTCATACGCGAGCAGTCCCTTCGGCATGCTTAAATGCTTATTTCAAATCGTAACAATTGGTTGTCGATGCCCGCTTCACTGAGCGTTCGATATCGCTCGCAGGTCCCTGCGTCTCTTCTAAAATCGGCAATGCGGCCGTTCCATCATGGGGCGGAACAGATTTTGGGCGGCCTTGCCGGAAAACCGACGGCAGGTCCAAGCTGACGTCCTCCAAATGACTTCAAGAAACAGGAAGACCGCCTCGCGGCGGTCTCTAAACCTGATCCGATGTTCGGTCAGGCGGCGACCGCGACATCCTTCTTCCTCCGGCACCGGACGGCCAAACCGATTACGCCGAGGCCCCCGGCGAAAAGAGAAAAAGCAGTGGGAATTGGTGTTTCGCTGACGGCGTTTCCGCGCCAGGTTCCAGGATCGAAATCTTGGCGTCCTTCATCGAGGACTTCAGAAACAAGAGCAAACTCAAATAGCGTTGGGCACGCAACTATGTCGCCTTCATCGCCACTCGTGTGGCCGCCATGGGTCTGAATTATACATTGTGGGGATCATTGGCGTGGGCAGTCTTCGCAATCGCGCGCCACAAAATGGAAAGGCCCAATCACACCTGGCCGTTAGCCTCGCATAGCTGCATCCAAACAAAATCCTCGAAAACGACTGCCTTGCACGCGCGGAAATTCAGACACTGGCCCCAGGATTGTGGAGACCGCTTCGGACTGAAAATGTGCAAGGAGGCTTTGATGCTTGAGGCCATGCACGCAAGCCTCGTTTCACCATCAGCGTGAAGCCCAGCATCCAAAATCTTCGGTTATCCACAAAGGTCGCCCGGCCGATTACCCCATCTTCGGACCACAAGCGGACATTCCGCGTCCGCTTGTGGTCACCTGGCTTTGGCCGTCAACACAAAGGTTTCTTGGGGTAGGTGATACCGTCGCCATCGGCGTAGCTCAGTAACTGCTCCATAACGCTCGCACCGACCTGCGTGCGCGCCTCCGCATCTGCGGCTGCAACAGCCGTTGCAACCGGCGTTGCCGCCAAATGATCCAGCACAAATTTATCTATCCTTGGCAGGTGGACATTGATGCGAGAAACGCTCACTTCCACATCCGAAAATGCGGCTTCCGTAACGAGCCGCTGCAATTCGTCGGCGGTGGGAGTGTTCCGAGAAGCATTGAAGCGAGTGGCAACGTCACTGCTCACCGAAGCTGACAAGGGCGCCGCTGACGGCGGTATTGTAAATGCCGACGCTATTCCAAACACTGAGCGCCAGACGACCCTTACCGGCGAGTACCCGGCGCATCTCCCTCAGCGCGCATGGCTTATCCGGAAAGAATTGCAAGCCCTGCTGACAAAGAACAACATCGAAGCTGGCATCATGAAATCCAAGATCGAGCGCGCTGCGCTCAAGCCATTCAATTGCATCACCATCGATCGCTGGAAGCGATTGCGCAACCGCGATGATTCCCGGATTTAGGTCGATACCAATGATGCGGCCGCCACGGCCAACACGTTCTGCCGCAGCACGGGCAACGACGCCGGTTCCGCAGGCCACGTCCAACACTCGCTCGCCCACCGCAAGGCGGGGCCGTCTCGACAAGCAGCGGCGCCCAAGGACCGAGGATGTATCGAGCGGGACAACGCTCGTACAGCTCTGCGGCCTTCATCGTCGTTAGAACTGTACGTTTGTAGCCATCCCAGCGCCTAACGGCGGACAACCATCGTACCGCTACAAATATCCATTGGAAACAAACTAATCGCATGTCCGCTTGGGGTCTGGAGCCGACATGTGCAGCGCAGCGGCGCTTGCCGGCTTCAGGCCGGAAGCGGACGTTAACGCTACTGCTCCCGATGGACGAAGGGTGAAGGGAGGCCAGCTTTTTGTGCGAGCCGAATACCGCTAACCTGAGAATGGCGGGTCTTACGCCAGGGGCTATCGATGTTCGGATATGTGACAGCCGCAGCCACCGGTGACGGCAAATTGCGCTACTCGTCGGCCCGACGGGTTACGATGGTCATTATCTGTATCTACGCTGCTTTCGCCATCGCGCTCATTCCCTTTGCCAGTCTACCTGGACCCATCGTTCCTCAATTCATTGCGCTCTTTGTTACGGGAATTTTAATCTCAGAATGTCGACGAGTTTTTTGCTCTTTGTACGTGCTCGCGACACACATCGTTGGTCGCTGCTGTTGCTGGCCTGCGCCTATCTTTATTCGGCCTTGATGTCTGTTTCGCAGCTTCTAACGTTTCCAGGAGCAGTCCTGAGCGGGCAAGCGTTGATAACAACGTCTGAACAAGCCACCGCGTGGATATTCATCGCTTGGATAAATGGATTCGCCCTGCTCACTTTGATTTCCGTACTGATCGAAGCTCGCTTTGGCGGAGAATCAAGCCATTCCGAAACACTTTCGAGCCACACTTGCCGCGACAATATGCATTGTAGGGTTTCTGCTGTCGCAGTTGTCATGTTTGCCATTACCGTGGCTGATCACCTTCCGCCGCTGGTTAATCAGGGCGCATTTACCCCGGCGAGCTGGATAACGCGTTCCATAGGCTTTGCGCTTTCATGCATCAGCATCGCGGTAATCCTTTTTGTGACTGGGACCACAGCCGACTATATCTCTGGCTGAGCGTCGCCCTCACCGCCATAGTTTTCCATAACGTGCTTTCCACGTTGGGGGGTGCACGTTTTACGATTGGCTGGTCGGTCGGTCGATTAAGTTGGCTTATTTCCGCACTTGCATTGCTCGTTTACTTCCTGGGGCAATTCGCACGGCAGCAGATTCTTTGGTCCGAACGGCCAAATATTGGAGCATCACGCGGAAGCCCAAACGGCTGAGTTCAACAACGCCGCCATGCAATACCCGAGAAATATGAACGTTACAATTGAGCGATTTCTGGCTCGCGAGAACATCATGCGCTATCGCGCGATGCTGCAATCGCCGAGAGATGATTTTCATCGGGACGTGATTTCCCGCCTATTGGCGGAGGAAGAGATCAAACTCAAACGACTTTCCGAGAGGCGTGCTTAAGTAAAATTCCGTAAGTGAATTTAGGCATGCAAGTCTAGTGTATCGCCCCTCGCCAACAATCCTTGGCATTGATGGCTGAGAGACGAGTCTCCTGCCGATCGCGCGAAGCGCCTGAAGTGGCGCCTTTCCTATACCGTATTTGATGTAATGAATAAACATAGTGGGGACGAACCCGTTTTGATCCAGCGCAAGCGTAACAATCAGGAAGCTGGTCGAGAAGCTAGATATCTCGAAGAGAACTGCGAGCAAAAGATCCTCAACATGACCACATTTGTAAGGCCAATCCAAAAGCCTGATCTTTTAGCCAAATCAAAACGCGCAAACATGTGCGACGGGGGTTGCCGTGACTGAGATCGCTCGCCTTCTGATGCTTGAGGTCGTTACACGCGCACCTCGTTTCACCATCAGTATGAAGCACAGCACCTAACTCTTCGGCAATCCATAAAATACCCCGGCCGATTACCCATCTTTGCGCCACGTGTGGACATTAACGATTGTCAGCGCAATATCCGCATTTCTTAGGATCGCCGACATCAAACGCCACAACTGGA